>JANXRE010000121.1 GCA_025353165.1 Acidobacteriota bacterium | reverse complement strand
GATCAAACTCTCGTTTGAACCTTTGTTGCTGAATAATCGGATCTTGCCACACTCCTGCTTCCGCTCCCTTACGGTCACGGCTCGGAAATGCGACGCATCCGATCAGGTCGCCCCGGTTTTAACTCAGAGCATCTGACGAATCGAATTTGCGTTCAACCAGTTGTCAAAGAACTGCGCAACGGACAAGCGATCGTTTTCAAAAGCCTGCCAGCTACTTCGGCCTCGAAAGCCGTTTTGGGCGTGCGAACCACGCATCCAAAAAATCGAAAAGTCAAGAACTTTTGCGAGGCGGCTTACTCGACTTCAGATTCAGATAGAGAAGTCTGCTACTGCCTACCGTTTACTCGCTGCCACCAATTAGATTACCTCGTCACCGTCCCGTTTGCAAGCGCAATATCGAAACGGCTGGAGCAGATCCCTCGATAAACCCTAAAAAGCACAGTGCAACTCAATAAAAATTATAGGGTTAAGGCCTCCGTGGGTTCGTTTCGCAAAAACTCGTGATAGCGCACCTGCAAACCCGGCGCGATTCCTTTTCCCCTTTCCAATTCGAGTATACAGCCTGCGCCGGAAATTCCGGGCCGCGCGAAGGGGCGGAATTGATACGCTGGAGGTTCCCATGACGGTCTCCTATCCTCCCAAACGCCTGCTGTATGGTCCCGGCCCCACCCAGGTGGAGCCGCGCGTGTACAACTCGATGACGCAGCCATTGGTCGGGCACCTCGACCCCTGTTTTCTGGAGGTGGTGGACGAGGTCCGGCAGGGGCTACGCCGGGTTTTTGGCACGGCCAACGAGATGACGCTGGCCATCTCCGGAACCGGCAGCGCCGGGATGGAGGCGGCCATCTGCAACTTCGTCGAGCCCGGGACGCGGCTGGGCGTTTTCTCGGCCGGATATTTTGCGGAGAGAATCGCCGAGATGGGAAGGCGGCACGGAGCAGAGGTCGTCCAATGGCAGAAGCCGTGGGGAAAAGTCTTCGGCGACGACGAAGGCGCCGAGCTGATCGAGCGCGATAAACCCGGCACGGTTGCGTTCGTGCATGCGGAGACCTCGACGGGGGCGATGCAACCTGGGAAGGGCATCTGCGACGCCGCGCATCGGGCTGGGGCGCTGGCGATCGCGGATGTGGTCACCTCGCTCGGCGCAAACGAGATCGCGGCGGACGCGAATGGCGTGGATATCGCGTACAGTTGCACGCAGAAAGGCTTGAGCTGCCCACCCGGCCTGGCGCCGATCACGATTTCCGCACGCGCGATGGAGCGGCTGGACCGCCGGAAGGATCCCGTCGAGGTCTGGTATCTCGACCTGAAACTCCTGCGCGAGTATTACGACGCGCCCCACAAATATCACCACACCGCGCCGGTCTCCATGTTCTACGCACTTAGCGAGGCGCTGCGCGCCATCGAAGCGGAGGGGCTGGAGGGCCGGTGGCGGCGGCATCTGGAGGCCCACGAGCGTTTCGTGGCCGGGGTGCAAGCGATGGGGCTACAGATGCACGTTGCGCCGGGCCGGCGGATCCCAAACCTAAACACGGTGCGGGTGCCCGCGGGAGTCGACGAGCGCCAGGTCCGGTCGCGGCTCCTGGAGGAAGATGGGATCGAGATTGCGGGCGGGTTGGGGCCGCTGGCGGGCCAGATCTTTCGGATCGGCATCATGGGGCCGCTGGCGACCGCGGAAGGCGTGGATCATTTCCTCGGCGCGTTCGGGCGGGCGTTGGGGTGAGCACTTCTCGGACCGCCGGTGAACTCCGATGAACACACCGTGGCATAGCCGCAACCAAACCCGGCGGCGTGTCGCCTCGGTTTTGCGGATTGGTGCCGGGTTCCAGAGGGGGCTGTCGTTCAATTCGAAGAGGCCGGCCAGGCGGCCGGCCGCGCACCAGGGGGTTCGCCCGGCGGAAACCTGCCCAACTTACAGATCCGGGGGACGATGGCAGAAAATCTTTCCAAAACCGGCGTTCGCAAGGAAATGCCGGGACGCCGCGCCCCGACCGTTTACGCCGCCATTATTTTAGTCGTATGCCGACGCTGGTGACGGCATTGGCGTCGACCACGGTATCGGGCCCGCTGCCCGCCGTCCACCCCTGCGATGGTGGCGTGCTGTTGCGGACTATGTGGTCCACCTGCGTCATGTCAGATTGCCCTTGCCATCGAAATGAGTCAGGGCTACGCCGCGGATACACGTACGCAGCGATCAGTTGGAGCAACAATCCTGAGCACTAAGAGGCAGCAAGGTTGCGATTAGCCCACATCATCGACCGGCAATGAGGCATACAGCCAGGTCCGGCCACGGCTGGCAGCGGAATTAGAGTGAAGTGAGGCTTCGCGCAGGCAATCACTTTGGAAGGATCGTCAAGATCGAGCAGGAACGCGCCGATCGAGAATTCTTGCACCGGGCAAACGACGTGGCTAGAGACTAACCGGTCCGGACCCGTGGCACAGCCCACATCCAATACTCGACGAACCTGTAGAGGCTTTCGTCCATTCGAATGGAGCGACCTTTTCGTTGTATGCCGTCTGCCCGCGAGATCTGTGGCAACTCAGCGAGGGTGCGCGACGCACCTTGCGCCGTATGCGTCGCCGGCCCAATCTCATCACTGCCATTCGAAATAGATCCGCTATATTGTGCGGCACTCAGTGGTGTGCCGCCAGTTACTTGCGGCGCTGCACCCATTGGACCGAATTGGCAATCAGTCGGCGGAAAGCCTGGTTGACAAAGATCTGTGGCCCATGGCCAGGCTGGATCATCACCAAGCGAGAGTTCTTATACGTTCGTGTCCACACGACCACCGGTATGCTGGTCGCGTGATTCGTGACCATCAGCGGCTGGATGTCCGGATGGTAATACATTCGCCCATAGGTCTCATCAAGAACCGGAAAGGAAGGAACTCCCTCCAATACCGGGTGCTTCAGTTCCACGCGCTGAAGCTCAAAATCTACGTCGTGTTTATAGATGTAAGGCGGCAGGCCACCTTCACCCTTCTCGCGCATGCGCAGTCCCGTGATCTCTTCAAAGGCGCCCCACTGCTGGAGTCCTGCCAGAGCGTGATGTAGAACGACGACGCCCACGCCGTGTTCGAAAAGTGCCAGAAAATTTCGCTGTTGTGCCTCAGTGATGTTCCGCGGCATGTCATAGAGCAGCACGGCATCGAAGTCCGGCGCGATTGGACGGTCATAGACCGTGCACGTGTCGGCCGGCTCGTGAGCGCGCTGTTCCATCTTCCATTCCCGGTTCTTGAAAACATCCCAGAAGCTCTCATGGAACTCATGGCCACCGGTCACGACCAACAGACGAACGGGCGAGGCGCCGCGAGCCAATCCGGCTGAAGCGGCGACGAGCAGGGTGCGGCGGCTTACGTGGTGAGTGACCATGGTTTGCGGTAGTCCTTTGTGAGATAACGCGAAGCTCCGCTATCGCCAGTAATCTGTTGGCGCGCCTGATCCCAAAACACCTTGCGGCCCGTGCGGTAGCTGATGTTGGCCAGTTGCAGCGATGCGGTGGATATATGCGCCTCGCGAATGCCGCAAACAGGCGGTTTGCCCGAGCGCACGGATTCGAGAAACCGGAGTTGATGCGCGCCATCGCCGGCGTCTAAGCTGGCAGGGCTCACGATTGAAGTCGTGTTCTCTCCTTCGGGCACGATGCGGTAACCCTCGCGCGTGAGGAGCATCGTCCCCTTGGTACCCATAATCTGAATGCCATGATCCATTTTTGGGTTCCCCCAGGGGAACGCGTTTGCATGTTGTACCGAGCAGGTGAGCGTCAGGTTCGGGTAATCGAATACGACGACCAGTGTGTCTGGCGTCTCGCGCATATCGTCGAGCACATGACGCCCTCCGGAAGCCGTAACCGAACTGGGCCAGCCCAGACCCAGTAACTGTCGCACACTGTCGAGCATGTGGACACCCCAGGTGATCACCATCCCGCCTGAGTAATCCCAGAAGTACAGGTAGTTCCAATGAAAGCGGTTGGGATTGAAGCGGCGTTTCGGTGCGGGGCCGAGCCAGAAGTCGTAATCCACTCCCACTGGAGGTTCAGCATCCGGCGGGCGCCCGAGACCATGAGCGCGCGAATGAGCGGGCCGGAGAATCGTATAATCCAAATTGCCGGAATCGCTCTGGTTCCAGACGTTTAGGCAATGAACCATGCTGATCCTTCCCAGCGTCCCATTCTGAATGAGGCGCGCGGCGTCGGCAAACAAGGTCCCGCTCCGCTGCTGCAGACCCACTTCGACAAGCCGGCCGCTACGCCCGGCTTCGGCGACCAGCATGGCGCCTTCTTCCACGGTGTGCCCGATCGGTTTTTCTAGGTATACATTTTTCCCGGAGCGCATCGCTTGAAGAGCAGGAATGGCGTGCCAGTGATCTGGGGTGGCAATGATCACGGCGTCGATGTCGTTCCGATCGAGCAGACGCCGAAAGTCCGAATACGTGGCGGGCGGAGGAGAGAGCGATGCCCGTGTCTCCTCAAGCCGTCCCTGATCCACGTCGGCGATCGCCACGATGCGGCATGACGGATCCTTTTGGAATAGTTCCAGCAGCGAGCGCCCGCGCCCACCGCACCCGATCAGTCCGGCGCGGATGGAATCGTTCGCACCGAGAGCGGCTGCGGCCAGAGTCCCTGAGGCAATGAATTGGCGGCGTGTCGTCGGCATGACTAGCAGCATAGCCTACCGCGATGAAGATCTCCCGGACTAGACTGCGCCCTTGTGGCCCGCCAGTCCTCGCCGATTACGGCCGCGAGCAAATTCGAATGATCGAAAAGAATTGCCATCCGTCCCGGAATACGGCAAAACGCAAAACGACCCCGGGGGGGACTCCCCACCGTTTGTTATCGCTTTCCGGCAGACTGTTTTTTGGGAGCCGGGGCGACTGTAACCGCCCCGGCCAGTCCGCACTCGCGGCAGTGCTCAGGTCGCATCCCTGCGTTGCGCTATCCTCTGCGCGAGGGTGGTCGAGTACAGCGGAGTTCACTGGGTCGCGGCTGCTGTCCGCCGGTTGGGATCGTACAGGGTGCCGGAAATCAAACATGGCGATGAGCACCGCCAAAAGCCGGTCCGCAACTCCGCGAAGAGCTCGCCCGTGTGTGCCTGGGCGCGGAGTTGGGCGTAATGGTCTTTGCTGTGCTGGTCACACTGAGGTTCAGGCTGGGCACCAACTGCGAGAACTCGTGAACCGCTATTACCCGCAGATGCTCTACCTTTGTCCGGCTGGGGATGAACCGTGGTTTTGGGGCGGCTTTCTGGAGAATGTTCAAAAGCAGATTTTAACCATTCCCAATCCTGACGAGATCGACCGTGGCACCATCCACGCGATCTACCGCCAGGCATGCCGGTTTATTCCGGAGTCCGAACTCTGCGACGAGTTCTTCACGGACTAATCGCGGCTGAGCGGAAGGGACAGATAAACCCCCCCCGATCAGAAGCGGATCTTTTCCGGGAAATATTCGCGGATTAATTCTTCGTAGTACGGCCGCAGGTTCCGGACATCGACTTTCTCGCCAGCCTTCGAATAGAGGTCGTACGGATTGAATTTCCGAACCCAGTCGAACATCTCGCGGTCGTGGGCGTTCATGAGATAGTCGTAGGCGCCCTCCTGATGGCCGGGGTAAAACGAGTGATACCGGATCATGTAGAGAGCGGGCTCGGGCAGGTAGTCCCGCATGGCCCAGTAGAGATATTCGTCGTGGCCCCAGGACAGATCGACCTTGTCCAGGCCCCCGTTCTCCTCGTAAATACCCAGCTTCGATTGATACTCCGGGCGCCCGTAATCGGGATTGTCGCGAAAGAACTCGTGAAAGACGATCTTGTCGGAATATGCGCAGCCGGTCGGGAAAGTGTCGCCCACCACGGCCCACTGCGGCTCGCCCCACAGGCAAAGGACTTTCCCCAAATCGTGAACGAGACCGGCCAGGACGAACCAGCGCGGCTGGCCATCCCGGCGAATCGCTTCGGCAGTTTGCAGATTGTGCTCGATCTGGCTAAGGTCCGTGTCCGGATCGCTGTCGTCCACCAGGGTGTTGAGATACTCGAGCGCCTCCCAGATTCCCATGCGGGTCTTATCCAGGCCAAGATACCGGCGCTTCTTCTCGAGAACGAAATCGCGCGTCTGATGGATGTGATTGAGGCGGTAAAACTCGCGCACGCCCGGCTGGGCGCCGCTGTGATCGCGGAACTGATCTTCGGCCTTGCTCGGGTCGTAACGGGATGCCACGAATTCATCCAACTGTTCGAGGTTGTTCAGCGGTCCGGTCACTGCGGCCCTCCTTCTGTTTTCAATCTATCGTGCTGTTTTCAGTCTATCGTGCGCCGTGCTCCCGCAGCGGCGGCCAGCCGTGGAGCCCCGGGCGGTTTACGAGCTCGCCATCGCGGTCCAGAAACGATTCGACGGCGTCGGCGTCGCCGGCGGCCGACGCGGCCCAGATGTTGGCTCCGGCCAATTCCGGATGGCTGGCCAGCATCGCCCGCGCGCGGGCATGAAACGAGCGGTGATCGTAGTGCGGATCGTCGTAGCACAGGAACGCGAGGCTGACGAACTTGTGCGCCCGTTCCACCTCAGAATGCCCAGCGCCAGAGGTTGGAGCCCACGGTGTAACCCGCGCCGACCGCGGCGAACACCACCAGCCCGCCTTTCTCCAATTTTCCCGCCGCGATCGCGTCGCGCGTCGCCAGCGGGAGAGTGGCGGAGGTCGTGTTGCCGTAATCCTGAATGTTGATAATCACCTTGGAGGGATCGATTCCCAACCGATCCGCGGCGGCGTTGATGATCCGAATGTTGGCCTGATGCGGTATGAATACCGCGACGTCCTCGCCGGTAAAATTGTTCCGGGCGAGCAGATCGCGGCTGGATTCGTACATCTTACGAACGGCGTACTTGAACACCTGCTGCCCGTGCTGCTTGACATAGTGCAGCCGCTGGTCGACCGTTTCATGCGACGCAGGCATCCGGCTTCCTCCGGCCGGCATATTCAAGTCGCCGGCGCCGGAGCCGTCGATTTCGTTGTTGAAGTCGATGAAACCCGGTTCGCCATCCTCGGCGGCTTCCACCAGCATCGCACCGGCGCCGTCGCCGAATAGAATACAGGTCGCCCGATCTGTGTAGTCGATGATGCGCGACATGCAGTCGGCGCCGATCACGAGCACCTTCTTGTGCGTCCCCGATTTCACGAAACTGGCGGCGGTGGTCAGTCCGTAGACGAACGACGAGCAAGCGGCGATGAGATCGAAGCCCCAGGCGCGCGTGGCTCCCAGCCGGTGCTGAACGATGCACGCGGTGGAGGGAAACATCATGTCCGGCGTCACCGTGCAGACGAGAATCGCATCGAGCTCCGAGGCGCCGATGCCGCGTTGATCGAGAGCGATCTTGGCAGCTTCGTATGCGAGGTCGGAGGTGGCGACTTCGGGATCGGCGATATGGCGCTCCCGTATGCCGGTGCGAGACAGGATCCACTCGTCGGTGGTCGCGACCATCTTCTCCAGGTCTCGATTCGTGAGCACGCGGGGCGGCACATAGCACCCCAGCGCACTGATCTTCGCGTTCGCCAAGAATCCTCCTGAACAATGCGGAATCTTCAGAATACAGGAGAATCAGCCATTCACGGATGCCATCGCCGCTTCCGGATAGCGCGAGCCGGCGGCTACGCCCTTCGGCGCGATCCCGTCGATGCGGCGCATGGCCTCTGGAGTGAACTCGACCGCGGGCGAGGCCGCATCCTCCTTGCCGCCCTGAAAGGGGGGAGAGGCGGCGATAATCGACGCGATGCTGGTAGTAAAGATCGATGGCGTCGATCGCCCGGAGCCTTTGTTACGATGAATCGATGTTCGAAACTCCGCAACAGATTTACTCGCGGGTGTTTCAGCAATTGCGCCCGCGGACGCCCGCGCCGCCGGTGGAGGTGGAATTCTGCCGTTTCGCGAACGCCAACTCCCTGGCGCGGTGGCAGGAAGGCAAGTTGTCCGTCCGAATGAGCGACGTACTGGAGGGGGCGCCCGCGCCGGTGATCGAAGCGTTGGCTTTCATCCTGCTCTCCAAACTGTTCCGGAAGCGCGTTCCGCCCGATTACTCGCGCCGGTACCGCGGATATCTGAACCGGCGCGACGTGCGTCACACGCTGCATCAGGTGAGGCAGGAGCGGGGACGCAAGCTGATCCTGGCGCCGCAGGGCGACATCCACGACCTCGACCAGTTGTTCGAGGAGCTGAACTTCCAGTACTTTAACGGCTTGATGTCGCGGCCGGCGATCGGTTGGAGCCGGAAGTCCGCGCGCGGGTCGCTGGGGCACTACGATCCCTCGCACAACACCATCGTGATCAGCAAATTGCTGGACCGCCCGGACGTTCCCCGCGTGGCGCTCGAGTACGTGATGTTCCACGAGATATTGCACTTGCGCTATCCGGTTGATTACCGGGGCGCCCGGCGGTGCGTTCATACTCGCGAATTCAAGGCCGCGGAACGGCAATTCCCACGCTTGGCCGAGGCGAAACAGGCGCTGCGTCATTTGCCCCATTGAATACTTATCGCGATTGACACGAGAGCCTTCAACGGGGTAACTTTATGGATATCCTCGGTCTACTCTGGCGTGGCAGGACTTCACCAGGCGGTGATATATCCTTGTGCTCATTTTTATGATTCGCAAGGGATCGAAGGGTCGGGGTTGAATGTAGGCACAAAATTCAGGGGGAATTCATGAAGAAGTTGTTTTGGTTGGGAGTTCTGTTTTGCATCTGGGCGGCGATGGGTCTCGGGCAGACCTTCCGCGGCACGGTCTTAGGAAATGTCACCGACCAATCGGGGGCGTTCGTGGCGGGTGCCAAGGTGACTATCCGCAACCCGGAAACCGGCCAGGTCCGCGAAACCGCAACCACGGACGACGGCTCCTACCGGGCACCGGAACTATCGCTCGGGAAATACACGGTCACAGTGGAAAAAGCGGGATTCAAGACGGCGGTCACCAAGAACGTCCTCGTGAACGTGGCGGTAGAGAGCAGAGTGGACGCCGTGCTCCAAACGGGCGATGTGTCGACGACCGTTGAGGTCGCCGGAGAGGCGCAGATGGTGGAGACAACGTCCGACACCGTGGGCGGTGTCATCGGAAGCTCGATTGCCGGCAATCTGCCGGTGAACGGGCGCGACTACACCAAGCTGATCTACCTGGTTCCCGGCGTTGCCGGCTCAGCCGATCAGATCACCGATTCGCCGGGTTCGTTCGGAACTTTTTCGCTGAATGGCGCGCGCGGCCGTTCCAACAACTTCCTGCTGGACGGCACCGACATGAACGACGGCTACCGCAACGATCCGGCCATCAACGAAGCGGGAGTATTCGGAACGCCGGCGACGATTCTTCCCGTCGAGGCGGTGGCGGAGATTCGCGTCCTCTCCAACTTCGAGCCGGAATTCGGCCGGAACGCGGGCGGCGTAATCAACATCGTCACCAAGAGCGGCAGCAACAACTGGCACGGCACGGCTCTGGAATTCCTGCGCAACACGGCCCTGGACGCGCGCAACTTCTTCAATTTCGATTCCGCCCCGAAGTCGCCGTTCCACAACAACCAGTACGGCGGTTCGTTCGGCGGACCGATTGTGAAGAATAAGACGTTCTTCTTCGCCAATTACGAAGGTCAGCGCGAGACGGGCGGGCTGAACAGCCTCTCGTGCGTGCCCGATCCATCCCAGTTGGCGCAGGTTACAAATCCGGTGATCGCCAACGTGCTCAAGCTGAATCCGTATCCCAAGCCGAACCTCGCGAACGCCGCCACGAATAACGGGTGCCCGAACGGACCGAACCTGTCGGCTAACGTGCTGTTCAGCAACTTTGTCGACAGCGCGATCATCAAGGTCGATCACAATTTCAACGCGAACAACATCCTCACCGGCCGGTACTACTTCGGCGACAGCACGCAGAGCTTCCCGCTCGGCCTGGTCGGCGGCGGCAATCTTCCCGGCTACAACACCTACACGCCGACGCGTGTGCAGCTCGTCTCCCTCTCATTTGTCACCGTGCTATCGCCGACCATGGTGAACGAAGTTCGCGGGGGTTGGATCCGCTTCGTCGAAGGCTTCCTTCCGCAGGACCGAAGCTTCAACCCGAGTTCGATCGGCCTCAACAATGGCGTCGGTTCCACTTTCGACTACGGTCTTCCGGTGATCAATATCAGCGGTTTCGCGCCCATCGGCGCGAACTCCGGCGACCCTCGCAACCGCGTCGACAGCAACTTGCACTTCATCGACAACATTTCGAAGAAGTGGGGCAAGCACGATATCAAGTTCGGCTACGAATTCCGGCGCACGACGGTGGCCCAGAACTTCGACCGCAACTTCCGCGGCAAGCTGAACTTCCCGGACGTGGCCGGTTTTCTAGCCGGCACGCCTAGCGGCGGCAGTCAGGCTTCCGGTTATACGAATCGAAATACCTTCGAGAACAACCACGGCTTATACCTTCAGGATGCGTACCGTGTCTCGAGCAAGCTCACGGTCAACATGGGCGTGCGATGGGATTACTACGGCGTCATCGGCGAGAAGCATGGACTGTTCACCAACTTCGACTTAGCCAAAGGTCTCTACCCGACGAAGCAGTTGTATAACCCCGACTACAATAACTTCGGCCCGCGCGTGAGTGTGGCGTATGACGTAACGGGCAAAGGCAAGACCATCGTTCGGGCTGGTTGGGGCATTTTCTATGACGCCTTCTCCCAGGATTTGTTCATGGGCCACCTACCCTACGGTCCCGTGTTCGATCCCGGGGCAGCCTACAGCGGTATCGGGCCGGCGGCAATCAAGTTTGCCGGCGTCGCGGTCAGCACTCTGACCCCTGGCGTGCAGATATATGGAACGCCCAACCCGATGGGCGACGCTTTCGGAGTGGACAAGAACATGCGCACTCCGTACATGGAGAACTATAACTTCAACCTCCAGCAGGCAATCGGCAGCAAGCTGACTATGCAGGCGGCCTACATCGGCTCGGCCGGGCGGAAACTCTTCCGTTTCCGCGACCTCAACCAGCCTAGCCAGGCGCAGATTACCGCGGCCGATCTTGCCAATGGCGTCTCCAGCTATGGCGTTCCGCGTGCGTTCTCGAGCTTGTTCTATATGCTCTACCAGGAAGCGGCTGCGAGTTCGGGCTATAACTCGTTGCAAGGTAGCCTGCACGTGAACGATTGGCACGGCCTCCAATCGTCACTGAGCTATGTGTGGTCCCACTCCATCGACAACGCCAGCGATGGCGAGGATTTCACGCCCAACCAGGCGCAGGCAAACAACAGCGTCAACCTTCGGGCCGAGCGCGGGAATTCGAGTTTCGACCTTCGCCACCGTTTCACCTGGAACTTCGTCTATGAGTTCCCGAACAGCAAAGGCCATTACAAGATGATCACCGACGGTTGGGGCCTCAACGGAGTCGTCAGTCTTCAGACTGGCCAGCCGTTCCACCTCAACTACAACTTCGAGGGGGACTACGACGGCAGCGCGAACGGCTTCGGCCGTCCCGACGTGGTGGGCTCCATTCACTACAACAAGAGCGACCCGTTCAACTATCTCGACCTGAGCGCTTTCGCCGTTCCTTGCACTCTGAATGGACTGGGCACCGCCGATACGAACTGTGTCGCCGGCACGCGCCACTATGGCAACATGGGCCGCAACTCGCTGGTCGGACCGGGCTTCAAGAACTTCGACTTTTCGGTGTTCAAGAGGACGGCGATCAACGAGCACGTGAATCTTGAGTTCCGGGCGGAGTGCTACAACCTTTTCAATCACCCGAACTTCACGAATCCGGAGCTGCCGTTGTTCATCGCCGATGCCGCGCAGAACGGCATCAATTCCAACGGCAGCAGCGCCGGATTTCTCTCGTTGGCGGCCACTCCGGACGTTTCGGTCGGCAATCCGTATCTCGGCGGGGGCGGGCCGCGCGGCGTGCAGTTAGGCTTGAAGCTTAGCTTCTGACGGGCTCGTTCACTTGCCGAATTCCGTGTGGAGGCGGAGCGAGTAAATCCAGACCGGGCCGCGGTCGCTGTTGAACGCGGGATTCCAGACGCGCTGAACATCCAGCGCGGCGAATAACCCGCGAGCGACTCGCGCGTTGTAATAGCTTTCCCAGATCGATTCCTGGGCGTAGCTCAACCGGCCATCGCCGATGATGAAGTCGAGCCCTCCGAGCGCGAGATACCTGGCGTGAACTCCCGAGATTCCGCTGGCGGTGTACTCGGTTCCGATCGTGTCGAAGGCGCGCCGCCAGCGAGTGCCGGCGATGGATACGCCGCCGGTCGCGAGACGATCGATGGCGGTGAACGCGAAGCTCTCGGTCTTACCGTCGTTCCAGCCCAGGCGGGCGAACACGCCGATGTCCTTGGTAAGTTCCTGCTCGGCGCTGATGCTGGTCCCGTACTTCAGGGTTCCGTTCTTGCGCGTCAGCGTGACGTCCGGCGTCGTTCCGGCCTGCGCGGCGAGCCGGATTGCTTCAGCGTAGGTGCCCGAGTTCGAATGGTGCAGGAATCCGAGTAGCCGCACCGCGCCGGGGTGATCGCGAACGGTGTAGCGAATCTCTCCCTCGGCCAGATCGCCCCGGTTTCTGAAAATGCGGTGATCCAACCGGAGTCCGTTCGCTACCCTTGGCTCCGCCGCGCTCCCGTAGCGCAGGGACCAGTTGCGCGCGTGGAACTCGTGGACCCAGCCCCAGGAGTATCCGTGCACATCGGCCGGATAATCCCACGCGCCGTTGTACATGACTCCCCAGCCCATGAACTGCGTCCTCGGGTCGTGCGAGTAGCGATTGTTGTCGAAGAAGTCCGTCACCGTGAACCGCCCAACCGTGATGCTGTACCGCGTCATGGGTCTCGTGCCTCCGAGCTGGTTCTCCTGGCTGGAGATTGTCTCGCGCTCGGTTCCGAAGCCGAAGTCCTGAGTGACGTACAAGCGGGCAAGGTACGGTTTGGGCGCGGCTGAACCGACTCTCGGGATTTCTCCGTTCGTGAAGTTTGCGATCCCGGTGACGGCACTGAATCCCTTTCCGCCCGCCACTTCCGGAGTGACGTACAACTGCGTGGACGGCGAAAGGCGCAGGCCGAGGAATATCGTGGTGGTGATCGACGCATCGGCCTCCGTCCGGCTCTCAAGCGAGTTTGTGCCGGTGTAGGGCGCACGAAATGCGCCGTGAGCCTGACCGATGGAGGTCGCCTGCCAGAACAGGTTCCAGCGGTCCTCCTGCGCGAAAGCGGGCCACGCGACCAGGGTCGCAACCAACCACCAAGACGGTTTCAGCGGGATCAACCACCCATTGTCGCGAATCTAAAGCCGACTTTCATTACGGATCGGTGAAATTCGCGGCCGCACCGGTTTATGCTCAATAAGTGTCGTCCGAGCGTGAGCGCCCCGACCTCCCTGCCAGGTTCGACGATCCACCGCTGGTGGACGCGGACTCGCTGACGGAATTCGCTCACCTCGAGGACCGCGCGGCGTCCGGCCTCGATTTCTCGGGGCGCGCGTTGCCGGCGATTCATGCGCGGTGCGCCGTTTTGGACGGCGTCTCGCTCGCCCAGTGCACCCTCCCGGCGCTCAGGCTGCGCGATGTGCGAGTCATCCGCTGCGACCTGTCGAACGCGGTGCTTCGGGTGTTCGAAGCAAGGCGGGTGGAGTTCATCGAGTGCCGGCTGAGCGGGATGAAGGCCATCGAGTGCCGCTGGCGGGACGTTCTAATCGAGAATTGCCAGTCGAGATACGCTCAGTTCAACGATGGAGTTCTGTCCACGACGCAATTCCGCTCGAGCCAACTGGAAGATGCCGATTTCCGCGGTGCCGATTTAGAGGGCGCGTTATTCGACCGGGTCGCGCTGGTACGGGCCGACCTGACCGGCGCGAAGCTGAATGGCGTGGATTTGCGGGGCGCGGACATCGAGGGCATCGCGGCGCGGGCCGAGGACGTGCGCGGCGCCATTGTGACCCCCGCGCAGGCGATGGAGCTCGCGCGCCTGCTGGGGCTGGTGATCCGGTAACGCTACGGCGTAGTCCGGTATCCGTAGGCCCGCAGGATGCCTTGGCCCGGACCGGCCAGCAGGAACGCCGTGAACTTGCGCGCCGCGGCGCCGTTCGGGGACCCTGCGACGATTGCCAGTTCCTGCACGATCGGCGCATGCAGCGCGTCATCGACGACGATGATTTTCCCGCCCTCGTTGAGGACCAGCGAATAGGCCGTGAACACGGCGTCCGCATTATTCGACGAGCCGTATTGTTTCGCCATGCCGATGTTCTCGGCATACACGATCTTGGGTCTCACTCGATCCCAGATGCCAAGGCGGCGCAAGGCCTCAACGGTCGCTTGTCCGTAAGGCGCGAGATCCGGCTTCGCGATTGCGATGACGCGAACATCGGGCTTCGTCAGGTCCTCGATGCGGGTCGCCGCGGCGCGGCTGTTCGGCGGAATCCAGAGCGCGAGGATGCCTTCGGCGTAAGGCGCGCGGCTTCCGGGAACCAGAAGACCCTTCCGATCCAGCTCATCCACGTGCTGAACGTCGGCGGCGGCGAATACATCGAACGGCGCGGCGTTTTCGATCTGCCGCGCGAGCTGCGCCGTCGAGCCGAAGCTGAAGACCGGGTGAATCGCGGCCTGAGCCTCGAACTGCGGTCCGAGCGCCTGAAATACTTGGGTGAGATTCGCGGCGGCGGCGATCCGAACCTCGGGCCGTCCTGCCGTCCGCGATCCGGCTCCACAGCCGATCATTACGATTGCCGCGGCCGTCAGAGCGCTACGCATTTCAGAAGTTCACTTTCAATGCGAGCTCGAAGACTCGCGGATCGAACGCGCTGGTGATGGAGCCGAACGCCGGGCTGCCCGCGACACCGTTGGGCTGGCCCAAGGGCGGAGTGTTCGACACATTGAAGGCCTCGGCGCGGAACTCGAGCTTGGCGCGCTCCGTCACGGCGAATGTTTTACCGGCCATCAGGTCGGCGGCCTGATAGCCCGGGCCGCGCACCGGGTTGCGCGAGCTGTTGCCGATAGTGAACTGCGGCGCGATCGCGAATGCCGCCGTGTTGAACCATCGAGACGCGCTGCGCCCGGAATCGAGAACCGGGTTGCCCACGCGGTCCGGCCGTTGCGTGCCGTAGCCCGCGAACGCATTGAAATTGGTGACCTGTGTCACCGCCAGCGGCAGGCCCGATTGAATCCGGATGACACCGGCGATCTCCCAACCACCCTCCAGCGTGTTCCTCCAACCCGAAAGACGTTTCTCGAAAGGCAGCTCGTACACGAACCCCGACGAGAAGGCGTGCGGGATGTCGCCATTCGACACATCCTTCTCGAGTCTGCGGTTATAGCTGTCCGCAACCGGGAAGTTCGCGATGGGACCGGTGAGGATCGACGCGTCAAAGACGGACGACGCGTCGTCGATCAGTTTTGAAAACGTGTACGCCGCCGTCAGGGTGAGACCGGCGGAAAACCGCTTCTCGAGATGAGCCTGAAACGCATGGTACGTCGAGTTCCCGATGTTGTTGCGAAACAACGAGACGGTGGTGTATTCCGGATAGGGCCGGAGCAACTGCTGCTCGGCGACGGTTGCGCCGCCAAGGGACGACGACACCGGGATCTGGCCATAGAACGGGTTTGGAACCTGCTTCGTCAATTGCGAACCGAGAGCCAGGTCCGCGGCCGGCAGTTGATTCAGGTTCGTATCGGGAACGCCCAGGCGCGTCAGCTTGGAGCCGAGATAGCCCAGCTCCGCGCTCCAATGCTCGCCGAACGTTTTCTGCAGAGTGAAGTTCCATTGCTGGGCGTACCCGGATCCCGTCTGCCGGTCCACGCCGAAGACGCCCTGGCCCAGCCCCGACGCGGGACTGGGCGGCAGGATCTGTGCGATTGGTCCCTGCGACAGTACGAACGCCGGATGGATGTTGTCGAGCGATCGTTGTCCGACGCTTTGAATGAACGGGAAGTAGGGCACGGTGAACGGCGTAGTGATGCCGGCCTGTTCGATCCAGACCAAGCCATACCCCGCGCGCAACGCGAACGTGTCCGCGATTCGGAACGCCAGGCTCGCGCGAGGACCGAAATCCGTCCAGTCGAGTCTTCTTGCCGATCGCGGAAAGCCGTTCTGCCCTAGAAAGTCGAGCCGCTGGGTGGCCAGGTTGAACACCGCCCCGTGATCATTCGCTTCCGTCGAAGGGAAATTGAGCGTGTACCGCAACCCGAGGCCCAGGGAGAGGCGCGAGGTTGGTCTCCAGTCGTCTTGCAGGAAGAACTCCGCGATCTTCGCCCGCGGCTTTATGATTTCCCGCTGGACGTCGACGTTGAACGTGCTCACTTGGCCGAGAAGAAATGAAGCGAGACTGCTGCCGGTGTTCGCGGCCGGCGTTCCGGTTTTGCTCAGGCCCGATGTGAATACGGTGCTGAACGAAAAGAGCCCGGTAGGGTCGGGGGGCTGCAGAACATCGAGCCGCTCCAGCCGGATATCCGCTCCGAGTTTCACGCTGTGGCGGCCTCTGACGGTCGAAAAGGTGTCGATGAACTGCGCAACAGAGGTGGTGAAGTGTGAGTTCGCGCTCTCGGAGGGCCCAAGCTGCTGGTAGCCGCCGATCTGAAAAATGGGGAAGGCCGTGGCGAACGGAGTCGCGGGGATGTTTGGGATGCCGGTGGAAGCGGACGCGGATTGCCCGGTGTTCAGGCTGGCGCGGTCGAATCCCCGGCGGCTGAAGCCGAAACGAGCCTGATTGACGGACGCCGCGGAAACAGTGTAGTCGTATTCGGCCGCCACGCTGTCGGCGCGAGTGAGCGTGTCGCCGATCACGCCGGACGGGATGTTTCCACTGCCATCCGGCAGCGGAGTACCCGGCGCGGAGTCGTCGTGAAGGTACGTGTATTTCGTGAAAATCCGATGGCGCTCGCTGAAATAACGGTCCAAGCGAGTGTCGAACAGGTCCTGATCGGTGGTGTCGATGGCGGTGCGCCGGTAGTTGTTCGCCACCGTTTCCTTGCCGCCGGAGAAAACGTTCGGCAAGGGATAGTGGCCCAATAGCGCGTCCGCGGCCGCATCGAAACGGATCGCCGGGATCGTGTTGTTCGGGAAGGGATCGCGAAGCCACGCGCCGGAAGAGTTCTTTCGCGTGGTCGCCGGATCGTACACGGGCGTCGAGTAGACGCCGGCCCGCTGTGAGCTGGTGGGAACGGTGCTGATCCGGGTGTTGCCGATACGCAGACGGGTACCCTGCCAGTCCACCAGGAAGAAGGTCTTGTTCTTCTGAATCGGGCCGCCGAATACCAGCCCGTATTGATTGCGTTTGAATGGCGGCCTGGCTCCCGCCGGCGCGAAATAGCTTCTGGCGTTCAGAACTTCGTTGCGCAAGTACTCGAACAGCGTGCCGTGAAAATCGTTCGTGCCTGGTTTTGTGCTGACCTGGACGATGCCGCCGTTCGATCGCCCATACTCGGCCGAGTAGCTGTTGACCTGAACGCGAAACTCGCCGATCGCATCGAGCACCGGGTAGTAAGCCACCTGTCCGGGTTCCGGCTGCAGCACGCTGATGCCGTCGTAGATGTATTCACTCGTCCGGGGGCGGCTGCCGTTGATACGGGGGAGCAGCGAAGGCGACGAAGTGGAACCGGGCGGGAGGGCCACGCCCGGCGCGAGCGCGATCAGGGGGACGAAGTTCCGCCCGTCGAGCGGCAACGCGCTCAGCTTTTTTTCATCCACGACAAAACTCTCGGCCCCGATCGTTGTTTGCAGCAGCGGCGCAACGCCTGGAACTTCGACATATTGCGAGGCCTCGCCGACTCTCAGGTTGAGGTCCAGCGAAATTCTGCCGGCGACCTGGACGTCGATACCTGGGCGCCGCAGGTTGGCGAAGCCGCGGTGAGACGCGGTCAATACATAAGTGCCTGGCAGAAGCGCGAAGAAGTGGTAATCGCCACTGTCCGAGGTGACCGCCGAAGCGCGCCCTCCCGTTTGTTCGTCCGCGACACCCACCGAGGCGCCCGAGACCGGCAGGCCGGACGGATCGCGCACGACGCCGAAGAGTTCGGAGCGGCTGGCCTGGCCGAGCGCGGCCGCGGCGCAGAGCAGGGTAACGGCCGGGATTCGTGATAGTCTGTAGTCCATACCGGACATTGTCTTGTATATAAGACATTAGCATGACGAGGATCGAGAATACGCTGAGCGCGGCGCGGCAAAAAAGCGGCCTCTCCGCCGCCCGCGTGGCGGCGCTGGCGGGCGTCAGCCGGCAGACGATTTACGCCATGGAGGCCGGCAGCTATGTGCCGAACACGGCCGTGGCTCTCAGGCTCGCCAGAGCGCTCGACACCTCGGTGGAAGGACTCTTCTCGTTGCCGGACGAGCGATCCGGAGAGAATCTCCGCAAGGAGCAGGCGGCCCTGCTGCCCGGCTCCGAGCAACCCCAACCCGGGCAGCCGGTTCAGTTGTGCCGCGTGGATCGCCGGCTGATCGCTTCCCCGCCCTCCGCGGTTCGCTGGTATTTCCCGGCCAGTGACGGCGTTATCGCAGACCGGACCGAAGTCCAGGTATTCGATCGCGAGGCTCAATTCGAAAACCGGATCCTGGTGGCGGGCTGCGACCCGGGGATTTCGGTGCTGGCGCGCCACGCCGGAACGGCGGGGATCGAACTGGTCCTCGCGCATCGGAACAGCTCGCAGTCGCTGGAACTGCTGAAGAGCGGATCCATTCACATCGCCGGAACGCACCTGCGCGACGATTCCAGCGGCGAATCGAACATCCCGGCGATCGGGCGGCTGTTCTCGCGCAACGCGGTCGCCGTGATTTCGTTCGCGGTGTGGGAGGAAGGGATCGTCACGGCCCACGGAAATCCGAAAGCTGTCCGGGAGATCGCCGACTTCGCGCGCGAGGACGTCACCATCGTGAACCGGGAGCCTGGGGCCGGGGCCCGCAATTTGCTGGAATCCCACTTGAAACGCCTGGGGATACGCACGCGCACCGTGCGGGGCTTCGGCCGGATCGCCCACGGGCACCTGCCCGCGGCGTGGCAGGTGAAGTCGGGACTCGCCGACTGCTGCGTCGCCACCCGCGCCGCCGCCCGGCTGTTCGGCCTGGGTTTCATTCCCCTGGCGACCGAACGGTACGATCTCGCGATCCGCCGCCCGCACCTTCAACGTCCGGCGATTCAGACGCTGCTCGACGTCCTGAGCCGGTCTAATTTCCGGCGGGAGTTGGAGACCCTGGGAGGCTACGACGCCCAGGTTGCCGGCCAGCGACTCCTCTGAGCAGGGACTTCCGGAGACCTCCGGACTCTAATCCATAATGAGAGACTTCCATGCGGCGGTTTCCATTTCACCTTCTGGTCGCGGCCGCGATCGTGTTCGCCTATCTCATTTGGGTCGCCGATCCCAAGCGGCCTCGTGCGCAAGTTCCGTCGGATCGTCCGGCCGAGGGCGCCGGCGTCAAGCATCGTCGAGTTCCCACGGCTTCGGGAGCGATTTCCTAAGGGAGACCGCGCCTTGATCTGCTACTCGGTCCAAAACGCCGCTTCCGTGCGCGTCACGCCCCGTGGCGAGGACCTAAAACCTTCCATCAATCACTGCTTCGCGGTATCGCTGAACCGGACGACAACCTACCGGCTGGATGCGGTGGGGATGGACGGATCCACCGCCAACGCCTCCTTCCGAAATGCGGGCCGAACCCGCGCGATCGCGATCAGCGCGAAGGAGATCCAGCTGAGCCGCGGTCCCAACCGAGAAAATGCGCTTCCACTGGTACCCGGTGAAGACGACGAAATTCACCGTCCGCGTGAAACCGCGATGACTACTTCTCGCGAACGATAACTGTTTTGTCGGCTTCGATTTTGACTTTCTCTTCGTGGGGAGCACCGCTCGCCGGAACGATGCGAACTGCGTATTCTCCCGGCGGGAGCAACAGGCCCTGCATCGGATTATTGAATTCGCCCGCGTGGCCGTAGAAGTGGTCGTTTATATAGACCGCCGCGAACTTGTCGGGCGCCATGGTCCGCAGCCTGCCGTAGGGCGGCTTGATCAGCGGCAGCGCTTTCATCTTTGCCGAGATGACGGATGTCTTGCCCGCCGCCACCGTGACCTTGGCCGTGCTCTCTTCGTAGCGCGGTTCCACCAGCTTGATCTCGTGCTCGCCAGCGGCAACAGCGTACTTCCGCGCAATCTTAAAATTGGCCGCGGGGCCGACGTACTTACCATCGACGAACACTCCGGCGCGTCCCGGATCCACCTTCGCCTGGATGTATCCGTTGCCTTGCGCGAACGCGGCAACGCTGAAAAACGTCAATGTAATTACGGGTAATGCCCTGGTTAGCAATCGCATATGTCTCCAATGTGGGTGTATCCGAAGGATAGCGTTTGTAACAAGTTGGATGCAACCCCGTGCGGCCAGGGGCGACAATGGTAGGTTCATGCGAATCTGCTATCTCGACGCCTTCAGTGGAATCAGCGGCGATATGACGGTCGGCGCGCTGCTGGACGCCGGAGCCGGCCAACAGGCGTTATTCGCCGGGCTCGCCTCACTCGGAACCGGCGCTACGTTCGAGGCTGAGAAGACGAAGCGCCGGGGGATCGCCGCGACCAAGTTCCGGGTCCTCGGCGGCGAGCAGAAAAAACACCGCCATCTGCCGCACATCCTGGAAATGATCGGACAGGCGGAAATCCCGGAGGCGGCAAAGGCGAAAGCCGCGGCCGTTTTCCAGCGCCTTGGCGAGGCCGAAGCCCGCGTCCACGGCATCGCCATCGAGAAAGTGCACTTTCACGAGGTCGGCGCGGCCGATTCGATCTGCGACATCGTGGGCGCCTGCCTGGGTTTCGAATTGCTCGGCGTGACTGAGATTCGCTGCTCCGCCATCAACACCGGCAGCGGCACGGTTAACACCGAACACGGCATTTTGCCCGTCCCCGCGCCGGCGACCGCGGCGCTGCTCGAAGGACGGCCGGTGTACTCGCGAGGGCCCGCGATAGAATTAACCACGCCAACGGGCGCTGCCATCGCCACCACTCTTGCGTCCGGTTTTGGAGCGATGCCGCCGATGCGGATCGTGAAGGCGGGTTACGGCGCTGGCGACCGGGATCTCACCGAGCACGCGAACGTTCTGCGCGTGCTCATCGGCGAATCGAGCGCGGCCTCCGAGAGCACCACCGTTTCCGTGATCGAGGCAAACATCGACGACTGCACGCCGGAGTTGCTCGGCCATGCCATGGGTCGGCTGCTCGCGGCGGGCGCGTTGGACGTGACGCTCTCGGCGGTGCAGATGAAGAAGAATCGTCCCGGCGCGCTCCTTTCCGTGATCGCGAGGCTCGAGGACCAGGAAACCCTCGCCGCGCTGATGTTCGCCGAAACCACGACGTTCGGACTGCGCCTCTACCAGGCGGAACGGCGCGTCCAGGCGCGGCGAATCATCGAAGTGGAAACGGGCTACGGAAAAGTGCGCGTGAAGGTGACGGATGGCGGATTCGCGCCGGAGTTCGAGGACTGCAAGAAGCTCGCCGAGGCCACCGGAAAGCCGCTCAAGCAAGTGCTGGTCGACGCCAATCTTGCATACTGGAAACAGGCCGAATGAAATATTACCTCACCACTCCGATCTATTACACCAACGGCGCGCCGCACATCGGACACACCTACACGACCATCGCCTGCGACACGATTCGCCGGTTGAAGCGCATGCAGGGTTATGATTCGGCGCTCACCACGGGCGCCGACGAGCACGGGGTGAATGTCGAACGTTCCGCGAGTAAGGTCGGGAAGACTCCGTTGGAGTTCTCGACCATGATGGCCCAGGAATTCCGGATGCACTGGGATGAGCTGGGAATCGCCGGAGACGAATTCGTCCGCACCTCGGACCCGCGTCACGCGCGAACCGTGCAGTGGCTGTTTCAACGCTGCCGGGACAACGGCTACGTGTACAAGGGCACCTACACTGGGCAGTACTGCGTCTTCGACAACCTGTACGTGAACGACGCCAAGCCGGGCGATAACTGCCCCGAGTGCGGACGTCCGACCGAAACCGTGACCGAAGAGAACTTCTTCTTCAAGCTGTCGGAGTTCCAAGACAAGCTGCTCGAACTGTACGAACGCGAGCCGCTCTTTATTCAACCCGACACCAGGAGAAACGAGGTGATCCGGTTCGTCCGTGGCGGCCTGAGGGATCTCTCGATTACCCGCACGACGATTCAGTGGGGCATCCCGGTTCCCGGCGAGGAGCCGCACGTATTTTATGTCTGGTTCGATGCGCTGATCGCGTACCTGACGGGAGCCGGCGGTCCCGAATGGCAGGAGCGCGGCCTGTGGCCCGCCGACCTGCACCTGGTCGGCAAGGAAATCGTGCGCTTCCACGCCATCTTCTGGCCGGCGTTCCTGATGGCCGCGGGGCTGCCGCTGCCCAAGCAAGTGTTCGCGCACGGGTGGCTGCTGTTCGAGCACGACAAGATGAGCAAATCGCGCGGCAACATCGTGCGCCCGCGCCCCATCGCGCAAGCGATCGGCATGGACGCGCTGCGGTACTTTCTGTTGCGCGAGATCGTATTCGGACAGGACGGGAACTTCAGCTACGACGCGCTGGTGCAGCGCTACAATTCGGATCTCGCCAACGGTCTGGGCAATCTCGCCAGCCGCACCTTCGCGATGATCAAGCAATACCGCAACGGCGCGGTTCCCCAGTCCGACGGCGATTCTCACATCGCCGAAGCCGCAAGGCAAACGGTGATGATTGCGCTGGAGGCTTACGACCGTTTTGAGTTCTCCCGCGCGCTGGATGCCATCTGGAGCCTGATCTCTACAGTCGACAAGTACATCGTGGAACGGCAGCCCTGGGTACTCGCCAAGTCCGGAGATCCCGAGGCGTCGAAGTTGCTCGACGCGACGTTGTACTCCGCCGCCGAGGTGCTGCGCATCGTCACGGCCCTGCTGCATCCGGTAATCCCGGAATCGGCGGGCAAGATTTGGAAGCAGCTCGGATTCGACACGCCTGTCGCGGATGCGCGCTTGGCCGGCCTGCATTGGGGACACCTCAAAGGTGGGCAGGCGCTCGGCGAAACGGCCGCGGTGTTCCCGCGGCTGGATGCGAAGGTCGTAATACCGCAAATGCGCGAGGGCGAAGAGAAAGAACTGGCGCGTCAGAATGCATTGCTCGGGCGCATGCCGGAGAGCGAAGCGGCGCCCGGCGTCTCCCCAATCGCCGCGCCGATCACGATCGACGATTTCAGCAAGGTGGATCTGCGGGTCGGCATCGTGAAATCCGCGGCTCCCGTGAAGGGCGCCGACAAGCTGCTTCACCTGCACGTCGATATCGGAGAAGCGCAGCCCCGCAGCATCGTAGCCGGCATCGCGCTCGCCTACAAACCGGAACAGTTGATCGGGCGCAGGGTCGCGATCGTCGCGAATTTGCAGCCTCGCAAGCTGCGCGGCATCGAATCCAACGGGATGATCGTGGCTGCTTCGCTCGAAGGCGGCGCTCCGGTGCTGGCCGGGTTCCTAGAGGATGTGCCGGCGGGGGCGCGGTTGAAGTGAGTGAAGCGCTCGTCGATTCCCACTGCCACCTGGACAGCAAGGAGTTCGACGCCGACCGCGAGGACGCCATCCTGCGGGCCGTGGACGCCGGCGTGACCCGCATGGTCGCGATCGGCACCGGCGAGGGTCCGCCGGACCTGGAAGCGGGAATGCGGCTCGCCGATCGCTATCCCGCGATCTACGCCACAGCGGGGATTCATCCGCACGACGCCGCGAAAGCGAGCGGCGCCGATCTGAATCGCGTGCGTGAATTGCTGCGCCACCCGAAGGCGATCGCGTTGGGCGAGATCGGCCTCGACTACCATTACGATTTTGCGCCGCGCGACCGGCAGCAGGCCGTGTTCGTCGCGCAACTGGCGATCGCGAAGGAAGCGGGCAAGCCCGTTGCGATCCACACCCGCGAGGCTTGGGACGACACCTTCGCGCTGCTCGCGGAGCATTGGGCGCCGCATGGAATCGCCGGCATCATGCATTGCTTCTCGGGAGGGCCGGAGCAGGCGCGGCGCTCGCTGGACATGGGATTTTACCTGAGCTTCGGCGGAATCGTGACGTTTCCGAAGGCCGCGGAGATACGCCAGGCGGCGGTCGAAGCCCCCGCCGACCGGATTCTCGTTGAGACGGATGCTCCGTACCTGGCGCCCGTCCCGAAGCGCGGGAAGCGCAACGAACCAGCCTTCGTTGTCCACACCGCCGCCAGGCTGGCCGAGCTGAGAGGCGTCACGCCGGAGGAGATCGCGCGGCAGACAACCGCCAATTTCGAGAGGCTCTGTTTGCAGGGCCGTTCCGTCAACGGCTAAACTGAAGAATTCGAATGCTCAGCAAGACGGGTCAATCTTTGACAATTCGCGAGATTCTGGACCTGGTCCGCGACGACCTTGCGAAGGTCGAACGCGAGATCAGCCTGGAGTCGGTCGCGAGCGTGGAAGCCGTTACCACCATCGGCCAGTACCTGCAGGCCGGAGGCGGCAAGCGGCTTCGCCCCATGCTCGTCCTACTGTCCGCGCGGCTGGTAGGCCCGGCCACCGACGGCGTCATCCGGCTGGCCGCCGTGGTGGAACTGATCCACACGGCGACTCTGGTCCACGACGATGTCATCGACATCGCCAAGACGCGGCGCGGCCGCCCATCCACCAACGTGGTCTGGGGCAATCAGACCTCCGTGCTTGCCGGGGACTGGCTGTACATGCAGGCCTTTCAGGTGGCTTTGCGGGAACGGAATTTTCATGTGCTCGATCTGTTGATCGGGCTCACGCAGGCCATGGTCGAGGGCGAGTTGCTGCAGCTGGAGCGAATCGGCAAGGGGGATGTTTCCGAAGCTGATTACATGGAGTTGGTGGACCGGAAGACAGCCGCCCTGTTTTCGGCCTGCGCGCGGCTCGGGAGTTTTGTCGCCGGGGCCAGCGATGAGACCGAAACGCGGCTCGGCGAATTCGCGTGGAATCTCGGCATGGCGTTCCAGTTGGTGGACGATGTGCTCGACTTCACCTCGGCCGAGAAGATTCTGGGTAAGCCGGTCGGCAACGACCTGCGCGAAGGCAAAGTCACGCTGCCGCTGATCTATGCGCTGCAGAACGCCTCGCCCGAGGAACGCGCTTTGATTGAAACGGTTCTGTCGGACGGCAATTACGAAACCGTGCCGTTCATGGAAATCCGCAAGCTTCTAAACCGCCACAAAGGCGTGGAACGGGCCATGGACCGCGCCCAGTCCTTCACCGACAAGGCGCGCGCCCTGATCTCGACGTTTCCCGAAACGGCCTATCAGAAAGCCCTGCTGGCCGTCACCGAACTGGTGACGGACCGCGATCACTAACCGCCGGCTCTATAATCAGCGGGTCTTCTTGTCTGGTTCCAAGCCGTCCCCCGCGCGAAATCGCGGAATCAAGGTAAGATGGGAGGCCTGCAAAAAACGTTCGTGGCAGGCATCTGGAATGAACCAAGAGACAGGAACCACATCAAAAATGAAAACCAGAGCTTTATACCGCTCCATCACGCTCGCAGCCGGAATGCTGGCCGTCACCAACGTCAGCTCCTTTGCGCAAGACGCCAGCCCGGGACCGAACAACACGATCCCGCTGCGAAGTTATCAATCACGCCCCGAGTCGAATGTCTGGGGCCCGGCCATCACGACTGGTACTAACGTAAACATCACCAACGCGGCGGGGGCTCAAAGCGAGACCAGCGTCGCTGTCGACCCCACCAATCCGCTGCACCTGCTGTATAGCGTGAACGACCTCGGGGTATCTCCGATCGCGGCCTCGGTGGCCGAGTCGTTTGACGGAGGCACCACCTTTACGCGGACCAACGTCAATCCCGGATTCAATTGCTACGACACCTGGCTGGGATTCAACACTCACGGCGACGCCTTCATGTCGTACGAATGCAGCGATCAGCGCATCGCCTATAAGAAAGCCGGCCAGACTACCTGGACCGCCACAAAGCTCACCATCGCCGGCACCTTCCCGGACCGGGACATGATGACGGTCGACAACTCCGCTGCCAGCCCCTACTTCGGAAGCGTATACATCGGCTATGACGACAACGGGGCAGGCAACGCTCCCTACGTGCTTTACTCTCGCACCGGGTTTGGCGGCTGGAAGCGCAGCGCCAGGATCGCAACCGGCAATCCCGTCATCGGCGTAAACGTCACCACCGGTCCCGACGGCAGTGTGTATGCGGCTTGGGAAGACTACACCGGCGGCCAGATCTTCATGGCTAAGTCGGCTGACGGCGGCGCTACATGGGGCGCGGCGCACGTCGTAACCAGTTACCTGCTGTCGACGGGCAGTTTCTTCGTTTCCATTCCGCCACAGGCCTCCCGCGGCATTGTTCCCTTTCCGATGACGGCCAGCGCTCCGACAGGCGCTTTGCATGCCGGCCGCGTCTACATTTCTTACACGGACAAGGATCCGGTTACCGCCAACACGAATATCTACGTGCGTTCATCGGATGACGGCGGCGTCACCTGGTCAGCCCAAGCGAAGGTCAACGACGACACCACCAACGCTTACCATTTCCATCATTCGATTGCGGTAAACTCCGCGGGCAAAGTGGGCGTCAGTTTCTACGATACCCGCCGCGACCCCAACAACGTGAAGACGGACCGCTACTACAGCGCCTCGTTCAACGGCGCTTCCTGGAGCAAAAATAGACGGGTCTCCACGAAGCAATCGGATGAAACCAGACCCGGCACCGATTCGGGCAACCAGTACGGCGATTATCAGGGAATGTACCCGGACTCGACCGGCAAGTTCTGGCTTTCCTGGACGGACTCGCGGGTTCCCGGCGCTGTGCAAGAAGACACGTTCGGCAGCGTGGAACCGTAAGCGCCTAGCGGACCGGTTTCTCTCATTCCGGGCCGGTTTGCTCCGAACGGCCCGCAATTAAGCAACAATGAAAAGCTTTTCGCTCCTCTAGCGAGGAGACATTAAGGAGTTCTATGAATCGAAGCGTTACCAGTTTTCTGGCGCTAACCGCGCCTGCGTTGTTCCTGATGGCGAGCCTACCGGCATCCGCCCAAACCGTGGAGGTGATACAGGGCCGTCACGCCGTCTCAGAACCGATGTCGCAAATGGCACAACACCACTCCGCGGGCGGCCCGGTGAGCCAACATATCCATCCGCTCCTGCCGGGCCAAGCTTCGGCTGGATCCCAAGTGGACGTCGCCGATCCGGTTGCCCAGGAAACGGCCGGTCCGATGGTTTCGGCCACTATCGGCAATAACGTGCTCGGGCTCGGTGCGGGTTTCCCGGGGTACACCGTGCAGTTCATACCTTCGGACACTAACGCCTCCGTCGGCACAACCCAAGTTGTTGAAACCGTGAACACCGACTACGCTGTGTTCCTGAAGTCTACGGGCGCGATCGTGGCCGGTCCGACTTCCATCCCCTCTGGCCTTTTCGCCAATCTCCCCGGCGGCTGCGGGACCTTTGGGAACGTGAGCGACCCGGTGGTTTTGTTCGATAAGGCCGCTCAGAGATGGGTGGTCGAGATCATCACGGTGAGCACGCCTTACCAACACTGCTTTGCGGTTTCCACCAGCAGCGACGCGACCGGAAGCTACAACCTTTACTCCTTCACGATCGCCAGCGGGTTGCCGGATTATGCCAAGGTCGGCGTCTGGTCGGATGCCTACTACGTCAGTTCGCGCCTGTTCTCGGGCGGGAGCAGTTACGTAGGCCCGATGGCGTGCGCCGCGGACAGAACCAAGATGCTGGCCGGGGCAGCCGCTACAATGGAGTGCAAACAGGTCATCAACACCGCGATCGACGGCATGCTGCCGTCCGACCTAGACGGTGCCACCGCTCCGCCGACCGGTTCGCCCAACTTCTATCTGATTCAGGGCACGACGGGAACGCACACTCTGCAGCTTTACAAGTTTCACGTTGACTTCGCGATACCCGCCAATACCACTTTCACCGGTCCGACGACCATCACAGTGGCGAATTACACGCAGGCGGCATCTTCTACGTCCGTGCCGCAATCGGGAACCACTCAAAAACTCGATGCGCTGGGGAACTTCCTGATGCACCGGCTGTCCTATCGCAACTTCGGCACGTACGAATCGCTCGTCGTGTCCCATTCCGTAAGCCTCGGCAGCGGTACCACCAAACGCTTCGGGATGCGGTGGTATGAACTGCGCAGCCCCAACGCCGTTCCCGTCGTGTTTCAGCAAGGCACGTTTTCGCCGAACACCACCACCTATCGGTGGATGGGCAGCATTGCCCAGGACAAGCTCGGTGACATGGCGATGGGATACAGCGTTTCCAGCCAGACCCTACACCCGGAAATCCGTTACACCGGACGCGTTCCTTCCGATCTCGCCGGGAAGATGGAAACCGAGGCAACCATCTTCAATGGCACCGCCTCGCAGACCGGCTTCAGCCGCTGGGGCGACTACAGCAGCATGAGTATCGATCCCGTGGATGACTGCACATTCTGGTACGCGACCGAATACTCGACCGGATCTTCAAATTGGGCCACTCGCCTGGCGTCGATCAAGTTCCCGACCTGCCAGTAGAACAGTAGTTCCACGAAAGGCCCGCTTCGAAAGGAGCGGGCCTTCCATCTAGGATTGCCCGGCAACTCGTAAACAGTAGCGACTCTTAGCCCCGAGGCACGATGCGGATTTGTGTCCCCAGGGGGATCCCCATCTATGTGATACGCGGCCCGGCGGGTGAAGTGTATTCCGCGCAGAGGCTCAATCCGAGTGGTCGAATCTCACGGATTTCCCGCCTGCAGGGCTATTTCAAT
This sequence comes from Acidobacteriota bacterium, assembly GCA_025353165.1. Taxonomy (GTDB): domain Bacteria; phylum Acidobacteriota; class Terriglobia; order Bryobacterales; family Bryobacteraceae; genus TMP-7. Next base: position 76,951 of record JANXRE010000121.1, on the reverse strand, counting down.
TGCCCTTTATCGCAAATTGAGGCGGCTCCGGAAACCGTAATCAACCCACGAATTCTGCTGAGGCGGAAGAGAATACCATTGCGAAAAATATAATTGTAACGAAGGAAGCTATTGCGAGTCTATGAGTTACCGAGTGCCCTACTGTCAGCCGAAAGTCTGGTCATTTCGGTCAAATCCAGACGGAAAAAATAAATATATGAAGCAATATGCGCTGGAATTTCACGCCCGGGGATTGTTCGTGTTGTGCCTCGGGCTTCTGACGACGTTTTCCGCGCCCGGCCAACAGGCAAAAACCGGGCCCATCGTAATCGAGGCCGACAGTCATGACACCTCGCGGCCGGTTCGCGAGATGATTCCCGGGGCGCCTCAAATATTCCATCGCGTGGCTCCCCTGGGTGTCCGGCGGCTGGGCCCCATCGTCGACTCCGAACCGGATCCGGTCGTCCAGCGGTTTGAGGACTCGGCGACCCAGTTGGTAAGGACGACGAATCTGGCGAATTTTGACGGGATCGCCGATCGGGATAACGACGCGCCCCCCGATACGAACGCGTCTGTTGGCCAAACCCAGGTCGTCGAAACGGTGAACGTCTCGTTTCAGGTGTTCAACAAATCCGGTGGCTCCATCTTCGGACCTGCCGGAATCGCCACCATTTTTTCCGGCCTCGCCGGGGTATGCGGGAGCGCGACCAGCAATTTCTCCGATCCCGTGGCGCTCTATGACAAGCTGGCGAATCGCTGGCTGATCACAATCATCGCGTCGAGCGACGGGTTCGCGACCGGAAGCGAATGCATCGCGGTTTCGACCACCAACGACGCGACCGGAGCCTACCACCGGTATTCGTTCAGCCTCGGCAGCACTTCGTTCGGCGACTATCCCAAGTTCGGGGTTTGGCCGGATGCGTACTATGCATCCTACAATGTGTTCAACCGCGTCGGATATGTAGGTGGCAAGGCCTGCGCCTATAATCGCACCCACATGCTGGCCGGAGGATCCGCGCAAGCCCACTGTTTCAAGAATCCGAACGAGTTCAGCTTCCTGCCCTCGGACCTGGACGGCGCCGGGCTCTTCACCAGCGGAGAGCCCAACTTTTTTGTCGAGTTGGATCCGACCGGCGGGAGCGCGCTGCATCTCTTCAAATTCCATGTCGATTTCGCCGTGCCCGCCAACACGACATTCACCGGCCCCACTATCCTCCCCGTGGCCTCGTTCAGCGCGGCCTGCGGCGGGAATACGTGTATCCCACAAGCCGGGACCAGCCAACAGCTAGACGCCCTGTCCGACCGGCTGATGTTCCGGCTGGCCTACAGGGCGTTCCCGGCCGATCATGAATCGCTGGTTGTCACGCACTCCGTGAAGGGAACGGGCGGGGTTGCCTCGGCGGCCCGCTGGTATGAAATCCGCAGCCCGGGAACGGCGCCGGTGCTGTGGCAGCAGGGTTCATTCTCCAGCGGTTCACTCAGCCTGTGGATGGGGAGTATAGCGATGGATAAGGCTGGAAACATCGCACTCGGCTACAGCGAGTCGAGCAGCGCAACTCATCCGAGCATTGCCTACACCGGCCGCGGGCCAACCGACGCCCCGGGGACAATGGCGAGTCCCAGCACCATCCTCACCGGCACCGCCTCCCAAACCGGGGGTTTGAGCCGTTGGGGAGACTATTCCAGTATGTCGATCGATCCGGTCGACGACTGCACCTTCTGGTATGCCCAGGAGTATCAGAAGACCGACGGCATCTTCAACTGGCACACGCGCCTCGCTTCCTTCAAGTTCACAACCTGCCAGTAGTACGCGAAGCCGGAAAAGGCCCGCTTCGAAAAAAGGGGGCCTTTTTACGTTCGCGCGCCTTGCTACAATTCCGGGAGACCATGTTCGTACCTCTAACACCCCTCCGCTGCCTTCATCGCGCCGTCGATGTGTTCCCGCATAAGACCGGCGTGATATCCGGAGACCGGCAGTTTACTTACCGGCAATTTGGAGAACGCTGCGAGCGGCTGGCCACGGGGCTGGCACTCGAAGGCATTCGAACAGGCGATCGCGTCGCTTATCTCAGCTTCAACACCCACCAACTCCTGGAGGGCTATTACGGCGTGGTGCAGGCGGGCGGCATCGTGATGCCGATCAACGTGCGCCTGTCGCCGCAGGAACTGGTCGCGATCCTCAACCACTCCGGCGCGAAGATGCTGATTTTCGAGAACGACTTCGCGCCGCTGGTCGAAAAACTGCGCCCCTTTTGCACGTCCATCGAGCGCTACGTCACCACCGACGATAAGGTCTCCTGCGCCGATCTGCAGTACGAGGAAATCATCGACAAAGGAAAGCCCGAGCGGGCCGACATTTTCCAGATCGACGAGATGTCGATCGCGGAGTTGTTTTACACCAGCGGATCCACTGGGACGCCCAAGGGCGTGACGCTCTGCCACCGCACGCTTTATCTACACGCTCTGTCGGTAGCGACGCTGGCGGTGGATGTTTCGACCATGGTGGATCTGCACACCATCCCGCTGTTCCACGCCAACGGCTGGGGCCGCCCGCAGTCGTCCACCTTGAATGGCGTGAAGCAGGTCATGGTCCGCCGCTTCGAGCCGACGTTCGTCTTCCATTGCATCCAGGAGCACACGGCCACGGACATGAGCTTGGTGCCGACGATGGCGAACGCGCTGATCAACGCGCCGAACCTCCGCGATTTCGACCTGTCTTCGATGAGGCGCATCGGCATCGGTGGCGCGGCGAACTCGCCCGAGCTGGTCGCGCGGATCGAAGCCGCGTTCCCGGGCGCGCAATGCGTTTCGGGCTATGGCCTCACCGAGACCGCGCCCGTGCTCACGTTCTCCCGGGAGAAAGACCCCGCCCTGTCGGCCGATCCAGTGGAGCACCGCCGCCGCGCGGCCATGGCCGGCTGGCCCGTCCCGAACGTGACGGTGCGGGTGGTGGATCTGGAGATGAACGACGTCCCGCGCGATATGCAATCCATCGGCGAGGTGGTCGCGATGGGCGACCACATCATGGAGGGCTACTACAAGGAGCCCGAGGCCACCGCGGCTGTCATGACCGGGCCGTGGTTCCACACCGGCGACATGGCGGTCTGGGACGAACAGTGCTACATCCACATCGTCGATCGAAAGAAGGAGATCATCATCTCCGGCGGCGAGAACATCAGTTCGATCGAGGTGGAGAAGGCGATCTTCGCGCATCCCGACGTATTCGAGTGCGCCGTGGTTGCCGCGCCCGACGAAAAATGGGGCGAGGTGCCGGTGGCCATCGTGGTGAAGAAACCCGGCTCCGAGCTGGATTCCCAACAACTTCTCGCGTTCCTGTCGGAGCGGCTCGGGCGCTACAAAATGCCGCGCGTGATCGAATTCACCGAAGAGCCTTTGCCCAAGACGGGAACCGGCAAGATCCGGAAAATGATTCTGCGCGAGCGTTTCTGGGCCGGAAGGGCGAAGCGCGTCCAGGGATAGCTCCGGGATGTTCTCAATCCTGCTGCAGATCTTCGAGGAGGATCAGGACGCGGTCATCGCAGAACTTTGGGAGCGCGGGACAACGGGCGTGGTCGAGCGCCAGCAGACTCTCGAAGGGTTTTTCGACGACGGCGTGGACCGCGCGGCGCTCCTACGGGATCTCAGCGCTTTCTCGCCCGAGATCGTGACTTATCCGGAAACCGACTGGGTCCACCGCACGGAGGAGTCGTTCCCGCCCCAGTGGATCGGCAACCGGTTCTTCCTGGTCCCTCCGTGGAATGGCGATGCCACGCCGGCCGGCCGCATCCGCCTGGAGATCAATCCCGGCCTTGCCTGCGGCACGGGATGGCACCCCTGCACCCGGATGTGTCTGGAGGCGTTGGAGCGAACCGTGAGACCTGGAGACCGGGTTCTCGATGTGGGGGCCGGCTCCGGAATACTGAGCGTTGCCGCCGGACTGCTCGGGGCCGGACTGGTGGTCGGCTGCGACATCGATCCCGAGGCGATATGCGTCGCTCGCGAGCGTACCGAGAAACCATTGTTCATCGGATCGGCGGACGCGGTGGCTCCGGCGGCGTTCGACGTCCTGGTCGCCAACATCAGCGCCGAGGCCGCGCGCGATCTCTTTCCGGAGTTTGCCCGCGCGGCAAGCCTGCTGATTCTTTCCGGATTCCAGGCCGCCCCGGCGCTTCCGCGCGCTCCGGACACCATGCTGGAGAGCGAAGGCTGGGAGTGCCTGATCGTGCGCGTTCGATAGCGCGTTAGGATGAATTTGGGCTACTCATGATGCGCGCTACCCTGTTCTACCTGTCCACGCAGCCGGCCCTGCGGCGCTGGACGGAGACCTCGTCGTTCTCGCGGAAGCTGATTAAGCGATTTGTCGCCGGCATGACCCTGGACGAGGAAATATCGGTGGTGCGGCGGTTGAATGCCGAGGGCATCCTCGCCACGCTCGATCACTTGGGCGAGAGCGTCAAATCGACGGAAGAAGCGGCGGCATCGCGCGATTCGTACATTAATGCGCTCGACCGGATTGGGGCGGAGAAACTGCAAGCCACGATTTCCATCAAGCTCACCCAATTCGGGCTGGACTTCGGGGAGCGGCAATGCCTCGATAATGTTCGACCGTTGGTCTCCAAGGCGAAGTCGCTCGGGACTGCGGTCGAAGTGGACATGGAAGCGAGCCCTTACGTGGACGCGACCCTGAGGATCGTCCACCGGCTGCATGAAGAGGATGGGCCGGTGCGCGCCGTCGTCCAGGCATACCTGTTCCGGACGTTCGACGACACGGCCGCACTCTGCGACGCCGCCATTCCGGTCCGGCTGGTAAAAGGAGCGTACGAGGAACCGCGCTCCATCGCATTCCCGACCAAAGCCGAGGTGGACTCGGAATTCGTCAGGATCACCCACCTTCTACTCGATCGCGGAACGTACCCGGCCATCGGGAGCCACGACGAAACACTGCTGCAGGAAACGGAGCGATACGCCGCGCGGCAAGGTGTCGCAAAAGACAAGTTTGAATTCCAGATGCTGTACGGAATTCGCCGGGATCTTCAGGACCGGCTGGTGCGAGACGGCTACCGGCTGCGGTTGTACGTGCCGTATGGCGACGCCTGGTATCCGTATTTCATGCGGCGGCTCGCCGAACGCCCTGCCAACTTGTTTTTCCTGTTGAAAAATCTGGTCCGACGATGAATGCGCGAACGGTGCTCGGTGCGATCCTGGCGGCCTCCCTGGTATACGTGCTGGCGATGCTCATTCCACCCTATTTTAAGAACGCCCGGTTTCAGGGCTATCTCGAGGACGCGGTGGCCAGGCCGGTTTCGCCTGAGATTCTGAGAGCCGATATCGTGAACCGCGCCGCCCAGATGGGGTTGCCTCTTCGGGAGGGGGACATCCGAATCACGCCCGCGGCGCCGAACGGGCTCAAGGTGGACATCGTTTATATCAACAGAGTGGACCTGAAGCTGTATACGGTGGATCTGCACTTCCACCCGTCGGCCGGGCGTTAGCGGCCGAGCTTCTGCTTCTTGTACTCTTCGTATTCTTTTTTCAGAGCGGGGATGCGCGGGCTGCCGTACAAGTCGCTCGACTTGTAGCTGCCATGCATGAATTTGTCTTTCGTCCACTCATCGTGAACGTGCGTTTCGTCCGCCTTGTTGAGGATTTCGGCGAGGTGCTGCGGCGGGATGAAGAACAGTCCTTCGCGGTCGCCGAACACGACGTCTCCGGGCATGACAGTCGTGTCGCCGATCTTCACCGGCACGTTTACTCCCGTGATCATGACCTTCTCGTAGTTGAGGAACGAAGGGTGCGCCGCGCGATAGTAGACCGGCATGCCGATCGGGAAAATGCCTTCCAGGTCGCGGATGCCGCCGTCCACCACTAGGCCGCCGGTTTTTGTGGCGGCCCAGATGGCAGTCGCGAGGTTATCGCCCACGATCGTGCCGCCGTCCGCGAGCCCGAACAGATCCACGACGAGCACGTCTCCCGGCTGCAAGATATCGATGACGCGCTGGTGCGGGGGGATATCGTCCACGCCTTTCGACTTCGCGTCGGCCTCCATTGGCTTCGAAACATCCGGCCGCATCGGCATGAACTGTACGGTAACGGCGCGCCCCACCAGCTTCTGATCCGGGTGCATGATCTGCCATCCGCTGCCGGCGTATTGTTGGTGGAAGCCCTTCCCCGGCAGGACTGCCCAGACCTCTTCCAGAGATAACCCCCGCGCCTTTTCCAGGAGATTATCGGGGACGTTCGGACGGCCGTCGGCGAAGCGTTCGTAAGGGTTGTCAGACGTGTAGCGGATCAACTGCTCGCGCGTGAGCGTGAAGACCTGAGCGGCTAAAGTGGAGGCCGCTAATAGTATGAGTGCCGGAGTTCGCATAACGTCAAAACCCTATCACAACTCGGTGAGCGCGGCCACGCCGGGCAGCTCGATTCCCGAGAGGAATTCGAGGGAAGCGCCGCCGCCGGTCGAGATGTGCGAGATCTTGTCCGCGACGCCGGCCGACTGGATGGCCTTCTCCGAATCGCCGCCTCCGACCACCGATACCGCGCCGCTGTTGGCGACCGCCTTGGCAATTGCGACGGTGCCTTCGTCGAAGGGAGGCTTTTCGAACACACCCATGGGTCCGTTCCAGATGATGGTCTTCGCGCCCCGGATCACGATCGAGAACTCCTCGACGGTTTCCGGTCCGATGTCGAGCGCCATTTTCCCGGCGGGGATTGTGGCGACCACTTCGTGCTCGGCGCCCGCCTTGAATTCGCCGGCGACCACGTGATCGGCGGGCAGCAGGATCTTGTTGCCGAACTCCGTGAGAAGCTGCTTCGCGAGATCGATCTTGTCGGCCTCGACGAGCGAGTTGCCGGTCGGCTCGCCCTTCGCCGCGACGAACGTGTAGGCCATCGCGCCGCCGATCAGCAGCCGGTCGGCGAACTTCAGCAGGTTCTGGATCACCTCGATCTTGTCCGAAACCTTCGCGCCCCCGAGTATGGCGATGCAGGGATGCTCGGGATTCTTCGTTGCCTTGGTCAGATACTCCAGCTCCTTATCCATCAGGAGGCCCGCGGCGGCCACGGGAACGAACCGCGTGATCCCGACGGTCGACGCGTGGGCGCGGTGCGCCGAGCCGAAGGCGTCGTTCACGTAGACATCCACACCCTCGGCGAGGTGCTTCGCGAACTCCGGCGCATTCTTCTCTTCCTCGGGATGGAACCGCAGGTTTTCCAGGAGTAGGACCTCGCCGGGCGCCGGCCGTGCGACGCCGACGCAATCCGTCGCCATCTCCACGCGAACCCCGGGCAGGAGTTCCCGCAGGCGGACGGCAACAGGCGCCAGGCTCATCTCCGCCACCGGCTTGCCTTTGGGGCGGCCGAGGTGGCTCGCCAGGATCACAGCTGCGCCGTGCTCGAGGGCATATTGGATTGAGGGGAGAGAGGCCTTGATGCGCTTATCGCTGGTGATCTTCAGCGTGCCCGGCTCCAGCGGGACGTTGAAATCGACGCGCATGAATACGGTTTTGTTCTTGAGATCGAGATCGCGGATAGAGAGCTTTGCCATAAAGGACCATGATATCCGATACGGCGCTTGATACAATTGAGATTAGCCGTTCTCCAATTCACTCACGATGGCCATCCAAACGCTGTTTGGCTCCGTTCCTCAGGAGCCGAACCTCCTAGAACGCCTCAAAGCCGGAATCGAAAAAACGCGCGCCGGTCTGGTCGATCGCGTAGAGGATCTGCTGGCGGGGCGGAAGGAGATCGACGCCGATCTTCTCGATGAACTTGAGTACACGCTCATCACCGCCGACATCGGCCCTAAAACCGCGGCGGAAATTCTGGAGCGGATTCGCGAGCGCGTCGACCGCAAGCTGGTGGGTGACGCCGGCGAATTGAAGGGCCTCATCCGCGACCACCTGCTCGAAATTCTCGAGGCTACAGACCGTCCGGTGCCGCACGTGGACGAGCCGCCCGCCGTGGTGATGGTGGTGGGCGTCAACGGCTCGGGCAAAACGACCACCATCGGAAAGCTCGCCAGCCGGTTCAAAAGCGAAGGTCGCAGCGTGCTGCTGTGCGCGGCCGACACGTTCCGCGCCGCCGCCGTCGAGCAACTGGAAATATGGGGCCAGCGCACCTCGACGGATGTCATCCGGCAGAAAACCGGCGCCGATCCGAGCGCGGTGCTGTTCGACGCGCTGCAATCGGCCAAGGCGCGCAAAGTGGATTACGTCATCGTCGATACCGCGGGCCGTCTGCACACGAAAGAGAACTTGATGGCCGAGCTGGACAAGATGCGCCGCACCGCCATGCGCGTCGTCCCGGGCTCGCCGCACGAGGTTCTACTGGTACTCGACGCCACCACCGGACAGAACGGCCTGGAGCAGGCGCGCAAGTTCACCGAAACGAGCGGCGTCACCGGAATCGTGTTGACGAAGTTGGACGGCACGGCCAAGGGTGGCGTGGTGGTCGCGATCGCGCGCGAACTGAATCTGCCGATCCGCTATATCGGCGTGGGCGAGAAGATTGACGACCTGCTGCCCTTCGAGCCCGAGGAATTCATACAATCGCTTTTCGAGAAATGAACCCGCAACCGTACATGGAGCAGGCGCTCTCGCTGGCCCGCGAGGGGGTTGGGCAAGCCAGCCCCAACCCGGCCGTGGGCGCGGTGCTCGTCCGGGACGGCGAGATCGTGGGCCGCGGCTCGCACACCTGGACCGGGGTGAAGCACGCCGAGATTCTCGCGCTGGACGAAGCCGGCGAGAAAGCGCGCAGCGCGACGCTGTACATCAACCTCGAACCCTGTTCGCACACGGGCCGGACCGGTCCTTGCACCGCCGCGTTGATCGCCGCCGGCGTCAGCCGGGTTGTGGCCGCGATGGAGGACCCCAATCCGCTGGTCCGCGGAGACGGCTTCCAGCGTCTGCGCGATGCCGGCATCGAGGTCGAGATCGCGAAGGAATTTGCCGAAGCCGCCGCCAAGATCAACGAACCGTTCGCGCACTTCATGCGCAGCGGCAAGCCGCTGGTCACGCTAAAAGCCGCGGTGACGCTCGACGGCAAGATCGCCGCCCCGGAGGACAATCGCGGATGGATCACCAGCGAACGCGCCCGCGCGCACGTCCAGACCTTGCGGCATGCCACCGACGCGATCCTCACCGGGATCGGCACGGTGCTGGGAGACGATTGCCTGCTCACGGACCGGAGTGGAATCGGCCGGGCCCGGCCTCTGCTGCGCATCGTGCTCGACTCGCAGTTGCGTCTCGCGACCAGCTCGAAAATGGTCCAGAGCTGCCGCGAAGATGTCCTGGTCGTCACCACCTCCGCCGGCTCAAAATCCCGGTGCCAGTCCCTGGAGGAGAACGGAGTTCGTGTTCTAGTCGCCGACGGGCCCGCCGGCCGCACCGACCTTCGCGAGGTGGTCGCCCACCTGGCGCGCGAGAGTTATCAGTCGCTGATGATCGAAGCGGGCAGCCGAGTCAACTGGGCCGCGCTCGAATCCGGCGTCGTGGACAAAATCTTCTTTTACTACGCGCCGAAAATTCTGGGCGGCTTGCAATCTCTACCCGTCGTCGGCGGAGCGGGCCGCAAACGCCGCAAGGACGCCATCCGGTTTCGCGATCTGACGCTGCACCAGATCACCCCGGACGAGTTTGCCGTGGAAGCGTACATGACCAAGGAATTCTGAATGTTCACGGGAATTGTCGAAGAAGTCGGGACCGCCACGGCCTTTGAACCCCACTCGGCCGGAGCCCGCCTCCGCGTCCGCTGCCAAACGGTGATGGACGATTTGAAGGAGGGTTCGAGCATAGCCGTCAACGGAGTTTGCCTGACGGCTGTGCGAATCGAACCCAATTCGTTCGGCGCCGATCTCGCGGCCGAGACGCTTCGGCGCACCAACCTCGGCGATCTTCACGAAGGCTCGCTGGTCAATCTGGAACGGCCGCTGCTGCCCACCAGCCGCCTGAGCGGCCACATCGTTCAGGGCCACGTGGACGGCACCGGCGAGCTGATTGCGTTCGAGGATCTCGGCGAGGAAAACTGGTGGCTCAAGCTTCGCGTGCCAGCCGAGCTCGACCGCTGGCTGGTTTACAAGGGCTCGGTCGCGGTGGACGGCATCAGCCTGACGGTAGCCTCGCTCGAAGGCGGAGTCCTGGCAATTACGATCATCCCCCACACGTTCCACATGACCTGCCTGCGCGGATACCAGCCCGGAGCGCGCCTGAACATCGAATGCGACATCCTCGCCAAGCACGTGGACAAACTTATGGCATTACGGTCTGCACCTGCCGTATAATGGAGGGCTATTTTGTCCACGGCGATAAGCAACGGGGGCCGCTCCGCGTGATCGAGCGGTCTTCGTGCGCCGATTCCATTCGCCGAATTTATCGATAGCGTAACGAGCCTTCATGCTAGTGAGGATTCTCTACCACGACCACTGTTTCGACGGCGCCGCCTCGGCGGCCTTTTTCAGCCGGTTCATCGAAGATAAGTTTCATCCCGGCGCCGACTTCCAGTTCACGGGAATGGCGCACAAGGCGTCGCAGTTGTTTGAGGACAGCCTGTTTGACGGCGATGAGAACGCGATCGTCGATTTCAAGTACTCGCCGAATCCCAAGCTGACTTGGTGGTTCGATCACCACCAGAGCGCGTTCCTCAGCCCGGAGGACGCCGAGCATTTCAGGCGGGACGCCAGCGGCAGGAAGCTGTTCAACCCCGACTTCCGCTCCTGCACGGCGTTCATTGCGGCCGAGGCGAAACAGGGGTGGGCGTACGAAGCGCCCGATCTGGACGAACTGGTCCGCTGGGCCGATATCGTGGACGGCGCGCAGTACAAGGACGCCGAGGAGGCCGTCGGGCTCAGCTCCCCCGCCACGAAACTGACGCTGGTGATCGAGGGCGTCGAGGGTTCGGATCTGGTTCAACACATTATCCGGCTGATGCGCCGCCAATCCCTGGCTGAGATCGTGGAGGACGCGCAGGTGCAGGCCAGCTTCGGTCCGCTCTACGAGCGCCATCTCCGATCCGTCGGCATCATCCGAGAGCACGCGGCCTGCGAAGGAGCGGTCGTCTACTTCGATCTGATCGGAACGGGCATGGAGGGGTATAACAAGTTCATCCCGTATTACCTGTTTCCCGAGTCTGTCTTCACGGTCTCAGTAAGCCAGTCGAGCTTTCGCACCAAGGTTTCGGTTGGATCCAACCCGTGGGTAGGCGGCCCGTGGAAACACAATCTCGCCACCATCTGCGAGCGGTATGGAGGAGGCGGGCACGCCCGGGTCGGCGCGATCAGCTTCGAGATCGGCGCCTTGGAAGAGGCGCGCAAAGCCGCCCGCGAGATCGCGGAAGAACTGCGGGGCTAATGCTCAAGCTCGGAACGTTGCGGTGGAAGGGGCGGTGCAAACGTCATCCCCGCTATGATCCGGCGGAGGGCGAGGGCGCGATCCGGAGCGCGTGCCATAGCTGCGCGCGGCTGTTGGAGATTTACCGCCATCACAAAGCGCTGCTGGAAATGATGCGCGCCTTCGGCCCGCTCCGGCACCGGAAGAAGCGGCTTCCGCCGAAGCAGGAAGACCGGCAGGCTAATCTCTTCGAGGGGCTGGATCCGTAAACGGCAGGGGTTCTTGACTCCACGCTCCCTTTGTGATGGATTGGGCACCAGTTTATGGATACCAAACCATCCCCTTCGATGACCCGCCGCAACTTTACGGCATCCGCGGCTTTCATGATCGTTCCGCGCCATGTGCTCGGCGGCGCGGGACAGGTCGCTCCCAGCGATCGAATCAACGTGGCTTCTATCGGCATGGGCCGGCAAGGCATGGCCGTGACGATGGACCTGCTGGCGCGCCCGGAGCTCCAGATAGTCGCGGTTTGCGACTGCAATCAGGCCAGCAAGAACTACGTCGAGTACTCCCCAAACGATCTACTCAAGACCGCCAGGCGGCTGCTTGGCAAGGGTTACGAGAACTGGGGCGAGGACCTGGCATCGCCCGGCATGGCGCAGTTGACGCACCACTTCAGGACCAGCCTCGGAATGGGCGGCCGCGAGCCGGCGCGCCGCGTTGTGGAAGCCTATTACGGGTCGAGAACAACATCCGGCTCCTACAAAGGCTGCACCGCCTATCGTGACTTTCGCGAGCTTCTGGAAAAAGAATCCGGCGTCGATGCCGTCTACATCGCCACGCCCGACCACTGGCACGCGCCGATCTCCATGGCGGTCATGCGGAAACACAAGCATGTGCTGTGCCAGAAGCCGATGACGCATTCGATCGCGGAGGCGCGGCGGGTGGCGCGGACGGCGCGCGAGATGAAGGTCACCGCGTCGCTGCCGGTCACCAATCCCTCGACGGAAAACACGCGGGTCATCGCGTCGTGGATTGCGGACGGAGCCATCGGCAAGGTGCGCGAGATCCACAATTGGACAGACCGTCCCTACTGGCCGCAAGGCATTGAGCGGCCGGCGCCGGCGTCGTCGGTTCCGGAAGGGCTGGATTGGGACCTGTGGCTCGGACCCGCCGCCTACCGCCCCTTCCACAACGCTTACCTTCCCTTCGTGTGGCGAGGCTGGTACGATTTCGGCTGCGGATCATTCGGCGACATGGGCTGCTACAGCTTCGCCGGAATCTGGAAGATTTTGGGCCTCGGAGCGCCCGCTTCGGTGGAGTGCTCATCGAGCGAATCGTTCGAGGAGACGTATCCCAAGGCATCCATCGTGACGCTGGAGTTTCCGGACCGCGACATCCGCCTGACGTGGTACGACGGCGGTCTCAAGCCCGCGCGCCCGGCCGGCCTGAACATCGAGGACCGGCGCCACTTCGACCGCAGCGCCGACGCCATCTTGTATGTCGGCGACAAGGGTATCCTGCTCGCGGGCTTCAATGGCGACTCTCCGCGCCTGTACCCGGAATCGAAGAAGTACGGAACGCCTCCGCGCCGCCGCCGCGACAATTCCGAACCGGGGCGCGACGAAGCGATCGACCAGTGGATCGCTTCGATGAAGGGCGGCTCCGCCCCGCTGGCCGACTTCGAATCCCAGTCCGTTGTGACCGAGGCTTTCCTGTTGGGCTGCCTCGCGCAACAACTCCCCGGGGAGCGCTACGAATGGGATGCGGCGAACGGGCGGATCACGAATTCGGAGAAAGCGAACAAGCTGGTCGATCCGCCCTATCGTGGCGCGTATTCGTAAGCGGCCTCGCGCGCGGGCATCCTTTTCCGGAAATCCGCCGGCACCAGAAGGCTAAGCGCGTCCGGCACGATCTCGATCGAGGCGGGCAAATGTCCGGCGAATTCTCCGTCCACCTGGATGTAAATCCGCGAGCCTTCCGGCGCGCTGAATTCCATCCGGCGCGCGCGCTCCACGCGGATGCCGCGCATCCTCGGGTGAAGGCCGGCCACCACACCGAGGAAGTAAACCATATACCGGATGGGATTCCGGCCTTCGAACAGTACTGCCTCGAAGTCGTCTTCCAGCAGATTCGCGCCGCGCGCAATCGCGAGATCGCCGCCGTAGTTCCTTACCCGGCTCGACAGGGCGAACCCGCAGCGCACCACGCGCCCGTTTACCGTCGTGTCGAACTGGCTCAGGTATCGCAGCAGGTGCGAGAATCCGCCGACCCAGTAGGCGATCTTCCCGGTCCACGCTTTCAGTGTCGCGTTGATGTTGTATACGATCTCGGCATCCAGTCCCACGCCGGCCATCAGGAGGAAATACCGCTCCTCGCCTTCTGCATTCCGGAGCCGCCCGAGAGCCAGCCGCTCCGGCACGCACCGCGGAATCATATGGACGGCTTTATTAAATCGCGTGGCGATACCGAGCTCGCAGGCGAGCACGTTTGCCGTACCGGCCGGAACGATGCCCACCGGAACGCGCGAGGGCGTCACGCCGTTGATCACCTCGTTGATGGTTCCGTCGCCGCCCGCCACCAGGATCAGGTCCGCGCCTTTGTCCACGGCCCGCCGGGCCAGCGCCTCCGCCGTTCGCGGACCCGTGGTCTGAACCGCCTCCGCCCGGATCCCCTGGCCTTGCAGGATCTCGATGGTACGTTGGATAAGATGTGCGTTTCGGCGGAGTTTACCGGAGACCGGGTTGTAGATCAGGACTGACTTACTATACGTGGGAATAAGCCCTCAGACTTGCTACGACAATTCTATAAGAAAACGATCCGATGACAGAAATCGAGCGCGGCCACATAGAACACCTTCGCGAGGAGCTCCGGCGCCACGAGCGCCTGTACTACGTCCTTGATGGCCCCGAAATCAGCGACGCGGAATACGACGCGCTCATGCGGCAGTTGCAGGAGCTCGAAGCGCGGCACCCCGAGCTGATCACACCCGATTCGCCCACCCAGCGCGTGGGCGGGAAGTCTCGCGAAGGATTCGTCAAGGCAGGCCACAGTGCGCCGATGCTGAGCCTGGACAACGCCCTGAACGAGGGGGAACTTCGCGACTTCGACCGCCGCGTGCGCGACCTGCTGCGCGGTGAGCCCTACGAGTACGTGGCCGAGTTGAAGATGGACGGCCTTTCCATGGCGGCGCGATTCTCCGGCGGAGGTTTCGAGCAAGCGATCACTCGCGGCGACGGCCAGGTCGGCGAGGTGGTGACGGAAAACGCGCGCACCATCCGCTCGCTTCCACTCCGCGTGGAAACAGACCTGCCGGCGTTCGAGGCCCGAGGAGAGGCCATCATGAACCGGCGCGCGTTCGAAAAACTCAACACCACCCGCGAATCGCAAAACGAAGCCAAGTTCGCCAACCCGCGCAATGCCGCCGCCGGCGCTCTGCGCGCTCTCGATCCGTCGATGACCGCCTCCCGGCAGCTCGATTTCTACCCCTATTTCGTTCTGGTGGAGGGCCAGTATCACTTTCCGAAACACGCCGATTCTCTGCGCTGGCTGGAAAAGACGGGCTTCAAGGTGAACAGAAACTGGAAGACCTGTCCTGACGTGGACGCACTTCTCTCGTTTTGCCGCGAGTGGGAAGAGAAGCGCGAATCGCTGCCCTACGAGATCGACGGCGTGGTCGCGAAGGTGAACGATCTCGCGCAACAGCGCGCGTTGGGGTGGACCGCGAAGGCGCCGCGCTGGGCGATCGCTTTCAAGTTCCCGGCCCGGCAGGAGCACACCGTGATCGAGGATATCGGCATTCAGGTCGGCCGCACCGGCGCGCTCACGCCCGTGGCCCACCTCCGGCCGGTGGCGGTTGCGGGCGTCACCGTTTCGCGCGCAACGCTGCATAACGAGGATGAGATCGAACGCCTGGGCGTGCAGATCGGCGACACGGTGCTGATAGAACGCAGCGGCGACGTGATACCAAAGGTCGTGCGCGTCCTCGGCGAAGGCGAGCAGCGCCGCAAGTTTCAAATGCCTCGGCACTGCCCGGTCTGCGGCGGAGATGTCGTGCGCGAGCCCGGCGAAGTCGCCTCACGCTGCATCAACACCAACTGCCCGGCGCGGCTGAAGGAATCCATTCTGCACTTTTCCGCGCGCGGCGTGATGGACATCGACGGAATGGGGGAAGTGCTGGTCGATCAAATGGTCGACAGAGGAATCGTCGCGAGCGTCGCCGATGTCTACGACCTGACGCTCGATAAGCTGATCGAGCTCGAGCGAATGGGGAAGAAATCCGCAGAGAAGATTCTGAAGAACGTCGACGCCTCCCGGAAACAGCCGCTGCCGCGCGTGTTGAACGCGCTCGGAATCCCGTTCGTCGGCGAACGCACCGCGCAGATCCTCGCCGACACCTTCGGCTCGCTCGACGCCATTCTCGCGGCGGATATGGACGAATTGCAGAAAGCCGACGAGGTCGGGCCCAAGGTAGCCCACAGCATCGTTCAGTTCTTTGCCGAGCCGAGAAATCGCCAATTGGTGGAGCGACTGCGCGCGGCGGGACTGCAGTTCACCCATCAGCGCCACCGCAAGGAGGGCGGCCCGCTGGCCGGCCTGACATTCGTTTTGACCGGAGCGCTGCCGAATCTCACCAGAGAGGACGCCAAGGAGCGGATCGAAGCGGCGGGCGGCAAAGTGACGGATTCCGTGAGTAGGAAGACGAGCTTCGTTGTTGCGGGCGAGTCCGCGGGCTCGAAGCTCGACAAAGCCCGGACGCTGGGCGTCGCGATTCTGGACGAAGCGCAGTTGCTGGAGAAGTTGGGTACGTGAAGGGTTTCACCGATGCTCTGCTCGCGCTCGGACCGCTGGGCGTGTTTCTGTTCGCAATCGTGGATGGCGCGGGCGTGCCGACTCCGGGCGGACTCGATGCGCTGCTCATCTTCCTGTGCGCCAAGGAGCCGACGGCGGCCTATCTGATGGCAACGCTGACTCTGGCGGGGTCCCTCATCGGCTGCTTCATCCTGTTCTACGTCGCGCGCCGCGGCGGGGAGGCGTATCTCGCGAAGTACACGTCCTCCGGGCGCGGCGCGCGGTTCAAGACATGGTTCCAGCGCTATGGCCTGCTCACGGTGTTCATCCCCGCGTTGGTGCCGATCCCCATGCCTTTGAAAGCCTTCGTCATCTGCGCGGGAGCCATGGGGATTTCTCCATGGGCTTACTTGCGCGTCCTGCTCGCGGCCCGCATCCCGCGCTATTTCGCGCTCGCGTACCTCGGCTCCCAACTGGGCACGCAGTCGTGGCCGTGGCTAAAGGCGCACGCGCTCCACATGCTGGCGTTCTCGGTCATCCTGTTTGTGTCTCTCTACTTACTCGCTAAATATGTCGATTACAAACGCGCCCGGCAACTTACCGTGCCAGAGTAAAATGAACCTCGATGGGAGCTTGCACTTCCACTGGATCGCCATTGAGCAGCGTCGGCCGGTACACCCATTGCCGCACGGCGTCCAACGCCGCCTGCACCAGTAAAGGATGGCCGCTCAGTACGCGCAACTGCCGCACCGTACCGTCCGTTGCGATCACGCCGAGCAGGCTCACCGTCCCTTCCACGCACGCCTGTCTTGCCAGCGCCGGATAGACCGGCATTACACGCCTGACGATCTTCGCGGCCTGCACGTTGCCGCCGACCACTATGCGCGGGATCGGTTTCTCCGATTTGACCTCGACGGTTCCCGGCGGCGGCGCAACTGGCGTATCTACCAGTATCGGCAGTCCGACGATGCCGCTGGGCCCCGTGGAGCCGGACACATACTGACCCGATCCGGCGGGCGCGGGTTCTTCGATCACCATGGCGATCTTATCCGGAATTCGTACAGGCGCCTGGAACGTCAGTCGCCGCTCGACGCGAACCACTTGCACGCCGCGTTCCCGCGCCACTTTCACAACTTCCACGGGAAGCGGATCTGGCGCGCGTTGCGGCACGGCAATCGACACCGGCAGCATGAGCGCCGGCAGATGCTCCGTGTACACCAGCGGGATCAGGATAGCTATCCCAATAACACTTAGTTCTCCTAACAGACCGAACACCATTGCCGCCGGTGTCTGAGTCGCTTTGTTTGTCAGAATAGATTTTTCAAACATGGCAACGGAATAGACACCGCACTTACTGACTCAGTTCCCGGATCCGAGGCCCATTCAAATCGGATACGATGCTAGACATGAAGTCCCTCACGCGGCGGAACTTTCTTGGCACGGCGGTGTCTATACCCGTAGCCGCGGCAGTTCTTCCCCGCCCTGGTGAAATCCGCGTAGAGCAGATCGAGCATTCCTACGAAGATTTCCTGTACCGCACGCCTTATCGTTTCGGCGGCCGGGAGGTGGACCGCGTCACCCTGCTGAACGTCCGCTGCCGCGTGCGTTCGCGCGACGGCAAGACGGCTGAGGGCTTCGGCTCCATGACCATGGGACTCGCGTGGGCGTGGCCCCAGGCCGCGAAGGCCTATGACCGTGGTCTCGATCTGATGAAGCAGCTCGCGGATCGTATCGCGGAGATCACTCGAGCGTTCCCCGAGTACGGCCATCCCATCGACATCAACATCGCGCTAGAACCCGCGTACCTGGCGGCAGCCGCCGAGATTGCCGATGTTCCAAAGCTGTGCACCCTGGTCGTGGCCTCGCCATTCGATGCAGCGATTCACGACGCATTCGGAAAGCTCCATCGCCGAAGCTGTTACTCGACATACAGCTCCGATTTGATGCCCCGCGACTTATCGGCCTACTTAGGACGAGAATTCAAGGGCGAGTATCTCGATCGCTACTTACTGAGTAAGTCGCAACCACGTATTCCGCTGTTTCATTCGATCGGCGCCGGCGATCCGATCTTTCGTCCGGAGATCGAGAAACCAATTGGCGACGGCCTCCCCGAAACCCTCGGCGACTGGATCGATTACAACGGACTCACGCACTTTAAGATAAAACTGGACGGCGCGGACCTCGTCCGCGACGTAGACCGGGTCGTGGAAATCGAGTGCGCAGCCGCCAAAGTTGCCGACCGCCGCTATTGCCTCGACTTCAACGAGCGGTGCCCAAGCGGCGCGGCACTGGTCGAGTTCCTGCGAAAGCTGAAGGAGCGCTCGCCCGCCGCGCTGGAGCGCATTCTCTACCTGGAACAACCGACCGCGCGAGACCTCCGCGCCGACCCGTCCAACACCTTGCATGCGGCGGCCAAAATCAAGCCGGTGGTCATCGACGAATCGCTCACCGACGTCGAGAGCCTGCTGCTCGCGCGCGAAATGGGCTACTCCGGAGTCGCCCTAAAGGCGTGCAAGGGCCAAAGCCAGGTTCTGCTCATGTCGGCGATGGCGCAGAAGCGGAAGATGTTCCTGTGCGTGCAGGACCTGACCTGTCCCGGAGCGTCGTTGATTCAATCCGCAGGCATCGCCGCTCACACACCGGGAGCGGCAGGCATCGAAGCCAACGCCCGTGAATACGTACCCGCGGCGAACAAGCCCTGGGAAGACCGCTTCCCGGGCATCTTCAAGATTCGCGACGGCAACATCCGGACCGGCGAACTGAATGGCCCCGGCCTCGGCGCTACGACTGGTTCACCCGCATGAACTCCTCGATCTCGCCAATCTCGGCCGCCGATAGCCGGAACTCTAGCGCGCCGATGACCCCGTCCACCTGCTCCGCGGACCGCATCCCCACGATCGCCGCAGTGACAGCCGCGCCCCGCAGCGTCCACGCAATCGCGACTTCGCCGGCCGCGCGCCCGTGCCGCGCCCCAATCTGCTTCAGCAAATCCGCCAGCGCGAGATTCCGAGTTAGCTTCGGCTCCTGAAAAGTTGGCGTGTGCTTCCGGAAATCGTCGTCCGGCATGGCGGCGATTCGCTCCCGCGTCATCGCGCCCGTCAACATCCCGCTCTTCATCGGCGAATATACGATTACCCCAATGTTGTGCTGCTCGCAGTATGGCAACTGATCCTGTTCGATCTCCGGGGACAGAATCGAGTACGGCGGTTGCAGAGACGCGATCGGTGCGATTCGCCGCGCGCGCTCCATCTGCCGCGAGTCGAAATTCGACACGCCTATCCACCGCGCCTTGCCCTCCTGCTGCAATTCCGCCATTGCCGTCCAGGCCTCTTCGACATCTTCGTCCGGCTGCGGCCAGTGGACCTGGTACAGGTCGATCACATCCGCCCTGAGGCGGCGGAGGCTCGCCTCGCACTCCCGCCGGATAGACTCACGCTTCAACGACCCGCTGATCTCGCCCTTCTCATTCCACACCCGCTCGCATTTCGTGAATACGTAGGGCCTGTCGCGCCGCCCCTCCAGGGCGCGCGCCACCACCTCCTCCGAATGCCCGAGTCCGTAGATCGCCGCCGTGTCGATCCAGTTCACGCCCCGGTCGAGAGCTTTGTGAATGGCCTCGATCGACTGGCTGTCGTCCTGCGGTCCCCACGCGAACTTCCATCCGCCGCCGCCCATCGCCCACGCTCCGATGCCGATCGGCGTTATATCCAGATCCGAATTACCAAGCCGTCTTGTCTTCATCGTTCCCATTCTCGCGCCTTATCCCCGCCTCCGTGTCATAAACTGAAGGCTTCGAATGAAGGTCAAGAAAGCAGTCATCACCGCGGCCGGGCCGGACCAGAGAGCTTTACCGCTTCAGACCCTGATCGACCGGAACGGCGAAGAGAAGTCGGTGCTCGCCATCCTGATTGAACAGGCCCTCACCGGTGCGGTCGAGGAAGCTTGCGTTGTCGTCTGGCCGGGCGACGAAGAACGATATGCGCAGGCGATAGGACCGCAGGCGGGCCACGTCCGCTTCGTCCCGCAGGACCGCGCGCTCGGCTACGGATACGCCGTCTACGCGGCGCGCGAGTTCATCGCCGGCGAACCATTTCTGCACCTGGTCGGCGACCACCTCTACATCGGCAGCGACGCCGAAAGCTGCGCGGCGGAGCTACTCGACGTTGCTCAGGCGCAAGCCTGCTCGGTTTCGGCGGTCCAGGCCACGCGCGAAAGCCTGCTGCCCAGGTACGGCACCATTGGCGGCCGGCGGGTTGCCGGTCATGACCGGCTTTATCGCATAGAGACAGTGGTTGAGAAGCCGACGCCCACGGAAGCCGAGCAGCGTCTCCTCGTCTCCGGCATGCGGGCCGGACACTATCTCTGCTTCTTCGGGATGCACGTGCTGACGCCGGCCGTAGTGGACATTCTCGGAAACCTGCATGCAGCCGCCCCGGAGAGTTCGCTCAAGTTGTCGACGGCCCTGACCGAACTTGCTCGGCGCGAGCAGTTCCTGGCGCTCGAGGCCCCAGGCCGCCGCTACGACATCGGTTCGCGCTACGGCCTGCTGATCGCGCAGATGGCGCTTGCTCTCAGCGGAAGCGATCGCGCCGAGGTGTTGGCCCGAATGCTGGAACTGCTCGCCGACCGGGAAGCCGGGAGCGAGCGATGAGCCGGCTCATCGAGATCATCACATCCAGCCAACCCGATATTCGCAATCTCTCTCTCGACGTGGTTTGCCGCGCCGCGTCGTTCCGCGAGCTCATTGCCGAATGCGAAGAGCTCGACCGCTTCCGCCGCCACAGCGACAACCTGTACGAACGCGTGCGCGCTCTGTTCTTCCTGTACGCGATCCATCGCTTTCACATCCCGCTGAAGAGCGGCTCCACCGGCGCGACGGTCATTCCTTTTTCGGGATACGAAGCTCTTCTGAAGCGCCGCTTCGAAGAGGCCTTGGATATATTCCTCCACGCGCAGGCGTCCAGCGGCGCGGGCGGCGCATTGTCGAGCGCTCTCGCCGCGGGCTACCGCGCGCTCGGTTTTCAGACCCTGGCCGATCAGGTCCGCCGTAGCGTGCGCTCAGTCCGCGGCAATCAGTGGATGTTCCGCACGGGACATCCGGACGATTACCCGCTGCGGATTCGCCCGGAGTTACTGGACCGCGGCCAGTCCTCGCTCTTCCCGATTCTGCACGAGGCGACGCCCGTTCGCATGGACCTCAGCCACAGCGGCTGGAGCGACATTTTCTTCCTCGGGATGGACTTTCCCGAGGGCGCGCGCGTGCTGAATATCTCGATCGATCTCGCGGTCCGCGGCCAGGGCTCGGGCAGTCCGAGACCACCGGTCGAGTCGTATCTCCGCGTGATCGACGAGCCGGTGCTGCGGCTCACCAGCGTCGACCTCAAGTGCACCGCCGATATCCGAAGCATCGCCGAGATCTTCGATTTCGGCCGCGACTACCTCGGCCTGCTGAAGGCCGCCGCGATCGCATCCGGGTTGATCCCGCCCGGAATGGAGGGCGCGTCGGAGCCGCTCTCCGACGTGTTGCGGCAGCTCCTCGGCTCGCCCGGCCGCGGCATCGAGATCGTCAGCAAGGTGAACGATATTCCGAAAGGCTCGCGGCTGGCCGTTTCCACTAACCTGCTGGCATCTTTGATCGCGGTCTGCATGCGAGCCACCGGCCAGATCCGCACTATGGAAGGCGGCCTCGACGAGCGGGACCGCCGGCTGGTCGCCGCGCGCGCCATTCTCGGCGAGTGGATCGGCGGATCGGGCGGCGGCTGGCAGGACTCGGGCGGAGTCTGGCCCGGCATCAAGTTGATCCAGGGCGAGATTGCGGCGGAAGGCGATCCCGAATTCGGCATCAGCCGCGGGTGCCTCCTGCCCAGGCACCGCGTCCTGCCTGCCGAAGAGGTTTCGCAAGAGACCCGCGAGAAACTTCAGAACAGCCTCGTGCTGGTGCATGGCGGCATGGCCCAGGATGTCGGACCCATTCTGGAAATGGTCACCGAGCGCTACCTGCTGCGCTCCGAGACGGAGTGGCGCGGCCGGCTGCAGGCGATTCGGATACTCGATGAGGTGTTAGGGCAGCTTCGCGCGGGCGACGTCCGCCTCATCGGCGACTGCACCATGCGTAATTTCGAAGGGCCGATTCAGACCATCATTCCGTGGGCCGCCAATCACTATACCGAAACACTGATCCGCGCGGCCCGCGCCGAAATGGGCAGCGAGTTCTGGGGCTTTTGGATGCTGGGCGGCATGGCCGGCGGCGGCATGGGCTTCCTATTCGATCCCCATAGGAAAGCGTCCGCGCAGGGCCGCCTCGGCGAGATCATGAGCGAGACCAAGCGGCGGCTGGAATCGGCGGTGCCCTTCGCCATGGAGCCGGTGGTTTACGATTTCGCCATCAACGAGCGCGGCACTCACGCCGAGTTCCGCCGCGGCGAGTCGGCCCTGATGCCGGTGGACTACTATCTCGTTGTCGCGCCGCCGCTGCTGCGCACCGAGATGCGACTGCTCCCGCCAACCCGGCGGGCCGAGCTCGACCGTTTCAGCGCGGCCTGCCGGCGCAATCCCGAGTTCGCGGGCGCGGTTGAAAACCTGTTCGATCGCCTGCTGCCGCAAAGCCGCGAAGACGAGGGCGGCGCGGCGCAGAACCTCGACGCGCTCCTCGATCGCCACGGCTTCGACCGCGCCGGCCATGAGGAGATTCAGGCCAACCTCCGCGCCGGCCGTCTCGGTCTCGCGCAGAATCGCCTGCCCGTCAACGTGACCATTCGCGACGTCGCGCCCGGCGATGTTGTGGACGCGCGCCATCCATTGAACGGCAGTCACAAATCCATCGGCGCCGATGCCATCGCGTCGGGAGCAGTGGCCGTCGTCTCGCTCGCGGGCGGCGTCGGCAGCCGCTGGACCAAAGGTGCCGGCGTCGTCAAGGCGCTCAATCCGTTCGCGCGGCTGGGCGGCCGCCACCGCAACTTCATTGAAGTTCACCTCGCCAAGAGCCGCCGCGTCAGCAGCGAGTACGGCGTCGATTTGCCGCACATCGTCACCACCAGCTACCTGACCCACGAGGCCACCGAGTCCTATCTGCGGATGGAACAGAATTACGGCTACCCGGGGCCGGTCTATCTTTCGCCCGGCAAGAGCATTGGCCTGCGAATGATTCCAATGGAGCGCGACCTGAGGTTCGCGTGGGAAGAAATGGCGCACCAGATTCTCGACGATCAGGCGGAGAAGATGCGCGAAAGCGTTCAGGCCGCCCTGATCGGCTGGGTGAAGCAGATGGGCGAAGGCGGCAATTACACGGACAATCTTCCCATGCAGTGTTTGCACCCCGTCGGGCACTGGTACGAGATTCCGAACCTGCTGCGCAACGGCTTGCTGGCGCGCCTGCTCGCGGAGCGGCCGCGCTTGAAGCACCTGATGGTTCACAACATCGACACCGCCGGCGTGGATGTCGATCCCAGGATTCTCGGACTGCACATCGACAGCGGCGCGGCGATGACCACTGAAGTGGTGGAGCGCTTCCTCGAAGATCGCGGCGGCGGGCTCGCGCGCATCGACGGCCGGCTGCGCCTCGTTGAAGGTCTCGCGTTGCCCGGCGAGGAGATCGAGTCCAGCCTCTCGTACTACAACTCGAACACGATGTGGATCGACATCAGCCAGTTGCTGGCGATGTTCGGGCTTACGCGCGCGGATCTCGCGGACGCGTCGAAAGTACGCTCGGCGGTGCGCTCCGTCGCCAGCCGCATGCCGACCTACATCACGCTGAAGGATGTAAAGAAGCGTTGGGGCAAGGGCCAGGAGGACGTCTTCCCCGTCGCGCAGTTCGAGAAGCTGTGGGGCGACATGACCGCTCTGCCGGAGCTGAAGTGCGCCTACGTAGCGGTTTCGCGATTGCGCGGACAGCAGCTCAAGGAGCCCGCCCAGTTGGACGGCTGGCTCCGCGACGGCTCGGCCGCCTACGTCGAGAGCCTCTGCCTATGGTGAATTCTGCTCCCGCGCGACATCGATCTGTCGCCGCAATTCGCCGACAAGAGCCGTAAAGTGTCCCCGCTCCAGAGCGCCGAGCCGATCCAACCGGCACCGGATATCCTCGAAGACATCCTCGGCGTCTTCGAGCGCGCGCGTCGCTAAGGAGGAATCGGATTCCGCCATATCCACCAGGTTGAAGCCGATCTCGACATCGGCCTCCACAAACACCACCTCGATGCGATCCCGCGCGCCCGCGCCAACAGGATGAGATATTTCCAGGGTTTCCTTTGCCTGGGCACATTCTAGCGCCGCTCAATGCTACATTGTGGCTTGCGCCGCCGCGACATCCTCGGTCTGCTTGCATTAACCGGCGTTTCCTGCGAGCGAAGCGAGAATTCGCAGCCCGCCGCGCAGCCTCGCCGGCACGTCGCGGATGTACTGTCGCCTCTTCCGCCCGGTCAGGTTCAACTCGGCGGCTATCTCGGCCGGAAGCTCGATCTTTGCATCCGCAATCGCATCCTGGCGCAGAACCCGGACGAACTGGTCGAGCCATTTCGCCATCGCGCCGAACGCCAGTGCTGGCAAACCGAATTCTGGGGCAAGTGGTTTCTCTCGGGAGTAGCGGCCTGTCAATACACGCGCGCCGCGGATGCCCGGGAACGGCTAGGGCGTTCCGTTCAACAACTGCTGGCGACACAGAGCCCCGACGGATACATCGGAAACTACGCCGCGGACAGCCGCCTGAAATCGTGGGACGTCTGGGGCCGCAAGTACACGCTGCTGGGATTGCTCGCGTGGTTCGACCTGTCGGGCGACCGGGCGGCGCTCGAAGGCGCACGGCGCTTGGCCGCCCATCTGCTCGCTGAAGCCGGCCCGGGTAAAGCCGACATCGTGCGGCTGGGGCTGTATCGCGGGATGGCCGCGAGTTCGGTGCTCGAGCCGATCGTCCTGCTCTACAGGCGTACCGGCGACGAACAGTTCCTGCGATTCGCCGAGTACATCGTGTCGCGGTGGTCCTCGCGGCAAGGCCCCGGGCTGATCGAGAAAGCGGGCGTCCCCGCCGGCGAGCGATTCCCGCGCCCGAAGAAATGGTTCTCCTGGGACAACGGCGAGAAGGCGTACGAGATGATGTCGTGCTACGCCGGCCTGGTCGAACTGTACCGCGAAACAGGAAACGAAACGTGGCTGAACGCGGTTCGCCGGACCTACGAAAGCATCCGCGACACCGAGATCAACATCGCAGGTTCCGGCTCCTCGCAGGAATGCTGGTACGGCGGCGCGGCGCGACAAACGCAACCTGCGCCCGACACCATGGAGACCTGTGTCACCGAAAGCTGGATGCAGCTCTGCTATCAACTGTTGCGCGTCACTGGCGATCCGCGCATCGCGGACGAAATCGAGAGGACCGCGTACAACGCGCTGCTGGGAGCCATGACGCCCGACGGCTCGGGCTTCGCCAAGTACAGCGCGCTCGAAGGTACGCGCGCGTTGGGTCCGGCGCAGTGCGGAATGAAGCTGAACTGCTGCACCGCGAACGGCCCACGCGGCGTCATGCTGCTGCCTGCAGTTGCCGTGCTGATGGGAGCCGAAGGCCCGCACTTCAACCTCTACGCGGAAGGGACGTGGCGCATTCAACTTCCATCCGGTACAAAATGCTCGCTGGAAGTGAAAACCGGATATCCGTTCTCTGGCCGCGTGGACCTCGTCCTGCGGCCCGAACGTCCGGCAGAGTTCCCGCTGCGTCTCCGCGTGCCCGCTTGGAGCGAGGACACGTCCATCTCGGTGAACGGCGCGCGCACCGGCGGCGGGCATCCCGGCGAGTACGCGGTTATCCAACGCCGTTGGAAACCCGGAGACCGCGTGCGCGTGGAATTCGACCTTCGCGACCGCATCGTGCGCGCCGGCCGGTTTGCAGCCGTCACGCGCGGGCCCGTTGTGCTCGCAACAGACGCCCGAACCGGCCCGTGCGACTATGCCTCGGCCGGCAACACCTGGGACGATCGTTCGCGCTACCGCGTCTGGACGCCGGTTTCCGGATAAGGCCGGAGTCTCGAGTCTCCGTCCGGCTCCACCAGCCACAGGCGCCGGTTGCCGAAATGCTTCACCAGTTGCTGGTTCCGCTCAACGCCCAGATCGCCCAGACCACCTTTGCGTCGTCGATCAGTTGACGCGCAATCGCGGATCACGGAGCGCAACAACGGCGGCGCTGCGGGGCGCAATCCAATGAGGAAGCACACGCACTCCGGACAGCGCGCTCGCGGTCCGGCGAAATCCTGAGCAATCCCCTCGCTACCAGAGCTACCAGCAGCCCGGCAATCGCAGCCACATAGTGCGGCGCGAGTTGCCAGTACAACAGGCTCCAGGCGAGGCAAATCCCCGCCAGCAAAAACAGGACCCGCGTCTTGCGTCTCCTGTCCGCGAAAAGCGCAACCAGAAGCGGGATGGTCAGCGGATAACCCAGGTAGAATGCCCACACTCTCGTGAGATCGTTAGTATCGGGTCATGCCACAGGTAGACATCCATCTGCTGCCGGTTCAGATTCGCCGGCGCCGGCAACTCCTTCTGCAACAGGAATCCCTGGGGAACTCCGTAGACTGCTGCCACGCGATGGCTCCGCAGCACAGCACCATCGCCAACCACACGCCGAACCAGGGCTGTCCCGCCAGTATCCATCCGGCCGCCAGGGAGGCTTCGATGCCCAGCGGATAACCAGCCGAGTACGCCGGCTTTTGGAGAACATAGATCGTCTCGAAGTGATCGGAGAAGGGGTGAGGCGGGTTCGCCAGGCGGCCATGCCGTGAGGTATCGGCAGCCAGGAGATGAACGAATTCATCGTGGATAGCGGGCTCCGGAGCCGGCGCCAGCGGAAGCATCACGAGCCGTATGGAAGGTCCCAGCAGGGCCGCGATCAGGATCCAAAGCGTCTTCCGGCAGGCCGTTAACTGAAGGAATCGCCGCGCGCGGCTGGCACCGTCCGCGGACATCGCCGTGATCGCCCAAAGCGCGCCCCAACCAAGAGGCCAGCGATCAGCTCGATGAACTTGGGCCGGAGAGGGAATCGGTGAGACACGGCTTAGTTGCTTTCGCGCACCACCCGGAACCCAATATAATCGGGCCGCGGAGCAATCGGCGATTTTTCATCCGCGGGACGGTCCGCGCTGCCGCCGATAGCTTTGCCCTCGCCCGTCTTCGTCACCACCCATTCGGCGGCATTCCCGCCGAGATCGTAAATCGGTTCGTCGCCATTTCCGGCGAAGCTGCCGACCGGTCTCAACAAAGCTCCCGGCCCCAACCCCTCCACCAGGCTCGCGAGTTTCCGCGCATCGTCCGAGTTCACCGCGTATCCGGCCCAATGATCGAGCGTGTTCTCCGACTTCCCCGGTTTCAGGTGCGCGGTCATTTCTTCCTCGGTGCCGAGCCGGTACTTCCCGCCGGTCTTCTTGCCGAGCCACTCGCAATAGGCCTTGGCTTGGCCGAACGTAACGCCCGTCGCCGGATACGCTTCCGTTCCCGCCGCGAAGCGGTATGCCGAGTCGAACGTCGCAAACTGCGCGCGAGTCACTTCGAAGCGCCCGATATGCAAATCGCCGCGCTGCACAGTCTCCGGCGTGTCGCCCGCTTTTTTCAAAGCCAAAGCGGCAGCCAGCGGCGACTCCGGCTTCAATGCCTCGTTGCGGTCCGGCAAAGTCCGGAACAGGTATTTGTCGAACCACGCCAGTTCCTCCTCGACCTTCCGCCGCTGGTGCACCAGCTTTCGCGGGCCGTGCGCCTCGCCCGGAAACAGGATGAACCGCACGTCGGTATTGCCAAGTTGCTGCAGCGCGCGATAGTGCTGCCAGCCCTGCTCGGTGGGGACCTGCTTGTCTTCCGTTCCGAAGAAGATGATCGTAGGAGTCCGCACTTTGTCCATGCGAAACAGCGGGGACTTCTGGATGTACAACTGAGGATCCTCGAGCACGCTCTTCCCGAAGTAGTAATCGTCGAACGAGCGGCCGAACACGGCGTTGCCCCAATCGCTGGTCCAGTTGACGTCGCCCGCGCCGGCGCTTGCCGCCTTGTAGCGCGTGGTGCGCGTGGTCAGCTCGATGGTGATGATTGACCCGTTGCTCCACCCCATCACTCCCAGTTTGTCGGGATCCACCAGCCCCTTGGCAATCAGCGAATCGACGCCCTTCTCGACGTCGATCCATTCCAGCTCGTTGTAATTGCCTCCCGAGATCGATTCCCCCCATTTCAATCCGTAAGAGCTGGAGCCGTGATAGTTCGGCCGGAAAACGAACGCGCCGCGCTGCGCGAACAACTGCACCGGATACGCCCAGCGCTCGCTAAAGGCATCGTGATCCGCGCCGTGGGGACCGCCGTGAATCATCACCATCAGAGGATACTTCTTGCCCGCCTGATAATCATGGGGATACGAAAGAATCCCCTCGACGTCTTCGTCCCGCGCGCCCTTCCAGTACACGAGTTCGCTCTTCGCGATCGGTTGTTTCCCAAAACTTTCGTTGAGAGCGGTGATGGCTTTCGGCTGATCGATCGATGCGCCGTTGAGCGACGCCCGGTACCACTGGCCGGGCACGCTCGCGGTCGAATACTGGTAGAGCAGCGTCCCGCCGTCCATGGCCGTGACGGCGCTGAAGATGTTCCCCGCGTGCTCGCCCGTAATCCAATTGAGCGCCCAACTGTCGCCCGTTCGCGTCAGCAGCGCGGGTTTCATTCGCGCCCCATTCGCCAGCACCGCCAGCACGCCGCCCGGCGTGGCCGCGATCGTTCCCCCCACCCCGCGCTCCCACTCCCGCGCCAGCAAATAGGTCCGCCGGTCGGCCAACTCGTAATAATGCAGTTGCTCAATGGAAGCGTTCACATACAGCGGATGCGTCGTGTAGGGAGAGGTGAAGTAGAAGCCTTTGCTGTCGGGCGACCAGGCGACCTGGCCCACCAGTGTCTTGTAGTCGGAATACAACTGTTCATGAGTGTTGTTCTTGAGGTCGTGCAGCCACGTAGCCGGGCGGACCTTCTGATCGTAGATATAACGCAGGCTGCGATCGTGAGTAGTGACGGCCCACAGCCCATCCGGCGACACCGAGATTCGCTCGATCCGGTCCGCGTTATCGGTCAACCGCGTCGCAGTCGACTTCTTGACGTCATAGCGGAACAGACGCACCGGCGGGGCGTGATCCTCGTCATCCACCACATTGGAGGTGTCTTTCCGCTCTTTGACCTGGATGTCGTAGAGGCTCGCATCCTCCGGCGCGGCCAGCAGCAGCGTATCGCCATCCAGCCAAGCCAGCGCGTGCACTCCACGCTCGAACTTCGTCACCTGCCACGCCTCGCCGCCGCGGACGTCGATCATCCACGCCTGCTGCCCTTTCGCTTCCTCCTTGGGTTGCGGCTCGCCCGCGGTTTTGCGGCTGCTCAAAAACGCGATCCGTTTCCCGTCCAGCGAGAACCTTGGCGAGGAGTTGTTGTCCTGCCCGCGCGTCAGTTGAACCTCGGTATCGGAATCGAGATACCGGAGAACGATGTTCGAGACCGCCTCGCCCTTCTCGCGGTCCATCTGCGATTTCACCCACACGGCGAGCTTGCCGTCGCGCGAGATCTGCATATCTCCCGCGCTTTCGGTCATGAGCACATCGTCGGGAGTCCACTTGGAAGCGAGCGCGCAAACGCCCAACGCGAAAAGAGCGAATAGATATTTCATGCGTTAGCTTGGATCGCCGGACTATAAGCCGGTTTCTGTGTCTCCGCGAAAAGCGGAGCGGCAGCCATTCATCTAGGCCGCCCATTACTGAACGGCTCTTGCGACCTACCCGGAAGTCGTAGCGGAGCGGGCCGCTCCTGCTCCCCTATTTGGTCTTGCTCCACATGGGGTTTGCCCTGCCGGACGAATTACTCCGTCCGCGGTGCGCTCTTACCGCACCTTTTCACCCTTACCCGCCGAAGCGGGCGGTATATTCTCTGTGGCACTTTCCGTAAAATCCGCTTGAACGGATCCCCCCGGCCGTTAGCCGGCATGCTGCCCTATGGAGACCGGACTTTCCTCCCGCCCCTTGTGAGAGCGGGCGGCTGCCCGTCCGGCGATCCGTCTTGATTATCGCAGAGACTCAGCAGCGCTCACCAAGCGCGAGCCAACAGGCATCAACGGCGGGACGTATCCGGGCATGGCACCCAGATGGGGAATCGATCCGGCTTCGTCGCCAGTTCCGTGACGCGGGCCCTCAAGACTGTCATCTCCCAGAGCGTCGTCGCGACCGTCACTGTTACAAGTCTGGGATGCCGGCAAACCGTCAAGACTCCAGTAGTCTGGATTGCCCGGACTGCACGGAATGCTCCTGAGATCGCTCACCAGAGCAAGCAGCGCTGTACTAAGTTCCAGCCGATGACGGAGCCGGAATTCGTCCAGACGCTGAATCTCATTTCCAAGGAAGTCGAGACGGCCTTTATCGTCTTTCAGAGCTACGAAGGACTGAATCATCTGGCCCTCACAGACAACGAAATCTACGCGGTGCTGAACGCCGATGCTATGTTCTGGCAAGGCTACCGCTCAACATTGCTGACGACGCTCTTCATGACGACAAGTAGGCTTTTTGATCCGATTTCGAGTGCCATCACCGTTCAGACCCTAGTGACGGCAGCTTTGGGAAGTCTTCACCTGTTTTCGAAGGATGCTCTCGGCGCGCGCAAGATGGGCAACGGGCCGAAGCCGGATTGGTACCAGGACTACATGGCCAGCATCTGGGTCCCAACGGAGACTTCCCAGCTCAGGCATTTACAGAAGGCTCTGAATCCGCACGTCACTCGTTTCAACAACACCTATCTCCCCATCCGACATAAGATCTACGCGCATCGCTTCATGACTGACGAAAAGGCGGGTGCCGACCTGTTCCCTAGCACGAATCGCGGCGGGTTGGGCGAGACTATCGACTTTCTTCAGGACCTTGTTCACGTCATCCAAGACCTTTACATCAACGGGCGCAAGCCGGTGCTTGGCAACTGCGACCTCGGCCAAGACAAGGCTGCGGCGCGCGGAAGCGTTGAGAGGGTCCTACGGAAGCCCGTCAGCGTGTCCGCAAATTAGTGCTCGACCGAATCGGCGCACGATGCCATGGTTCCCAGCAGCCGCGACTTACGGAGATTTCAATGAGCGAGAACACCCATTAGCAGGGCCCCTCAAGCTTCTCGAGAGGTTTCTGCGGGTGGCCCGTGAAGCGGCCACTTTGACGGGAAACGGCCGCCAGTCGATGTGGGGCCTTCTAAAACGCCGTCAGCTTCCCCGGCAAGCCGCCCTCGCCGCGCCGCCCGCCTGTTCTAGACTGAAAGGGGAGAGGCCGCAATGTCGCACTGGGAACCAGCCGCGTACAAGGATTATCAATGGATCGTAGCCGATCCCCAACTCCTTGGCGGGAAGCTGGCAATTCGCGGTACTCGGCTGGCCGTCTCTCTCATCCTCGAATGTCTGGCCAGCGGTATGTTTTTGGAAGACATCGAAGAGTCTTTCGCTGGCGGCTTTCCGCCGCAGGCTTTGCCCGAAGTGTTGAAGGTCGCTTCGGAGCTCACCGCCTCCTTCCATGTGGCTGCTTGACGCCAACATAGACGTGCATCTGGTACCCGTCCTGACAGGTTTCAATATCTCCTGTGACACCGCAGAGAAGCGCGGATGGAAAGCCCTGTCGAACGGCGATCTCGTGAAAGCGGCCGTGGACGCCGGCTTCCGCTGCCTACTCACCCGGGACCAACTCTTTGGCGAATCCGCTTCGCGTGCCTTGAAGCTTTTTCCCCAATTCGGAGTTGTAGTCGTAAACGTCCCACAGTGTCCTTGGCCTTAATACCACGAGAAATTCGTCGCCCTGTGGATACAACGGCCAATCGAACCGGTTGCCGGCCAGTTGATTCAGTGGCCATGAGGTCGCCGCATCTCGATGTGTGATGAGGGGGTGCCGCATGAGGCGAGTGTTTGCTGTCCTCGGATCCGCGCTCTTTCTGGCGCTGGCTCCCGGCACGGTGGCGGGCCTGGCGCCGTGGTGGATCTCCCGGTGGCATGTTGAAAGCTGGTGGCTCCCTCTGCGAGTTTTTGGAGGCTTGCTGATCGCGGCGGGAACGCTGGTCCTGTTGGATTCGTTTGCCCGCTTTGCGATGAAAGGATTGGGCACGCCCGCGCCTGTGTTTCCGACGCGTTATCTCGTCGTCACCGGACTGTATCGTTATGTGCGAAATCCGATGTACGTAGCCGTCGTGGCCCTCATTGCCGGCCAAGGCCTGATCTTCGGAAATATGCAGGTGCTGGAGTACGCCGCGCTCGTCTGGCTGGCCTTCCACCTGTTCGTGGTCGCGTATGAGGAACCAACCCTGCGAGGCACTTTCGGACCGGAATACGAGAGATTCTGTAAAAACGTGTCTCGCTGGATTCCCCGGGTCACTCCGTGGCAAGGCCATAACGGCGAGGCTTAGCGATACAACCGCAGCGTCAGCCCGCGTCGCTGCCTTCCACGGTCATCTGCTTGCCCAGAACCGGCAGGCAGCTTGGATTCTCTCTGCCTTCGAAACATGCCCATGATCGAGCATGCGACGATTACTCGCTCGTGGACCCCGAGGAGGAGGCAAGCAACTGGCCCCCTGCGGCGACCCGTTGTGATTATCCCCAAGACCCCGAATTACGACAGTTTCGGAATCTGGAGATCGTCGCAGATCTTGCGCGCTAGAAAGTTGTTGACGTCACGATGCCGCGGTTTATGTAAACCGTGTGATTTCCGCCTTCACCGTGGAATTCGCGCCCATGCTGCTCCAGGTGGCGGATGAGGTCGGTACGCTTCACGCAGCGGGCAGGATCAGCGGTTCCCGGATGACCTCGGCATCCCCGAGCGAGCGCTCCGACAACTCACGGTTGGCATCCAGCACCAGAATATTCGCTTCTTTCAGATTCGTGCGCGCCTCTTCCAGAGTTTCCCCCTGCGTGTTCGCTCCCGGCAATTCTGCGACGAATGCCACATAGCCTTCGGGCACGTTCATGTACACAGCCGTCCAGCTCATTGAGGCCATATGCTGCACTAATATCAACCTACGCCAGATGCCGCCGGTGCTCCTTCAAAATGCACCGGTCCATCACCACATCCAGCCCCGCCTGCCGCGCGCGCTCCGCCGCCGCTTCGTCGATGACGCCTTCCTGCATCCAAACACCGCCCGCGCCGATGCGGATCGCCGATTCCACGATCTCCGCAACATATTCCGACCGGCGGAAGATGTCCACGATGTCCACGTGCTCCGGAATATCCTCCAGCCGCGCGTAGCACTTCTCGCCAAGAACTTGCGACTCCGCCGGATTGACCGGGATGATCCGGTAACCCGCGCTCTGCATGTACTCGCTCACCCCGTAGCTCGCCCGGGACTTGCGGCTGGAAAGCCCCACCACAGCAATCGTCTTCGCCTTTCGAAGCATCTCAGCGAGGTTTGGCATCGGCGGTCTCCTCCATGCGCAGCAGCTTGCGGAACCGCTCCACTTCCTTCGGTGTCAGGTGCCGGAATTCGCCGGGACGCACGTCGAGATCGAGGAACGCGATGCGAACGCGCCTCAGCTTCTCCACCAGCACGCTGAAATGCTGGAACATCAGGCGGATCTGATTCTGCCGGCCCTCGATCAGCTTGACCTCGTACCACGGGCTGTCCCCCGGCTTAATCAACTTCACGCTGGCCGGCGCGGTCTTCCGTCCATAGACCGGCACGCCCCGGCGGAACTGCTCTTCGTGCGGATCGGTCAGCGCACGCGACACCTTTACCACGTAAGTCTTCTCGACATGGCTGCGCGCCGCCGTGATGCGGTTCGTAAGCTCGCCGTCGTTGGTCAACAGCAGCAGCCCCTCGCTGTTGAAATCCAGCCGGCCCACCGGGTAGACACGCTCGCGAACTCCCTTGACCAGGTCCATGACCGTAGGGCGTTGCTGCGGATCGGAGGAAGTCGTGACGTATCCGCGAGGCTTGTTCAGCGCCAGATAAACCAAGTGGCCGGGAGCGTGAAGGAGCTTGTTGTCTACCTTGATGTGATCGCGCCCGATGTCCGCCTTGGACCCGAGTTCGGTAATCACCTTCCCATTCACCCGAACGCGCCCCGTGACAATAAACTCTTCCGCCGCCCGGCGGCTGGCGATTCCGGCGCGCGCGAGGATTTTCTGTAGCCGCTCCTCAGGCATCCGGCTCCATGTTCGATTCGGCCTTCTCCGGCACTCCCGGCGAAGGCGGCTCCCGGATCGGATCGGGAGCCGGCTCCGGAGGATCGTCGTGCGGCATGGGCGGCTCCGGCGGGGGATCGACCGGCGGCGTATTGGACCTGGGTGACTCAGGTTCCGACACGGGAACATCCGCGCCATCCGCTTGCGGTTCCGCGGCTGGCGGTGGAGGCGCTTCGGCCTCTTCCGCATCGCCGTCGCCCAGTCGGACCAGCTCCTCAAACTCCTTCAGCGTCGGCAACTCGGCGAGATCCTTCAGCCCAAACTGCACGAGGAAATCCTTCGTCGTTTTATACAGGATCGGCTTCCCGATCACGTTCTTGCGCCCAGCCGTCGCCACCAGTTTCCGGTCCAGCAGCGTCTTCAGAACGCCGGCGCCTTGCACGCCACGGATATCCATAATCTCGGGCGCCGTGATCGGCTGCTTGTACGCGACGACGGCCAGAGTCTCCAACGCCGCCAGTGAAAGCTTCAGCGGCGGCTTCAGATTCTTGACAAACTGCCGGATCTCTTCATGATGCTCCGGCTTGGTGGTCAGCTTGTACCCGCCCGCGATTTCACGGATGCTCAAGCCCCGGTCGGGCCGGGCGTACTCGGCGGCCAACTCGTCCAGCACCGGGCGAATCTCCTCCAGCGGGCGGCCCGACGCGCCGGCAATCTGTAGCGCGGTAAGCGGCTCGTCGGTAACGTAAATGAGCGCCTCGACGATCGCCTTGATATGATCGCGGTCCAGTTCCGCCTGCTCCATGCCGTGTTCCATCACGGACTCGGCCACGATGGTCTCAACCAGTTCCTGCGCTTCGTTCATGCGCTGTATTCCTCTTCTATCGCGCTCCACTGGGCTGGGTCGAACGCCTCCTCCATGCCCTCGCGCGCTTGAATTCCAATATCGCCGAATGCGTCCTTCTGAGTCAGGTCGACGGCCTGCCGTTTCACCAACTCCAGCATCGCCAGAAACAAACAGATCATGGCGCGCCGGCTCTTCTGTTTCTCGAAAAGCTCCGTGACCGAGATCGGACCTTTGGTCCGATGTAGCGCCTTGCCGAGGTACTGGATCATCTCCGGGACGCTCACTTCCTCCGTCTCGATATCGTAGGTAGGCCGGTCCTTGGCTCGCTCCAGCACCTGCTGAAAGGTCTTGACTAAATCGAACAGAGTGACCGCCAGCCCCGGCTGGTCGTCCTCCGAGAGAAAATCCTCTATCCGCGGATTGGACCACACCGCTTCCTCGATCATCCTCTTCTGCTGGAGCATTTCGGCGGCATCGCGGAACCGCTGGTGCTCCAGCAGCTTCTCGACAAGCTCCATTCGCGGATCGTCTTCCGGCGAAATTTCCTGCAGCGCCGGATCTCTCGGCAGCAGCAGCCTCGATTTGATATGGATCAGGGTGGCCGCCATGTAGATGAACTCGGAGTTCAGTTCCACGTCCAGCGACGCGGCCTTTTCCATGTATTCCAGGTACTGTGTCGTGATCTTCGCGATCGGGATGTCGTAGATGTTGATCTGCTGTTTGCGGATCAGATCGAGCAACAGGTCGAGAGGACCATCGTATTGTCCGACCTGGAAGGTCATGGGAAGAGACGACACTTACTCTAGGATACCAAGCAGGGTCATCCGGCCAAGCGCGCGGGGATGCCGCGCCAGCTTGTTCCGGCGGGAATCGATTCGCCCTTCATGACCAGCGAAAGACCGTCCAGCCTGGCGTCGTCGCCCACGAGAGTGTCGTACAGGATGACCGACCGGGGCCCGACCGCACAGCGGGCGCCAACCTCCACGGTCGACATCTTCATCACCCGGTCCTCGAACAGATGCGTTTGGAGCGAGCAGGACCGGCCAATGCAGGCGTCGTCGCCGATCTTGACCAAGTCGAACTCCGTCGTAAAGGTCGTATCCAGGTAAACGCGCCGGCCGATTCTCGCGCCGAACAGCCCGAGCAGCGGACCAAGGAACGGCGTGCCGGTCATCAGGCCGATCAATGTCGGGACCGCCGCGCTTTCGTACAACCCGGTCACGAATTCGCTGTGCCGCACGAACGGAGCCCAGAGCGGCTCGACGCGTTGGCGATACCGTCCGACGACGGTCCACTTAAACGCGGCCACGATCAGAGTGATCGCGAACGCGGCGGCGAAATAAAGCGCGGGCATCGCGACCAGCAGCAGCGGCAGCGAGCCGGCGGCACGAAGCTCGACGCAACCGAACAGGACCAGCACTCCCAGCAGGAACAGGAGCGTCGCGGGCAGCACGATCCGGAAGAACTCCACGAAGTACCGGTAGGCGACCAACCGGGTGCGCGGCTTGTAGGTGACGTCCTCGCCAAACGTTCCCGACGATTGCCGGCGCGGAAGGAACAGCGCCGGCGATCCCAGCCAGGAGGTGCCGGGCCCGGGAGTCACGGCCGGCGCGACGGATTGAACGCCGATCAGGCAATTGTCCGGAAGCTCAATGTCGCTTCGCACCACGCAAGCGTTGCCCAGAAACGTGCGGTCGCCCACTCCGGTGCGCTGCATGGAAACGTACCCGTTGTGGAATGTCGCCGCGCCAATGGAGGCCAGGTCGGCGACGAACGTCTCGTTTCCGAGCGTTAGCAGATCGGGGTCGATGTGCCCCACCGTCGATACCTCCGAGCGCTTACCAATACGCGCGCCGAGCGCCCGCAGCCACGGACTGGTGAACAGCGTGGCGTAGAGCGTGTTCGTAACCGTGAGGCTGATCGCCATCAGCCGGTCCGCCATCCACTTCCGGAATCCGAACCACGACGCCACCGGGTAGATGCCGGGTTCCACATGGGACATGGCAAGGCGCTTACCGAGCCAGACCAGAACGCAGACGGCCAGCACGAACATCAGACCGGCCACCGGAGTCATGGCAGCGGCCCACATTACGCCGCCGTGTCGCGCGGCCCAGGCAATCGACAGCACAGCGGGCAGCGCGGCCAGAATCGGAAGCGCCTCCAGCAGGACGAAGCCCATCGCGAAGGCCGCCCAAAGCCAGCCGGAAAACCGCGGCGGATCGGGTTCGCCGGCGCACCCGGCAACCTTCTCGTCGCGAGTGACCAATGTCTGTTCCGCGACGTGTGCGTTCGGCCCAATTTCGGCGCCGGCCAGAATGACGGCTTTCGTGCCGACGAATGCGCCCGCGCCGATGCGGATGGGCGCCATGTGCAGCCATCCGTCTTCGATCGCGAACGGCTGGAGTTCAGCCTCGTAGCCGATGCTTGCTCCGTCTCCAATTTCCATCAGGTCGGCAACATGCAGTTGCGAGGTCGCGATGTGCGCGCCGCGGCCGATCTTCGCGCCCAGCAGGCGGGCGTAGACGTTGATCAGCGGAGACCCGGCAAGCAATGCGGCCGGCGAAAAGTCGAGCGCCTTGCGAACCGCCCACCACCGCGCGTAGTACCACCCCCAGAGCGGGTGCGAGCCCGCACGGAAGCGGCCGATCAAAACCCACTTCAGGACGACCGGAAGCGCGAAGGACATACCCATCACGAGGAGCGGCACGAGCAGGTCGTGAATGCCGAGCAGGAATACGTTTCCGCGATGCCGCGCAAAGAAATACGCCATCGGCGCGCCCAGCAATCCGAGAATGGCGTACAAGAGTCCGAACTGAACCAGGCCCGAGCCCCAGACCCGCGCATCCGTGTGGCGGATCGGCTGAGGACGAGATTCTTTCCGTTCTTCCTGGGGCGCGGATTGCTCAACGAAAGCTGCCAGCGACCGGATGGTCGGGTTGCCGTACAAGTCCGCAATGCTCAAACGCCTGAATTCGGGTCGCTCACGCAGGCGCGAGACAACGCGAGCCGCGAACATCGAGTGGCCGCCGAGATCGAGGAAGAAGTCGGCGGTAACCGAAATTCTTTCCTGCCCGAACACGGCTTCCCACATGGAACCGATTCCCCGTTCGAGATCGGTGGCGGGCTCCACATAATCGCCGGTCCGCACAGCGATGCGAGGCGATGTGGGCTCGGGGAGCGCCTTGCGGTCGGCTTTTCCACTCGGCAGCATCGGGATCGCGTCCAACGCTTCCATGTAGGCCGGCACCATGTACACAGGCACGCGGCGGCGCAGTTGATCCGCGAGTTCGCTCTTGAGTTGATCGATGTTCGTGCCGGGATCGCGAAGCGTGATGAACGCAGCCAGATCCTGGGCCGGACCGCCCTTTGGAACGGCAGTCACGATTGCGTTCTTGACCGCGGCATTCTCGAGAATCACCGCTTCCACTTCACCCGTCTCGACGCGGAACCCGCGGATCTTCACCTGCGTGTCGATCCGACCGAGAAACTCGATCTCGCCATCCGGAGTAAAGCGGCCGAGATCGCCCGAACGGTAAACACGGCCGAAGGGCCGGATGATGAACTTGTCGGCGCTCAAGTCGGGACGGTTGATGTAACCGCGCGCCACCGCAGGCCCGCCAATGACTACTTCGCCGGCTTCGCCGTCCGGAACCGGCTCGAGTTTTTCATTCAGGATGTAGGCGGTGTACCCGGGGAGCGGGCGGCCGATGGTGATCGGCTTGCCTGGGTAGAGTTCACACCAGGTTGCCGTCACCGTTGTTTCCGTCGGCCCGTAAGTGTTCAACATCCGGCGGCCGGGACGATACCACCGGTCGACCAGGTCGCGCGGGCACGCCTCGCCGCCGACTATCAAGGTGTGAACCGCCGGCAAATCGCGATCTAGGGTCGCCAGCAAAGTCGGAACGCAGCACAG
This sequence comes from Acidobacteriota bacterium, assembly GCA_025353165.1. Lineage (GTDB taxonomy): Bacteria > Acidobacteriota > Terriglobia > Bryobacterales > Bryobacteraceae > TMP-7. Next base: position 37,987 of record JANXRE010000121.1, on the reverse strand, counting down.
TACGGTGACGCCCTGCCCGCTCAGGAAGTCGGCGAGACCCGATCCAATGCGACCGCTGTCATTCGGACCGGCCACCACGGTCGCTCCGGCGATCCAGGGCAGCCAGATTTCCTCAATCGAGAAATCGAAAGCGATCGTCATCCCCTGGTACACGCGATCGGTGGCGCGGACTCCGTAGATTGGCGCGGCGACGCTCAAGAAATGGGTGACGCTCGAGTGGTTGATGGCGACGCCCTTCGGCCGGCCGGTGGTGCCCGAAGTGTAGATGATGTACGCAAGTTCGTCGCCGGAGTCGTCGAGATCGATCCGGCCGGAGCTGAGCCTGGAAGTATCAATCCGGTCGAGCGCGACGGTCTCGCACGCGTCCGTCGAGAAATCCGAAGTCGTGAGAATGGCCGTGAGTTCGGCATCGCCGGCGATGAAGGAGATGCGGTCCGCCGGGTAGGACGGATCCAACGGAACGAACGCAGCGCCTGTCTTGAGGATCGCCAGAACAGATACGTAGGTGTAGGCCGACCGTTCGAGCAGGATGCCGACCGTCCGGCCCGGTCCCGCGCCCTTCGCAATCAGATATCGGGCCAGGCGGTTCGCCCGCACGTCCAACTCGCTGTAAGTCAAGCGATCGGAGCCGGCTACCACCGCCACGGCGTCCGGTGTGACGGCCGCCTGGCGCTCAAAGAAATAGTGCATGCGCCGGGGCGCTACGCCGGCCAGAACGGAAGCGTCGTCAACCTCAACTTCGTGAATGTGAACCAAGCGCGGTTCCACTACCGGCTCACTTTTCGACTTGGAAAGGCTTTTCATCGACCCCTACTTCTATTTACAGGGAAGAACATTAAACCTATCCTCAAGGACTCGTTAAAAATCGTTGATGTTACCAGGCGTTCTTGACTACGATCCAGGCCTTTTCCCAGGCCGGCACCCGGATCCGCCGGGACAGGACGTCGAATTCCGAGGCTTCGATGCGGTCGAGAAGTGTGCGATAGATTTCGATAAGCGCCGCGAGGGACGGCCTGCTGCGGCGATGCACCAGATTGACGAGCAGCCGGGACTCTTCGTAGTACCCGCGCGCCCGGGTGGCCTCGAAGCGCATCAACGAAACGAACCCATTTGGCTTCGTTTCGCATCCCAGTTCCCCGGAATCGACTTCAAACCGGACCAGGTCTTCCTGCGGCAGGTAGACGCGGCCATTGCGGGCATCCTCGCGCACATCGCGCAAGATGTTAGTAAGCTGGAATGCAATGCCGCATTTCTCAGCCAATTCGAGAGCCTCGTGCGAATCGAACCCAAAGATGTGGACGATAGTCAGCCCCACGACAGATGCCACGAGATAGCAGTAGCGGTACAGGTCGTCGAAGGTCTGAATTTGCCGAGGCTCCAGGTCGGAACTAACGCCCTCGATCATTTCGTGGAAATACGCGTGCGGAATGGAATACCGGTGGACGGCGTCCCGGAAAGCGGGCCACAACGGGTTGTCGGGGGCATCGCCCCGCAGGGCGCGGTCGAGGTCGGCGCTCCACTGGCGGATAGCTCCGGCGCGGTCGGCGATTTCGAGGTCGTCGCTCAGATCGTCGCAATAGCGCATGAACGCATAGATCGCGCACATGGCTCTGCGCTGCGGCGGGCTGAGGAGAACAAAACTGTAGTAGAAATTCCGTGCCCGGGAACGCGCGACGTTCTCGCAAAACCGGTACGATTCCTCCAGCCTCATGCGGCGGCTCTCTGAAACCCCCGGCGGAGTATGGACGCGAGCAAAAGACCGGCGCGTTCGACTTTCGAGACAACCGGGCGCCGCGCCAGCACGTTGTAACCCTGCTGTTCGATCTTGTCCAGGACGCGCATGCCCCCGCGGCTGAAAAGGTCGAGGTCCACCGCCAAACGGCGATCCACCCTGGACGCCAGCGGAAGGCCTTTCAGGAACAGGGCGCGCGCGCCGTCCACGATTTCGCGCATCACCGCCGCGAACTGGGGCGTGAACTCGCGACGGTACAGCCGCTCGACGCTATATCCGTGCTTCTCGATGATATGGAGGGGGATGTAGACGCGATCCTTCACGAGATCGACGCTGACATCCTGCCAGTGATTCGCCAGTTGGAGCGCGGTACAGGTGGCGTCCGACAGTTCGAACCGGGCGGCATCCCGATATCCGCACAGCATGAGAAGCAGCCGGCCCACCGGGTTGGCGGAGTAACGGCAGTATTCGAGAACGCCGTCCCAGTCACGATACCGCGTGACGGTCTGGTCCTGTTGGAAGGCCTGGATCAGATCGTCGAACGGCTGGACCGGCAGATCGTGACGGCGGACGGTGCCGGACAAAGCCACAAAGACCGGATGGGACGCCCGGCCACCGTACATGGCTTGGAGTTGTTCGCGCCACCACCCCAGCAGGCGAAGGCTTTCGGCAGTGTCTCCCATTTCGTCGCCGAGGTCGTCCGCCCAACGGCAGAATGCGTAGACGTTGTAGAAATCCTGGTGCAGACGTTTCGGCAGGAGGAAACTTACGACGTGGAAGTTCTCGTAATGACTGGTGGCAAGCCAGCGGGTGTAGGAGAGAGAGTCCTCTGGAGACCAGACCCGGTCGCGTTCCGGCGACAGGACGAACGCTTTGGGAAGTAGGTACACGCCGGCTAAGGGATGATCGCCGTCTTCATGTGGCCGTTGTGGCTCATGAGGTGCCGCATAACTTCGAGCAGGTTGGTGAGCGGCTCGACCCGGTTCACGAATTCCAGAGAGGTAATCTCGCCGGCCGCGACAAGCTCCAGGGCCTGCCGGATGTGCTTCGGGGTGTGGTGGAAACTGGCCTTGCAGGTGATCTCGGAGTAGTGCAAAAGGTTGGTATCCAGATCGATATCCGTACCGGTCGGGCAGCCGCCGAAGAAGTTGACGACTCCTCCCCGGCGCAACATCCGGACCGCCTGCTGCCAGGCCTCCGGCTGGCCTACCGCCTCGATGGCCACATCGACGCCCCGTCCGTGGGTCAGATCCTTGATACGGGGCACGAGGTCGATGCCGTCCTCGGCGATGAGGAGTTCGTCGGCTCCCATACGATGGGCGCGATCCAACTGGCTCTGGCGGCGTCCAATCGCGATGACTCGCGCACCGTACACCTTGGCCATGCGGACAAACATGGATCCGATCGGCCCTAATCCCATGACGGCCACGTTGTCGCCCGGCCGGACTCCCGTTTCCTCGATCCCCCGCAGAACACAGGCCAAGGGCTCGATGAGGGCGGCGTCCTGATACCCGATGTTCGCCGGGATCTCGTACATGTTCTTTTCGACGATCCGGGAGGGAATGCGCATGAACTCCGCATAAGCTCCGTTGTTAAACAGCAGATCGTCGCACAGGTTCTCGAGGCCCCTGCGGCAATAGAAACACTCGTTACACGGAGCCGAGTTCGCGGCCACCACCCGCTGGCCGACGTACCAGCCGCGTACTTCCGAGCCGACCGCTACGACGTCGCCGGCAAGTTCGTGACCGAAAAGCGCTGGGGGCACGATCATCCGGGCGTGATAGCCGCGGCGGAAGACCTTCACGTCCGTTCCACACGTGAGCGCGGTCCTCACGCGGACAAGCACATCATCCTTCCCGATTTGCGGAATGGCCACCGACTCTATCTGAAGCTGCTCCTTCCCGTAGAGCACAGCAGCTATCATCTGCTTGTTCAATTTGACCTCTGCGGCTGAACTACTATTTTCAGTGATTGCTCGTTAGGATGCAACGCGAGATCAATACCATAGCGGATGTCGTCCAGGGAAATCCGGTGTGAAATCAACTCGTGAACCGGAAGTTCGCCGCTGAATACGAGTCTGGCGGATTCGTGTTGCAGGTCGACGGAGGCGCTATATGCGCCGCATAAAGTGCGTTCCCCCATGCAAATGTCCGCTCCCGACAGCTCGATCCGTTCCTTGTGCGAGGTCTGAGCGAACAGCAGGATACGGGCACCGGGTCTCGATATCTTCATGGCTTGGTCGACAATTCCCTTGGCGGAAACGGCGACGATCACGAGATCTGCGCCTCTGCCGTCTGTTGCCTGCCACACGCTCGACTCGAATTCTGGATCGCGCGGGTCGAGAGCTCGCTCCGCTCCGACCTTCTGCGACAGCACGCGGCGGGCCAGGAAGGTATCGGTCGCGAAAACACGCGCTCCCGACCGGTGCGCCAGCATCGTGAACATCAAGCCAATCGGACCCTGGCCGAGGATGGCAACTGTTTCATTGGGTTGAGGATCCATCTGGGCGACGGCCTTCAGGCAGGTATTTACGGGCTCGACGAAGGTGGCCAGGTCGAATGGCACTCCCTCCGGGATGACTTCCACGCCGTCGCGGACGATCCAGTCCATCACGCGCACGTATTGGGAGAAACCGCCGCCGGCCGGCTCGAAGCCCGCCGTGATACCGACTCGTTTATAGGTCGCACACTGGGCGTACAATTTATGCCCGCAATAAAAACAGTTCCGGCAGGGTATGTGATGAAAAGCAACGACCGCTTCTCCCACGTGAACCGAATTCACGCCTGCGCCGGTTTTAACTACAACTCCCGCAGTCTCATGTCCATAGATGCGCGGCGGCGTGAGTAAGTTGTACTCGATCTTCTTCAAGTCCGTATGACAGATGCCGCAAGCTTCCACGCGCACCAGGATTTCGCCCGGACCGATCTCGGGAATGGGGACCGGCTCGACGGATATGGTGCTGTTGCCCCGGTAGACAGCGGCCCGCATCATCGGAACCTCGTGGCGCACGCACTCGTGCGTGCCGCGTCGCCACTCTTGGCGACGCCGAGACTTTTCAGCCGGGGATTGCACCTTGTTCTTGTATGCACGCGCGTAGACGACTGCCACACGTTTATCCACCCGGCCGGTGGTTGTTCGTTACGTGGCACTTGCATGGGAGTTTGCCCCAGCGCCGGTATCCGCGGCCGGACAATGCCTCCGCCGGCCAAGCTTTCGTTTGGATAGATCGGCAACTGGATGCAGCTCAATCCGGACCTTTGTTTCTTAGGGAGGAAGCTGTTGCCCGGACCAGCGTTTTGCTGAAGTCGTTGAAGGGCTGTACTGCACGGCAGACTAATCGCATGCTGGGTAGGACTGGTGAACCTTTTTGGCAGCGAGAGTCGTATGACCATTGGGTTCGCGACGAAGTGGAGTGGACCCGGATCGCCGGGTATATCGAAAATAATCCCGTGAGAGCGGGGGTGGTTGCGCGAGCCGGGGATTATCCCTGGTCCAGCGCGCATGGCGTCGCCATGAGTGGCGACGCGGCACGCACGAGTGCGTGCGCCACGTCCTTGGAACCTAGAATTGGCAGTTTGCAAGAAAATCTCCCAACTTCACGGCGGCCATGCGGCAATCCTGGTCGAACTGTCGAAGAGCCGGTATGCGCCGAGGCTTTCCGATCGCAGCCAGTGCGATTCGCCAGCGGCTGAAGCGGCCCTGCTTGTCACGATACGCGTTAAAGTCCATCGCCAGAGTATGATCCGCGGTGTCCGACACCGCACGAACGCAATAAAAAGGAACGCCCAACTGCACGGCCCATCGAGCTACTTCGGCCGCCTCCATTTCCACCGCGCATGCGCCTGTCAAGCGGCGGAGTTCTTCTTTTTCGGCGCTTGTCACCGCGACGCGGTCCATGGAAACGACGAGACCCATTTTCGCCGCGGGCCGTACCGGCGGCTGCGCGGCGCTGTACCGATTGCCCGAAGCCGCGTCCAAAACACAATCGGCGACAACTACATCACCCACGACAAATTCGGGCTTCAAAGCGCCGCAGAGACCCGTGCTGACCAGCGCTCGGATCTTTGTCCGGCTCGCGGCCTCGCGGACCGCCTGGCCCGCCAGAACGGGCCCGGGACCGTTCGCTATCAGGACGAATCCCGCCGTCCCGGATTTCCGGACCAACCCGAAGAATTCCCGCGCTTCCGCGGCGATCACTACAACGTCACCCGAGGTAGCCATTCTGCTGAAACCAGCCTGCCGCCTTTCCAAGCGCATTCTCAACCGGCCCGGGATGGAATCCCAACTCCCGCTCCGCCTTTGCGGCCGACACCCACATTTTCTTACGAGCCATCCGGACCGCGTCGATGGGCGCGCGCGGCTCGTGCCCGGTGACCGATGCCCAGGCCGTGCTGGCCAAGCCAGCAGCGTAAGCGACCATGTACGGTATACGCACCTTCGGAGCGGCGCGCCCTGAAATTCGTGACAGCTCCTCGAAAATCTCTCGCAAAGTCATATTCCGGCAGCCGAGGATGTACCGCTCGCCGGCGCGGCCATGTTCCAGGGCCAGCAGGTGGCCCACGGCGGTATCGTCCGCATCCACGAGGTTCAGGCCGGTATCGAGATACGCGGGCATCCTGCCTCGCAGAAAGTCCACGATCATCCTGCCGGTTGGAGTCGGTTTCCAATCGTGGTCGCCGACGGGGGCCGTCGGATTCACGATGACGACGGGAAACGCCTCCCGCGCGTATTGAAGCGCGACCTGCTCGGCCAGAAACTTCGAGCGCTTATACGGCCCGGTCATATCGTCCAGACCGACCGGCGTGCGTTCGTCACCCTCGCCGCCAGGAGGCATCCCGATGCAGCCCACGGTGCTCGTATACACAACCCGCTCGACGCCGGCGCGCAGGGAGGCAGCCAGAAGATTGCGCGTTCCATCCACATTCGAACGGTACATCTCCGGGGAGTCGCGCGCCCACAGCCGGTAGTCGGCAGCCATATGAAACACCACGCCGCATCCGGCGACCGCGCTGGCCAACGATTCAGGATCGCGCAGATCGCCGGTGACCGGTTCCGCATCGAGTTCCCGGAGCCTGCTGCCTGGACGCACCAGCGCCTTCACTGTGTGCCCGCGTTCGACCAACAGCCGCGCCACGTGCCAACCAAGGAAGCCGGTGGCTCCAGTGATCAGAGTGGGTTTCAGGGTCGCGACTCCTCGCCAAGCGTCGGCATGAGTGCCGACGCGGCACGCACGAGTGCGTGCGCCACGTTAACTCAGCAACCAGGTAAGCTGCTTGAATCCGTCCATCAGTGTGTTGTTGATGCCAAGGGCGGCCGACGGCTCGAATCCGACGTGGACCATGCAGTGCTCGCAGCGCGAGTCGCGGCCCGGTCCGTAGTTCTCCCACTGCGTCCGCGTCATCAATTCCTCGAAGGTTTTGTAGTGCGCGTCGGTGATGAGATAGCACGGCCCTTTCCAGCCCATCACGTTGTAAGTGGGATTGCCCCACGCGGTGCAGGGCAGTTCGCGCTTGCCGGCGAGAAACTCCGAGTAAGCCGGCGTATTCAGAACCTTGAAGCGCTTGGCGAGCTTGTCCATATCCTTGAACTTCTCGCGGATGTCGTCCCGGGTCATAAAGATCTCGCGGTCGTTCACCGAGGAATAGCCGTAGGCGGGCGAGATGGTGTGTCCATCCACGTCGAGATCGACGAGGAATTCGAACAACTGCCAGATCTCTTTCATGTCGGTTTCCTGGTAGACCGTGGTATTGGTCATGACCCTGAAGCCGTGCTGCTTTGCGATCCGGATTCCTTCGATGGCCTGCTGGAATACTCCCTCGCGCTCCACGCACAGGTCGTGCGTCTTCTCGAGGCCGTCCAGGTGAACGTTCCAGAAGAAGCGGCTGTGCGGCTTGAACTCCGCAATTTTCTTCTTGATGAACATCCCGTTGGTGCAGAGGATCACGCTGCGGTTTCGATCGTGAAGCAGGGTGGCGGCGAGCTGCGCAATTTCCGGGTACAGCATCGGCTCGCCGCCACAGATGGCGACGGTGGGAGCGCCGCACTCGTCAGAGGCAGCCAGGCACTGTTCCAGCGAGAGGCGCTTGGTGATCACGCTTTCGTACTCGCGGATGCGGCCGCAGCCGGTGCAGGTCAGGTTGCAGGCGTGCAGCGGCTCGAGCTGCAACACGATGGGAAATCGCTTGTTCTGGAAAGGATGCGGCTCCCTCGCGGAATCCGTAGAAGTAGTGTAGACGATCTTGAACGGGTTCGAGAGATCCGCCGTGGGCGACATGGTTTTCTGCCAGGCGGCCGGCGGATTGCGCTTGTTCTTTACGATATAGCCGGCCATGTTGGCCACCATCGACAGCGGGTACTTCATCCTCGATCTTCTCCGTTTTCAGATTTAAGATAGCTCGCCAGCGCGAGCAGCGGGAACGATTGACGGTACAAGTGGTACGTGAGGTAGAAGACGCGCGGGAAGCCCGTGCCAGTGGCCAGGTCCTCATCCCACGTGCCATCGGATTTCTGCGTTGCGGTCAGATACTCGATGCCGTTGCGGAGGCTTTCGGAGGTTGTATCCCCTCCCGCGAGCAGACCCAGGATGGCCCATGCGGTCTGCGACGCCGTGCTCGGGGCTCCGGTGAAGGTGTTGTTGTCGTAGCTGGCACAACTTTCACCCCATCCGCCGTCCGGATTCTGTACGGAACGAAGCCATTCTCCCGCCCGCAGGATAAACGCCTCGCGATCGCTCTCGCCGCACGCGCGCAGTCCGCGGAGCGCCAGGAACGTGCCGTAGATGTAGTCGACGCCCCACCGGCCGTACCAGCTTCCGTCGGTTTCCTGCGTACGCTTGAGGTAATCGACTCCCCGGCTAACCGCCGGGTGGCCGGAATCGAAGCCGTACAGCGCAAGCGCCTCCAGGACGCGGCCTGTGATGTCGGGACAGGTCGGGTCGAGCATTGCGTTGTGATCGGCGAAAGGAACCTTCGACAGCACTTCCCAATCGTTGTCGACGTCGAACGCCGCCCAGCCGCCGTCCTTCGATTGCATCCCGACCAGCCAGTTCAAGGCTCGTTTCACGCACGCATCGAACTTCTCGGGATCGGTCGCGCGCGTATGGTACATGCCAAGCAGCACCATCGCGGTGTCGTCGATATCGGGGTAGAATTCGTTCGCAAACTCGAAATACCAACCCGACGGCTCCAAGTTGGGACGCTTTACGCTCCAATCGCCCTTTCGGCGGACCTCTTTGGAGAGCAGCCAATCGCCGGCGCGAAGCATGGCCGAATCGGGCGCGTAGCCGGACTCACCCATCGCGAAGGCGGCGATGGCGGTGTCCCACACCACTGAGAAACACGGCTGGAAATAAAAATCGTCACCGCGTTCGACCATCAGCCGGTCGAACTGCCGCTGCGCTTCCGCCCGCTCAGGATGCTCCGGCGCGTAGCCCAAAAGATCGAGCGCCATGATGATGTACATCATGGGAGGAAAGATCGCACCCAAGCCGTCGGTGAGTTTGGTACGCTCGAGCATCCATTTCTCGGCGCGACGGATGGCACGCTGGCGTACGCGGCGGACTCCGACTTTTTCCCAGATTTTGAGGCCCTTGTCCACGGCCAGGAAGATGTTTCTCAGCGACAGCAGACTTTCGGCAAGCTGGAACGTAGCCGGCTTACCGGGGATGAAGAGTTCCTCGAGATTGAACCCGGCAGGCACCGGGCGGCCGGGATTCAGCGCATGCGTCACGGAGAGCGGAATGACAATGCTGCGGGTCCAGGAGGACATCTCGTAAATCACGCGTCCCAGCAGCATGATTTCGGGAGGCACCGAGGGCGCTCCTTCCCGGGGATAGAGGTTGAAGAGGCTGAGGTTCAGACGGACGTAGCTATTGGAGGACTGGATGCCGCCCAGCGCCAGGATGCGCTCGCGCAGGCGGGTCATCCGTTCGCCGCTAACGGGTATTCCCGCGAGTTTCAAGGCGAAGTAAGCCTTCACGCTCGCGCTGACTTCGGAGGGGCCTTTCGGGTAGATGTTGAATCCGCCATCCGGCAACTGACGCGACAGGATGGAGTGTACAGCCTTATCGATCAGCGGGCGGCTCAAAGGATTCCAGATGCCGTTGACGGGCGGGTGCAGCCAGAGCTGAAGCAGTATCCAGTCGGATTCCAGGGTGGTGTCGGCGGTGAGTTCGGCCCACCAGTAGCCCTCCTGGCTCTGCATGCCAAGCAGGACTGCAGCGGCCTTTTCGCCGGCCCGCGCGGCGGCTGTGGCCAGGGTGTCGCCGATTTGGATACTGGGCGTCATACCCTCGCGCCGGCTATGTGGAGCAGAGTGGCGTCGAGTCCGGGCGGGAGCGAAAAGCGGACGTCTTCTTCCTTCAGCTCAATCTCTTCGGTGACCCCGTAGCCGAACCGGTCCGTCAAGCAATCGATGAGCTCCTGGACCAGGTTCTCCGGCGCGGATGCACCGGCGGTAACGGCGACGGTTTCGACGCCTTCCAGCCACTCGGGGAGAAGTTCGGAATGGTCGTCCAGCAGGTACGAGGGAACTCCCGCCTGCATGCAAACCTCGACCAGGCGCCGGGAGTTGGAACTGTTCTGCGAACCGACCACCAGTAGCGCCTGGCATTGCGGCGCAACAGCCCGGACCGCAAGCTGCCGGTTCTCGGTGGCATAGCATATATCCTGTGCCGCAGGCGACTGAATTTTTGGGAAACGTTGGCGCAGACGTTCCACGATGCCCGTAGTTTCGTCCAGGCTCAACGTCGTCTGGGTTATGTAGGCCACTTTGTCGGGATTCGGAACCTCGAGCCGCTCTACATCCTCTTCCGACTCGACCAATATCGTGGATGCGGGAGCCTCGCCCAGGGTTCCGGTTACCTCGTCGTGGTCCTTGTGGCCGATCAGTATGATAGTGAAGTGTTTGCGCGCGAAGCGGATGGCCTCCAGGTGGACCTTGGTCACCAGGGGGCAGGTGGCGTCGATGACTTCCAGTTTCCTCGCCTTGGCCTCTTCGCGAACCGCCGGGGAGACGCCGTGGGCGCTAAAAATGACTCGCGCGCCGGACGGAACTTCGCTGAGCTCGTCGATGAAGACCGCTCCCGCCTCGCGCAGTTCGACCACGACGTGGCGGTTGTGAACGATCTCCTTGCGCACGTAAACTGGCGCGCCATACATTTTCAGGACGATTTTCACTACGTCGATGGCGCGCACCACGCCGGCGCAGAAGCCGCGGGGTTTCAGCAGCAGAATTTTCTTGACACCAGTGGCGGGAATCGCTGCTTCAGCAGGCATAGGTAGATCTCCCGATTATAGCAACCCAGACAGATAGGAAGTCCCCGGATCGCGGGGGCAGCGGAGTGCTATCCTCCTCTACTATGCAGGATAGCGAAACTGAGGGCCGATTTGCAGAAGTAGTCTGGCTTACGGCGGGAGTATGCGCCCGGATCGAGCGATCGGAGACCGGCATCTGCCGGGTTCATCTGGACCGAGAGGCACACGGGCCGGCTTCCGGTGGGACGGACGATCCGTTGCTAAGGGAGGCGGCTTCCCAACTCGGAGCGTATTTTGCGGGGTGGCTGCGGGAGTTCCAGCTTCCGCTGGATTTGCGCGGGACGGCGTTCCAGCGGCGGGTTTGGGACTTGCTGCTGGCGATTCCTTACGGCGAGACCCGCACGTACGCTCAGATTGCGGTAGCCGCCGGAAGCCCGGCCGGGACTCGCGCGGTGGGGTCCGCGAACGGGCGCAATCCGGTGGCGATTATCGTGCCGTGTCATCGGGTGGTTCGGACGGGCGGGGGGCTTGGGGGGTACGGGGGCGGGTTGGACGTCAAGCGGGCGCTGCTGGCTTTGGAATTAGCCACAGGGTAGACGTCGATCGGAATGAAAATGAAGTTACTTACGGACGTTCTTTCCCATTCACCGACAAAAGGCCGCCGTTCACCGATTGCAGATCGCGATATAGGTCACCCACTGGTTACACTTCAGTCATGGACCGAGAGGACTGGCGGCGCGTCAAGATGGACGAGGCGTGTGGCGCGTGGAAGGCGCACCAAGACCGGGCCGAAAGGCGCGAGGCGCGACAGACCTACGCGCCGTACCGCGGAGCCATGGTGGGAACGCTCATCATCGCCGCCGGTGTCCTGTTGCTGCTCAACAACATGGGCATCATGCGGTTTCACGACATCTGGGACTTCGGGCCGCTGGTGCTGGTGGTCATCGGCGGGATCAAGATTATCGAGGCGCAAGGCCGCCCGGTCGGCTCCATTTTTGGGGCTATCCTGGTCGGCGTGGGCGGGCTGTGGTTCGCCAGTAACATGGACTGGTTTCATATCGATCCGCGGCTGATTGGTCCGATCGCCGTGATGATAGTCGGCGCGATTTTTCTCATTCGGGCGATCGAACGGCAGCGCTACATCGCGTCCCCGCCGGGCGGAGCCCCACCCGCGACAAACGATCACTCGGTTCTGCACGACTGGGCGTTGTTTGCAGGAGTCAAGCGGAGTGTCATATCGCCGGCGTTCCTGGGCGGTGAGCTCATCGCGATGTTCGGCGGCGTGCAGATAGACCTCCGGAGCGCAACTCTCGGACAGGAAGAAGTCAACATCGATGCGAACGCCATGTTTGGGGGAATCGAAATTCGCGTGCCTACAGCCTGGACGGTAATCGTCAAAGGTCACGGCGTGTTCGGCGGGTACGAAGACAAGACGCTGCCGCCGAGCAACCCGCAGGACAAGCTGCAACGATTGGTGGTGAGCGGGCTCGCGATATTCGGCGGCGTGGTAGTCCAGAACTGAGACGCCATGCATCCCTTCGCCGCACGGCCGCGGCGTTTTCTCCTGTACCTTTCGGTTTGGGTGCTGCCACTGCTGTTCCTGGGCAGCGGCCTGCATGCGGGCGGGTTGCATGTGGCTCACATCGCCGTAATTCTGGTTCCGCTTTGCCTCTTTTACGCGATCGTCTGCCTGGCGCCCTGGTATACCTGCCGGTTTCTGCCGCTGCGGACCGCGTCGATGGTGCGCATCGTGGGAAACCACCTGGCCGCGGCATTCATCGCCGGCCTCATCTGGTCGTTCATGGCCCGCGGTATCGGGGCGCTGGCCGGAACCTGGATGCCGGCGCTCCCCGCCAGGCTCGCACCACAAGTTCCACTGCTTTTCGGTAGCGGCGTTTTCCTCTACCTGCTGGCGGTGACCATCCATTACGCTTACCTCGCGTTTGCTTCCGCGCAGGATGAAGGCCGTCGCGCGAATGCGGCGGCGGTGCTGGCGCGGGAAGCCGAGTTGAAGGCGCTGAAGGCCCAGATCAATCCTCATTTCCTGTTCAATAGCTTGAATTCGGTGAGCGCGTTGACCACGGTGGATCCGGCCGGGGCGCGCGAGATGTGCCTCAAACTCTCCGATTTCCTGCGCACGACGCTGCGGCTGGGCGAACGGGAGAACATCACGTTCGGCGACGAGCTCAAGCTGGCCCAGGTCTATCTGGAAGTCGAGCAGGTGCGGTTCGGAAAACGATTGCATGTCGAGCGGGAGATCGATCCGCGGGCCGAGCCCGCCCGAGTACCTCCGCTGATTGTGCAGCCGCTGGTCGAAAATGCCGTGAAGCACGGGATCGCCGGCCTGGTGGATGGCGGCACGATCCGCATCACGGCCAAGATCGACGGCGCGCTGCTGCGCGTGACCGTGGAGAACGATTTCGATCCGGACAGCCCCGCGCCGCGGAAAACCGGGCTGGGCCTCACGAATATCCGCAACCGGCTGGCTTCGCGCTACGGCGACAACGCGCGGCTGGACATTCAGAAAGGGGAAACGCGTTTCCGCGCGGAGCTGATATTGCCCCGCGCGGAGTAACATAGCGGTTAAGCATGGCAGAACGGATGGAGCCGGGCGCGACGCTTGGTCATTACCGCATCGAACGGCGGTTGGGCGAAGGCGGCATGGGGCAGGTGTGGCTGGCGCGCGACCAGCGGCTAAACCGCGACGTAGCGGTAAAGGTGCTGCCGCCGGGGACCGCCGACAACGAGGACCGGATGTCGAGGTTCGAGCAGGAGGCGCGCCTGGCGTCGTCGCTGAGCCACCCGAACATCGCGCATATCTACGACATCGGCAACGACCGGGCCGTCGCGTACCTGGTGATGGAGTATGTCGAGGGCGAGTGCCTCAACCTGCGGCTGAAGGGCGCACCGCTCGACCCAAGGGAAACCGCCGCCATCGGGGCCGACATCGCGGCGGCGCTGGAGGCGGCGCACGCGCGCGGCATCACGCATCGCGACATTAAGCCCGCCAACGTCATCATCACGCCGGACGGGCGCGCCAAGGTGCTCGATTTCGGGCTGGCAAAGATCACCGATCCGGAACGGTCGGACGACGACGAGACGCACGTGCTTACCAGCGTCGGCACGATTCTGGGCACGGCGCAATATATGAGCCCCGAGCAGGCCCTGGGACGGCCGGTGGACCACCGTTCCGATATCTACAGCCTGGGGATTGTGCTGCACGAGATGGCCACCGGGGGCGTGCCGGTGCTGGGCGTGCTGCCGATGCCGGAACCGCTGGGCGGCATCGTTCGCCGGTGCCTGGAAATGGAGCGGGAGAAACGCTACCAGTCGGCTGCCGATCTGGCGCAGGATCTTGGCGTCGCGGCGCGCACCGCGCCGGATTCGCGGGGCGGCTCGGGACGGCTTCGGGCCGTGATCGTGGACGACGAGGATCTGGCGCGGCGGATCGTTCGCGAATACCTGGGCTCGGCAGTGGACGTCGAAATCGCCGCCGAATGCTCAAACGGTTTCGAAGCGGTGAAGGCGATCGGCGAGATCAAGCCCGACCTGATTTTTCTGGATGTGCAGATGCCGAAGCTGGACGGCTTCGAAGTGCTGGAGTTGATCGACACGGGGCCCGCGGTGGTGTTCACCACCGCATACGACACCTACGCGATGAAAGCTTTTGACGCGCACGCCGTCGATTACCTCCTGAAACCGTTCAGCGCGGAGCGGTTTGAGACGGCGCTCGATCGGGTGAGGCAGCGGCTGCGGGCGCATTCGGCTCCCGTGACGCCGCCCGCGACGGAACTCGCGGCAGCGGCGCGCGCGCCTCATCAGCATGCCGAGCGGGTGGTGGTGAAGGACGGTTCGAAGGTCACCATCATTCCCGTGGACAAGCTCGACTACGTGGAGGCGCAGGACGACTACGTGGCGCTGCACAGTTTGAAGAAGAGCTACTTGAAGCAGCAGACGATATCGAGTCTCGAGACGGTGCTCGACCCAAACCAGTTCGTGCGGATCCACCGGTCCTGGATTGTGAACATTGAGCGCATAGCGAAGATCGAACCTTATACTAAGGACAGTCGGGTAGCGATCCTCCACGACGGTACGCGGCTGCCGGTAAGCCGGGCGGGATACGCGCGGCTGAGCGCGCTGCTGGAAGGAAACTCCTGATGTCTCCGACGAAAGTTCTATTCATCGCGGTGTTTGTATTCGGACGACTTGCCTCCGCGCAGACGGTGGGCAGCGGAATGAAGGGAAACCTGCACGGAACGGTGGCCGACTCGAGCGGCGCGATGGTTCCCCAGGCATCCGTGGTTGCGTTGGGAGAACAGGGCAATCGCGAGATCACCTACTCGACCGATTCCGGCGACTGGTCGTTCGACAAAATTCCGGCGGGGAAATACACGCTGCTGGCGAGCAAACGGGGCTTCGAGGCCTATCGCAAAGAGGGCGTAGACCTGGATTCGGGCTCGGATGTTCGCGTCGAGGTTCAACTGGCGGTCGGTGCGGTCCTTGAGACGGTCAACGTCGTGGCGCCGCGTGTCCACCCAGTCGCGGCAACCACTCCGGCGAGAACGCCGGTACGTGTAAGGGTGGGCGGCAATGTCCAGGCAGCGAAGCTGATTAAGTCCTCGAAGCCGGTGTTTCCGGAAGCGTCGCGCCAACTGGATGTCGAGGGCATCGTTCTGCTGCAAGCCATCATCGGAACGAATGGCAGCCTGCTCGCGCTTCAGCCTATCAATCAAACGGCGAATCCGGATCTGCTGGCGGCCGCGATGGAAGCCGTCCGGCAATGGCAATACTCTCCCACGCTCCTGAACGGCGTCCCGGTGGAAGTGCAGACCACGATTACGATCAATTTCCGGCTGGAGTAGTGACCTGGAGAATCTCTGACGCGAGAAAAAACGGGCGCCGGGGATCTCTCCCCGGCGCCCGTGTTTGCTTCCGACCTGGTTGACCCTTACTCCGCCATGGTCTCGCCGGTGTCGTCCGGCAAGCCGCCCGAGTACAACGTGCGGGTTTCCTCGTCGTAGCCCGGAATCACTTCGAGAACTTCGGGCTCGGGGATGGGCTCTTCTTCCACCACGTCCTCGCCCGCGATCTTCACGCGCCGGTAGTAGTCCATGCCGGTTCCGGCAGGTATAAGCCGGCCCATGATCACGTTCTCCTTCAGGCCCCGGAGGTAGTCCACCTTGCCGTTGATGGCGGCTTCGGTGAGAACACGCGTGGTTTCCTGGAAGGACGCGGCCGAGATGAACGAGTCGGTGGACAAAGAGGCCTTGGTAATGCCGAGCAGGACCGGTTCGCCCTGCGCCGCACGCTGGCCGGCCTCCACCACGCGATCGTTCTCTTCGCGGAACTTGAAGCGGTCGACCACTTCCTCGGGCAGGAACTCGGTGTCGCCGATCTCCGTCACCCTCACCCAGCGCATCATCTGCCGAACGATGACTTCCAGGTGCTTATCGTTGATGTTGACGCCCTGCAGCCGGTAGACTTCCTGAATCTCGTTGACAAGGTAATTCTGCAATTCCTTCTCGCCGAGCACTTTCAGAATGTCGTGCGGATTGCGGGGGCCGTCCATGAGCGGATCGCCCGCCTTCACGCGTTCGCCGTCCTGGACGTTGATGTGCACGTTCCTGGGCAGCAGGTACTCGCGCACGGTGGCGTCGTCGGACGTGACGGTCAGCTTGCGGTTGCTCTTAATGATGTCGCCGATCTTGACGATACCGTTGATTTCGCTCATCACGGCAGTCTCGCGCGGCTTGCGGGCCTCGAACAGTTCGACCACGCGAGGCAGACCGCCGGTGATGTCCTTGGTCTTGGTCTGTTGCCGCGGGATCTTGGCCAGAACGTCGCCCGCGTGGACTTCTTCGCCGTCCTGCACCATCAAGTGGGCATGCGTCGGCATGAGATAGCGCCGCTCATCCGACCGTCCGCCGCCTTGCGGGCGAACGATGATCATCGGCACTCGCTTTTCGTCGGGCGAATCGATGACCACCCATTGCGACATGCCGGTAATCTCGTCAACGCGTTCGTCCAGCGTTACGCCGTCGTGCAGGTCCTTGAAATGGACCGTCCCGGTCACTTCGGTCAAGATCGAGAAGGTGTACGGATCCCACTCGACGAGTACGTCGTTCTCTCGCACCCGCGCGCCGTCCTCAAAGAGAACTCGCGCGCCGTACAAGATCTCGCAGCGTTCCTTCTCACGGCCCCGATCGTCGACGATCGCCAGGATACCGTTGCGGTTCATCGCCACCAGCTCGCCGCGCTCGGTGCGCACGGTGTTGATCTCGAGGAACTTCACGATGCCGTCGGACTTGGCTTCCTGTTTGGACTGTTCGGACGAACCGGTAGCGGTGCCGCCGACGTGGAACGTACGCATCGTGAGCTGGGTTCCCGGCTCTCCGATGGACTGCGCCGAGATAATTCCCACCGCCTCGCCGCGCTCTACCATCCGCCCGGTCGCCAGGTTGCGGCCGTAGCAGAGCTGGCAGACGCCGCGCTTGGATTCGCAGGTCAGCACGGAACGGATCTTCACCGTGTCGCGGCCGGCCTTCTCGATGTCCCCCGCCAGGTCCTCGGTGATCTCCTGGTTGGCGCGAACGATGATGGCGCCTTCGTAATCCTTCACGTCCTGGAGCGCAACGCGTCCGACAATACGGTCGCGCAAGGGCTCGATGGTCTCGCCGGCTTCCCGAATCTCGCCGACGTCCTTGCCGTCACTGGCTCCGCAATCGGTATCGGTGACGATCACGTCCTGGGCGACGTCGCACAGGCGGCGCGTGAGGTAGCCGGAGTCGGCCGTCTTCAACGCTGTGTCGGCGAGTCCCTTACGGGCGCCGTGCGTCGAGATGAAGTACTGCAGCACGTTCAGGCCTTCGCGGAAGTTGGCCGTGATCGGCGTTTCGATAATCTCGCCCGATGGCTTGGCCATCAGACCGCGCATCCCCGAGAGCTGCCGGATCTGCTGCTTCGATCCGCGCGCGCCCGAGTCGGCCATGATGTAAATAGGATTGAGGTTGCGTCCGGTCCGGTCGTCTTCCTCCATGGTCTTGAACATCTCTTCCGAGACCTTTTCGGTGACCTTGGACCAGATTTCGATGATCTTGTTGTAGCGCTCGCCCTGGGTGATCGCGCCTTCCTGGTACTGGTTCTGGACCTCGATGACCTGCTTTTCGGCGTCCGCCACCAGCTCGCCCTTCGATTCGGGCACCACCATGTCGTCGATGCCGATGGAGATTCCGGCTTTCGTTGCATAGTAGAATCCGAGCTTCTTCACCTCGTCGAGCATCCCGACGGTGACTTGCAGCCCAAACTGCAGGTAGCAGTACTGAACAAGCTGCGCCAGCGCCTTCTTCTTCAGCAGGCCGTTGATGAACGGCATCTCTTCGGGGAGCACGTCGTTCAGGATCACGCGGCCAACCGTCGTTTCCATGTACTGCTTAACGAACTCGATCGGCTCCGTCCGCATGATGTTCTGGTTATCGAACGCCTTGATGAGGTCGATCACCCGTCCGGTGTAGCGCAGTCTGATCGGCGAGAGCGTTTCGACTTCACCCATCTCCAGGGCGATCATGACATCGTCCATGGAGGCGAAGGTCCGCCCCTCGCCCTTCGTGCCCGGGCGGGACTTAGTCAGGTAGTACAGGCCGAGCACCATGTCCTGGGTCGGCACCGCGATGGGCGCGCCGTGCGCCGGCGACAGAATATTGTTCGACGAAAGCATCAGCGTGGAAGCTTCGATCTGCGCTTCCGGCGATAGCGGAATGTGGACCGCCATCTGATCGCCGTCGAAGTCGGCGTTGAAGGCCGTGCAGGTGAGCGGGTGCAGCTTGATGGCCTTGCCTTCCACCAGCACGGGCTCGAAGGCCTGGATGCCGAGGCGGTGCAGCGTCGGAGCGCGGTTCAGCAAAATCGGGTGATCCTTGATCACCTCTTCGAGGATGTCCCACACCACCGGATCCTGCTGCTCAACCAGTTCCTTCGCCTGCTTGATGGTGGTGCAATGGCCGCGCTGCTCAAGGCGGTGATAGATGAAGGGCTTGAACAGCTCCAGGGCCATCTTTTTCGGCAGGCCGCACTGATGCAGCTTCAGCTCGGGTCCGACGACAATCACGGAACGGCCGGAGTAATCGACGCGCTTGCCGAGCAGGTTCTGGCGGAACCGGCCCTGCTTGCCCTTGAGCGTATCCGAGAGCGACTTGAGCGGACGGTTGTTCGCGCCGCGCAGCACGCGGCCCCGCCGCCCGTTGTCGAACAGCGCGTCCACCGCCTCTTGCAGCATGCGCTTTTCATTGCGCACGATCACGTCCGGAGCGTGCAGCTCCATCAGCTTTTTCAGGCGATTGTTGCGGTTGATAACGCGGCGATAGAGGTCGTTGAGGTCCGAGGTGGCGAAGCGTCCGCCATCCAGCGGCACCAGCGGGCGAAGTTCCGGAGGAATGACCGGGATGACGTCCAGAATCATCCATTCCGGCTTATTGCCCGACTTGCGGAACGATTCGGTGACGCGCAGGCGCTTGGCGAACTTTAGCTTTTTCTGCTGCGAAGTCTCGGTCTTCATCTTCTCGCGGATCTCCAGCGAGAGCGATTCGACGTCGATCTTCTTCAGCAGTTCCTTGATACCCTCGGCGCCCATAATCGCCACGAACTTGCCGGGGTATTCCTGATCCAACTGGCGCTTGCGTTCGTCGCTGATCACTTCGGCCTTGCCGAGGTTCGGCACTTCGCCGGGATCGACCACCACGAAAGCTTCGAAGTACAGCACGCGCTCGAGCTCGCGCAGCGTGATGTCGAGAAGATAGCCAATGCGGCTCGGGAGTCCCTTGAAGAACCACACGTGCGAGCAGGGGCTGGCGAGTTCGATGTGGCCCAACCGTTCGCGGCGGACACGCGACAGCGTCACTTCGACGCCGCACTTGTCGCAGATCACGCCGCGGTGCTTCATCCGCTTGTACTTGCCGCACAGGCATTCCCAGTCGGCGATGGGGCCGAAGATCCGGGCGCAAAACAGCCCGTCCCGCTCCGGCTTAAAAGTGCGATAGTTGATGGTCTCCGGCTTGGTTACTTCGCCATGGGACCAGCTCCGGATTTTTTCCGGGGATGCCAGACTGATTCGAATGGAATCGAAGTCGGCAATCAGATTCGCTCGATCGTACGGGGAGGAACGATACATGAAATCTCCTATCGAAACCTTTTACAAGCCGCTAAGGGACGCGAATGCGGATTCGCGCCCCTTCGCGGCGAACATAACTAATCGGCCGCGAGAGCGGTGTCCAATATCTCGGGCGCCTTCTTCATCAACTCGACGTCGAGGCACAGCGACTGCAGCTCGCGGATCAACACGTTGAACGACTCGGGAACGCCGGGCTCGGCGGCTGCCTCGCCCTTTACTATCGCCTCGTAAATCTTCGCGCGTCCGTAAACATCGTCCGATTTGGCGGTCAGCAATTCCTGCAGAACGTAAGCTGCGCCGTATGCTTCGAGCGCCCACACTTCCATTTCGCCGAAGCGCTGCCCGCCGAACTGCGCCTTGCCGCCGAGCGGCTGCTGCGTGATCAGTGAATACGGCCCGATGGAACGGGCGTGGATCTTGTCGTCCACCAGGTGCGACAGTTTCAGCATGTAGATGTAGCCGACGGTCACCGGCTGCTCAAACTCGTTGCCGGTGATGCCATCGAATAGCGGAGTCTTGCCGGAACCCGGCAAGCCGGCCTTGGCGAGCTGCGTTTTGATGTCCTTCTCGGTAGCGCCGTCGAACACCGGCGTGGCGAACCGGACACCAAGAGCCTGCGCCGCCCACCCAAGGTGAGTCTCCAGAATCTGGCCCACGTTCATACGGGAGGGGACGCCCAGCGGATTCAGAACGATCTCGACCGGAGTGCCGTCGGGCAGATACGGCATGTCCTCTTCAGGAACGATGCGCGCGATCACGCCCTTGTTTCCGTGACGGCCGGCCATCTTATCTCCTACGCTCAGCTTGCGCTTCATCGCGATGTAGATTTTGACCATCTTGATCACGCCCGGCGGAAGTTCGTCGCCCTTTTTCAGCTTGGCGGTCTTCTCCTCCATGATCTTCTCGAGCACGGCGATCTGGCGCGACGTCATCTCTTCGATTTCGTCGATCTGCTCGTTGAGCCGCACATCGCGCTTGTCGAGCTTCATGCGCTTGAGATCGCGCGCCTTGAGCTTCTCGACGAGGTCGCGGGAAAGTTCCTGACCCTTCGAGAGCAGCTTCTTATTGGTCTTTTCGTCGTGGAGGTCGGCGAGGAGCTGCTTATCGTGGAACAGGTCCGACAGGCGCTTGGCGCGCTCGTCGTTCAGGATTCGCTTCTCGTCCTCCAGATTGCGGTGCAGCCGGTCCACCTGCTGTTCCTGGATCAGCTTGGACCGCTCGTCCAGTTCGGCGCCCTTTCGCGAGAACACTTTCGCGTCCACTACCGTGCCTTCGATTCCAGGCGGGCAGTAGAGCGAGGCGTCCTTTACGTCGCCGGCCTTTTCGCCGAAGATGGCCCGCAGCAGCTTCTCTTCCGGAGTAAGCTGCGTTTCGCCCTTGGGCGTAACCTTGCCCACCAGGATGTCGCCCGGCTTCACCGTCGCGCCGATGCGGATAATCCCGCTCTCGTCGAGGTTGCGCAGGAATGACTCGGCAATGTTCGGGATATCGCGAGTGATTTCCTCGGGGCCGAGCTTGGTGTCGCGGCCCTCGATTTCGAATTCTTCGATGTGAATGGAGGTGTAGTAATCGTCCTTAACGAGCTTCTCGCTGACGACGATCGCGTCCTCAAAGTTGTAACCGCGCCAGGGCATGAACGCCACCAGAACGTTGCGGCCCAGCGCCAGCTCGCCCTGGTCGGTGCAGGGACCGTCGGCGAGCACGTCGCCCTTCTTCACCCGCTGCCCAATCGGCACGATCGGCTTCTGGTTGATGCAGGTGTTCTGGTTGGACCGCTTGAATTTCGTGAGCTGGTAGATATCGGCGCCGACTTCGCGCGACATCTGCCCTTCGTGGGCCGCTCCGCCTTCCACCCGGACGATGATGCGCTCGGAGTCCACCGAGTCCACCACGCCCGAGCGCTTGCAGATGACCACCGCGCCGGAATCGCGAGCCGTGACGCGCTCCATGCCCGTCCCGACGTAAGGAGAGTCGGCGCGCAGCAGCGGCACGGCCTGGCGTTGCATATTCGATCCCATCAACGCGCGGTTCGCGTCGTCGTTCTCCAGGAACGGGATCAGGGACGCGGCCACCGATACCAACTGCTTCGGGCTGACGTCCATGTATTCCACTTCGTCGCGATGGATCAGCACGAAGTTGCCTTGCTTGCGGGCGTTGACCAGGTCGGCCACGATCCGCCCTTGCGGATCGAGCTTCACGTTCGCCTGGGCAATGATGTACTTGTCTTCTTCCCACGCCGACAGGTAATCGCAGTGGGCTTCGAACTCAATGGCCGGCTTGCCGGAACCCGACAGCCGGTGTTGCTCCGCTTCGATATCCGAGCGCTGCATGACATCGCCGACCTTGTAGTTGGAGTCGCTGGGATTCAGGATCTTGATTTCGTCCACTGCCACGGCGTCGCGAACGCGGCGGTACGGACTCTCGATGAAACCGTAATCGTTGATGCGCGCAAAGCAGGACAGCGACGAGATCAGGCCGATGTTCGGGCCTTCCGGCGTTTCGATGGGGCAGATTCGGCCGTAGTGCGTCGGATGGACGTCGCGAACCTCGAAGCCGGCGCGCTCGCGCGACAGGCCTCCTGGTCCGAGGGCCGACAGGCGGCGCTTGTGGGTGATCTCCGAAAGCGGGTTGGTCTGGTCCATGAACTGCGACAACTGGCTGGACCCGAAGAACTCGCGGATGGCCGCCATGACCGGCTTGGCGTTGACCAGGTCGTGCGGCATGGCCGTCGACATCTCCTGGTATACGCTCATCTTTTCCTTGATGGCGCGCTCCATGCGGACCAGGCCGATGCGGAACTGGTTTTCCAGCAACTCTCCCACCGCGCGGACGCGGCGATTGCCGAGGTGGTCGATATCGTCCACCGCCCCGATGCCCTTGCGAAGCCGGAGCAGGTACTTGATCGTATCGGTGAAGTCCTTGTCGTCGAGCGTGCGCTTGTCCAGCGAAGTCTCATCCGCCTTGTCGTGCAGCTTGATGTTGAACTTCATGCGGCCCACGCGCGAAAAATCGTACTTGCGCGGATCGAAGAACATGCCATGGAACAACTGGGTGGCGGTGTCGACGGTCGGAGGATCGCCGGGACGCAGCTTGCGGTAAATCTCCAGCAGCGCCTCGTTCTGCACCTTGACGGCATCCTTCTTCAAGGTCATCGAAATGACGTTGCCGGCTTCGTCGCGCTCGGGGAAGAACACCTCGAAGCCAGGGAGGCGGGCCTCGATGAGCTTGCTGATCGTGACCGCGGTCATTTCCTGGTTGGCCTCGACCATCACCTCGCCGGTCTCCATGTCGATGACGTCGGCGGCGGCGTATGCGGCCTCGAGATCGTTCGGAGCGACTTCCACCTGCTCGATCTTGTTCTTCTGGATTTCCTTGTAAACGGAGTTGGTGATCTTGCGGCCCTGCGGCACCACGGTGTCGCCGGCCTTGTTCGAGATGGCGTGCGAGAGCTTCAGGCCGATGAGCCCGTCCGAGACCTTCCAGAACAGCTTCGAATCCTTGATGGCGATGTCGGAGACCTTGTAGAAGGCCTTGAGGATGTCCGTGTCGCTCTTCAGTCCGAGGGCTCGCAGGAACACGGTGCCGTAGAACTTGCGCTTGCGGTCGATGCGGACATGGAGCAGGTTCTTGTTGTCGTATTCAAACTCCACCCAGCTTCCGCGATAGGGAATGATCTTCCCGAGGAAGTAGCCCTGGGCGGGGACGCGCTCGAAGAAGACGCCGGGCGAGCGGTGCAACTGCGAGACGATGACGCGTTCGGTCCCGTTTATGATGAACGTGCCGTTCTCGGTCATCAACGGAATTTCGCCAAAGAAAACTTCCTGTTCCTTGATGTCTCGGATCGTCTTGGCGCCGGATTCGGTGTCCTTGTCGTAAACGGTGAGGCGGATCGTAACCTTGAGCGGAGCGGCGTAGGTCATGCCGCGCTCCTCGCACTCTGCCACGCTGTACTTCAACTGCAGATCGACCGGATCTCCGCAACGGTTGCAGAAGGTGACGATGTTCTTATTGAACGTGCCGCACTTCTCGCACAGCACCTCGCCCGAGTAGAACGGGTTGGTTTTGATCGTGGCTCCGCAAGCGGGATTGCGGCAGGTGGAACGCAGGTGATGAAGCCCCTTCAGGTTTCCGCACTTGCACTCCCAGTTTCCGATGGCGTAATCGACGAACTCGAGCTGGCTCAGCCCGCGAAAGTCGGAAATCGGAAACACCGAATTGAATACGCTTTGCAGCCCGGTGTCCTCGCGCTCCGAAGGCAGGAGATCCATTTGAAGAAAGCGCTCATACGACTTCTTCTGGACCTCGATGAGGTTCGGAATGGGGATGGAGGTCTTGATTTTGGAGAAATCGACTCTCTCGCTGGTGGCGCCATTGGGCGAAATTTGCATGTTCCACTCCTCAGGATCGAACGGCGACGAAAAAGCCGCTCGGTTGATCAGCGTACTCGGGCTGGCGGATAAGCCGCGCCAAACGGGTTTGGCGTCGATTTACCCAGAAAGCCGTCGCGGATTACCGGCGGCCGGATCTCATCACGAAAGCAGGCAATACGGAACAACGGAGACGACTGTGATTCCTGCGGACACACGCCAGGCGGGAGAAAGGCGCGCAGGTCGAGACCGTGTGCCGCAGCAGGCGCCAGGCACATTAAATCGCATGATGCGAGATTCACGTTGAGAGCAAAATTTCGAGACAGTCGCTCCGGTCAGAAACTCTTTCACTTTAACAGACGGCGATTGAGCAAGTCAAATGCCGTTTTGAGAAAGCTCCGCTCCGCGCCCCGTTTCCAAGCACAATCCCTTTTTATTTCAAGGGCTTAGTTAACGGCGGAGCAGAGCCGGACTATTTCACTTCGACGCTTGCGCCGACGTCCACGAACTTCTTCTTGATGGCCTCGGCTTCGTCTTTCGTGACGCCTTCCTTCACTGGCTTGGGAGCGCCATCCACCAGGTCCTTGGCTTCCTTCAAGCCCAGGCTGGTAACTTCGCGGACCGCCTTGATGACATTAATCTTGTTCGCGCCGGCCGCGGTCAGAATCACCGTGAACTCGGTCTTTTCCTCCGCGGCAGGAGCCGCGGCGGCAGCGCCACCGGCCGGAGCCGCGGCGACGGCAGCTGCCGCAGCCGAAACACCCAGCTTCTCTTCCAATAGCTTAACGAGCTGCGATGCCTCGAGCAGCGTCAGCCCTTGAATCTGTTCCGCAATCGCGTTGATGTCCGCCATTTCGTCTCTTTTCCCCTATCGATCTAATTCCGTTGGACAGCCAGTCGCTGCCACTACCCTTGAAACTTGTTTTCCTTCACGCCCTGGTCCACTACTACCGCCAGGTTCCGGCCCACGCCGTTCATCACCGTCACCAGCCGTTGCGCCGGGGCGTTGATCAGCCACAGGAGCTTCGAATAAATCTGCTCCTTCGAGGGCATATTCGCGAGCTCGATGATGGACTTGACGTCGATAACGCGCCCCTCGACGATACCGGCTTTGAAGGTGAATGTCGGGTTTAACTTCGCGTAGGCCGTCAGGGCCTTTGCCAGAGCCACCGGATCGCCCTGGGTGTACGCGATCGAAGTCATGCCCGCGAGGTTCGTCAGCGCCTGCTCGGCCGGTGTACCCGCCGAAGCCTTGCCCGCGACGCTGTTCTTCACCACTTCGTAGTGACCACCCGCGCCGCGCACGGTCTTGCGCAACTCGAAGTCCTGGCTTACCTTCAGCTTCTCGAAGCCGGCGACAAACAGATGAGGGTTCTTCTTCAACTGCTCTTTGAGCGCGTCGAAATCTTTCCTCTTCTCAGATTTCTTTTTCATTGCTTAGATCGCCTTCGCATTAAAGACCGAGACGTCGAGATGAACGCCCGGGCCCATGGTGGAGCACACCGTGCAACTCCTGACGTACTTGCCCTTAGCCGCCGCCGGCTTCGCCCGGACCACCGCCTGGATGAGCATATTCGCGTTCTCGAACAGCTTGTCGGTGGCGAAGCTGACTTTCCCCACCGGAGCGTGGATGACTCCGGTCTTGTCGACGCGGAACTCTACCTTACCGGCCTTCACTTCCTTGACCGCCTGGGCCACGTCGGTGGTCACGGTGCCCGTCTTCGGGTTGGGCATGAGGCCGCGTGGGCCTAGGATCTTGCCGAGCCGGCCGACGGCGCGCATCATGTCCGGCGTTGCGATGACGGCGTCGTAATCGGTCCAGCCCTCTTTCTGAATCTTCTCGACCATGTTGTCGCCGCCGACAAAATCCGCGCCGGCCGCCTCCGCCTCGCGCAGTTTGTCGCCAGAAGCAATCACCAGCACTTTCTTGGATTTGCCGAGACCGTTCGGCAGCACGAGGGTGCCGCGGACCATCTGGTCGGCGTGCTTGGGATCGACGCCGAGGCGCATATGGACCTCGACCGTCTCGTCGAACTTGGTGAATTTGAGCTTCTGGATGAGAGGGACTGCCTCTTCGAGCGTGTACGGCTTGTGGGGGTCCACCTGCGCGAAAGCAGCGGTATATTTCTTGCCTGTTTTTCTAGCCATTTAACCTCATTGGTGCAGACGGCAGCCCGAACAAAGAGGGCGTGCCTCCCACTGAGTGTGCGGTTCAGATAAACCGCAGATCCTAGATTAGCAAAACACCGAACCCGTATGCAAACCGGGTTCCGATGATATTATCCAGGGCAGCACGTGCGCTGGATACTGATCTCGATAGCCGCCGCCGCGGTCCTGGTTTCCGCCGACAAGCCGGCGCCCGGGCGGATTCGCTTCCGCAACGCGGTGCAGGAAGCCGGGCTCAGCTTCACTCTCGACAACTGCCCCACCCCGCAAAAGCACATGATCGAGACCATGGCGGGCGGACTCGCGGTCTTCGATTACGACAACGACGGCCGTCCCGATATCTACTTCACGAACGGCGCCGCGATACCCGCGATGAAGAAGGATTCGCCGAAATACTACAACCGGCTCTTTCACAACGAAGGGAATCTCCGCTTTCGAGACGTAACGGAACAGGCGGGCGTGGCCGGCGAGGGGTACGCGATGGGAGTCGCCGCGGCCGACTTCGATAACGATGGCAACGTGGATCTGTTCGTCGCCGGCGTGCACCACAACATCCTGTACCGCAACCTCGGGAACGGGAAGTTCGAGGACGTGACGGCGAAAAGCGGCATCAAGAGCGACGAATGGAGCGTGGCTGCGGCCTGGTTCGATTTCGATAACGACGGACTGCTCGACCTCATCGTCGTCAACTACGGGAAGTGGTGGACCGGGTACGACCGGTTCTGCGGCGACGAAAGTCGCGGCATCCGCGTTTACTGCCACCCGAAGTACTTCGAGCCTCGCCCGAATCAGTTGTATCGCAATCGCGGCGACGGCACCTTCGAGGACGTCTCGGCTAAGTCGGGAGTCGCGCAGCATCTGGGACGGGCCATGGGCGTGGCAGTCGCCGACTACGACGGCGACGGAAAGCCCGACGTGTTCGTCACCAACGACAACCTCCCAAACTTCCTGTTTCATAACCTCGGAGGCGGCAAATTCGAGGAGGTGGGCCTGGTCGCGGGAGTCGCGCTGCTCGATCACGGCAAGCCGGTGGCGAGCATGGGGACCGATTTCCGCGACTATGACAACGACGGCCGGCCGGATATTGCCGTCGTCGCCTTGAACGGGGAGACCTTCCCGATCTTCCACAACGACGGTAACGGTGCGTTCCACGATGCGACATCGGCCACCCGGGTGGCGGCCCTCAGCGTCCGCCGGGGCGGTTGGGGGCCGACTTTCGTCGATCTCGACAACGACGGCTGGAAGGACTTATTCATCACCAGCGCTCACGTGAATGATCAAGTGGAGCGGTTCGAGCCGTACAGCTACAAGCAGCCAAACACCGTGTTGTTAAACCTCGGGACCGGGAAGTTCGATCTCGCCGAAGGCACCGGCCTGGACAGTTCTATCCTGGCGCACCGGGGCGCCGGATTCGCGGATTTCGACGGGGACGGCAAGATGGACGTTGTTACCACTTCCCTGCTCGGTCCCGCCGAGCTGTGGATCAACCTGAGCCCGGCCGCGAATCACTGGATCACCCTGAAACTGCGGGGGACAAAGAGCAACCGCGACGGGATCGGGGCGCGGGTCCGGATCGGCGACCAGTGGAACGAGATGACCACCAGTACCAGCTACTCGTCATCCAGCCACGCCGGCGTGCACTTCGGTCTCGGCGCGATGGCGAAGATCCCCCGGCTTGAGATCCACTGGCCGAGCGGGCGCGCCCAGATTCTGGAGAACGTCGCCGCCGATCAGGTGCTTACGGTCACGGAGCCGTGATCTGCACCTTCTCCTCGAGATCCTTCTTCTGTTCCGCCGCCCGCTGTTGAATGTCCTGATAGTTCTTCAGGAACTCCTTGGCCTTTTCGGCGTCGCCTGTCGCCTGATAAGCACGGGAAAGCTGGTAGTGCAGACTGCCGTCGTCGTCGATTTCGAGGGCCGCGAGCAGATTCGGGATCGCCTCGGCCGGTTTGCCCATCCGAGCGTAGGTGAGGCCCAGCGAAGCGCGGGCCGGTAGCAGCTTCGGATCCACGCGCACGGCCGTTTCCAGGTAAGGCAATGCTTTTTCCACTTGCTCAAGGTGCAGGTAGGAATCGCCGAAGAAGAAGTTCAGCTCCGCCGATTTCGGCTCCTGCTTTTGCGCCTGTTCCAGCATCGGCAGTGCGTGTTCGTAGTCGCGGCCGAGATACAGCGTGGTCACCAGTTCCCGTTCAAGCCGCGGATTGCCGGGCGCGAGTTTGAGTGCCGAACGCCACGCCCCGGCTGCCTCGACGTATTGGCCATGATTGTTGCAGCTTTCGGCCTGCAGCGCGTACATCTCGACCGAGGGCGGCAGCTTCCCGAGCTTTTCGAAAGCCTGGAACGCGAGTTCGTTGTAGGATTTCGTGCGCCTATAAGCGGACGGGCTGGCCGCGGCTTCCGGAGCAGGAAGGGCCCGCTCCTTGGCCAGTTCCGCGGCCGCCCAATCCGGGTGGTTCGTCCGCCGGTACACTTCCGCGAGCCCGATGTACGCGCTTCGTAGTTTCGGATTCCGCGCCAGCGCCTCCTTATAAAAGTAGAACGCCGCGCGGTATTGCCTCCGTTGCACGCGCGTTTCCGCAACCAGTTCCAGCCATTCGGCCGATCCCTGCGCGGCTTTATCCAGTTGTTCGAACGCCTGGGTGGCCAGTGCCTCGTAGCAGCGGCCGAGCCCGTGCCACGCCTTCGGATCCTGCGGGGTCTGCGCTGTGAGCTTGCGGTAGTGAATCGCAGCCTCTTTCGCCCGGCCCTGCGAGTACAACGCGCCGGCCAGCATCCCTCGGGCGTCCACGTTATCCGGCTGGATGGCCAGGACCTTTTCGAGCGGCGCTATCGCGTGCGCCGGATCGTTGACAGCCAGCCGGGCGGCCCCGAGCGACAGCAGCGCGGGGAAGTTGTTCGCGTCCGCCTTCAAGACCGATTCGAACTCGGGAATAGCCTCGCGCTCCTGACCGGACATGTGCAGCGCGAGCCCCAGATTCAAGTGCAACCCGAGATTCCCCGGGATGGCCCGGCAGAGTTCGCGATAGATGGGAACAGCCTCGGCGAAACGGCCTTCGCCCATTAGCTCCTTCGCCTGCCGCGCCTTCTGGGCAAGCGCGTCCGGCTGGGCCGAGCAGACCAGCGCCGCAAAAAACAAAAGGGCGGCCCGGGTCACGGGCCGCCCTTTCAAAAGAAACAACATCAACGGCTAGTTTAGAACCCTAGCCGCAATCCGAAGCGGATCTGCCTCTCTCCAAACGCACTGTAGATGCGCATGAAGTTCTGGCTGTTCACGCTGTTGTTCGGTGAGCCGAAGTGGGAGGTGTTCGGGAAGTTGAAGAACTCCGTGCGGAACGTCAGAGTCATCCTTTCCGTGATCGGGAAGGTGCGATTGACGCTCAGGTCGGTGTTCCAGACCCCCGGATTCCGCAATACGTTGCGGCCGCTGGTTCCGAAGCGCACGTCCGTCACGGACGCGTAGGCTGTCGGATCGTAATAGGTACCCGAACTGCCGACCAAGCCCGGTCGAGCCACAACCGGATTTATCTGGTCAGCGGTCTGCGCATTACCTCCTTGAGCATTGAGGGAACCACCTGGGCCGTAAACCGTAAACGGCGTGCCTGTGTAGCTAGACATGAGGCCGTTCACCTGCCAGCCGCCCACAATGTACTGCGCTGGGCCGCTGTTCACCCATTGTTTGCCCTTACCGAGCGGGAGATCGTAGACCCAGCCCATCTGAAAGACATGTCTGCGGTCAAAGCCGGCTGGAGCATAGTTCCGGCGGAATGCTCCGCTCCAGTTCCACGACACGCCCGCCCACCCGTCGTCGTCCGTCATATCTAGGGCTTTCGACCAGGTGTAAGCGCCCTTGAGCAGCAGCCCTTTGGAGAACCGCTTGTTCACGGACGTCTGAAGCGAGTGGTAATTCGAGCTTAAGTAGCCGTCCCACATGTTGGTGGAAATATCGCGCCCGAACAGAGAGTGATACGGCAAACCTTCATAGCCCTGGCCAGGCCCGTCCGTATTAATGTTCCGGTCGGCCAGCAGGTGAGTGGATTGCGTTCCCACATAGCCGGCGGTAACGACGACGTCCTGCGGCAGTTTCCGTTCCAGAGTGAAATTCCAGCTTTGGGTGTAGCCGCGGTGGATTAGCCCCTTGTACGGAGTGCGCATGTCCGCGACGTTCGGCAATGTCACAACACCGGTGGAAATGTCGGGGCCAAAGACCGGGGGTATGCCCTGCTCGAGCGAGCGAACGGCCGCGTAAGGATTGGCCGGCGTGAAATTGAAGTTGACTGTCAGAGGATAGAATCCGCGGAGCGGCCGCGAGAAGGGCAGCGGATCGTAGTTCAAGCCATAGCCTGCCCGGATGACGGTCTTCTCATCGAGACGGTAGGCAATGCCAAGCCGCGGCGAGAACATTTTGTGATTCACGGTGACGTCCACATTCACGGGGACACTCCCGCGTCCGCCCATGTACACCAGGTTTGTCGCTGGGTCGAGGCGTTCGATTCCTTTTCCGCCCGCACGAGTCATCAGCGGGTAGAACTCGTAACGCAACCCGAGGTTGACCGTCAGCTTGCGGTTGACCTGCCAGCGGTCGCGAGCGTACCAGCCGAACTGCCACTCGCGAGGAGTCATCAGGATGTACTGGATGCTCTTCTGCATGTTTTGTGGAAGTCCGAGCAGGAAGTCCGCGTAGGAATTGAGGTTATCGCCAGCGCCATTCGGGCCCAGCGTTGTGAGACCGCCATCGAACTCAATGTAGCCGCGAGGGCCGGCGCCAAGCTCCGGCTGCCAGTGCGTCATACGGTGCAGCACGCCGTCGAATCCGAAGCGGAATTCATGAGCGCCCTTGGACCAAGTGACGTTTTGACTGGTGTTGAAACTTTCTTCGGTCCGGAATAACGGCATCCAGCCAGGGACGCCCGTGCCTTCGTAGCCGCCGATTTGGATATTCGGGAATCCGCTCTGCCGCGTATCGGAACCGTTAAGCCCGGGAATACCGAGTTGCTCGCCGTAGTTGGTTCCGAAGTCGTTGCCCTTAACGGTCTGCTCCATGCGCTGATAACCAAAGACTCCGTCGAGCAGCAGCGTGGGGGAGAAGGTGTAAGTGTGCCCGAGAGAGCCATTGTTGATCTTGGTATCTCCCAGGCCAGGATCGGAGCCAGGCGCCGATCCGCCTGCCACGCCGAAGATTCCGTGCCCGCCGACGAGAGCCGACATGTGACCGTACTTGCCCCATATCGCATGCTTCTCGTTGCGGTTCCAGTTCACCTTGGCGTCGATGTAGTCACGGTTGAATAGCGGAACCGCCGAAGCGAAGTAGTTGTCGCCCTGGCCGCCCAGATTCGGCGTCGGGAAATAGGACTGGATCTTGGTCGCGGGGATGCTAAAGCGGCTGGGGTCGATTTTATTGTTCGGGAACGGGGTGCGCCCGCTGCCATCGGCGTTGCCGGTGTTCGGGTCATAAATGACGGTACTGTAGGCGCTGAAGTCGCCGCCCCGGATATCGGTCGTCGGCACCGTGAACGTGCCCACCCCGCCTTGACGCTGGCGCGTTCCATCCCAACTGAAGAAGAAGAATAACTTGTTCCTCAGGATGGGGCCGCCGATCGTGGTGCCGTAGTTGTTGTAGATGCTAAGCGGCTTGATCGTGCCTGCCGGCTGGAAGAAGTTGTTCGCCTTCAAATGCTGGTCGTCGTGAAACTCGAATGCACTGCCGTGGAACTCGTTGGTGCCGGACTTGGTGACAACCGTCATCGCAGCGCCGCCCGACATACCCTGCTCGGCGTCGGCGGCTGAGGTCGTAATGTTGACACTATCGACCATTTCTTCCGGGACGATGTAGCCGGCATGGTGCGGCAGCCACAGATTCACGCTGGCCGCCCCGTCTATCCGGGTCGTGTTGTTATTTCGGTTCGTGCCGTTCACGTTGGTTGTCAGCGCGCGGTTCGGAGTATCGGTGGGCGAGTTCTGGAAGCCGGCCGGAGTTGCGCCGGGCACCAGGTTCACCAGCGTCTGATAGTTTCGATACCCGGGAAGCGGGAGATTCGCGACTTCTTTCGTCGTGAGTTCCGTATGGGTGTCCGACTTGTCGGTCTGGAGCATCGTCGCATCGGCGGAGACAGTCACCTGTTCCGAGAGCGAACCGACTTCCATTTTGAGGTCGGCGCGGGCGACGGTGTTGGCGGAGACTATCAGGTCGGTCTGGTTATACGTTCGGAACCCGGTAGCGGTAGCTTTCAAATCGTACTCGCCGGGCTGAAGGTTGACGATATTAAAGCGGCCTGCCCCGTCGCTTTTCTCGTCATGAGTCTGGGCTGTGCCGCGGTTGGTGAGAACTACGCTAGCGTTTGGGATGGCCGAGCCGGACGGGTCGGTGACTACGCCGACAACGGATCCGTAAAGCACCTGCGCATTCGCTTGAGGAAGACACCAAAAAGCGAGAGCGGACATCACGAGCGCTCCGAGCAATTTAAATGGGCACTTCATTTTTGTAACAAACCCCCTTAGCGGGAATGATATCGCCATTAACCGAGGGGGTCAAGGGGCGCGGCCGTGAAAAGAATCCGAAATCCGCTTCAAAAAGAGAATACTAAATTCGGGAGATTTCAAATGCCGTGTGATATTTCTTAGGCAGCCGGGTCCGTTCCAGGTTTTTGCCCAGAAAAACGTGCTTTGTGAACCCGGTCGCCAGGACCGCACCATCCTCAGCTCGCTTCATCTTGTAGTCGAATGTCACCAAGCGGGAGTGCGCCTCGCGCACGGTGGTCTCGACCAGGACCTCGTCGTCGTACCGGGCCGGTTGGGCGTACCGGCATTGCGCCTCGGCCACCGCCAGAAGTATGCCGTCCTCCGCCTCCATATCGCGGTAGCGGATGCCCGCCGCCCGGCACCACTCCACCCGGCCCAACTCCATCCAGATGAAGTAATTCGAGTAGTACACGATCCCCATCTGGTCCGTTTCGACGTACCGGACCCGCAACCGGGCTTCTGCCGTGATCATTATGAATTCGATTCTACCGCCGGTGTACCGGGGCTGCGTTTTCGATGAAACCGAGTCTTTTCAATAACGTCTGGTACGATACAGGCGTGCGAGTGAAAGTGCTGTTTTTCGGACAATTAAAGGATATGGTCCACCGGTCGGAAGATACCTTCGACGCAGCGGGCCCCCTCTCGCTCGAACAAGTCTTCGGGCGCTATCCCGCCATTGCCGGTCTGCGGTCCAGCATCGTATTTGCCCGCAATCGGCAGTTCTCGGCTCCGTCCGAGAGTGTCGAGGACGGCGACGAGATCGCTTTCCTCCCGCCAGTGAGCGGAGGAGCCGGCGAATACACCCACGAGATCGCGGATCCCAAGGGCCATTTCTTCGCCTTGACGCGCGACCCCATTCAGACCCGGAGCCTGGTGGAGCGCCTTCAGCGGGGAGAAGACGGCGCTGTGGTGACCTTCGAAGGCATCGTCCGGAACAACACGAAGGGTCGGCCGACCCGTTTTCTCGATTACGAATGCTACGAAGCGATGGCGATCAAAGTGATGGCTGAGATCGGCCTGCAGATCGCCCGGGCGCACGCCATCAGCCGCCTGGCGCTGGTTCACCGCCTGGGGCGGATGCAGATTGGCGACGAAAGCGTGGTGGTGATTGCCACGGCCCCACACCGCAAACCGGCTTTCGACGCCGCGCTGGAGGGCATTAACCGTTTGAAAAGGACCGTCCCGATCTGGAAAAAAGAGTATTTCGAAGATGGCGACGTGTGGGTGGAGGGCGAGTGGGACGAAACGTTGCGCGCGCGCTCCTGACCGGCGCGCTGATGCTGTGGCCGGCGGGCGCTCAGCAATCGACGACATTCCGCAGCAACGTCCGCCTGGTGCGCCTGTTCGTCACGGTGAAGGATCAGGGCGGCGCGCCGGTTGGCACGCTCGATAGACCGGATTTCCGAGTGTTTGACAACGGAGTCGAGCAAACGCTCTCCGTCTTCGAACGGGCAACCGAACTGCCGCTGTCCATTTCGGTTCTCGTGGACACCAGCGGGTCCACGGCGAAGGAACTGAAATCCGAGCTCGATTCCGTCCAGCGCTTCCTTCGAGCCTACCTGCGGGAAGGCAATCCGGACGACCGCGCGGCGCTGTACAGCTTCAACTGGCAGGTCACGTTGAACACAGCCTTTACTCACAGCCTCGAGCGTCTGGAGAGCAATCTCCGCCGGCTGAAGGCCGAGGGCGGCACGTCCATGTATGACGCGATCTACCTGGCGTCGCGCGAACTGCAGGACCGCGAGGGACGTCACGCGCTGATCGTCGTCACCGATGGCGGCGATACGACGAGTAACAAGGACTTTCACCAGGCGCTCGAGGCAGCCCACATGGCCGATGCCGTCCTGTACCCTGTCGTCATCGTTCCGATTACGAACGACGCGGGAAGGAACACCGGCGGCGAAAACGCCCTGACGACTCTTGCGGCCGGAACCGGCGGGCGCAGCTTTTCGCCGAACGTCGGGCCGGAACTCGACGCGGCGTTCGCCGACATTCTACGCGATCTAAGAACCCAGTACCTGATGGGGTATTACCCGAAAAACATCGCCCCGACCAAGAACCGGTTCCACCGCGTGCGCGTGGATTTGAAGCGCCCCGGTTTGCGGGTGCTGACGCGAACTGGCTATTATGGGGATTTGGAAGATCAGGCGCTTGGTCCAACCGCGCCGCCCGACACCCATGCCCTCCCAACCGCCTGCCAAAACGAAAGCACCGGATGTAACGTTCATGGAGCCTCAGTACTTGCGGCGACTCATCGACCAGGGTATCCGGGTAACAATCAAGTTGAGCGATAACCAGGAAGTCTCGGGGCTGATCGAGTTCTACGACCAGTCGTTTCTCCGCCTGACCAGGGACGGCGGACCGAACCTGTTCCTGTACAAGCACGACATCAAATACTTGTACGAGGAGCCCGCAGGGTAACTTTGACCTCGTTTGTCGATACCGCAGCCGAGATCGCGCGGGAAGCCGGAGGGCTTGTCGCGAACTTCTTCGAACGCCGCATCGGCTTCGAGCTGAAGGGCGAGTTCGATCTGGTCACCGAAGCCGATCGTTCCTCTGAGCGGCTGATCGTCGAGCGGCTGCGCAGCCATTTCCCCTCGCATTCCATCGTCGCCGAAGAAGGCGGAGGGGTGGACAACCCGTCCGAGTACCGCTGGTATGTGGATCCGCTGGACGGCACCACGAACTTCGCTCACGGCTTCCCGGTGTATAACGTCACGCTGGGCCTCGAACGCAGCGGCGAGATGATTGCCGGTGTCGTCTACGACCCCATGCGGAACGAGATGTTCACTTGCGAGAAGCACGCGGGCGCATGGCTGAACAATCGCCGGATCCGGGTTTCGGCCACCGGCAAACTCGAGGAGTCCCTGGTAGCGACCGGGTTCCCCAGCTTTAAGCGTCACCAGAACGTCAACGTTCATTTTTATTACCAGCTGGCAATGGTGAGCCACGGCGTGAGGCGCGCGGGCGCGGCCGCGCTCGACCTGGCCTACGTCGCCGCCGGACGGCTGGAGGCGTTCTGGGAATTCGGACTGAACCCCTGGGATATGGCCGCGGGGATACTCCTGGTCGCCGAAGCGGGGGGGCGTTGCACGGACATGAAAGGGAACACCGCCGCCCTGCGTGGTCCCCATCTTCTGGCCGATAACGGGCATATCCACGACCAGATGGTAGGGGTGTTCGGCGAGATATTTAACGGGCGGGCGCGCTTCGCCTTGCCCCAGATCCAGTGCTGACCGGCGGCCCTGCAATGCAGCCAGAGAGCCTCCCGCAGGCTCGCGAGATACGTATGCTCACGCGCACGCCGTCCTTTTTTGCGCGCTGTTCCTTTACTTTCAAATGCTTAAGGTGCTAGCCTGAAGATTCCAAAATGCGCACGGTTGACCTGATCCATCGCAAGCGAGACGGCGAAGAACTAAACGCCGAGGAAATCGCATTCCTAGTCGAAGGGTATACGCGAGGCGAGATCCCCGATTACCAGATGTCGGCGTTTCTCATGGCGGTGTTCTTCAAGGGAATGACGGACCCGGAAGTCTCCACTCTCACGGACCTGATGATGAAATCCGGCGAGACTGTGGACCTGTCCTCTATCCCGGGGATGAAAGTCGACAAGCATTCGACGGGCGGGGTGGGCGACAAGACCAGCCTGATCGCCGCGCCTCTGGCGGCGAGCGCCGGTGTCATCGTTCCGATGATCTCGGGGCGCGCCCTCGGCCATACGGGAGGGACGCTCGATAAACTGGAGTCGATTCCCGGCTTCCGTACGAACCTGACCCTGGACGAGTTCCGGCAGGTTCTATCCGAGCACGGGCTGGCGTTCATCGGGCAGACTCCCGAGGTCGCTCCGGCGGATGGGCGCTTTTATGCTCTTCGCGATGCCACCGGTACGGTTGAATCCGTACCCCTGATCGCTTCCTCCATCATGTCGAAGAAGCTGGCCATCGGACTGGACGCGATCGTCCTGGACGTCAAGGTTGGCTCGGGCGCGTTCATGAAGCGGCAGGTGGAAGCCCGCCGGCTTGCGCAGATGATGGTCGGCATCGGCCGCCGCATGGACAAGCGCGTGCAAGCGCTCATCACCGACATGAATCAGCCCCTGGGCTACGCGGTCGGGAACGCCCTGGAGATCATGGAAGTGGCCCAGACGCTGACGGGAGCGGGTCCCGAGGATCTCACGCAGCTTTCCATCGAGATCGCCGCGCGCATGATCTTCCTCGCCAAGATCACCAAGACTCTGGACGAGGCGCGCGACATCGCGCAGCGCCGTCTGGTGGATGGCTCGGGGTATCGCAAGTTCAAGGACGTGATTGCCGCCCAGGGCGGAAATCCGCAGGTGCTCGATCGCTTCGAACTGCTGCCGAATGCGACCGGCGTGCGCGAGATTTCCTCGCCCCGGCCGGGCTACGTCAGCAACATCGACGCCGAGTATATCGGGCAAGCCTCGCAGATGATCGGCGCGGGCCGCGACACCAAGGAAGACGTCATCGACCCGGCGGTTGGCGTGATCCTGGAGGTTAAGGTCGGCCAGAAGGTAGAATCCGGCGCGGTCCTGTGCCGGCTGTACTACACGCGCGAAGACCGGCTCGAAGACGCCGCGCAACTGGTCGAGGACGCATTCCGTATCTCCGGCACCGCTCCCGAGGAACGCCAGTTGATCCTGGAAGTGGTAGGCTAATCACATGTCACAACGGACGTGGCGCACGCACTCTTGCGTGCAGTGTCGAGACTCCTCTCGACACCTGTCCGATGTGAAAGGGAGCGGCGTCGGCATGAGTGCCGACGCGGCACG
>JANXRE010000112.1 GCA_025353165.1 Acidobacteriota bacterium | reverse complement strand
CCAGGGAAAAGGTTCCGCCGGGATACCGGTGGCGATGCACGCGCGCGAACTCGCGCGCGAGGTCGCTCTTGCCTACGCCCGGAGGACCATGCAACACCACCACGGATTCGGTGGCGGGGTTGTCGAACTCGGCCGCGATCTGGGCCATCGAGTCCTCGCGGCCGACAAACGGGCGATTGCCGCGGGCTTGGATGTTACTGCGGAAGGCGACGGGCGCCGCCTCGCGACTCGCGGGTTGCCGATGAAAACTCTTGGTCCCTGCGAGCCGGGCAACAGGAAAACGTCGCTCGTGGCTCGCATCGCGCGGAAAGACGCTCGGGTCGGTGGTCCACACCGGCCGGGGCGCGTCTTCATAACGGATGGGAAAGATCGTGAGTTCTCCGGCGTCGAGCGTGCAATACAGCGCCCGGTTCGGCCATTTGCGCGACTGGTAAGCCGCCCCGGCCGCGCAACGCAGCAGCACGCCTTCCGCCGACGCGACGGTCTCCACTCGCGTCTCGTGCAAATGTCCCCGCAGAAGAATATCGACCGAAGCCTCAAGCTCAGCCTCGATGTTCGAACCTTCATAGGCGCTCAACCATTCGGGCGGATGATGGACGAGGCCGATCTTCACGTCCGCGCCGAGTTCCTTCATCCCGCGAAGAGCCGCGTCCAGACACCGCCGTCCGATCCAAAGCTTGTCGTGGTCGTCTTCGCCCTGGCAGAACAGCGCGCTGTTCATGGAGAGAATACCCAGCTTATGACCGCGCACCTCCACCAGTTCCGCTGGGGCGCAGGTGGTATTGTCGGGCAGCGATCGGACGCCGTTGAAGTACCCGTTATGCCAGTCCAGGAACGCGCGCAATTTGAAGGTAAGGTGCGGCTTTGGAAGATCCGGGCGGAAGTACGTGTCGGCCTGCTCCCGAGAATCGAGCGTTCGTGCCAGGCCCACGCCGAAATCGCGATCCACGTCGTGATTGCCCGCTATCACAAACAGGCGGCTCTTCTCCAACCCGGCGGCCCCCAGCAAATCGTCGAAGAAAACCCCCGCGACGGCATACTCGGCGGCTTTCCCCGAATACGCGATATCGCCGGTGGCGAAGATCAGATCGGGAGCACGCCCCGCCGCGCGGTACTCGCCGACAGACTGCACCAGCGCATGGAGAACGACGTCGCGATCGTACGGGTCGCCACCCCGGACGTGAAAGTCCGACACATGCAGCCACGTAAGCGCCACGCATAACAAGATAACGCAATCCTATGAGGGTATGCTGGTCCCCTCCCCGTCGAAGACCCGACCAGCAGATCGCCGCCAAACTGATGGCCGGTGGGACGCGTGACCTCAGAGTCGCCGAACCAACGGTCGCCACATCGCAGTAGCCTACATACTGGATCTGGCGCAACGTGAACATCATGCCGGCAAACGAATACGTGGAGGTTCGCAACGGCGGTTATTACGTTGCCGGAACGCGCATTGGGCTCGATGTAGTCGTTTATGACCTCCGGCGAGGCCGTTCGCGGGAGGCGATCTTTGAGGCCTATCCATAGTCGGTTCGCTCAGAAACGTCTACGGAGCAATTACTTTCATCCTGGAACACCCCGATAAGGTCGGCGCAAACCTAAACGATCGGCATCGCGTTTTTGAAGAGATCACATGCCTCAGCAGATGATCCACCGTTTTGAACGCGGCAGGAAAGACGCAGCGGCCAGATTAGCTTGAGAATCCGTTTTCAGGCCGACGCTGACATCGATCCCGACCTTCGGAAGGGACTGCTCCGCAGACAGTCATCGATAAATTTCCAGGCGGGCCGCTGGCATCCTTCCTGGCGGCCCACTCGATCCGGATGTGATGCGTATAACTGCCGAGGATGGCCAACGAGCGGAAAGGCTCGAAATGGCGCCGTCCAAAGAACCCGGTGACACGCTTTTTTTTCAACCCCTAATCAACTGAAAAAAAGCCGTTTACCATCATTTCAACTCCTTACCAAAAAGCCGTTTTCTTGACTTCGTCTGATACATATTAGGTGGGAAGAGAGATATATATGGCAACCACCGCACAAATCGCCGCCAACCAGAACAACTCGACTCACTCCACGGGGCCGAAGACCCCCGAAGGCAAAGCCGCCGCCGCGCGGAATAGCACCAAACACGGGCTCTCGGGAGCCTTCACCGTCCTCCCCCACGAGGACCAGGACGAGTTCGACATCCTCCTGGTCTGCCTCCGCGACGAGCTCCAACCCGGCAACGGACACGAGACGTTCCTCGTCGAACTGATGGCCCAATCCCGCTGGCGTCTGGCCCGAGCCCGTCGCCTCGAAACCGCCATGTTCGACCAGATGTTGACCGCCTCCCCCCTCCCCGCCGACCCCGACCAGCAGATCGCCGCCCAGCTGATGGCCGGAGGCGACCGCGCCCTCGCCACCATCCAGCGCTACGCCTCGGCCGCCGAGCGCAGCTACTACAAAGCCCACGCCGAATTCATGAAATCCCGCAAGATACGAAACGAAGCCAAAGCCGCGGCGTTGATCGATGAAGCCATGATCCACGCCTATTCC
Organism: Acidobacteriota bacterium; assembly: GCA_025353165.1. Classification (GTDB taxonomy): domain Bacteria; phylum Acidobacteriota; class Terriglobia; order Bryobacterales; family Bryobacteraceae; genus TMP-7. The sequence goes on along the minus strand of JANXRE010000112.1, from coordinate 55,417 downwards.
AGCGTCGCGCCGCGCCCCGTACGAAACGAACCCAAATTCTGCACCGCCCCCGGCGAAAACCTCGCCCTCCGGCTCTAAACGTTATCCTGGGAGGTAGAATATGCGTCGTACCCGGTGGCTCATCCTGGCCGCCATCCTTTTAATAATGTTCGCCGTAGTCTCCACCTATTACGCCGGCGTGGAGCGCGCCCGCCGTGACGCGCCTCCCCCGGTGAAGCCCCTGCAAGGCGGCCTGGAAGGAACCGCCGAGGGCTGGCATTACCGCCACAACGAGGGCGGGTGCCCAGTGTTCGAAGCGCGCGCCAAGCGTTTCCGCCAGGAGGCCGAACAGCCCGGCCACCCGGCCCACATGCAACTCGAGGACGTCGGCCTCATGCTCTTCAAGGACTGCGGCCGGACCGCCGACCAGGTCACCAGCGCCAAAGCCGAATACGACGCCGAAGCGGGGACCATGTTCTCCGACGGCGAGGTGCAGATCACCATGGGTGTGCCCACCGGCGACGAACCGCCCGCCGGCCGGCTCGTGAGAATCGTATCCTCGGGCGTCCGCTTCGACACCAAGACCGGCAAAGCCTCCACGGATCGCGAAGCCACCTTCGGCTTTGCTAAAAGCGACGGAAAAGCCGTCGGCGCGGAGTACGACCCGAACACCCGCGAGTTGCATCTGAAGAGCCAGGTGGCCCTGAACTGGCGCAAGATCGATGGCGCGAAACCGCCCATGCACATCGAAACCACCGACTTGGTCTACCGCGAGCGGGACGCCAACGTCGCCCTAAGCCCATCGGCGAAGCTCACCCGCGATACCCTGCGCATGGACTCGGCCGGGCCGGCCCTGGTCACCCTTGAAAAAGGTGTGATCCGCAGAGTGGAAGCGCAAAACGCGTCGGGAATCCAGGACGATCCCGATCGAAAAGTCGAGTACGGCGCCGACGCCCTCACCATGCTCATGGACGAGGACGGCCAGGTGACCCGCATCGAAGGCGCGCACAACGCCCGCCTTGTCTCCACCTCCGAGACCGGCAAGACGCGGGTGACCTCGGACCGCTCCACCATGGACTTTGCCGCATCCGGCCACCAGAGCAACCTGACCCTGGCGCTCGCCATCGGCAACGCCGTGGTCGAATCGACGCCCCTCGCGGCCAAGGGCGCCAACCTGCCCGACACCCGGATTCTAAAATCCGACACCATCCAGATGCGCATGCGCCCCGGAGGAAAGGAGATCGCGAACGTCGAGGCCCAAGCGCCCGGCACGCTCGAGTTCATCCCCAACCGGCCGGGCGAGCCGCGCCGATTGCTCCAGGGCGACTACATGTGGATCGTCTACGGCCCGAACAACACCATCGACACCTTCAAATCGGTGAACGTCCACACCCGTACGGAATACCCACCCCGGAAGAAAGACGAAAAACGGCCGCCCAGGCTCACCGGGAGCCGCGACCTGTTTGCTCGTTTCGACCCCCAGACGCAGCAGATATCCTCCCTCGAGCAAGGCGTAGACTTTCGGTACGAAGAGGGGGACCACAAAGCGCGGGCGGACAACGCCAGTCTTGACCAGGCCAAGGATAGGATGACCCTCTCCGGTTCGGCGCGCGTCTTCGATTCAACCGGATCCACCGCCGCCGACCGCATTGTCATGAATCAGAAAAGCGGGGACGTGGTCGCCGACGGCCACGTCAACTCCACCCGCCTGCCCGACAAGAAGCAGGACTCCAATCCGGCCATGCTCTCGGGCGACCAGCCCATGCAGGCCAAGGCCGACCACATGACGACCGCCGACAGCAACCTGCAAATCCATTACCAGGGTAATGCCGTGGCGTGGCAGGGAGGCAACCGCGTGGAGGCGGATCGAATCGACTTCGACCGCGACAACGGCGCGATGCGCGCGAGCGGCACGGTGGTGAGCCAGTTCGTCGACAAGTCGAAAAAAGACAAGGACGGAAATCCGCTCCCGAAAGAGAAACAGGTCTCCATCTTTACGGTTGTGCGCGCGCCGGCGATGGTCTACATCGATGACGACCGCATGGCCGATTACACCGGCGGTGCGGTCCTGAGCCGCCCGAACCTGGTGGTGAAGGCGCGCGAGATCAAGGCGTATCTCAAGGATGCGAAATCCGACTCCTCGCTCGACAAAGCGATCGCCGACGGCGCGGTCGCCATCGATCAATCGTCGCCGGGCAGGACCCGCGTCAGCTCCTCCGAGCACGCCGAGTATTACACCGCGGACCAGAGAATCTTTCTCACCGGAGGCCATCCGCAGATGGTCGACAGCGTGAAGGGAACAACGAAAGGGCGTGAATTGACCTACTTTACGATCGATGATAGGCTGCTGGTGAACGGCGCTGAATCGCAACGCTCCGAGAGCGTCATCCGGCGGAAAAAATGACCGTCCCCTCGAATCGGCGCCACACCCTCAAGACGGTCGAGATTTCGAAAGCCTACCGCGGCCGCAAGGTCGTGGACGACGTGTCGGTTTCGGTGGAGCAGGGCGAAGTGGTGGGGCTGCTCGGTCCCAACGGGGCCGGCAAGACGACATCCTTCTACATGATCGTCGGTCTCATTACGCCGGATTCGGGCCGCGTTCTCCTGGACGACGAGGACGTCACCGATCTCGCGATGTACCAGCGCGCGCGCCGCGGCATCAGCTATCTTCCGCAGGAGCCCTCGGTTTTTCGCAAGCTTTCGGTGGAAGACAACCTGATGGCCATCCTCGAAACGCTGCCGCTGTCGGGCCGCGAGCGGCGCGATCGGATGAATCAGCTCGTCGATCAGCTCGGCCTCGACACGGTCCGCCACAACAAGGGCTTCGCGCTCTCCGGCGGCGAGCGGCGCCGCGTGGAGATCGCCCGGTCGCTGGTCATCAGCCCCAGCTTTCTGCTGCTCGACGAGCCGTTTTCAGGCATCGATCCTATCCAGGTGCTCGAGCTGCAAAAAATCATTTTTGAGCTAAAACGTTCCGGCATCGGAATCCTCGTCACCGACCACAACGTGCGGGAAACGCTGGCGGTGACGGATCGCGCCTACATCATCAACAACGGAAGAATCTTCCGCGCCGGATCGCCCGAAGCGCTGGGTAGCGACCCCGAAGTGAAGCGCATTTACCTGGGCGAGAATTTCAACCTGGGAGCCGCCTGATGCCCGCCGCAGGGGACAGACGAATCTGTCCCGAAGCGCTTTTTGCGAAGTGGACAGATCCGTCTGTCCCCGGACTTCGAGACTTCGATATCATGGTGCATAGATGAGTTCGCTTTCGCCTAGACTGCAGCTTCGGGTCGCGCAGAAGCAGATTCTAACGCCTGGGCTCGTCCAGATGGTGACGGTCCTCCAGCTCAACCGGCTGGAGCTCAAGGACATGATCCTCTCGGAAATCGCCCAGAATCCCGTGCTCGAAGACGGCACGGAAGGCGGCGACGAGTTGACCCCCGAGGAGCTTCAATCCCTTCTCGAACGGGAACGCGTACTGGAGCCGGCCGACCAGTCCATCCGCGACGTGATGGATAACCCCAACGAACCCAGAAACGCCGATACCGACGCCGATATCGCCGAGTTCGCCAACGTCGATGGTGCGCACATGAGCGCCGCCGTCCAGACGCCGGCAGCCGGTGAGGCCGAAGCAGCAGAAACTCCCAAGACGGAATCCGATCCGTTCGACGAAATCGACTTCGGGACCTACTTCGACGAGTACCTGGATCCCGGCTATAAAAGTCCGGCTTCGGAAAACTTCGAAAAGCCTTCGTTCGAGACTTTCCTGTCTTCCCCGGTCACCCTGGCCGACTACCTCCACCAGCAGTTAGCGGTTCTCCTCATGCCGGAGGCGGCGCGCGATGCCGCCGACACCATCATCGGCAATCTCGACGAAAACGGATATCTCACCGCGAGCCTCGAAGAGCTGGCCTCGGGCGGGGAACACTCCGTCGCCGACGTGGAAGAGGCCTTGCGGTTTGTGCAGACCTTGGACCCCGCCGGCGTTGGCGCGCGCACGCTGCAGGAATGCCTGCTGATTCAATTGGACAGCCGGAATGCCCGCAGCAGCGTCGCGTGGCAGATCATTCAGAATCATCTGCATCTGCTAGAGCGGCGCCAGTACCGGGAGATCGCGAAGGGCCTCGGCCGCCCTCCCGAGCACATCCAGATTGCGCTCTCGGTAATCACCACCCTGGATCCCCGTCCGGGAATGCGCTACTCGGGCCCCGGCGCGCGCATCATCGAGCCCGACGTCTACATCACCAAAGATGGCGAAGACTACGTAATCCAGTTGAACGACGACGAAATCCCTCAACTGCGGCTCAACGGGCAGTATCGCCGGATGCTCGACCGCGATACCGAGCCCAGTAAAGAAGTCCGCAATTACGTGAAGGACCGCTACCAGGCGGCGCTGCAATTGATGAAGAATATCGAGCAGCGCAAGCACACCATTCTGAGAGTGTGCCAATCCATCGTTCGGCGGCAGACCGACTTTCTCGAACTCGGCATCGACACCTTGAAGCCGATGATGATCAAGGAAATCGCCGAGGAAATCGGCGTCCATCCATCCACCGTTAGCCGCGCGGTCGCCGGCAAGTACGCCCATACCCCGCAAGGCGTGTTCGAGCTGCGGGTCTTTTTCTCGGAGGCTGTCCAGGGACCGTCGGGGGCGGGCACTCCGTTGTTGATCTTGAAACGCCGCGTGAAGAAAATGATTGAGGAGGAAGATGGCCATCATCCTCTCACCGACGAGCAGATCACCGAACGGCTGCAGGGGGAGGGAATACAAGTGACCAGACGCACTGTCGCGAAGTATCGCGAAGACATGAAGATTCCGTCCACCCATCAGCGGCGAGACCGGAACTAAAAATCTCCAAACCGGAGGTAATCATGAACATTACCTATACTGGCAAGCACGGCGACTTACCCGCCGATCAGCAGCGCAAGCTCGACGCGAAGTTAGCCAAGTTATCGAAGATGATCGACCACCCGAAAGGAGACGACAAACAGGCGCACGTTGCCATCAACACCGAGCGCCATCTTACCAACGCCAGGCTCACCGTGAATTACTACGACAAGCAGGTTGTGGGCTTCGGGTCCGGCGCCGACGTATTCACGGCGGTCACGATCGCCGTGGACAAAGTGGAGGAGAAACTCCACGACCTGCGTGAGAAGTGGCGCGATACGCGGCGCGAGCCGAAAGACCAAACCATCGCCGGAGCCGCCGTGGCCGAAGCCGCCATGCCGGCGCCCGCCGAAGCGGTCGAAGATGACGAGGCGCCCAAAGTCTTCCGCGTCGATCATCACGATCGCCGCAAGCCCATGACGCTCGACGAAGCGATGATCGCCGTCGAAGGCCGCGATTACGTCGTGTACCGCGACGCCCAGAAGGATTGTGTGTCGGTCCTCATCCGGCGAGCGGACGGCAGCTTCGACCTGATCGAAGGATGAAACCGCCCGAGGACCGCAGTCCGGCCCTGGTCATCATTACCGGCATGAGCGGGTCGGGGAAGGGAACGGTTCTCCGCTCGTTCGAAGACCTGGGTTACTACTCCGTCGATAACCTTCCGGTCGACCTGATTCCGAAATTCGCCGAGTTGACGCGCGACGCTCCAACGACCCGCCGCGCCGCCCTGGTTGTGGACATCCGCGAGGGCGAGAAGCTAAAGAAATTCCCGGCCCTCGTGCGTTCGCTGAAGCGCCGCTTCGCCATTGCTCTCGTATTCCTCGAAGCCGACGACAATGCGCTGATACGCCGCTACAGCGAGACTCGGCGTCCGCATCCGCTCGGCGGCGAACGCTCCGTTCTCCGCAGCATCCGCGCCGAAAAGCGCGCGCTCGAGCCCATCCGCAATATCGCCGATCACATTATCGACACTTCGAAGTTCAACGTGCATGAGCTGCGCGAACTGATCGGCGAGAAGTTCCACGGGAGCCGCGACGAATCGAACATCATCGTCTCCATCACCAGTTTTGGGTTCCGCCACGGCGTTCCGGCGGACAGCGACCTGGTTTTCGACGTTCGATTTTTGCCGAACCCTAACTACATTCCGCAATTCAAGAATCTGAGCGGCCGCCATCCGCAGGTCGCGCGCTATATCCGCTCGTTTCCGCAGACGGTGGAGTTCATCGACAAGATCTCGCAATTGCTGATTTATCTCTTGCCGCACTACATTCAGGAAGGTAAGAGCTATCTCACCATCTCGTTCGGCTGTACGGGGGGCCATCACCGCTCCGTGATGATGGCCCACGAGATCAAACGGCTTTTGGAGAAGGCGGGCTACCGTGTGAAGGAATCCCACCGCGACCTCATAAAAGGCCCTTAATCGCTATTGCAGGACAACGTTTGTATGCACATCGACGTGCGGTCCGCCGCACGAGACAAGTCCATGAGCGGTTGCGGGTCCGCTAGCGGCCGGACGGAGGCGGGGGAACGTGACTATCCAGGTGCTTGGATAGATTCCGGCATTAAAAGCCGCGGCGTCGAGGACAGTGGTGCCTTGCATCAGCACAATGGCCAGTGTACAGATTGCGGTCGTGCCGGTGCTCTGGAACATGTAGCTGTAATCGAGCGAGGTCGCCGTAGTCGGAATGGTGCCCATGGGAATCGTCAAGGCAACACCGAATCCGCCGCCCGGCGCGGGCGCACAGTAGAAGCAGGGTAGCCCCGCCGAAAGTTCATCCAGTCCAATTACAATGAAGTGTCCGATCAGGGCCGGAACGCCCGCGGTGGCGGGAACGCTGGACCCCGTGCCCGGGACAGCCTTCGCAATCCCAGCGTTCGTGTTGAGCGGAATCGACTTTATCGCCTTCATAGCGGCCGCCTCGGCGGCGGCATCCGCGGCGTCGTCGGCAAAAACCGGGGTCGCAAGCAACAGCGCGAACCCAGCACAAGCGGTAGCAAGAGTTTTCATTCGCATTGCCTCCAAGTGTTCTGTCTATCCGAGGTGTCCATCGGTGGGGTCCCAGATTATAAGAGTATACTCGAATTTCAATCCATTTATAATGCGTGGCTTATCGTCTTTTTTCCTTTTAACCCTTTTTTCTTTCGGGCAAACGCCGCGCTGGACCGAAAATGCCGCGAAGGACTGGTATGCGAAACAGCCCTGGCTTGTCGGGAGCAACTACGGTCCGGCGTCTGCTATTAACGAACTGGAAATGTGGCAGGCCGATACGTTCGATCCGAAGAGGATCGACCTGGAGTCGGGCTGGGCGGAGAGTATCGGGATGAACACCATGCGCGTGTTCCTGCACGACCTGCCGTGGCAGCAGGACGCCGCCGGATTCCGCAAGCGCATCGATACGTTCCTCTCGATCGCGGCAAAACATAAAATGCAGCCCATGTCCGTGCTGTTCGATTCCTGCTGGGACCCGTTTCCGAAACTGGGCAAGCAGCACGCTCCCACGCCCGGCGTGCACAACTCCGGCTGGGTTCAGAGCCCGGGAGCGAATGCTCTGAAGGACCCGTCGCAATATCCCAGGCTGGAGGCTTACGTGAAGGGCGTGGTCGGCGCATTCGCCAACGACCCGCGCGTGCTGGCGTGGGACATCTGGAACGAGCCCGATAACACCAACGATTCCAGCTACGGCAAATTGGAGCCGAAGAACAAGAACGATTTGGTATTCAATCTGTTGCCGAAGGCTTTCGAATGGGCGCGCGCGGCGCACCCCAAGCAGCCGCTCACCAGCGGGGTCTGGCACGGCGACTGGTCTAACCCGAACAAGCTCGCGTCGATGGACACGATTCAGTTGGCGCTGTCGGACGTCGTTTCCTTTCACAACTACGACGAGCCGGCGGAATTTGAGAAGCGCATCAAATGGCTGCAGCAGCAAAAGCGACCCATCCTCTGCACCGAGTACATGGCGCGGGGGAACAAGAGCACCTTCCAGGGCACGTTGCCGGTCGCAAAGAAGTACAAGGTCGCGGCCATCAACTGGGGGCTCGTCGCGGGCAAGTCGCAGACGTATCTTCCATGGGACTCGTGGCAGAAACCCTACGTGAATCGCGAGCCTGCCGTCTGGTTCCACGAAGTGTTCCGCACGGACGGCACTCCCTACCGCGACGAAGAGGTGAAGTTCATTCGAGCGATTACACAGTAGGCGCCGATCGCGACGAGGCTGACGGCGGAGCCCGCGACCGCGTCTACCGCGTAGTGGTACCGGCCGTAGAACGTTGCGATCGCCATCGAGATGGCGTAGATGAGCAGGGCGCGGCCGAACCACGGCCTTTCGGGCAGCAGGCATCTCAGCCCCCATGCCGCCCCGAAACCGGTGCTCACGTGCGCGCTTGGGAACACGCTCGAATGGATTCCCGCGCCGTTCACCAGCATCAAATTCAGGTGACGGATCGGGGTGACGAAGTTTGGCAGGTCAGTCGCGCCGAACACCGTTCGCGGCGGATCGGAAGGGAAGAACGGGAACATCGCGTAGCACAACAGTCCACTTAGCGCATACACGCAGACGAACGCATCCACGCGCTCGCGTTTCTTCTGCAAGTACAGCACGGCGATTCCGTAAAATCCGACAGCGTACACCAGCAGGTAGCAGAGCTCGAGATATCCGGGCAGCAATGGCCCCAGAGTTTCGATCGCTTTCTGTACGCCGAAGTCGTGCAGCAGAGCGCGGTCCCACGCGACCCACGCGTGTTCGAAGCGGTGATCCTTGTACGGTGGCGTGAACCAGTCCATCTCGCGATACGCCAGCAGCGTGAGGCACAGCGGGAGCCAGTCGCGAACGATGGAATAGCGCAGCCGCGCGAGTAACGCGAAGATCGCGGCGACAACAGTGGCGGTCATCACCGTCCGCCATCGCATGTGCGGCGCGAGCGGGAAGAGGAAACTCAGAACCGCCGCATAGGCGAAGTACGCGAGGTAGATCCACTCAGAGGGGCGCAAGATGCGAGTGTATCAAGGGCGGTTCGGAGTCTGATACGGCAAGCGTATGGCCTGGTGTTTCCTCTTGCTCATGGCCGCGTGCGCTTATGGCCGGACGTCGCTGGTTCCCGGCGATCAGCTGTCTTGTTTCAACGTTAGCGAAGGCGGCATCGCCGCTTCCACAGTGGCCGTCACCGGCATGCCGTCTGCCACGGCGCTAGACCTGAAGACGGGCAGCGTCTCTGCGACCGCGAATGCTTGGGACGACCGGCAACGCTGTTTCACCACCAACGCGACAACAGTGAGCGATACCGTGCGCAGCCTCGCCGATTCCGCGCAAGTGTCGGCCGCTCGTCTGACGAAGGCTTTTTGAGGACAGAAAGCATCCCGAAGTCGCTCCGCCATGCCCTTTGGAAATAGAGGGGCCCATGCCGGGACGAACGATCCGATTGACTGACGACAACGGATGGTCGCGTTCAAACAGCGGCGAAGTTGCGAGGCTATTCCAGTCCCAGCGCCTTTCTCAGAGCAGCAATCGAGAAGGAATTGGGCGAGCGCGAGCACGGTATCCTTGGTACCGAGGAACGAATTGCCGCCAGCATCGAACAGGTCCGGCGGGAGGCATTCAAGAGCGGTGGTCCGGTTCAGGAAATATCCAGACCGCAAGTACTCAGGACATGATGTTGAATAGCGACGTCGTAGAGGTAATGCGGCTTCACCTCGAGTGAGGACTTCACTTCTATCAATCGCCACCGGTTCCTGGGGCGATCAACCCCGCCCTCAAAGCCGACGAGGGCTCCGCCAGAGAACCTGCTCTGAGCGAGCCGCCCGACTTCCTGTCCCTGCTCAAGACGAGCCTCTTGGCCTTCGTCCACCTCGTCCGCGAGTTCTGGCTGGCGAACCTGGAAATAGAGTCGTTTCAAGCACTGGATGCCGGCGACGAATTTCGATTTCGATAGACGAATGGGCGCCGGCACTGGCATGGAGCGATTCAATGATATCGCGAGGGGCCGATGCGGAAAATGCGTCTGTCCCCATTTTTCCGGCCACGGAAGCTACGGGTGATCCGGATCGAGGTCGAAGGCCTCCACCTGGTATTCAAAATGTTCCACCAGGAACACGAGATAGATTTCCTGGATCAGGTGGATGAACTTGCGAACGCCGTATTCGTAGTCGCCGCCGCATAGCGTCATCGTCAGCGAAACGTCGCCGCCGCGATTGGCGCACGTAACCCGAACCTTGCAGCTTTCGACTCGCCGGTGCTCGGGCAGGGCGGGGTCCTGGCAGGACTTCAGGAACGCCCGCAACTGGCGGTACATCCCGGAGCCGGCGGGGACTTGGGGCAAGACCACCGGACAACGAATCGTGCCGCGACGCGAATCCACTATCAGGTCGAATTGCCGGTCGCGGTGCCACACGATCTGGAACTTGCCCGACGGACCCCGGCTGAAGCCGCGGAACACGCCGCGGTCCGCGTAGCCCTGCAGGATGTCGCCAGCGCTCAGTGCTGGAATGATCCGCCTCCCGGTTCGGGATTCATGAAGTTGCCGGGCGGGTATTCCCGGGCGGAAGTGAATTCCTTGAGAGCCTGGCAGTTGATGAGCGTGGAGGCGGATTCCTTGCCCGCGGCGTCATAGGCGCGCCCGAGCGCATCCTTCAACTCCTGCTGCGTGCGGACATATTCGCCGCGCGCGCCCACGCCTTCCGCCATCTTGTCGTAGCGCAGATTTTCCTGGAACAGATACATGTGCATCGTCCGCGGCGAGCCAATGGCCGACGGCCACATGCCCCAGGAGTTGTTGTTATAGATCACGGCGATGACGGGGATCTTGTACTTCTGCGCGGTATCGAGCTCGAAGAGGCTGTAGGCAATGCCCGCGTCGCTCGAGACACAGCACACCGGCGCTCCTTTGTACGGCGCTTGCGGCCCGATGCCACGCTGCACCGCCGCTCCCGCGCCGATCATCATCGCGACATCCGGCCCGATGGCTCCGTACTGATACGGACAACAGATCGACTGCCCCGGACGATAGGCGCGCACCCAGCGGCCCATGGTGTTGCCGATGGTCCAGCCGCCCATGCCCATGACCGTCTGCTTGGGATCGATCTTCCCCTTGTAGAAGAAGTCGTGAACCTCCTTGCCGATCACAAACGGATGCAGGTGGTTGGTATCCCGGCTATACTTCACTCCCAGCTCATACTGATCCAGAATGGCCTTCTCGTTCTTCTGCCTGGCCGTGGCGATCTCGTTGACCCAGGCATCGCGTTTCCGGCGCGGCACGCTCTCGTTCAGCGCGTTGAGAAAAGTCTCCTCGCCGCTGACGATGCCGAGATCGAGCGGCCAGTTGCGGCCCAGATCCTCAGCCACGGGATGCACGCGAATGGCCTTGATGTCGGGGTTGAACGAGTATTCGCCGGGACTTGGCATGCAATACTGACCGACGAACAGCACCAGGTCGGCACTCATCAAGGCGTCCGGCGACTGGTTGATGCTGAGCCGGTGCCCGTCGGGGAAGTGGCCCTTCATCGGCCCCGTGGCGGCAACGGCGATATCGTTTCTTTCTGCAATCTGCATCAGGGCTTCCCAGCACTTACGCTGGAACACGCCCTGTCCGGCGACAATCAGCGGGCGCTCTGCTTTGGCGATCAGATCGACGGCTTTTTTGACATCGGACGTGTCGGGGTGCGGCCGCGATTCGGTCCGGTACTTGTCCTTGCTGTGATAATCCTTCAGTTTGGCGGGATCGGTGAAGCGCGCTCGCGCCACCTCGCCGGGGAAATCGAGATGCACGGGTCCTGGGACTCCCGTTTTCATGTTGCGGAAGGCGTATGCGCCGTATTCCCAGATGCGGTCGGGCGCGATGAGGCGCTTACCGTACTTTTTCATTCCGGTGGTGGTGGGCTGCTGATAGCCTTGCTGAATGAACGCCTCGCGGTCGTCGCCGGCGATCTGCATGTTACTGGCGAGGACCAGCAACGGCGTGCGCGCGGCGTTCGCCGCGGCGATGTTCATGATCATGTGGGTGAAACCCGGGCCCTCGGTGCCGGAGCAGGCGGTGGCTTCGCCGGTAGCGCGGGAGAAACCATCGGCGGCGGCGCACATTGCGCCTTCAGTGCGCCCGCCGTAGGCAGGCACGCCGGCCGCGGCCATGGCATTGATCACGGTGTAATTGCCGGGACAGCAGAACATGGCCGCGAGCTCTTCCTCGACGCAGAGCTTGGCGAAGACCTCAGCCCCGCTCATGCCGCGCCCTTCGAAGGAGCCCGGTTTGGCAGGCTCACTCAGATTGGCCGGGATTTCTTTCGGAATGGCGATTGAAGGAATGGGCACATCGGCGCGCAGCGGTTTCGAGGCCAGCAGGGCGGCCGCCGCAGCTGGTCCGGCGAGGAAGTTCCGCCGCGAGGCGCCGTCTTGATTCTTCATCGGTCTTTCTCCTTGCTGTTGTCAGACTCGGGCCACAAGCTGTGAATGTAGTTCACCAAGTGCCACAGGTCGGTGTCGCCATCGATCTGCGTCTTGAACGGGGGCATGGTCTCGCCCGCGCCATCGCGTATGCTTCGGAAGATCTCGCCGTCCGACGTGCCGCTCTTGTAGGCCCCGGGCGAGGTGAGATCGGTGGCGTCCGCGACCACGTCCATCTGGGCTTTACCATCCGGACCGTGGCAGGCGGTACAGTATCGCGCGAACACGGTCTTTCCCCGCGCGACGGACTTACTGGTGGACGGAACGGGGTTCCTCAGCTTCTTGGCCTCGGCAGAACTCAGCCGTTGAGCTTCCAATTGGAAGCTACCCAGGCAAAGCGACAAGGCAATGCAGATGGCGCGCAGCACCGTTGGTTGTCAGTATAGCTTCTCTCGCCCCTGCTCATGATGCCGCCTCCTGCAGAGTGCTCAAGTACTCCCCCAAAGTCGCGTCCAAACGCTCGTAAAGCAGCGCGTCGAAACTCTCCGTTCCCCTACCCGATTGCGCTTTCTGCAAGGCCCGAATATACGCAAGGCGATCTTCCGGGCGCACCGCTATCGGGGGGGTAGCCACCCCGGATCAGAACCAGGTTCATCAAGAGCCGCGCCGTGCGTCCGTTACCGTCGTTGAAAGGATAAACGTCGACCAAACGCCGGTGCGACGCAAACGCCGTTTCGGGCGTATCCGGGGCCGCGCGGAGCCACCTTGAAAAATCGCCCATGAGCGCCGGGATTTCCGACGGCGATGGAAACCCATGCCGGCCGGTCTCGGTGCGGACATACCGGGCCATGTCGGCATACTGCCCGGCAATCTCGGGCCGCGATCGCTGCATCACGAGACGGTGGAGGTTGCGCACGCCGCTCTCCGTCAAAGGCGTCTTTTCGCGGGCCAACTCGCGTACGTAGCGGATGGCGTCGTAATGATCGAGCGCTTCCAGATGGTCTTTGAGAGGCTTTCCGGCGATGGTAATACCCTGCTCGATCACCAATGTGGTTTCAACCGGGCTCAGCGCATTGCCCTCGATCGCGTTCGAGGCGTAAGTGAGCTCCACGTCATAGTAATGCTCCAGTTTGCTCAACGCCTCGGGCGGCGAGGGACGCAACTGGTCGAGCCGCTCCTTCTTCTCGGCGATGGCCTCCAGCAATTCGATCATGTCTCCTCCCTGGTGCGCACTCGTGTGGGCCACGTATAATGTTCCCGGCACTGCAAGTGGACACTGCAATCGAGCGTTCGGCCGCGGCCCTCTGGACGGTTCACCCTAACTTTTCGAGCACGGTGAACCGCAACATTATCCCGTCGGAAATCGAAGGAGGCGTCCACCTGAAAGAAGTCGCGCCTCATACGTTGCTGTTCATCCAAACCCAGAACCGGGTTTATACGATGGTGGTTCTGGATGAACGCCGCGCGCTCCTGTCCGGACATCCGCAGTATTGCGTGGAGCCGACCGAAGTGTGCATCCACGGTTCCACCTGGGGCGGTTCGATGATCTGGAGCGGTTTTGTCGGGCGTGACATGTTTCTGGAATTCCATCACCCCGTACATCGCACCGTCCGCACAACCCGCATTCTCGATATCCGCTCCGGCGACCTCTGTTACGGAGCGGCCCAATCGCTCGCGTAACGCCCGGTCCGCCCCGCCAGACGCTGCGCGGCAGCTGAGATGAAGTAATTATGGAACGGGCCATTCGGATACAAATCGAGGAATTGCCCGAAGGCTTCCTCGCGACTTCGGATGAACTTCCAGGCTTTGTCGCCCAGGGACGTACCGTCGCGGAGGCGCTCGATAGCGCACGCGACGTCGCTCGGAAACCGATCGATGCCCGACGGGGGCGCGAAGGTATTCCGAATTTGCTGACCACCCGCGAACGGCGAGACTACACGAGAGTGGTCGCGGCGTGAGTGGGCCGACTTGCCGGGTTTCGGTACCGGGAGATTGTTCGAAAGCTGAGGGCGTTCGGATTCGAGTTTGACCGGCAGGCTGCCGGTAGCCATGAAATCTTGGTTTATCCATGACGAATGGATATTTGAGCTCTGCTCGCCTGAACGGTAGGCCCATGAGCGACCCGTCCGGAGTCACTTCGGTCCAACCCCAATTGGGTTCCGACGGCGCATTATTTCAAAACGTTGAAGCTAACAATCCGCTCCAGTTTTCGGTCACTGACTCGCACACGGTACTCCCCGGCCAGCCGGCCACCTACCTTTGCTCGTGGGTTTCAACGTATCGAGATGCGGCGTAGCACATGGACCATACTGAGCACCATACTGCCCCCGCTCTCGCCATTGGTCAACTTCCGCAAGCCGCCGCCTGCGGCCGTTTCCACATACACCCGCCGCGGCTCTCCTCGCTGTCTCGCGGCGAAGGCGATCTGCGTGCCATCCGGCGACCACCCGGGGTTCCCGCCTGGAAGCGCGGGAGTGGTGAGTTGCACCCGCTCGCCTGCCATCCAATGGCGCTACGGCAGAGAGAAAACCCGGGATAGCTGTTGTCGGCCGCTATTTTCCGTCCGGGGAATAGTCGACCTGCGTCGCCGCCGGTCCCGATAGATAGGGAAGCCATTGCTCCGACTTCGGGTTGCACCGAACCAACTCGCCTCGGTCCACCGTGCCCAGGAAGAGGATGCGCTTGCCCTCTCGAACGGCCTAAATTTCTCATGTTCCCGGGAGTCCCGCAAATGCGAAACACTTCTGATCCGGAGTCCAGGAGCCGGCTCCTTGCTGATGACCTGCCCACTTGCCGACTTCGTAAATCGGACAAATATTGGGGTGATGGATGAGCGCCACCTCCCGCCCCAGTTTGTGGTCCTCGACACCATAAAATAAACCACGCCCATGCCGCCTTCCCCGAGCTTCGCAGTGAGCGACGGTGAAGGGAAGGGTGATGGAACGAATGCGGACACGCCAACACGCCCGTGCGGTAGGCAGACGCTTGGGATCGCGTGAGGGTGTATGATTCTTTCAATGTCGTGGCAGCCGGTTCGCAAATTCGTCGGGATCGCGAATGTGTTCCTCGGAGCGGAACTCGTGGATATCGCCGAGTACGATCTCGAGGTCTTTGAGGAAAACCTGGAAGATCACGAGCATCATGGATCCAATTGGGTGCTCGGCGCAAGGAAGATCGAGGGAACCGTGGTGGGCGAGCTACCCATCCGCAAGGATCTCAATCTGGTCACCGAAGAAGGCTACTCCCTGAAGTTTTATCTGCGGGACAGCTTCGGATCTGTCGTGATCTTGGGTCCGATGCTGGATAACGCCGGACGCCCGGTCCGCTAAAACCTCAGCGTGATTTACGTGATGGCGGTCGCGGCCCGCGCTTCACGCTCGAAGCGCTCCACGGCTTGCGTCGGCCGGCACACCACCGGGTTCGACGAGCTGGCCCATTTCTTGGAGGCGTATACTCCCGCCCGCGTGGCGGAGATCGCGGGGTTGAGCGAGGAGCTTCTTTGCAAGACGCCGTTTCTCTACGGACGGGCGCGGGCGGGGATTATCGGCTGGACGATGGAAGTGAACCTCAACACGCTTGGCACCGCCACCGTCAACGCGGCATGCAATCTTGCGCTGCTCACGGGAAACATCGGGCGCGCCGGGAATGATTAACTCTATATTGTAAAGTACTCTGTTACGCAATTCTGCGGGCCAAGCGCAGTGGGAGCGTGAAAATGGCCCAGATCAGCGATAACACGCCGCCGACGGCGATGCCGACCAGCCGGAATGGAAGCAGCATTAGCCAGACAATCGGATACAGGACCAGGGCGAGAATGGCGAGCGGCCAGCAGAGAATCAGAAGCAAGGCCCACAGGAGGAATGTCAGCATCGGAATTGTTCCTTCCTCAAGATATACGAAGACTGGCGGGCCGGGGTTCCGTGCTATCACAGCTTGTGATGCCTAAATGCGGGCTCCTTGCGGGGCGGTGAAGTTTTCATCGACGATGTCCCCGGTGTTGCGGGTTTCGGCGGGCTCGAAGAGGATCACTTCCGCTTCTTCGTCCGCCGCCGTGCGGTGCTCCACTCCGCGGGGGACGACCATCATTTCTCCGGGACCGAGTTCGACCACGCGGTCGCGGAATTCGACGCGGAAGGCGCCGCGCCAGACCAGGAATAGTTCGTCCACGTCCGGGTGGCTGTGCCAGGGAAACACGCCGCACACTTTCACCAGTTTGACTTCCTGACCATTTACTTCGGCGACGACCTTTGGCCGCCAGTGCTTGGTGAACAGGCTGAACTTTTCAGCGACGCTGATTTTTTTCATATGCTTGACACCGCCTTCGCGCTCCAGCGATGATACTCCCATGCTCAAGCATTTGCTGTACACGCTCGTTTTGGGCTCTGGGTTTGCATTTGGCCAGCCGGCCGCGGAGAATCCGCTGAGCGCCGGCAATAAGATGATGTTCGGGATGGCTAAGAACAACATCCTGAAATCGGCGGAGAAGATGCCGGAAGAGAACTATTCATTCAAGCCGACGCCCGAGGTCCGCAATTTTGGCGCGTTAGTGGGGCACGTCGCCGACGCCAGCTACATGTTCTGTTCCGCAGTGCTGGGAGAAAAAGCGCCGGTGTCCGGCGTCGAGAAGGGCAAGACTGCAAAGGCCGACTTGGTTGCGGCTCTGGACGCGGCGTTCAAATACTGCGACAAGGCGTACGATGGGTTGACCGACGCGACTGCATCCGAACTGGTGAAGTTCTTCGGCAGCGACCGGGCGAAGCTTTCGGTGCTGTCGTTTAACAACATGCACGATTTCGAGCACTACGGGAACATGGTGACGTACCTGCGGCTGAAGGGCATCGTGCCGCCGTCGAGCGAGCCGCGTGCGCCCGCCCCAGTTAAGAAATAAGACGCGGGTATCGTAAAAAATGGGCCCTGGGGTTTGGTGTATGCTCTCAGGAATTTGGGATTCCTAAACGGGAAATCGCGCTCACAGGAAAAGTATGCTCGACGCAGGCAAGAAAAACGTGGTGGGCATATTGGTGAATGCGATGGATTACGAGGCTGCGGTCGAGTTTGTAGTTCGGGCGGCTAAGGAAAAGCGCAACGCAACCGTCGCGGCCCAAGCCATCCACGCAATCATGATGGGCGCCACCGACGCGCAGGGCGTGCGTTGGGGGATAAATCTGCTTCACAAGACGCGGCTGCGAGACCGTGTCTATGGCCCGAATCTCACGCTGGCGGTGCTGGCACGCGCCGAGCAGGAGGGCCTGCCAGTCTATTTTTTACAGCAGCAACCCGCCCACTCTGGAAAGACTAAAATCTAACCTGCCGCAACATTGGCCAGGCTCCGTTCCAAGGCGATTTGCGGGGCCGCGGTTTTTACTTGTACCGCCCTTACGACCCCACTGCTCTGCTGCGGAGACTGGGCGTTCGTTTTGATCGGATAGTACCCTGGATCTCGCGCTACCTGATGATCTATTTCAGCAGCGAATCCGATTGCGCGGACGCGATCCGGTTGCTGGATGCCACCCACGTTGCCGGAGAACTGCTGTTCTCGTGGACGTGTAAATCCGATCTCAGACTGTTCGTCAAGATCGCCTACACTCTGCCGGTCTCGGCCTCCACAGAAATCAGCATTCCGGGAAACGGCGCGCCTCTTCGATTTCAGGAGTGCCTGCAACTCGATTTGCAGAACGTCCGCGGGACGTTGATTTGACCCACCGGCGAGGCGACTGGCGTCCAGGTTCCGGGGCCGGAGATTCAGCCGCCGATGAACGCGGATGAACGCAGATGGAAGACGGCATGAGCCCGAAACTCGCGCCGGCGCCCGAACCGGCGATTGAATTTCAGTCCCGGAAAAGCATGCACAGTGTCGGCATCGTGGTGGGCCTGCCGACGCCGCTCTATCTGCCGTTGATTCTGATCTCCTCCCTACCGTTAGGCCTGGACGAAATTCTACAGATTTGGTCGATAGCCACGGGCAAGATGCAGCGGTTCGGACCTCGCCCGTTTATAGGAAAGCAGATAAACGACCAATACATTCGCTCTGTTCTGTCTTACACCAAACCGGGCTTCGTCAACTCGCGATCGATAGCGACTGGCATCGGCCATCGCGCCCTGCAAGGAGGCCGCGCCAGCGATTTGTTGACGGCCCGCGTTCCGCGCGTTATTATTGAAGTGCGGGGTGGAGCAGTCTGGTAGCTCGTTGGGCTCATAACCCAAAGGTCGTAGGTTCAAATCCTACCCCCGCAACCAATCCTTTCAATCGGTTGCGCGGATCAGAAGCGCGCTAAAAAACTCCCAATAGCCGCACGCGGGTCGTTCCGGCGCATGGTTTCCGTCGAATTGCGGCCGTTCAAAACCATCTCCACAATTTTGCTTCCATCCGGCGCACAGAAGGAGCGTTCCTTGTGCAGGATCAGGGCCTCGACCACCGCCGTGTCGAGCGGAACGCGATCCCGCGAGTACTCGGTCTTCACGGGGTGCACGACGTAGAAGTGGAGAACAAACCGCCGGGCGGCGCGCCTCCCCGTAATATTCGAAGCGGCCGTTGAGGTGGCAGCACCGGAGTGCAAGGATCGCGTTAATGACGCCCGAGCCGGCAAAGAGGGGCCTTCCTCTCCAAGTAATCTGCCTCGGTGCGGATCTTCTCGGCTACGTCGGGGTTGGTGGGGTGAAGGGAGCGAAGCGCGGTCACCAGCTTTTCGATTTTCCCTGTGTCGAGCAAGCGCTTTTGGTGGACGTTCATCCAGGCTTCCAGATAGAGCCGCTTGCCGACATCCAGGAGTCCCGCGGACATCTGGATGACGCAGTTGGCGCCGGGCAAGTAGGAAGACGCGGCCTGGAAAATGAAAATCTCGATTCTTGACGACGCCTGTTTCCAGAAGCTGAAGAATTACGAGGTCGAGGCCTGGAACGATCACGTGCAGGATGTCGACACTCTGGCCCAACGTCTGAACAAACACCGAGGCCCTGGTTCTGATTCGCGAGAGAACCCGGATTGCCGGCCCGCTGTTGGATCGCCTGGATAAACTCAAGCTCATCAGTCCGCGCAGTGTCTATCCACACAACGACATCGGTGCCTGTACCCGGCTGGGTATAGTCGTCTTCTCGGATCAGCATCCAAAAACTCCGTCCTATGCGGCCCGCGGCGCGCATCGAACCCGGCGCGCTCGTAACTGCCTTAAAGTCGGGACGCCCCGGGAAGGCCGCAGAGACATCGATGCGGAAGAACCGGCCCTGGAAGGGCACGCGAACCTCATCCTCCCGCGTTGTTCCCCCGTTGAGCCACGCCGCCAAAGTCTGCCACTCCGGATCGCTCCGCGATTTCCAGTGCTTGCCGCCCGCCGCCTTCGCCGGGCAGGACGAACTGTTTCCAGACAGCGAAGTTCGCGCGCGACTGATCCTCGCTCCATGTGACCGCTCCCCGCGTCCCGGGCGTTTCGCGAGAAAAATCGGCTGCACACGCTCTTTGAGATTCCCTCATTTCCGCTTCTTCAATAAACGGTACACACTATATCCAATCAATCCCCCAACGGCGACTCCGGCTCCGATGACGACGCTGGCCGACAGCCCGGTCAAAACCCCTTGAGCGGCCAGCTCCAGAACACCCGCAGTCGCTCCGCCAGCGCCCCCGACGCTGGCACCGGCGCCGGCGGCGGCAACCGCTTCAACCACTTCCTTTTTGCTCTTCTTCATGAACACGCAACTCCCACGAAATTGATCTTAGCTCCATTCTGATGGAACTCGCGGGAGAAGCGCTTAAGCCAAGTCGCTCCCTCGCCCGCAACCTGAGCAGAAGCGAGAGCCGGCAACCATTGCCTTCCCGCAATGCGGGCAAAAGCTTCCGGAAGGATTCGGAGGCGGCGCATAGCCGGGCCGCGCCAGGTTGGCTTTCTGGCGGTTCACCAGAAAATAGATCACTGCCACAATCAGAATCAGCGGCAGCAGCATGCCGAACAGCCCGCCCAACGGCAAGCATCCCAGGCACCCGAAACCTCGCCATCTTCGCAGGCGCATAACTTCGGCAGCATTCTCTCATCCTGCCAGTTGTGATACGATCCATCGGATGCGTTTTGTGAACGGTCTCTTCGTGTGCGTGACCGTTTTCGCTCAGGAACCCGCCGCCCTCTACAAGCAATATTGTTCGGCCTGCCACGACAACAGCCAGGCCACGCGGGCCCCGTCCCCTCTGGCCCTGCGTCAACTGTCTCCCGACGCCATCCTGCGGGCGCTCTCGCCCGGCGGCACCATGGCGGAACCGGCGAAGGCGCTGGCCCCCGCGGACAAGCGTCTGCTGGCCAGCCATCTCTCCGGCGGCAAGGAATTCGGAAGGGAGATGCCCAGCGCTCCCAAGGCGGCGTATTGCCCTGGAGCGCCGGGCGAGTTCCATCCCGAGGGACCAGGCTGGAATGGCTGGGGCGTCGACGCGGAAAACACCCGCTTTCAGATCGCCCCAAGCGCCCGACTCACGGCCGCCGAAGTTCCCAAGCTCACTCTGAAGTGGGCTTTCGTGTTCCTCAATGCGTTCGCCGCGTACGCACAACCCGCCGTGATGGGAGGCCGCCTGTTTCTCGGCAGCGCCCTCCGAACCGTGTATTCCCTCGACGCGGCCACGGCATGCATCCAGTGGGCTTTTGAAACCAGCGCCTCCGTGCGGACGGCCATTGTGCTGGATCGACCAACCCCCGGCGCGAGGTACCTTGCCTACTTCGGAGATGGCTCGGCCTATGTCTATGCCGTCGACGCCGCAACCGGCCAATTGGTTTGGAAAACCAACGTCGAGTCCTTCCCCAACGCGCGCGTTACCGGCGCAGTAAAAGTTTACGCGGGAAAGGTGATCGTCCCCGTGTCGGTGGTCGAGGATGCGGCCGCGGCCAATCCGAAGTACGAGTGCTGCAGGTCGCGCAGCAGCGTTGTCGCCCTCGACGCCGCCAGCGGAAAACAGGTTTGGAAGACCTACACGATCCTCGAGGAGCCTACTCAGCGCGGCAAGAACAAGATCGGCGTGCAAATGTGGGGCCCCTCCGGCGCGAGTGTCTGGAGTTCCCCGACCATCGATGTGAAACGCAGCCTGGTCTACGTCGGCACCGGCGACAATCACTCCCAGCCTGCGACGAAAACCAGCGATGCCATCCTCGCGCTAGATATGGAAAGCGGGAAGATCGTTTGGTCCCGCCAGATCACCGCCAACGACACTTTCAATGTCGCGTGCGTTTTTTCGGATCGCTCGAACTGTCCAGACCCGCCCGGCCCGGACTTCGATTTTGGCTCGTCTCCGATCCTGGTCACCCTGCCCGGCGGGAAGCGGGTGCTGTTAGCCGGCCAGAAATCCGGAGTGGTGACTGCGCTGGACACGGACAATCAGGGCGAAGTTCTATGGCAGACGCGAGTTGGCAAGGGCGGACCGTTGGGTGGCGTGCAGTGGGGATCCGCGTCGGACGGCAGGAACATTTACGTTCCCGTTTCCGACGTCGAACTGGAAATGCAAAAAGTCGGAGGCTTCACCGCCAACCCCAAAGTGGGCGGCGGTCTTTTCGCCTTGGACGTCGTGACCGGAAAGAAGATCTGGCAGACACCCGCGCCGCCTTGCCACACAGACCGCCCCTGCAGCCCGGCGCAATCGGCGGCCGTCACGGCGATTCCCGGCATCGTGTTCAGCGGTTCGGTGGACGGCCATCTGCGCGCCTATTCGACGAAGGACGGCGGCATCGTTTGGGATTTCGATACGGCGCGCGAGTTCACCGGCGCCAACGGCGTGAAGGGAAAGGGCGGTTCCATGGACGGCCCCGGCCCGGTGGTGGTGGACGGCGTAGTCTACGTCAACTCCGGCTATGGCGGATGGGGCGGCTTGCCCGGCAACGTCCTGCTGGCGTTCTCCTCGAACTCGTCCCGCTGAGCCGGCTGGCTGTCACGCCAGTCGGCGGCCTCAAAACCGCTTTCCGCGGGTGGAGTGGCCCGCCAGCAAGAACGTACTGGGGAATTCTCTTCGGCATGTTTCACCGGCCGAGGATCAGTGTCTCCCCAGGACGATGGGAGGGGGGATATAGCATAGACACCGCCGGTTTTCGCTAGAATCACAGCTTGCAGCCTCTTAAGGACCGGAATGTTCTCGTGACCGGCGCCGGGCGCGGCATCGGCAAGCGCCTCTCCATCGGATTCGCCCAAAATGGAGCGCGCCTGGGATTGCTGGCGCGCAGCAGGGCCGAGCTGGACCTGACGTATCTGGAGATTGAACACCAGGGCGGCAATTCGATTCGGATCCGCGCCGACGTCACCGACTACGAACAGGTCGCCGCCGCCGTGGACCGTTACCGCGTGCAATACGGACCGCCGCACATCGTGGTCTGCGCGGCGGCGATGCAAGGGCCGATCGGTCCGTTCTTGTCCAACGCGCCGGGGGCCTGGAAAGAGACCATCGACACGAACCTGCTCGGCGTGGTGAACGTGTGCCGCGCGGTTTTGCCGCATATGGTGGAGCGCCGGTCGGGTAAGATCATCGTGCTCGCCGGCGGCGGTGCCGCGAATGCGCGTCCGAACTTCTCGGCGTACGCGGCCTCCAAGGCGGCGGTGGTCCGGCTGATCGAAACGCTGTCGGAAGAGGTGCGCGACCACAATATTCAGCTCAACTGCATGTCGCCCGGGGGCACTTACACCTCGATGACCGACGAGGTTCTCCTGGCCGGCGAACTGGCGGGGTGGAAGGAGGCCGAGGAGGCGGATGAGGTCCGCCACACTGGCGGCGTGGCGCCCGACAAGCAGATTCAACTGGCTCTGTTCCTGGCCTCGGAACAGTCGAATCACATTACCGGCAAGCTGATCCATGTGAACGACGATTGGAAGAAGCTCAAGACCTCGAACGCCCACTCGGAGATCTACACGCTGCGGCGTGTGACCAGGGTGTAATCCGGCCGGCGGCGGCGCGGGACCGGGAGAACACGACGACACCGCTGGATGGCGACGTTCGTCGAGTCCCTGGTGGGCCTGATCGACATGCTCAAGCGCGTGGACGCGGAGGGCAGGAAGGCGATCCCGGCCGGCATTCCCGTGGCCTCCCAATACGGGGACCTGACAGGCGCGCACTGTGAGGTGGAGATCGGACGACGGTCAAATCCGGTGCCCGCCATCGCGACCGCCGCTTTTGACTACTTTCACAAGCTGGCGAGTTCGAATCAGTTCGGCAACCGGGGGCGATGAAACAATTCTCCAAAATTCCTGCGCTCCGCCCTAACTGAAAGTATTAGGACTGTCGATTAGAGAGTTGTGGAGCAGTCATGAAAAACACGGAAGCGTTCGCACCAGTGGACGAGACCCGCGCTGACGGGCGAGGGAAACGGATTCGCGTTCTGATCGCCGACGACCACCCGATCGTTCGCACGGGGCTGCGGGAGATCTGCGAGAACGAACCCGACATGGAAGTGGTCGCCGAGGCCTGCGACGGCCGGGAAGTCATTGAAAAGGTGCGGGAACTGTCGCCGGATGTCGTCGTCCTGGACCTGAGAATGCCGGACATGGACGGACTGGCGGCGATGCGGGCGCTCCGGGAAGCAGGGAACCGTACGAAGATGCTCGTGCTTACCGGTTCGGAGGACAAGGACAAATACGTCCAGGCCATGCGGCTTGGCTGCTCCGGAATCGTGCTCAAGAAAACAGCTCCGGATCTGATTATCAAGAGTATCCGCAAGGTCCATCAAGGCGAGATATGGCTCGATTCGCACACCACGGCGGCAGTGATGCGCCACTTCGCTTCGCCGGCCGAACCCGCGGTGCCAGACGGGCGCGGCCGGGAACGTGCGCCTTTGAGCAACCGGGAACGAGAGATTGTCGGCCTGGTTGCGCAGGGTCATAAGAACAAGGAAATGGCGGAGAAACTGTTCATCAGCGAACAGACGGTGAAGAATCACCTCCACAACATTTTCGACAAACTGGGAGTTTCCGACCGCCTGGAACTGGCCTTGTACGCCATTCACAACGGCATCTATTTCGTTCCCGAGCCGAAAGAACGTGGGTCGGAATAGCGGGGAAACCGCGGAGGAATACTTTTCTTTTGGGTTACAAGTTGTAAGATCGATTCAATCATCCGTCGCATGCATCCGGCATGAAAAATCTTTCATCTCGGACAATGACATGCGATACTGAAATCGGGTTTCCTACTTGGCCTAGGAGTCAAAAGCGATGCTGCCTAATTTTTTGCTGCCGGAAATCGTTGCCCGCAAGGACGGTGCCGGAACGGAGATGGAGCTTGCGGCGGGGGCTGGCAGGCCCGTGTTGTTAACGCTCGGAATCACGAATAGTATTGAGCAGGAGAGCCTGGACGTTGCCATCCACGGTTCCGCCGACGGCCAGGCCTGGACGGACAAGCCGCTCCTGACATTCCCGCAGAAGTTCTACTGCGGCACCTACACCCTGCTGCTGGACCTTTCCGGACATCCGGAGGTCCGGTATTTGAGAGTGCAGTGGAAGATGAGCCGCTGGGGGCGCGGTGAGCCGACGCCATTGTTCGGTTTCTACCTGTTCGCGCAGCACACTGAGATGGCGGCTTGCGCCGTGGCCTAACGGCTCAAAGGCGGTTGATCAGGCTGGCGACATAGCCCGCGCCGAAACCGTTGTCGATGTTCACCACCGACACGTTGCTGGCGCAACTGTTCAGCATGCCGAGCAGAGCGGCGAGCCCGTTGAAACTCGCGCCGTAACCCACGCTGGTGGGGACCGCAATCACCGGACAGGATACAAGTCCGCCCACCGCGCTCGGCAGCGCTCCTTCCATCCCCGCGCATACGACAATCACCCGGGCGCGCGTCAGCCGCTCGCGATTGTGCATGAGCCGGTGGATGCCGGCCACTCCGATATCGTGGATTACATCCACGTCGTTCCCCATCACCTCGGCAGTCACCTGCGCCTCTTCCGACACCGGAATGTCGCTGGTGCCGGCGCAGACCACCGCCACTGTTCCCTTGCCGTGAACGGTGCGGTCCCGCCAAACCCGGACGGCCCCGCTGAGGGGAAAATACTCGGCTTCCGGGTAACGCGACTTCACCATCTCCGCCGCGACCTCTCCGCACCGCGTAATCAACATGTTCGGTGCCTGATCCAGCAGCCGGCCGGCGATCTCCGCGATCTGGGCGGGTGTTTTCCCCAGGCCGAACACCACCTCGGGCATTCCATGGCGCAGCGCCCGGTGGTGGTCCAGTTTGGCGAAGCCCAAATCCTCAAAGGGCATGTGCCGCAGCCGGTCCAGCGCCGAGTCCACCGCGACACTTCCCGCTTTCACCTGCTCCAGCAGCGACCGAAGTTGGGCTTGGTCCATTCAAACTACGATAGCAGGGGCCGTCAGAAGAATTGAATTCGCTGCCCCTTGGCGAGACCGTATTTCGAAGCTACCCCTCCGCCGAGTTCCAGAACGTACATCGCGTCCTCGTGCCCGCCGAAGGTCGGACACTCGCGCGCGGACGTGGACGGGCAGGGCGGCGTACCAGCCGATATCTCGACGATTTGTTTGCCCCGATCCATCCAGATAATATCGAGCGGGATTTTCACCTGGAACATCCAATAAGGGTATTTGCCGGATTTGACATGAACGAACAGCATCCCCCGTCCTTCGGCGAGCGAGGCGCGAAACATCATGCCGCGCGCCATGTCCACCCGGTCGGTCTCCACTTCGCTTACGATGATTTTACCGTTCGGCAGAGTCACTTCGGTGGAAGAAAAATCGCGGACCGGATCCGCCTGTTTGCAGCCGGCCAGGGCCAAGGCCGCGAGCAGCGTGAGTGATAGAGCGCGTGGCATGAAATAAA
The DNA here is from genome assembly GCA_025353165.1 of Acidobacteriota bacterium. Classification (GTDB taxonomy): domain Bacteria; phylum Acidobacteriota; class Terriglobia; order Bryobacterales; family Bryobacteraceae; genus TMP-7. The sequence continues at coordinate 29,405 of JANXRE010000112.1, read as the reverse complement.
ATGGTATCAGCTTGTTCCTGCACTCCTTCTGGCGAAAAACCCGGCTGACGCTCGAGATGATCAAATTCGAGCACTCGGTCTTTGCCCTGCCGTTCGCGCTGACCGGCGCGTTCCTGGCTTGGCGCGAACCCGGCTTTCCGCCCGCGGCGCTGTGGGTGAAACTGCCGCTGATTATAGTCGCCATGGTAGCCGCGCGATCGGTCGCGATGTCCTTCAATCGCATTCTCGACTCGGGAATCGACGGCCGGAATCCGAGAACCAGCACCCGGCATCTTCCCGCGGGGCTGTTGACGCGAAACTTCTCGTGGGGCTTCCTGGCAATCGCCGCGGTCGTTTTTTTCCTGGCCGCCGGAGCTTTGAATGCGCTTTGCCTGCGGCTTGCGCCGGTCGCGCTGGGCATCGTAATGGTGTACTCCTTCACCAAGAGGTTCACGTCCTTCTCTCACGTCGTGCTAGGATTCTCGCTCGGCATCGCCCCGGCCGCGGCCTGGATCGCGATCAGCGGATCGCTGGATCTCCGCATTCTGTGGCTGACCGCCGCCGTCGCGTTTTGGACAGCGGGCTTCGACGTCATCTATTCGTGCCAGGATTACGAATTCGACTGCCGCGAGGGGCTGTTCAGTCTGCCGAGGCGGTTCGGCATCGGCGGCGCGCTGTGGTTCGCGCGTGTTTTTCACCTGGCGATGATCGCCTGCCTGCTCGCTCTAGTGCAGGCTTTTCACCTCGGCGCGTTGAGCCTGGCCGGAGTCGCGGCCATCGTCGCGCTCCTCATTTACGAGCACCGGCTGGTGAAAGCCGGCGACCTGTCGCGCGTGGACGCGGCCTTCTTTACGGTGAACGGCTACGTCAGCGTGCTATTCTTCGTTTTTTGGGCGTTCGACATCTTTTTGCACCGTCTGGGATATCTGTAATGCAGCCGATTTTTGACGATCAACGACTGAATCCGCTTCTCGACAAGGTCCGGGGCGGGGAGCGCCTGTCCGAGGATGACGGGCTACTGCTCTACCGGACACCCGATCTGCTGGCCGTGGGCTACATGGCGAATCTCGTTCGCGAGCGGATGCACGGCGACGTGACATTCTTCAACGTGAACCGCCACATCAACCCGACCGATGTCTGTGTCGCGAGTTGCCGGCTGTGCGCCTTCGGCAAGAAAGCCAAGGACCCCAAGGCGTACACGATGTCGCTGGATCAGATCTGGACGCGGGCGGCCGAAGGCTGGACCGAGAGCATCACAGAATTCCACATCGTCGGTGGCCTGCACCCGGAGCTGACGCTCGACTGGTATTGCGAGATGCTGCGTGGGTTGAAGGAACGGTTCCCGCAGGTACACCTGAAGGCGTTCACGATGGTCGAAGTTGGGTACTTCGCGCGGCGGCACAAGATCTCGACTCGCGAGGTGTTGCGGAAGCTGATCGACGCAGGAGTCGATTCCATGCCAGGTGGCGGCGCGGAGATCTTCTCCGAGCGCGTGCGGCGGATCATCTGCGATCACAAGATCGACGGCGGCGAGTGGCTGGACGTCGCGCGGCTGGCGCACCAGATGGGGCTGAAGAGCAACTGCACGATGCTGTACGGACATATCGAGACCGAGGAAGATCGCGTCGATCACCTGGTGAAATTGCGCGCTCTGCAAAACGAAACGCACGGGTTTGTCACTTACATCCCGTTGGCGTTCCACCCCGACAACACGCCGTTGCAGCACATTTCCGGCACCACTGGCTTCCGCGACATTCGTGAGATTGCGGTGGCGCGCCTGATGCTCGACAACATTCCGCACATCAAGGCTTACTGGGTGATGATGACGCCCAGCGTGGCGCAGATCGCGCAGCGGTTCGGCGCCAACGACATTGACGGCACCATCGTCGAAGAGCGCATCTATCACGACGCGGGCGCGACCACATCGCAATCCATGCGGCGCGATCAGATCGCGCGGTTGATCCGGGAAGCCGGGCGCGAGCCGGTGGAGCGGGACACGGCGTACCGCCCCGTGCAGCGGACGGAGAACGCGTTCACGGTTCTGGTGTAGGGCTCGGCCACGGATGATGCACACGGAGCAAATGTTTTTTGGCTCGTCAAAAGAAATTGTGAGTGAGTGATCCGCAGCTAGGGTTTCCACTGTGTCCGAGCAGACGAATTCGATCTTCGCCGCCACCTCGGGGCCGATCCATAGCCGCCGGGTGCAGCCCAGGTCGATCGGATACACCAACGTCAGGTATTTGTGGCCTTGGCCATACTGAATCTCATCCACGCCGATGGCGCGAATCGTCCTTAGGACGCGCTGCGCCAGCCCCCAGGAGGCGCGAAACTCTTCGGCGGTTTCTGAATGAGATCCGCGCACGCCTCCCGGCCTTGCTCCGGGGACTCGCGCACCCTCAAAAAGCAGAATTACGAAACGAACCCACCGAGGGGTTAAATCTTGTATGATCAATCACTTGATGCCCCCTCGGAACCTCGGCGAATACGCGCGCAAGCGCAATTTCGAAGAAACCCCCGAGCCGCCGCCCTCCACGCCGGCCGCGCCCGAGAACAATCGTTTTTTCGTGCAGCGCCACGACGCCACCCGCCTGCATTACGACTTCCGCCTGGAGATCGCCGGCGTCCTGAAATCGTGGGCCGTGCCGAAAGGACCGACGCTTGACCCAACCCGCCGGAATCTCGCCATGATGGTCGAGGACCACCCCCTCGACTACGGCGATTTTGAGGGTACGATTCCCAAAGGAAACTACGGCGCGGGCAGCGTCATGCTCTGGGACTGCGGCACTTACGAGATGCTCGGCGAGGTTCCGGCCCTCGACCAGATCCAGCGCGGCGATCTCAAGTTCCGTCTGCACGGAGAGAAGGTGAAGGGCGATTACGCGATCGTCCTGATGAAGGGCCGCGGCAAGGGCAACGAATGGCTCATCATCAAGAAGAAGGACCAGTACGCCGAGATCAACTGGGATGTCGAAGCCCATTCACGCAGCGTGAAAACCGGCCGTACGCAGGAGGAAATCGCCAAGAACCTGCCGCCCGCCAACAAGCGCTCCGCAAAAATCGAGATCGCAGGCGCGACCGAAGCGCCGATGCCAAAAGCCATCGCTCCGATGATGGCTTACCTCACGGAGGCTCCACCCGTGGGCAAGCAGTGGCTGTACGAGATTAAGTGGGACGGAGTCCGCGCGCTGTGCTTTATCCGCGACGGTGAGCTCGACTACATCCTTTCCCGCAACGGCAACCGCTGCGAGCGCCAATACCCGGAGATGAGTGTGCTGCCGCATCAGGTGGCGGCTCGCGACGCGATCCTCGACGGCGAGATCGCCGTGCTGGACGAGAAGGGCCGCCCGAGCTTCTCCAAAATTCAGCCCCGCATTTCCCAAACGGACCCCAACACGGTGGCCCATCTCGCGCGCTCCGCGCCCATCACCTTCTTTGCCTTCGATCTGCTGTATCTGGACGGCCACGATCTTCGCAACGCCCCGCTGGCGGAAAGGCGGAAGGCATTGCGCCAGGTGCTGACTCCGACCGAGCGATTCCGCATTTCCGAGCAGTTCGCCGCCGGCGGCGTCGAGATGCTGGAGGCCGCCAAACAGGCGGGCCTGGAAGGCATCATGGCCAAGCACGCCGACTCCCAGTACGAATCGCGCCGCAGCCGGTCCTGGCTGAAGATCAAGGTGCGCAACCGGCAGGAGTTCCTGATCTGCGGCTTCACGCACGGCGAGCGGGCATACTTCAGTTCGCTCGTGCTGGGCGTGTATCGGGACGGCGAACTCGTGCACGCGGGACAGGTGGGCACGGGATTCGACGACCAAGCGATTCACGATATTCACACCCGGCTGCAACCGCTGATCGCCGATGAGGCCCCCTTTCGCAAGGGCGCGAAGATTCCCCGCAAGGTGACCTGGGTCCGGCCGGAACTCGTGTGCGAAGTCGCCTTTCTCGAATGGACCCCCGACGGGCAGCTCCGGGCTCCATCCTTCATCGCGCTTCGCGACGACATCGAACCCCGCGAAGTGATGCGCGAATCGGAGAGGCAGCCGGAGCCACGCGGGCCGCTGCTGGATGCCAAGCAGAAGGAGGCCACGCTCGAAGTAGACGGCCGCTCGCTGAAATTCACCAACCTGAACAAGGTCTGGTGGCCTGAGGAAGGCTACACCAAGCGCGACGCCGTCAACTACTACGACGCGGTCGCCGGCCTGATCCTGCCGCATCTGAAAGACCGTCCGCTATCGCTCAAGCGTTATCCCAACGGAATCCACCAGGATTACTTCTTCCAGAAGAACGCCGAGGATTTCAGCGGCTGGCTACGCCTGGAGCCGATCGCCTCCGAGGGCCGCGTCATCCATTATGTAATCGCGAACGATCGCGCGACGCTGCTCTATCTCGCGAACCTGGCGTGCATCGACCAAAACCCGTGGATGAGCCGCATCGGATCGCTGGACAAGCCGGACTTCCTGCTCATCGACCTCGACCCCGTCGAGTGCGCCTACGACCGGATCGTCGAGGCGGCGCTGCTCACGCGCGAGGTTCTCGATCAGATCGGCCTGCGCGGCTACCCGAAAACCACCGGCGGCGACGGGATGCACATCTACGTCCCGGTGGAGCCCCGCTACACCTACGCGCAAGTGCGCGGGTTCGCGGAACTCATCTCGCACATCGTCCTGGGCCGCAAGCCGGACTTGTTTACGACGCCGCGCACAATCGCTCGCCGCCAGAAAGGCCGCGTCTATTTCGATTACCTCCAAATTGCGGAATCGAAAACGATCTCGGCGCCGTATGTCCTCCGCCCGCACGAAGGCGCGCCGGTGGCCACGCCTCTCCGTTGGGACGAGCTGAAACCCGATCTGCTGCCGCGGCAATTCAACATCGAGAACGCGCCGGCCCGCTTCGCCGCCGTGGGCGACCTGTTTGCCGGAGTTCTCGATCGCCCCCAGCCGCTGGAACCAGCCATGAACAAAATCGAGCGCCTTGTGAAGGAGAGATAGCGTGAAAGACCAGTTCACTCCCGCCGCCTTCGAGCAGAGTCACCCCGGCGGCATGCTCGGCGAGCGCCTCAAGATCAACCTCGAAGGGCGCTTGCTGCACGTCGACGAGAAGCGCCTGCTCGCCGGATTTCAGCAGCGCCCAGGCGAGCAGGACTGGATCGGCGAGCACATCGGCAAGTATCTCCATGCGGGCTGCAACACGTGGCGCAACACCCACGACCAGCGGCTGAAGGCACAGATGGATCGGATGGTCCGCGCCCTCATCGCCACTCAGATGCCGGACGGCTATCTGGGAACTTACCTGACCCCCAACCGCTGGACCAGTTGGGACGTATGGGTCCACAAATACGACCTGATCGGCTTGCTCGCGTACTACGACACGTTCAAATATCAGCCGGCTCTCGACTCGGCGCGTCAGATCGGCGATCTACTGGCCCGCACGTTCGGCGACGGCCCCGGACAGCGCGACATCATTCTTTCAAGCACGCATGTAGGCATGGCGGCGACCAGCGTGCTTGAGCCGATGGTGGACCTGTACCGGCACACCGGCGATCCCAAGCACCTCGCCTTCTGCCGCTACATCGTGCGCGCGTGGGAACAGCCGAACGGGCCGAAGCTGGTGTCCTCGCTCACCTTCTCGGGCAGCGTCTACAAAACAGCCAACGCCAAAGGGTACGAGATGATGTCCGACCTCGTCGGCGCGCTTGAGCTATATCGCTGGACGGGCGACCGCGGGCTGCTCGACGCGGCATCGCGAGCCTGGACCGATATCCACGATCGACGGCTCTACATCACCGGCACCACCAGCTCGCACGAACACTTTCAGGACGATCTGCATCTCCGCGGCGAAGAGGCCGACGACGTCGGCGAGGGCTGCGCCACGGTGACATGGTTGCAACTCACAGCGCAACTGCTGCGGCTGACCGGCGACGTCCGCTACGCCGAGCAGATCGAACGAACGGTTTACAACCAGTTGCTGGGCGCTCAGGATCCTGACAACGGGAACATCTGTTACTTCACGCCGCTGAACGGCCGAAAGCACGCGACTCCCGGAATCAACTGCTGCGTTTCGAGCGAGCCGCGGGGCATCTCGATGATTCCATCGCTCGCCGGCGGGCAGCGCGGAAACGGCGTGGCGGTTGTGCTCTACACACAGGGCAGCTTTGCAACACCCATCGCGTCGGTCGAGACCGTGACCGATTACCCGGTCTCCGGAATCGTGAACCTCACCATCCATCCGCGGAGCGCCGGCGCGTTCCCGCTCTACCTGCGCGTTCCCGAGTGGACCTCCGGGTTCACCGCGGGAACCTCCAGGGGAACTCCGGGCGAGTGGCTGACCATCGAACGCCGATGGAAGGATGGGGACACAGTCGCAATCCGCATGGACATGACGGTTCACGTAATCCCGGGCCGTCCGACGTACAACCAATCCGTCGCCATCCAGCGCGGGCCGCAGGTGCTGGCGCTGGAGGAGTCGCTGAATCCCACCGTGCCCAGCATGGATACGGCGGGCCCGGCCGCGGCAGACGCCCCCCTGCGAGAGTTATCGAAACAACCGCAGACCTACGCCATCGATGGCGCGCACGGCCGGCCCCTGGTGTTGGTCCCCTTCGCCGAGGCGCGCGCATACCGGGTCTGGCTCATGAAGCCGTGATTCTGAGCGGTATAATCAGAGCCTATGGCTCGCGGCTGGGAAAGTAAGTCAGTCGAGTCGCAAATCGAATCGGCTGGCGACAAACGCCACTCCGGCGTCAAGCATCGACCCGACCCACAAGCGGTCAAACTGCAATACAAGCGCGACAGCCTGCTCATGTCCCGCACGAGAGTTTTGCACGACCTGCAAACGGCCTGCAACGCCCGCTACCGGGCGCAACTCGAGTCCGCGCTTTCGTATCTCGACCAGGAACTCGCCAAATTATCGCCTTCCGAGATCTGCTAGCCTACCCCTTGCGTTCGGCCGCCTGGGCTCAGCAGATTCTCATCGAAAGGATGAGCCTGAAGGCGGGGAGCGCAGCGATGTTCCGCCAAGCCTCCTCAAGCCTAGCGTATCAATACGCTAGGCTTAAGGCCGCAAAGAAGGGGGACTGATAAATCGTCATTTTCAAGTCGCGCACCCACACCCTATACAAGACTGGCGCTTCTACCGGACGGAAGGCGATTCTAGATCCAGTGGACGCCCGGAATTCCGCGGGAGTCACACCTTCTTGTTCTCTAGTACTACTGTGTTATAAAAAACAATATGAGTGTAGAATGGTTTGGTGGGTACCAAGTCAACGGCACCAGAGGCGCAAGAGAACCGGTTCGCGACATACCCGGACGTTCTGGCAAAGGCCGCCCGGCACGCTGACCGGGCGGTGCCGCTGAAGGCCTACTGCACGGGCTTGTTATTGCCGGGCGGACGCAAGAGCGTGGAACCCATGGCAGCACGGCTGGCTCCCGGCAACGTGCGCCGCATGCATCAGTCGCTGCATCATGTGGTGGCCGACGCGCCGTGGAGCGACCAACTGATTCTGGGTCAGGTGCGTGGCTATGCGCTTTCAGCGATGAAGGCGAAGGGGCCCGTGCAGGCATGGATCGTGGATGATACCGGCTTCCCCAAGAAAGGCAAACTTTCAGTGGGTGTGGCACGGCAGTATTGTGGGCAACTGGGCAAGCAGGACAACTGCCGCGTGGCGGTGAGCCTATCGGTGAGTACAAACAAGGCCAGCCTGCCGATCGCGTTTGGTCTTTATCTGCCCGAAGCCTGGGTCAACGATGAAGATCGGCGCAAGCAGGCAGGCGTGCCCAAGCCGATTCGTTTCCAGACCAAACCCCAGATTGCACTGGAACAGATTCGCCAAGCGATCGAAGAGGAAGTAACCCCGGCGCCGGTGTTGGCCGATGCGGGATATGGGGTCGATAGTCAATTCCGGGAGGGGCTCACAGAGTTAGGCTTGCAGTATGCGGTGGGAGTGCAGTCCACCACCAGCGTGTGGGAACCAGGCAAGACGCCGTTGCCGGCCAAGCCATGGAGCGGGCAGGGCAGACCGCCGCGGTTGTTGCGCAGAATCAAAGATTATCAGCCGCTCTCCGTCCAGGCGCTGGCCTTGGCTCTCCCGGCGGCCAGTTGGAGAAAGATTACCTGGAGAGCAGGAACCAGGCGGGCATGGACGTCGCGTTTCGCTGAGCTACGTGTCCGGCCGGCCCATCGGGATCATGAGCGAGCAGAACCATATCCAGAAGAGTGGTTGCTGATGGAGTGGCCAAAGGGGGAAAGCGAACCCACTCAGTACTGGCTATCTACCCTGCCGGCATCGATGCCGCTCCGGGAACTGGTGAGGGTGGCCAAGCACCGCTGGATGATCGAACGCGACTATGAGGAACTCAAGCAGGAACTCGGCCTCGGACACTATGAGGGAAGAGGTTGGCGAGGCTTCCATCATCACGCCACTCTGTGTATTGCGGTGTACGGCTTCCTCGTAGCGGAGAGAAGCCGTTTTTCCCCCTCTGCCCGGTCCGGCGATGTTGAACTACGCATCCCCGAACTTCCGGCCAGCTTCCGGCCCCGCGGGTCGCGTCCGCCCCGAACGTCATAGTTACAACACAGTAGTACCAAGCTGGGAATGGAGACTGCTGTTTTGAGACCGTGGGGGCTGCTCCCGCGGTCTTGTTTTACGCCGGCGAGTCGTACTGCGCCATAATCTACGAATGCACCCGACCGGGGCCAACTTGCGCCGCGAACTTGGTTTCCGCGACCTCGTTCTGTTCTCGATGGTCGGGGTTATCGGCACGCGCTGGATCGCCGCAGCCGCCCGCAGCGGCCCGAGCGCGGTCACCATCTGGATCCTCGGCACCATCTTCTTCTTCGTCCCCCAGGCGTTCGCCATCGCGCGGCTCTCGGCGCGCTACCCGGAAACCGGCGGCCTGTACATTTGGACGCGTAAATGTTTCGGCGAGTGGCACGCGTTCCTCTGCTTCTGGGTGTACTGGCTGGGACTGACGTTCTGGTTTCCCAGCGCGCTTATGGCGTACACGAGCATGACGGCCTACGCCTTGGGCCCGAAATTCGAGCACTTCGCCGATAACCGCACCTACGTCCTCGCCGCCTCCTTGGGCGCGCTGGCGCTGGTGACCGCCGCGAATGTTCTCGGCCTGCGCTTCGGCAAGTGGATCGATAATATCGGAGGAGCGAGCGTTTACTTGATGGCGGCCGTAGTCGCGGCGCTCGGCTTGGCCGTGTTCCTGACGCGCGGTCCGGCCACGCATTTCGAGTGGATCTCGACGCCCAGTTGGGACCGGATCAACTTCTGGTCGCAAATGGCTTTCGCACTAACCGGGCTTGAGCTGGCGCCGATTCTCGGAGGAGAGATCCGCAATCCGAGACGGACTCTGCCGCGGTCCGCGCTCATCGTCGCGCCCATGGCGGGGTTGTTCTATGCGATCACCACGGGAAGCGTGCTGGCCATCCTGCCCTCTGACTCCGTGAATCCGATGCATGGTCTCGCGCAAAGCGTATCGGTCGCGGGGCATCAATTTGGACTGCCGCGCGCGCCGCAATTCGTCGCCATCCTAATCGCGTTGGGCGCGCTCGGGCAGTTCAGCGTGCTCGGCGCATCGGCCGCGCGGTTGCCGTACGCCGTGGGTATCGACAAATTTCTTCCGGCCGCGCTGGCCCGGGTTCATCCGAGGTGGGGAACGCCTTACATCTCGATTCTCGTCTTCGGCGGTCTGTCCGCCCTGTTCCTGATCCTGGCGCAGCTAGGAGACACCCTGCGCTCCGCCTACCAGACGGTGACGGACATGATGGTGATCGCCGGGCTGGGGCCGTTCGGCTACATCTTCGCGGCGGCCTGGAAAGAGGGCGCGCGCTGGAGCTCACTGTTCGGCTTCGCCATGACCGCGTTGGCGGTGATTTCCTCGGTAGTGCCGACTTCCGAGGTGAGCAATGTCTGGGTGTTCGAAGCGAAGTTGTGGGGCGGGGCCGGGGTGATGATTCTCTCCGCGCGTCTTCTGTATGCGAGGGCGCGCCGATGACCCCCGTGGCGTACGCACTCCTGCGTGCCATGTCGAGACTCTTCTCGACACATGCTCGCACTGAAGACAGGCGTCGCCAGGAGTGGCGACGCGGCACGCATGAGTGCGTGCGCCACGGTTACCCATGACCTATCCCGATTCAGTGCAGTTCTTATACGCGCTCGGCAACGAAATTAAGACCGCCAAGCTCGGGCTCGAACGGATTCGCGTGATCCTCGACGCGCTCGGACATCCTGAAACGGCGTGCCGCTTCGTTCATGTTGCGGGCACCAACGGAAAGGGCTCGACGTGCGCCATGATCGAAGCCGGGTTGCGCGCGGCGGGCGTGTCGACGGGCCTGTACATCTCTCCGCATCTGGCCGAGCCGGCCGAACGCATCCAGGTTCGTGGACAACCAGTGAGAGCCGAGCAGTTCACGTGGGCCTTCGACCGGGTCCATGCCGTTTCCGAGACGCTGCTAACCAGCGGCGCAATCGACGCGCACCCGACCTATTTCGAGACCGTGACGGCAATGGCCTTCTTGCTTTTTCGCGAGCTGCGCGCCGGAACGGTGGTGCTCGAGACCGGACTTGGCGGGCGGCTGGACGCGACGAACGTGGTCTCGCCGATTCTGACCGGAATCACGCCGATCGACTTCGACCACGAACAATTCCTCGGCCATACGCTGGGCGAAATCGCCGGCGAGAAGGCCGGTATTTTGAAGCCCGGTGTTCCGGCCATCTTCGCGCGCCAGCGCCCGGAAGCTCTGAACATCCTGGAAGAGCGGGCTCGGGAACTGGGAGTGCCGGTCACGCATACCTCGCAAGCCCGCATGGACGAATTGCACGTGGACGCTCGCGGCAGCGTCTTCCGGCTGGACGGCGCGACCGTACAGTGTCCCCTGGCGGGCGAGCACCAGGTGGAGAATGCGGTCACCGCGGTGCTCGCACTGCGGCGTCTTGGCGTCGCGCCGGACGGCATTGCGCAAACGCGGTGGCCCGGCCGCCTTGAGTGGATTTCGGAACGGCCCGCCATCCTTCTCGACGGCGCGCACAATCCCGCCGGCGCGCGGGCGCTAGCCGCCTACATCCGGCGCTTCTTCGGGGATCGCCGAGTGTGGATCGTATATGGCACCATGCGCGATAAGGCGGTGGACGAGATCACTGGAACGCTCTTCCCGCTGGCCGCCGAAGTGATTGTGACCGCGGCGCGTTATTCCCGGTCCTTGAGGCCCGAAGCCATTGCGGACATGGCGAACGATCCGCGCGTCCGCGTCGCGCCGTCGATCGAAGATGCGCTGGCCGTGGTTCGGCGCGAAGCCCATCCCGAAGACGCCGTTTTCGTGACCGGCTCCCTCTTCATCGTCGGGGAAGCGCGGGCGTTGCTCTTACAATAGAAATTCATGTTCCTCTTCCGCGCGATCGGCGTGTTCTTCAGCACTGTGTTTTTCGGCTCGATTTCCCTGATCCTCTCATTTTTCGACGCCACGGGGCGCAAGCAGAACCACATTGCCCAAGTCTGGGCCCGTTCGCTGCTTCGCATCGCGGGCGTCACCGTCACCATCGAAGGGTTGGAGCGCATCACCCCGGACGGCCTCTATGTGGTCGCGCCCAATCATCTGAGTTACTTCGATACGCCGGTGCTGCTCGGGAGTTTGCCGCTGCAATTCCGGTTCATGGCGAAGCGCGGACTATTCTCCATTCCACTGCTCGGCACTCACCTGGCACGCGCCGGCCACATCCCGGTGGTTTTGGACGATCCCCGCGCCGGCGTCAGAACCATGAACGCGGCCGCGAAAACTATCCAGGAGAAGCGCATCTCCATCCTGGTGTTTCCCGAAGGCGGGCGCGCTCCGGACGGCCACCTCCAGGAGTTCAAGGACGGGGCAGCCTACATCGGGATCCGGGCGGGCGCGACCATTCTGCCCGCCGTTTTATCCGGCACCACCGAGATCCTGCGGTTCGGCTCCGGCAGGATTCAATCCGGCCATGTCACTCTTAAGATCGGCGAGCCGATCGACACTTCCCAAATGAGCATGAAGGACCGGCACGCCGTGACCGCGAGAATCCGCGAACAGATCGTTCAAATGCTGGGGGATCGAATATGAGACTTGCAATCGGCCTGTTGCTGGGCGCTGCGGCATTCGCGCAACAGCAGATGACCATCGAGGAGTACGAGCCCAAATCCTCGCTCGTCGTCCCTCAAAATCCCAAGACGCGCGCGAAGTATCCGTTCGTGGATATCCACAATCACCAGGGGTTGATGCCGCCCGGCCAGGTGGACAAGCTGGTGCACGACATGGACTCCATCAACCTCCGCGTGATGGTGAACCTGAGCGGCGGTAGCGGCGACCGGCTGAAGCAGATGGTGGAGTCGCTGAAGGGCCGCTATCCCGACCGCTTTGTGGTGTTCGCGAACGTGACCTTCACGGGCATCGACGAGCCGCAGTGGGGAGAGCGGGCGGCTCACCAACTTGAGGAGGATGTTCGCAACGGAGCCCAAGGGCTGAAGTTCTTCAAGAATTTCGGCATGGATTTGAAAGACAAGAATGGCCGCGTTCACGTGGACGATGCGCGGCTGGACCGGATCTTCGACGTGTGCGCCCGGCTGAAGCTGCCGGTGTTGATTCACACCGCGGAGCCGAGGCAGTTCTTCGACCCGATCGACAAGTACAACGAGCGCTGGCTGGAGTTGAAGCAGATGCCGGGCCGTGCCCGCCCTCCGGAGCGGTATCCGAGTTGGGAGACGCTGATCACGGAACAGCACAACCTGTTTGCGCGTCATCCGAAGACGATATTCATCAACGCTCACCTCGGATGGATGGGCGGCGATTTGGCGGAGCTGGGGCGTCTGATGGACCGGCTGCCGAATATGTACACCGAGCTGGGCGCGGTGCTGGCGGAGATCGGACGCCAGCCGCGAACGGCGCGGGAATTCTTCATCAAGTATCAGGACCGCATCCTGATGGGGAAGGACAGTTGGGAGCCGGGCGAGTACGCCACTTACTTCCGGGTGTTCGAGACCGCCGACGAGTATTTCGATTACTACCGCAAGCGGCACGCGTTCTGGAAGATGTATGGGCTGGATCTGCCGGACGACGTGCTGAAGAAGGTGTACTACAAAAATGCGTTGAAAATCGTGCCGGGCATGCCGAAGACCGGCTGGCCGAACTAGTCTGATAAGGAACGAGCGGGATTTGGGGAATGAAAGTGCGATATCTGTTCTTTCTTCTGATCGTCGTGCACGGACTGATCCATGTAATGGGTTTTGCCAAGGCTTTTAGGTACGCCGAGATAAGCCAGTTGACGCAGCCGATCTCCAGAACAGCCGGGGCCTGCTGGTTACTCTGCGCCTTCACATTCGCCGCTGCGGGCGGCCTCTTTCTCCTAAAACCAGCGTCCTGGTGGTGGATTGCATTGCCGGCAATCGTACTGTCCCAGGCCCTCATATTCGCTTCCTGGGGCGATGCCAAGTTCGGCACGGCCGCCAATCTGATCGCCCGGAGCTCTGCTCTTCAGAAGGCTGATTTGCCCGGCGTGATGCGATTCGTGCTCGCAGACGTGGAACCATTTGCACAGATTGTTAGTGGGCCCCCAAGACCAATTGCTGTCGACCGCCATCAGCCACTGGTCGTCGCGTTTGCGGAATTCGGCGAGCGTTTTCTCGCGGCCCTCCTGAAGTAGGTTCAGGTAATAGTCGAGGTTGTGGCCCTTGATCTTCTGGCGAGCGGGCTCGCCAAGTTCCCAAGGCACGCTCCATTCGGTCAACGCCGAAGGGAGATTCTGGTGGCTGACGCGCTCAAACGTGTTTAGTTGACACAGCTTCTCAGTCGCGGCCAGATGTAGAAGCAGAGCGCCGATCCGGTTGGCTTTACTGTCGAGAAGAAAATCCAGTTGGTCCTGCGTCATGCCCTTCACCGCCCGAGGACCGCGCCTCGCATCCAGGTCATTTCCGAGACTAACGTGCCAATCTGCGGGGAATAGCCCGGCATGGGGCCGAGCACGTTTTTCTCAGTGGCTGCGCCCTGCGCGGCTGGGGACAAAATCACCGCCGAGCCGGCGGCCGCTCGGAAGAACCGGCGGCGGCTCGGGAAAGAGCTGCTGAAATGGTTGAGGGTCATCTCGAACTCCGTATGCGATTGTAGTCGACTGTCGTCATCGCAACCAACTTGGCGACCGTATTGATATTCCGGGCCGTGGCTGCCCCGGCGGCCGCCGGGATCTTCAGTTTGGACTGCCCCATGCCGTCCGGATAGTGGATGTAGATCTCTCGCCTGCCCAGCCGGACTTGCTCTCCGCCGTTCGCGACAACGTTGTCCGGTAGCCCCTTCGGCGCGGGGTTGGACAGAAAAAGACCGCAACCTTGGCTGGTTCCGCTTCCGGAAATGGGTTCGCCTTCAGGATGGAACTTAGCTCGGAAGCAGTCCGCACGAACACGTCGATCTTCTTGCCCATTCTCTTGCTTAGAACCCGCTCCAATTCGGTCCGGACGGTCCTTTCCGGAAGGGCGCTTTCAAACACCACGTTGCCGCTTTGGATGTAGGTGCGAACGTCCTGAAAGCCCAGGTCCCAGCACATCGCGGACAGTTCCTTCATCGGCAGCTTGCCTGTCCCACCCACGTTAATCGCTCGCAATAACGCGACGAAGTTTGTCATCGCGTCCCTTTGATCTTTTCGCAAGCCTTGCCGGTAAAAGTGACGACCGCGGAGTGGCTTCCGTTCTGAGCCGTTATTACCGCCGTCAAGTTCTCATCCATATTTCCCAGCGCCAGCCCTCTCGCCAAGAGCCGGGAACGGCTGGATCCACGATGTTCATAATCTGCTCTTCGATCGCCGCCCCCGAGACCGTGAGGACACAAGCAGAATCGTCGCAGCATAAACCCGCCCCGTTACACTATACGTGTATGTCCAAAATGCTGGAGGAGATCCGGCAGCAGCCGGCCGCGCTGGAGCGCACGCTGAAGGGCGAGATTCGCCGGGCCGAGTCGCTGCGAAAGCTGTTCGCGCGGAAGAAGCCGCGCATGATCGTGCTGGCCGCGCGCGGCACGTCCGACAACGCCGCGCAGTTCGGCCGCTATCTGCTTGAGATCACCACGGGCATCCCCGTGTCCCTGGCCGCGGCTTCCGTGTATACCCTCTACCAGGCGCCCGTCGATCTGCGCGACGCACTCGTGGTGGCTATTTCTCAATCCGGAGAATCCACCGATACCAACTTCGTGCTCGAACGGGCCAGGGCCTCCGGCGCGATGACCGTCGGCGTCACCAACGAACGGAAAAGCACGATGGCGGGACTGGCCGAGCACGTCTTCCTGGTGCGAGCCGAAAAGGAAAAGAGCGTCGCCGCCACCAAAACGTACACCGGCCAGTTGCTGGCGATGTACCTGCTGGCCTACTCGCTCGGAGCGAACATATCGCTCGACGACGTCCGCCGACTGCCCGAATGGGCCGCCGCCGCGCTGAAACTCGAATCGGAAATAACGGAGCGCGCTGAAAGATACCGGTTCATGCGGCTGGGCGTCGTGCTCGGGCGCGGGCTGAACTACTCGAACGCTCTCGAATTCGCCCTGAAACTCATGGAGACCTGCTACGTCGTGGCCGAGGGCTTCTCCGCCGCCGACCTGCTGCATGGCCCCATTGCCATGGTGGAGCGATCTTTTCCTGTGTTCCTGTTTGCTCCGTCAGGCGTCACATGGCCGGGGATGCGGGAGATGCTCGAAAAAGTGTCGGAATTGAAAGCCGAGACGCTGGTATTTACGGACCAAAGCAACTCGGCTGCTGTAAAATCGCAGCAGCGGCCAATTGTTATCCCCACAAAACTGGGTAGGAAGGGAAACGGGGAAGACATCTACACGCCCATTCCTTATATAATACCGGCCCAGTTACTCGCGGCAACGCTGGCGGCAGTGAAAGGCCTGAATCCGGATGAGCCGCGAACGATTCACAAGGTTACGTTGACTCTTTAGACGCACGCACCTCCTTCAGGTGGTGCTGGATATACTAATCAGTGGAGGCTTAAACCATGTTAGTTGAATCTCCGTCCCTCGAGAAAGAATTCAATCCCTGGCTGTCGGCGGAGGCGCGCTTCGACGAAGCGGCCAACCGCCTGGGTCTCGACGAAGGCCTGCGCAAGGTATTGAACATGCCGGCCCGCGAGATCACGGTGCATATTCCAGTTCAGCTCGACGACGGGCGGATCGAGGTTTTTACCGGATACCGGGTGCAGCATTCGATTGCGCGAGGTCCGGCCAAGGGCGGAATCCGTTTCGCGCCCGACGTGACGCTGGATGAAATCCGCGCGCTGGCGGCCTGGATGACCTGGAAGTGCGCCGTAGTGAACATTCCATTCGGCGGCGGCAAGGGCGGGGTGATTTGCGAACCGTCCATCCTGTCCAACGCGGAACTGGAAAAGATCACGCGCCGCTACACCGCGGAGATCCTGGACTTCATCGGGCCGGAGCGCGACGTCCCCGCGCCCGACGTGAACACCAACGAGCAGACCATGGCATGGATCATGGACACCTACTCCATGCACGTGCGGCACACCGTCACGGCGGTGGTGACGGGCAAGCCGCTGAACCTGGGCGGCTCGCGCGGGCGCGTCGAAGCCACCGGCCGCGGCTGCATGATTGTCACGCAGCAGGCGCTCAAGCAGTTCCGCCTGGATCCGTCGGACACGCGGGTGGTGGTGCAGGGCTTCGGCAACGTCGGCAGCATGGCCGCCAAACTGATGGCGCGCGCCGGATTTAAAATCGTCGCCGTCATTGAATGGGACGGCGCGGTATACAATCCGCACGGGCTGGATATTCCGGCGCTGATAAATCATCGCCAGGAGACCGGTTCCATCACCGGGTTCCGCGAGGCCGAGGATATCGACCGGCGCGACGCGATGTTCCTGGAGTGCGACGTTTT
Organism: Acidobacteriota bacterium; assembly: GCA_025353165.1. Classification (GTDB taxonomy): domain Bacteria; phylum Acidobacteriota; class Terriglobia; order Bryobacterales; family Bryobacteraceae; genus TMP-7. The sequence goes on along the minus strand of JANXRE010000112.1, from coordinate 12,541 downwards.
GCTTCCCGCGGCGCGCGAGAACGTGATCACTTCGGAGAACGCCGACCGGATCCGCTGCAAGATCCTGTGCGAGGGAGCGAACGGCCCGACCACCTACGTCGCCGATTCCATTCTTCAGGACAAGAAGATCTTCGTGATTCCCGACATCCTGGCCAACGCCGGCGGAGTCACCGTGTCCTATTTCGAGTGGGTCCAGGATCGCCAGGGTTTCTTCTGGAACGAGCAACTGGTGAACGGACGGCTCGAGGAGATCATGGTCAACAGCTTCCGCGACATCGTGGAGTACGCCGACAAGCACGGTGTGAACAACCGGATCGCGGCTTATATGGTGGCGCTGGATCGGGTCGCGTTTGCAATTAAACTGCGCGGAATCTACGCGTGAATACCGCTTGTTGACGCGCGCGGCTCAGTAGCATCAATTTGTTACCAAGCCGCGACCGTCAGGGGAGCGGTTTCAGGATTGCGAGGCCAGCCGGACTTCCCGATTGATCGCCCGGCTGGCACGCACGCCGATCAACTCGGCGATTTTGCCCAAAAGTCCCGGGACATCTTGAGGTTGAATAAGAATGGAGTTCTTATTTCCGGCCGGTCCGTTGTGATAGGCGGTTACGAGGGCGGTAGCCGGCTTGTACTCCATCATACGGGCGTGGGCGATCACCTTCAGTCCAGCCTCCGGCGATTCCATCTCGAGTCCGCTGAGCACCAGCTCATACTCGCTGTCCTCAAGTTTTTCAACCGCTTCCGCCGCGGAGGCCGCTGAATCGACGCGGTAACCGCCGGCCTCCAGGACGGTCTGTAAGGTCAGCCGGGAAGCGGGGTTGTCGTCCACGAGAAGAACTCGCGCAATTTGGAAATCCAATATGTGTGCGTTCCGGTTCATCGATTCCGACTGGGGGAAGCGGTCTCGCGTTACAGCTAGAGCTTAACCGAAAGACGTCCGATTCGTTCCCCCTAACTTCATATGAATGGAGCCAACGGGTATGATAATCTGAATTTGTAAGCAGTCTTACCTGTATTCGGCAAAGACACGGCGAAATATCGCGTCCACGTTCTTCATGTGACGGTCGAGCGAGAACGCTTGCGCGATCTGATCCGTGGTGACGTGCTGCCGCACCCGAGGATCGGATTCGATCAAGTGCCGGAAACTGACCTCGTTCTGCCAGGCGTGCATGGCATGACCTTGCACAACCTTGTAAGCTTCCTCACGGAGCATTCCGGCGGCAGCCAGGTCCAGCAGCACTTGCCCGGAAAAGACTAAGCCCTGGGTGGAGTCCAGATTACGCTTCATGCGGTCCGGGTAAACCTGCATGCCATCCACCAGCCAGAGGGTCTTGGCCAGCAGGTAATCGGTCAGGATCGTCGAATCGGGGAGAATGACGCGCTCGGCGGAGGAATGGGAGATGTCGCGTTCGTGCCACAACGCAATGTTCTCGAAAGCCGTCTGCACGTTGGCGCGCACCACGCGGGCAAGTCCGCAGATCTGCTCCGAGGTGACGGGGTTGCGCTTATGCGGCATGGCCGAGCTGCCTTTCTGGCCGGCCGAGAACGGCTCTTCGGCCTCGCGGACTTCGGTCCTCTGGAGATGGCGCACCTCGAGCGCGATTTTTTCGCACAGCGCGCACAACAGCGCTAGCGTTGAGACGTAGTGGGCATGGCGGTCGCGCGAGATCACCTGGGACGCGATGGGCGCCGGGTTCAAGCCGAGCTTCGCGCAGATGCGCTCCTCGGCTTCGGGTCCGATGTGGCCAAACGTGCCGACCGCGCCTGAGATTTTGCCTGCGCGCATCTCCTCGGCGGCGTCGCGCAGGCGCCCGAGATTGCGCCGGGCTTCGTCGTACCACAGCGCGATCTTCAGCCCGAACGTGATCGGCTCGGCGTGCACGCCGTGGGTGCGGCCTATCTGGACGGTGTCCTTGAACTCGAAGGCGCGGCGCTTGAGCGCGTCCATCAGCCTTTCGAGGCCGGCGATCAGGAGCGCCGAAGCCTGTTTGACCAGCAGCGCCTGCGCCGTGTCGACGACGTCGTTCGAGGTGAGGCCATAGTGGAACCAGCGGGACGCATCGGCGTGTCCGGCGGCCGCCATGCTTTCGGCAATCGCAGTGGTAAACGCAATGACATCATGCTTCACCTCGCGCTCTATTTCCAGGATTCGATCGACGGTGAAGGACGAGTGCTCGCGCAATTTGGCGGCCGCATCGGCGGGGACCTCGCCGATTTCAGCCAGCGCTTCGGAAGCGGCGAGCTCCACTTCGCGCCACTGCGCGTAACGGTTCTCCTCGCTCCACACGTGGCCCATCTCGGGGCGGGTATAACGGGCGATCATAATTTAGTATTGAAAAACTTCCGTCTGTTTCTTGGGTTCGGCGACCACCAGGCGCGTGAACAAACTGCGGCCGTCCAGAGCCTGCGAGGCGATCAATCGGACGATCTCAGGATGATTGTTCTGTTCGCTCAGGTGGGCAAGCACGATCGTACTGACCGAGGTGTCGAGCTCTTTTCGGAGAAAATCGGATGCCACATCGTTGGACAGGTGGCCACTGCGGCCCATCACTCGTTGCTTCACGGACCACGGGTAGGGCCCGACCTTCAGCATTTCGAGATCGTGATTGGATTCCAGCAGCAGAAGGTCGGTGCCTCGCAGGTGGATCTTCACCGAATCGGGCATGTATCCAAGATCGGTGACGACCGCGATTTTCACGCCGTCTGCCCGGAAGCAGAACCCGCAAGGATCGGCGGCGTCGTGTGGGATGGTGAAGCTGTCGATCTCGATATCGCCCACGCGAAACCGCGAGCCCGCTTGAAAATGCTCGACGGTGGGCTGGAACCCGTCCCAGTCGAGGGTCGGCGCGGTGAGCCGTGACAGGAAAATAGGGACATTGCCGTCCTTCAGTTTGCGCGCCAGTGTTACCAGGCCGGCGACGTGATCCGAATGCTCATGCGTGATGAGCACCGCGTCGATGTCTTCGGGCTTCTCGCCGATCGCTTGCAGCCGCGCGAAGGTCTCCTTGCGGCTCAACCCGGCGTCAATGAGGATACGGGTGCGTTCCGTGCCGATGAACGTACAGTTCCCCGAGCTCGAACTGGCAAGTACGCAGAACTTGACGATGACCCTTTCTCCTTAGAACCTAGCGTAGGGCATGCGCGCACCCGATACAATGGTTTCTTCAAATGAAAGCGCGCGTTTATGTCACCCTCAAGCCCACGGTGCTCGATCCGCAGGGCCAGACGATCCGGTCCGCCCTCCACGGGCTCGGCCACAAGTCCATCACCGAAGTGCGGCAAGGGAAGTATTTCGACATCGCCCTCGCCCCCGGCGCCGCACGCGAACAGACGATTCAGGAGATCGAAACCATTGCGCACGAAGTGTTGTCGAATCCTGTGATTGAGGAATATAGGGTCGAGATCATCGACTGAAAAGAGCTTGGGCGTCACCGTTCTCACCATCGGGCACTCGAACAGATCGCTGGACGATTTCGTTTCGTTTTTGAAGGCGCACGGCGTCCAGCGGGTCGTCGACATCCGCTCCGTTCCGCGCTCCCGGCACAACCCTCAATTCAATCGCGACACACTCCCGGACTCTCTCCGGCAGGCCGGGATTGGCTACCTGCACATGAGTTCTCTCGGGGGCCTGAGGCATGCACGTAAAGACTCAACTAACTCAGCCTGGCGGAACGATTCGTTTCGCGGCTACGCGGATTACATGCAGACCCCGGAATTCGAAAGCGCGCTTGAGGAACTGATCCAACTGGCTTCGGGCGAAAGAATCGCGATCATGTGCGCGGAAGCCGTGCCCTGGCGATGCCACCGGTCGCTGGTCGCGGATGCCTTAATGGCGCGGGGTGAGTCTGTCGAGCACATTATGACGGAAACGAAACGCAACCAGCACTCGGTTACGCCTTTCGCGCGCATCGAGCATGGGCGGGTCACCTACCCGGGGGTGGACGCAGTTTGACTGGCTACCTTGGGATACCCGGGGTGTAGTTTCACATCCTCGATCTGGGCGATGTGCCGGTCGGTGTGGGCCGAGATCAGCAGGAGCCACTGAACCCCGTCCAGATCCTTCAGCAGAGGATGGCGCGCCACATGATCGCGCAGCGAGTCGGCGGTGGTGCGGGCGTAGCCGAGAACCGAGGCGCGGAGTTCGAGGAAGCTCCGCGTCAGGTTTTCCGGAGAGTCCGCCTCCCCGCTGGGCCGCGTGGGAAACGGGTTTCGCACCTTGAAGCCACGGTCGGCGAGTGCGGCCAGCAGCCGTTCGTCTTTGCCCTGAAGGCGGGCGGCACGTTCCGGATCCGCGGGGTAGTCCGCCAGGTCCCGCACCGTTTGCAAAAGAAGCCTCTCGATCACGAAGATATGGTCGGCGCACTCGCGGATGGACCAGGCACCTTCGCCCGGCTGGAAGGTCCACTGTTCGGCGGTCAGCCCGCCGATCGCTCTGGGGAGCGCGCCGCCGGTGCGCTCAAGGGCGGACACCACACGATTCCGGTCTTCAGCCGTCATTTCCCCCATGGGGCTTATATTACTCCTTCAGCGGGGCGGACGGGATGTCCCGAAATCGAACAACCGCGGACGGTCGGCCAAGTCTGTAACTGTTCAGTATACAGGGACTTGACCGATGGCAGCCCACGTGCACCTCAAAAGGGAAATGATGGCTGCCAGCACCGCGGAGTTGACTTGGGGCGGCGACTTAGCGCGTATCACGGCCAAGTTGTCGGCGGCGCAAGACGTGCACTCCCTGCTGCACACGGCCGCGTTCCAAATCCGGCAGGTGTTCAATGCCGGCGTGGCTATTTTTGCGCAGACCACGGACGAACCGGTGTTCGCCGCGGCCGCCAGCGTCGGCATCTCGCGCGACGAGATTTGGCCGGTTCGAATTGGCTTCGATTCGTCGATCGTGAAGTCGCTCGACACGGCCCGGCACGCGGCGGAACTAGATCTACCGGAAGACGAGCGCGCCAACATTTCACTCGTGCGGTCGGTTCTCCTGGTTCCCGTTCGGCGTCAGCAAGACCTGCTCGGAATTGTGAGCCTCGGCCAGAATCCCATGGCCGAACCATACGACGAAGGCGAAGTAGCCCTGCTCGAAGCCGTGGCGTCGCACCTCGCCTTGTGCTTCGACAACTTCCGGCTCCGCGAACAGGCGTACGAACTGCAGCGCGTCCGCGAAATCCAGGAGAGGCTTCTTCCCATGGTACCCGCCAAGCTCGGCTCGGGCTTTGAAATTGCGCATTACTGGCGGCCCGCCCGCGCCGTGAGCGGAGACTACTTCGACGCGATCGACCTGGGCGCGGGGAAGCGCGGCGTCTGTATCGCCGACGTGGTCGGAAAGGGCATGCCGGCGGCGCTGCTGATGTCCAGCGTTCAGGCCGCGGTGAAGGCGGTCGCCTCGGATTCCATCCCACCATCGGACCTTTGCTCGCGCGTGAACCGGGTACTGGCCGGCAATCTCGCGCCCGGCAATTTCGTCACCATGTTTTATTCGGTCATGGACACGGCGGCGCGTACCCTCACCTACACCAACGCCGGACACTGCGCGCCGATGCTGATCCGGCGGAACGGATCGACGGAAAGGCTGGCGAGCGGCGGAGCTTTGCTCGGGGTGTTCCGCAACTGGGTCTTCGAGCAACAAATGGTGGCGCTCGAGGCCGGTGACCGGCTCGTGCTTTTCACCGACGGGATCACCGAATTGATGGATTCGACGGAGGAGGAATTCGGCGAGGAGCGCCTCGAGGGGCTGCTCCGGAATTGCCGCGGCCTGGATGCAGAACAGATGAAGCAGCGCGTGCTGGAGGCCATCGCGGCCTTCAACGCGGGGGAGTATCAGGACGACATCACCGTGGTGGTAATGGCGGTGGATTGAGAATCCCTTCCCGGGCGTGCAGGAACACATCGCGCAGCATCGCCTCGGTGAGTTTGCCGGTTGACGTGTTTTGCTGGCTGGGGTGGTAGGAACTGATCAGCCGGGGCGCGGTGTCGCTGGCGGCATTGTGGCCGAAGCGGAACGCGGCGCGGCTGCGAATCAATCCGCGATCCTTCAGGATGGACAGGTACACGTTGAAGGCCAGTTGCCCGAGCGCGACGACCACCCGAAGATTCGTGAGCAGATCCAACTCGCGCTCCAGGTAGGGCCGGCAGTTCCGGATCTCGCCCGGCAGGGGCCTGTTGCCGGGCGGAGCGCAGCGCACCGCCGCCGAGATGTACACCTCCTTGAGGGCCAGGCCGTCCTCGCGGCGGACGCTCGTCGGTTGCGAGGCAAAGCCCGTCTGCCACAGCGCCCGAAACAGGAAATCGCCGGAGCGGTCGCCGGTGAACATGCGCCCGGTACGATTCGCGCCGTGGGCGGCGGGAGCGAGTCCGAGGATGAGGATCTGCGCATTCGGATCTCCGAACGGAGGCACGGGACGGCCCCAGTAATCCCACTCGCGATAGGCCCGGCGTTTCTCCCGTGCGACCTGCTCGCAGTATTGGCGGAGGCGCGGGCAACGTTGGCACGCGACGACCTCCGCGGCGAGGATATCTATGGTCACTGGATGAGAGTCTAACCTGACTTTCGCAGTTCAGCACGATTTTGATGGATTTTCGGCACCGGGGTGAAGGCAAGTCCTTTGAGTGCCTGCCCCAGGGCCAGACCGAGACCGACCTGGTCGAGGAACTCACCGCCGCCCAATGGCTTCAAAAGCGTTGCCTCGGCATGATCGGCGCCCTCCTCGACACCACCATGGACCGCATGGAACCCGAGATCGCCGAGGAATTAGAGGAAATCGACGACGGAGCCCGCAGCGCCCTCGCCCTCTTGAACCGCTACTCCGCCACCCACGCCCGCGACTACCACCGCGCCCTGGACAAATTACGTCTGATCCAGAAGGAACGCCGGGATCGCAATCCCGCCCCCGCCGAATTGCGAAACGAACCCGAGCCCGTCCAACCCAAACAAAATCATCAACATCCGCGTGTATCTGCGTCCATCGGCGGCCAAAACTCCCAAGATCCGCGTGAGCCGCCGCCCATCCGGGGCTACACTGAAACCAAAGCCTCCACGCTTTCGCTGGCGTCAGCGTCCTCTTCTTTGTAGGAACGTGTCCCACGAATGGCAACCCTGGCAGCGAGGTTTATTGAGGACCGCATGACCGACCGGGCCGGCCAACCGGAACCTGAGATCTACCTGGACCAAGCTGCGCTCGAAGCCCAGAACCGCTTTGTCTCGGATAACTTGAGGCGGGTGTTCCTGCTCATCTACCGGGTCGTCGGCAACGTCGACGACGCCCAGGATCTTACCCAGGAGGCCTTCATAAAAGCCCTCCAGCGGCAGGATCAGTTGAAGGACCTCGACAAGGCCGCGCACTGGCTCTCCCGTATCGCGACCAACACGGCCATCGATTTCCTGCGCCGCCACGGCCGCGTCAACTTCTGCGAGATCGACGAATTGATCGAGCCGCTCCGTAGCCCGGCGCACGACAGCCCGGAACAGTTGCTCCTCCGCGCGGAACGCAGGGAGTACCTGGAAGCTGGCCTGGAGTGCCTGACCGAGCGTGAGCGGACCGCCCTGATCCTGCGCGATGTCGAGGACCTCTCGGCCGAAGAGGTCGCCGCGCATTTGAATTGCTCCAAGGCGACCGTGCGTTCCCACATCGCCAATGCCCGGACCAAGTTCCGCCGCTACATGGAACGGAGGAAATTATGACGCACCCGCGTGAGACCGATCTGGCCCTCTACGCCGGCGGCGACGTCTCCTGGTGGATTCGCTTCGGTATCTCCCGCCATCTCGCGGCATGCGCCGAATGCGCCCGCCTGGCGGAGGGCTTCCGGCGTGGGCGCCAGACCGTCAAGGAACTTGCTAACGAATTGCCCAGAGGACTGGACTGGGACCGCCTGGCGAGCGAGATGAAAGGCAACATCCGCGTGGGACTGGCTGCCGGCGAATGCGTCGGACCGGCGCGTTCGGCGGCGATCCCGGCTTCGATCGGATGGAAACCAGTCGCCGCCTTCGCCTGCGCCGCCCTGCTGATGGCGGGAGGATGGTGGTTGAATATGCCGGAGAACGACACGCGCCGGCTCGGCACGGCGCTTCGCAGCGTTTGGAATCGCGTCCCCGCCGACCCCGGCGTGTCTGTGACCGGGAACCGCGAAGGCGTGGAAGTAAAACAGAACGGCGCGGTGATGACGCTGATGAATCCCGGCACGCTTCCGTCGGTGGTGACGGCCAGCACTCAGGGAGAAGTCCGCGCCCGCTATGTCGACGCCGACACCGGCCAGGTGACCATAACCAATGTCTATGCGCAGTAGCATCGCCGCGCTGGCGCTCGCCTGCGGAGCCTTCGCTCAAACGCCGCAGGGATCCTTCGCCATCGATTTTCCCAAGGATTCGCCCGTCTCCGTCGCTTCCGGCGATTGGGGGCAATCTCGTCCGGCCACTCGTGGCGGCGCGCTGGTCCTGGATCTCCACACCTCGCTGTCCTTGCGCAACACGACACAGAAACGAATCCGCGGAGTCACGCTGCTCGTTCTGGCCCAGGAAGTCACGCCCGGCGGCAAAGCGTCGGTGTCCGTGCCCAGCATCGACGTCGGTCCCGACGAGACGTTCCCGGTTCGCATCGACCTCCGCCTGTTGCGTCCGCTCGGCGTAGAGGGCGCGCTGGTGCGAGTCGGAATCGATGGCGTGTTGTTCGACGATCTTACTTTCTACGGTCCTAACAAGCTGAACTCGCGCCGCTCCATGATGGTGTGGGAACTGGAGGCGCAGCGCGATCGCCGTTACTACCGCCAAATCCTGGCGCAGGGCGGCGCCGACGCGCTTCAGAAGGAAATGTTGGCCGGTATCGTCCGCATGGATGAGCGCGGACAGACCGGCGTGCAGGTAGTTCGCGGCCGCTCCACCAATGCCGATCCGGAGCGCGAGATCCAGTTCGCGTTCCTCCAGTTCCCCGATTCGCCCATCGAGGCATTACAGGGTTCCGCCCGCATTGCCGGCGATGAAGCCCGCGCGCCGAGACTCGATATCCGCAACAAGTCTTCGCGGCAGGTTCGCTTCATGGAGATGGCCTGGGTGGTCGAGGACCAGCAGGGGCGGGAGTTCCTGGCCGGTTCTGTCCCCGCCGATCTCCATCTTGCGCCGGGGCAGAAAACGCGCGTGACCTCGGATACCGCGCTGCGCTTCTCCGACCGCCCGGCCATCAAGGGGATGCTGGGGTTCGTCAACCACGTGGAGTTCGAGGACGGCAAGTACTGGATTCCCAGCCGCGCCGCCCTGGCCGACCCGCGCGTGCAAAAGGTCGTCGCCCCGTCCCCGGAAGAGCAGCATCTTGTGCAAATCTATCGTAAGAAGGGCTTGAAGGCCCTGATCGAGGAGCTCAAGCGACCCTGACCATCATCGAACGGTCCCTGGAAAGTCTATCTATCACGGAAAGAAAGCAGCTCGCCGGCACTTGGGTGGCGCTTCAGATTTACACTCCGGACACCACGCCGGAACGGCTCATCGTAGCCGCCGGCGCTTCTTCGGAGTCGTGCATCCGCCAATTGCGCCAGCGGGGCCTCGATCCCGCGCGGTACGAATTCGTGCCGCTGAAGCCCACCTTCTGATGGACAGCTACTCGCGCGGTCCCGCCGGAGAAATCCAGAGCCAGCCGATCGGCGACGCATTCCTCGAAACGGCGCGCCGGTGCAAGGACGGGCTCGCCGTGGTATCGCGTCATCAGGCCGTGCGATTCACCTGGGAGCAATACGCCTGGGAGGCGCGGCGAACGGCCGCCGGCCTGCGGGCACTTGGGCTTCGGCCGGGCGATCGCGCCGGCCTGTGGGCCACCAACTGCGTCGAATGGGTGATGCTCCAGTTCGGCTGCGCGCTGGCCGGCGTGGTGCTGGTCAACGTGAACCCCGCGTACCGGTCGCACGAGCTGTCGTTCGTTCTCAAGAAGTCGCGCATGCAGGCGCTGTTCCTGCGCGAGAAAGACCAGCGGTCGGATTACCGCGCGATCCTGGAGGAATCCCGCGCGGGGCAGGATCTCGATCTGAACGAGGTCATCTACCTCGATACGCCGGACTGGCGCAGTTTCCTGCGCGAGCCCGATGGCGTTCTCCCGCCCGTCGATCCCGACGAACCGGCCAACATCCAGTACACCTCCGGTACGACCGGGCGGCCCAAGGGCGTCCTGCTCACCCACGTCAATCTCGTCAACAACGGGCGATTCATCGGGCAGTACCTGCGGCTGACGGAGCGGGACCGGATCTGCCTCCCCGTTCCGCTGTTCCATTGCTTCGGTTCGGTCATCGGCACGATGACCGGGGCGGTGACCGGAGCCGCCGCGATCTTTCCGTCGGCGTCGTTCGATGCGGCCGCCACACTCCGCGCCGTCGAACTGGATCGGGCGACGGCATTGTACGGCGTGCCAGCGATGTTTATCGCCGAACTGCAGGACCCCGCGCTCCCGACGACCGATCTGTCCTCGCTGAGGACCGGAGTGATGGCCGGCGCGCCCTGCCCCATCCAGGTGATGAAGCGCGTGTTGACCGAGATGCACTGCCCCGAAATCGTCGTCGGCTACGGGCAAACGGAAAGCTCGCCCATCATCACCATGTCGCGCGTGGACGACGACCTTGAGACTCGCTGCACCACCGTCGGATGCGCCGTCCCGGAAACGGAAGTGCGCATCGCCGCTCCCGAGACCGGTGAAACCCTGCCCGCCGGCCAGCAGGGCGAACTGCTGGCGCGCGGTTACATGGTCATGAAGGGATACGACGGCGAGCCCGAAGCCACCGCGAGCGCGGTGGACGCGGACGGCTGGCTGCACACCGGCGACCTCGCGGTGATGCGTCCCGACGGATATTTCCGCATCACCGGCCGGGCGCGGGACATGATCATCCGCGGCGGCGAGAACATCTATCCGCGCGAGATCGAGGAGTTTCTGCACACCCATCCGAAGATCTCGGACGTGCAGGTGGTGGGGCTGCCGGACCAGCGTATGGGCGAAATCGTGATGGCCTGGGTTCGTCTGAAGCCGGGCGAGGCCGCCGGTGAAGACGAGATCCAAGACTTCTGCCGCGAGCGGCTGGCCCATTTCAAGATCCCGCGGCACATCCGGTTCGTCGACGAGTTCCCCATGACCCTGAGCGGGAAAGTGCAGAAATTCAAGATCCGCCAGTTCGAAATCCAGGCGCGAGGCCTGGCGTGAGAGAAATTCCCGCGCGGAGGCACCTTACTGACGTCATTCGAAATCAAACCTGAATGATTCGCTCGGAGCCGTTACCTCCGAAACGGTTCCGGGCCCCTCTCCAGCGATACCGCAAAGGTAGGGGCGGAACCAGCTCCAGCCCGTTTGTTTGCAGGGGAACTCCCAGTTCCAGATTTCCGTTGTCGTCAACGGCAAGCCAAAAGCTTTTGACATTCCCGCGGAACTTGCCGCGAAGGTGCGCGAGAAGATGGAGATGCGCCGCCGTTTCGACGATGCCGCCGCTGCCATCTGTGGCATCCATCTCACAAAGGTTTCTCGAAGAAAAGGAAGCCCGCTGATTTGTCCCTGCGCCGGATCGGGACTTCTCTCGACAAGGTGTTTGGCTTCTCGGCGCTGGTGGGTGCGCTGCCCGAAGGCCGCTAGTTTCCACAGCGCCCATGGAAGAAAATGTTCAACGCCATCTTCTTCGGCGCGGCCATGCAACTCCCCAGCCTGCTCCAAATCGAGGCCGCGCGCCGTGACGGCGCGCTCGCCAAACGTATCGGACCCATCAATGACGACACCCACGAACACCTCGCGGGCCTGATTAGCCCCACCAGCCATCCGACGCCCACGAGCAGGGGCCTCGTCGAGCAATTCGCGGCCGCATCCTTCCGAGCCTGGCGACGCCCTCGCGCCACCGGCCAGGCCTTTTGGGAATACGTGGGAGGCCATTACCATCGCGGGCCCGGCGGAATTGCCGAAGCCCTTGTGCAGGAAAAGGAAGCGCGCTTTCGCCCCCATCTCCGCCAGATGGCCCAGGCCGAACGCCAATATTACCGCGCCCTGACCGCCGTCGAGCGCATGGGCCGCCACCGCCGCAGGGGCCGGGACCTGCCCGCCTAGCCAGTGGAGCCGGCCCAGGACGAACTCCCCCCAAGCCGCCGCGGCCAAACCTCCGGCCTGCGCCGAGTCCGCCCGCACCACCAGCGATTGATTTTTTCGTGACAATCAGTTGACGCCGTCCGCGCCGGCTTGCTATTCTAATCTTTGTGAACGAGCTCGCCTGACGCTGTGTGTCGGGCAGCGGGTGAACAACCCGCCGAGCAGTTCTACGACTTCCCAGAAAACTGGTTCGGACAGGCCTCTTGAGGGCAGGTTCGCGCCGGTGGGTTTCGGGGCCAGCAGGGAATCGGTCTTCTAATGATAGCCGGTCTCCTGCATTGTTCTTTGACAACTGGTTGGACGCATAAGAAGTAATTCGTCAGATGCTCTGAGTTAAAACCGGGGCGACCTGATCGGATGCGTCGCATTTCCGAGCCGTGACCGTAAGGGAGCGGAAGCAGGAGTGTGGCAAGATCCGATTATTCAGCAACAAAGGTTCAAACGAGAGTTTGATC
>JANXRE010000172.1 GCA_025353165.1 Acidobacteriota bacterium | reverse complement strand
ACCAGTGGAGTCCTTCGCCACGACTGTCCTGCGCCGTCGTTCCAATCCGATGCCGATCAGCCTTCCGAACTACCACCGTAATACCGATCGTTTTCAGTTCGGAATGCTGATCGCCATCACTTCGGATTCGTGATCGCCATCCCCCGGAATCCGCAGTCGGCCCTTTCTTTTGAACGGGCGTTTTCACGGGCCCTTTGTTTTATGCAGCGAGCAAAGAAGATTTTCGGCAAGCGTCATGTACTCCGGATTTAGCCGGAGTTCGATATATATCGCCAGGAAGGTAATATCGAGATTGTCGGGCCAACGATGAGCCCGGTTGGGGAGTTCGATCACGTTCGGGCGAGGATGGAGATCGGGCGCGGGCTTGGGCCGAGAACCGAATTTCTTATCGTAGAGCCCGCGCACCGACTGGCTTACCCGGGCCTTCCACCGTTGGGTCGGAGCCCGGAATATTTTTGATGGAGGGACCTGGGCTGGAAGCCAAGTTCCTTGGCCATCCGGATTTCTTCGTCGGACAGACGGCAGCGGCGTTTCGCCTCTGCCCATAGGTCGTCGCCCTTGCGATCGAAAGTTTGTGCCCTAGAACGGCACGTCGTCGTCAGTGATCCCGGCGTCGAAGCCGTGCTCGGGAGCGGCAGGCACCGCGGTTGGACCCGCGCCCGCCGAGCGCGCTGGTGGCGCGGAGCGCTGGGGACGGCTCATCTCGTCGTCCGGACCTGCACCCGGCCCGACACCCTCGCCGCGGCCACCGGACAGCAGGATCACTTCCTCGGCAACAACTTCCGTGGCGTAGACCTTTTTTCCGTCCTTGTCGTCGTAGTTGCGGGTTTGCAGCCGGCCCTCAACGTAGACCTGCTTGCCCTTGGTCAGGTAGTTGGCCACATTTTCCGCCTTCCAGAGCACGACGTTCGTCCAGTCGGTCTCATCTTTCCACTCTCCGCTTTGTTGATCCTTCACGCGGCGATTCGTCGCCACGGAGAACTTAGTCAGGGAGGATCCCGACGGAGTGAATTTCGTCTCGGCGTCACGTCCGAGATGACCCACTAGGATCACTTTATTGACACTGCGGGAGGCCATGCCAGAACTGTATCACAGGTCGGCAATCCGGAGACAACAGATCCTGCCGGCGGCCGGGAACATCATGGTGCCCGGATTGCTCTTTGAGTCCGAGTGAATTTTTGTATTTGCTATTCCTGTGCGATGGGCCATAATACGGGATACCCGGGCAGAACATGCGACGCCTCCTGATTCTCAGCTTGATCTCAGGGTCGGCGATCGTGTGCGCGCAAGCACCACTTGCGCGTGGGATCGAGGGCGGCGTGCGGCTGCTGCCTTCCGACATGGCCATCTTCGAGGCCGGGGAAACTCGCAAGGATCTCCCCTGCACCGTGACCCCAGTGAAACCCATCCTCGGTTTCGATCTCAAATTCCACACCGGCTACGACATCGACGTTCCCATGAAGGACCTCGCCGGCGCGGAGAATGCCCTGAGCATCGTCTTTCGAGTGGCCCCCGGCAACCGCAAGGACGAATACGTCTATTTCGGCCAGCGATTCAAAGTCCCGTCCATTGAAGAAGACGCCAAGGGGGACGCCTACCTCCAGGGCGTGTTCGACGTGGGCGAGGGATCCTATCACGTCGACTGGCTTATGAAGGACCGGACCGAGCGCGTCTGTTCGTTCAGTTGGGACTCGGAAGCCGAGCTGCCCGCCAAAGACAAGCAGATCGCCTTGACCATCAACCCGTCCACCATCCAAGGCGCCGACGGCGAACAGTTCAAGGAGGATCCTCCGGTCGAGCGGATTCAGACCGAGCCGCCGCTGAACGTCAAGGTGCTGGTCAACTTCGCGCCCCAGAAATACGAGTCCGCCGCCCTTCAACCGGCCGACACCAGCGCCCTGGTTTCCATCCTCCGCCAGATCGCGCGGGATCCCCACATCGGACGATTCTCGATTGTCGCGTTCAACGTGCAGGAGCAGCGCGTCCTGTACCGCCAGGAGTCCGGCAGCCGCATCGACTTTCCGGCCCTGGGTCAAGCCCTCACGTCCCTGAGCCTGGGAACCGTCGACCTCAAAAGGCTCGGCCAGAAGCACGGCGACACGGAGTTTCTCACCGACCTGATTAAGCAGGAGGTCAACACCGCGGATCCTCCCGACGCGCTGGTGTTCGCCGGACCCAAGGTGATGCTGGACGCCAATGTCCCCCAGGACGACCTGAAGGAAGTAGGCGACGTGCGCTACCCGGTTTTTTACATGAACTACAACCTCTCCCCCCAGGCCGCGCCCTGGCGCGACTCCATCAGCCGGGCGGTGCATTTCTTCCGCGGCACGGAGTACACCATCTCCCGGCCCCGGGATCTGTGGTTCGCGGTGAGCGATCTGGTGTCGCGGGTAGTGAAGGCGAAGGTCGGGCGAATCAGTCTCGCGGTGGCAACGCAATAGCCGCCATTAAAAGAGGAACCGTCACTGCCGCGGTCGCGTATTCTTAAGTAGAATCAAATTTATGACCGCCGCATCGCGCTGGACAGTTCAAGCTCTCATCCTCTTGTCCCTTCCGGTCGTGGCCCAAACTCCGCCGTACGCCCTGAAACTGGCGCCGTACGTCTCTTCCCCGTTCCGCACCGTGGACCGCATCCTGGAGCTAGCCGCGCTGAAACCCGGTGAGACGTTGTACGATCTGGGCGCCGGCGACGGCCGAATCGTGATCGGCGCCGCCCGCCGGTATGGCGTAAAGGCGGTCGGCATCGAGATCGACGGGAAGCTGGTCAAGTCCGCGAACGATCGTATTTCGAAGTTCGGCCTGGAGGACAGGGCGAAGGTCATTCAGGGCGACCTGCTGCAAGCCGACTTGGCGCTCGCCGACGTCGTCGTGATCTTCCTGCAAACCCAATTGAACGAGGAATTGCGCCCCCGGCTCGAGATGTATTTGAAACCCGGCTCGCGAGTTCTGTCGTACTCCTTCGCCGTTCCTGGCTGGAAGCCGGTGCGCGTGGACCGCACGGACGACCACCCCGGCCATGTCATCTACTTGTACGAGATGCCGCCCGTGAAGAATTAGGCAGTGTTGTTCCGCCTGGCTCTGCTCGCGGCTCCGGCGATATTCGCCGCCGACCACCTGACCTCCCTCCAGCGTCTCCAGCCCGCGCACCTCGAAGCCGTTCACCAACAGCGCCTGCGCTGGATGCGCGATCGCGTCAACGTCCCGCTAAACGGCATCTACCGCGACTACCGCGCGGTAATTTACATCCACGCCGAAGACGCTCCCCATACTCTCGGCACCCGGGAACAAGCCCTCGCCGGCGCAAAGCAGGCCGGAGTGGACATCGTGCTCTGGACCGATCACAACCCGATACCGAGCCGCGACCGTAAGGGAGCGGACCCGAAACCCGATACCTGGAGCGGCCTGCGCGACGGCATCCTATTTATTCCCGGTTCCGAGGACGACCACGCGCTCCGCTTCCCCTCGGCCTCCAGCGACCTCAAATTCTGGTCGCATCTCGAGGAGATCCCGGACCCGCGGCCGGACGGCTTCGACGGAACGGAGATTTATAACCGGCACGCCGACGCCGAAGTCCACAAAGAGGTCTACGGCTACGTCCGAGCCGCCATGGCCAAACCGCGCGACTGGCGCAAACTGGCCGAAAATCAGCGCCAGTACCCCGACGAAGTCTTCGCGGCGGGAACCGATAGTCTCCCGGAGTACCTGGCCAAGTGGGACGCGGTCACCGCCCAGCGCCCGTTCACTGGGATCGGCGCGAACGACGCCCACCGCAACCAGGTCTTCCAGGGCGTGGTGTTCGATCCCTACGAAGTCGCGTTCCGCAACCTGAGCACCCACATCCTGGCCCGCGATCTCACCGAGCCGGGCGTCCGCCAATCCCTGCGCGAAGGCCACGCCTACGTCGCGCACGACTGGTTGTGCGATCCCGCCGGCTTCCTCATGGTCGCCGAGAACAATCTGGGCGTCTTCGACATGGGCGACCGCGTGCCGATGTCCGGAAAAACCAACCTCGAGGCCCACCTGCCGGTGCCGGCGACGATTCGCATCCTCCGCGACGGGAAGGTCGTGTCCGAGTCCTCCGGCGTTAAGGCCGTGTTCGTCCCACGGGAGCCGGGCGCGTACCGGCTGGAGGCGCGGCTGACCGTCGACGGGGAGGACCGGCCGTGGATCTACACCAATCCGTTCTACTTCTACCAGCCCTCACCGGAGGAACGCCGGCTACCGGGTGCGGCCCTCAGCCCCGGCGTCACCGTGGCGAGAAACATCCCATACGCCGAGGGCAAACCAATGGACGCGGCCAAGCACCAACTGGACGTCTACCTGCCGGCCGGGAAAACGAACGCGCCGGTCCTGATGTTCCTCCACGGCGGCGGCTGGCGGGAGGGCGACCGTTCGAATTACACGTTCCTGGGGAATCGCTTCGCGAAGGAAGGCTACGTCGTAGTGATCCCGAGCTATCGCCTGATGCCCGCCAATCCGCATCCGGCGCAGATCGAGGATGCCGCCGCGGCTTTCGCCTGGACGCATCAATATATATCGAAGTACGGTGGAGACCCGAAGCGCATCGTCGTGGCCGGGCATTCGGCGGGAGGCCACCTGGCGTCGCTGCTGGCGCTCGATCCCCAGTGGCTGAAGCAATTCCAGTTGCCGGCCGACGCCATCCGCGCAGTAGTCTCGATCAGCGGAGTCTACGACCTGTCCAGTCTCCCGGCTTTCGGAGCCGCGGCATCGCCCTTGAAGTACGTGCGGCGCGATGCTCCGCCGTTCCTGATCCTGTACTGCCAATGGGACTATTTCGGTCTACCCGCGCAAGCGCGCCGAATGGATGCGGAACTGAGGAAGGCCTTCGTCAAATCCACTCTGGTATACCTCCCCCGCGAGAACCACATCTCCGAAATCATCGACGAAAATCCGGTGACAAGTGAGATCCTAAAGTTTATGTCTTCCACAATATGACCAATCCAGGATTGACGTGGCGTACGCACTCATGCGCGCCGCGTCGCCACTCCTGGCGACGCCTGTCTTCCATCGAAGGGAAACCCGCTTGACCTCTTTTGACGTCGTAGGCATCGGCCAGAACGCCACCGACACCTTACTACTCCTCCCCAAATTCCCCGCCTACGCCGGCAAAGTCCCCTTCGAATCCGAGATCCTGAGCCCGGGAGGCCAGGTCGCCAGCGCCATGGTAACCTGCGCCAAACTCGGGCTGCGAGTGAAATATGTGGGCACGGTAGGAGACGATGAAAGAGCCCGCATTCAACTCGAAAGCCTGCGAGGCAGCGGCATCAACCTCGACGACGTCCTCGTGCGGAGCAACTGCCCGAACCAAACCGCCTACATCCTTATCGACCAATCCACCGGGGAACGAACGGTGCTCTGGCAGCGTTCTGATTGTTTGAAGCTGCGACCCGAGGAGATTACGCCCGAGAAGATTACCTGCGCCCGCTTACTACACATTGACGGATCGGACACCCTCGCCGTGGCGCGAGCCGCGCAAATCGCGCGCCACAACGGAATCCCCGTGACACTGGACATCGACACCACCTACCACGGCTTCGAACAGGTGCTGCCGAACGTCGACTACCTGATCGCGAGCTCGGAATTCCCGGTGCAATGGACGAATGAGCGCGATCCAATGAAAGCGCTGGAGATGATTCAGACTGAGTACGGCATGAGGGTGGCGGCCATGACGCTGGGCGCCCACGGAGCCCTGGCCCGCGTCGGCGGACGCTTCCTCTATTCCCCGGCCTACATCGTGAATTGCGTGGACACCACCGGCGCCGGAGACGTGTTTCACGGGGCCGTTTGTTATGCTGTTTTGCAGGGCATGCCCATCGGCGAAATGCTCGAATTCGCCAACGCCATGGCGGCTGTGAACTGCACCGCCCTCGGAGCGCGGGGCCGGATCGCGACGGTGGAGCAGGCGCGGGCTCTGATGGGCCGCGCGGAGCGGCGATCCCACCGGGATTACGAATTCGCCGCGAAACCATGATTCCACTCCGATCCACCGAGCATACCTATTCGACGGCCACCGTCACGCTCATCCTCATCGTCCTGAACATCGTTATCTTTTTCTACGGGCGGCTCCTCCCTCCGGGCGTGCTCGAAACTCATTACGGAATCGTGCCGGACCGCCTTCGGATGTCCACCCTGTTGACCTCCATGTTTCTGCATGGAGGGTGGCTGCATGTAATCGGGAACATGTGGTTTCTCTGGGTTTTCGGCCGGAACGTGGAAGACGTGATCGGGTCGGGAAAATTCCTGTTGTTCTACCTCTTGTGCGGCCTGGCCGCGGGATTGATCCATGTGTTCTTGAACCCCTTCTCGCGCATCCCGACCATCGGCGCCAGTGGCGCGATCGCGGGCGTGATGGGCGCCTACGTCATCAAGTTTCCCCGGGCCCGCATCACCACCCTGGTGCCGATTTTCGTGTTCTTCACGACCATCGAGGTCCCGGCGATCTTGCTGCTCCTGTACTGGTTTGCGATCCAGTTCTTCAGCGGCGTCGGATCCATCCGTTATGCGCAGGTCTCCAACGGCGGAACCGCCTGGTTTGCCCACGTCGGCGGATTCCTCGCGGGCATGCTGCTGATCAATCTGTTCGGCGAGAAGCGGAGGTGGAAGCAGTGGCAGTAATGGTAGAAAGACCCCTGGACGTTCTGGCCATCGCGGCCCATCCGGACGATGTCGAGCAAACCTGCGGAGGCACGCTTCTTAAAATGGTGGAAGCCGGCTACCGCACCGGCATCCTCGATCTGACGGCGGGCGACATGGGCACCCGCGGCACTCCGGAAACGCGTCTCGAGGAAGCGGAACGCGCCCGCGTTCTTCTCCGCGCGGCGTGGCGCGGGAACTGCCGCTTCCCCGACGCGAAACTCGAAAACACGCTGCACTACCGGACCGCGCTGGCCGCCTTTGTGCGGCGTCTGCGGCCGCGGACGGTGATCCTTCCGTACTGGGAGGGCCGCCACCCCGACCACTATCGCGCCTGCGAGATCGGCTACGAAGCCTGCTTCCTGGCGGGGCTAAAGAAGCTGGACGAAACCACCGAACCCCATCGCCCGCAAAAAATCCTCTACTCCTCGATGTACGCAAACGTGAAGCCGACTTTTGTCGTGGACATCTCGCCATACTTCGACCGGCGAATGGAAGCGCTGCTGGCCTACGAATCGCAGTACGGAGAGCAGCCGAACGCCTCGGGCCTGTTCCCGACGCAATCGGAAATCCGGGAGCGCCTGGCCGCCATCGCGCGATTCTACGGCAATCAGATCGGGGTGAAATACGGCGAGCCCTTCGTCGTAAAAGAAACGATGCGTGTAGACGACGTAGTAAACCTGGCCCCGCGAAGCTTCTGAAGCGCCTTTTCTTCGCTCGCCGCGAAGATTTTTCGCCATCCGCCCAAGAATCTGTACGTCCGACGTGGCGCACGTACTCGTACGTGCCGCGTCGCCACTCATGGCGACGCTTGGCGAGCCCCGCGAAACACTCTGTCCCGATGCGGGTTGCTTGTTCATTAGCTGATCGCTGATGCCAGGCCGGCCTCTTCGAATGGGTACGATATGCCTAGACCTATGCGAACCACCGTGCGATTGGACGACGCCCTTCTCGAACAAGCCAAGAGCGCGGCAAGGCGGCGCAACGAAACCTTGACGTCGCTCATCGACAAGGGCCTCCGTCTCGTTCTAGCGACAGGAACCGCGCCCCATCGATCGAAACCGAAGGTGACCCTATCCATCTGTAAGCGGGGCGGCGGAACCCTGCCCGGAGTGGATTTGAACGACGCTTCCTCGACACTCGACATCCTGGAAGGCAGGCGGTGATCCGCGTTTCCAACCGGCTCGCCTGCACTTTTGCTTCGGCGCTCGAGTTCTTCGACGCTGTGATCGCCCCCGCCTACTGACAGATCGTGACTCCCGGCCCGCGGCACCGGCCGATTTCCCGCGACCTCTGCCGGAAATCGCCAGGCGTCCGGGATCGCTCGCGGCGCTGGCCATTGAGTCCGGAAGCGAGTGGATCACAACGGATCGCGACTACGCAAAGTTCCCCGCCCTAAGCTGGCGCGCCCCATTCTGAAGCCACGCCCGGTGTAGCATGGTAGCGAAACCGTACCATGAACGAAATCATCTTCCTGATTGAAGATGCGCCCGAGGGTGGCTTTTCCGCCCGGGCTTTGGGCCACTCCATATTCACTGCGGCGGACACGGAACATGAACTTCAGGCGATGGTGAAAGATGCAGTTGCATGTCATTTTGACGAAGGCGAAGCCCCCCAAATCATCCGGTTGCACTACGTTCGTGAAGAAGTGATTCAGGCGTGAAACTGCCCCGGGATCTGAGCGGCGTGGAGCTCGTTAGCGTTCTGAACGCCTCGGCTACAAACAGACGCGCCAAACCGGCAGCCACATTCGGATGACTGTTTCCGTTCCCCGACAAGGACACCTGACCGTTCCTGTGGCAAAGGCGCTCCCGGCGGGAACCCTCGCGGCGCTGCTCAAGGACGCGGCGGTTCAACTGGAAACAACCGTCGAAGAGATCCTCAGCCGAATTCGTTAGTGCTTCTGCCTTCTGTCTTTGAAGCCACGCCCGTTCAGCCGCTAGTCGCGAACACAGTCTCGAGCAACTGCCCAAACCAGGCCGGCAAATCCCGAACCGCGTCGCCCGAAAAATTGATCGCCGCCCGTCCTCCGCCGGACCACGTCCACCCCAGGATCCGGCCATCGCCTTCGTCCGACAGCCGCCAATCTCCCCGGCCCTCCCGCGCCACCCTCAACAGTCCCCGATAAAACTCCCGCAGCTCGGCGTCCACCGGCTCCTCGGGCCGCCGCCCGAGTTGAACCGGCAACTTCACCTTGCGCCCTTCGAACTGGCCTTCGTGCCAAAGCGTCGCGCCCGGCAGCGTAGCAACCGCCAGCGCCGCGGCCCGGTGCCTCGCCGCCGGCATAGTCGCGGCGCGAGGCTCGTCGTGGTTTTCCAGAAACCGGACCAGCTTCCGCTGATACGCCAGATCGGCGCCCAGGTGAGCCCGCACGCCCGCGGCATCGCCCTGCGTCAAGCGGTCGTACAGCTGCTTGTCGTAACAGAAATCGAACCCCTGCTGCTGCAACTCCCATTCGAGATCCCAGTACGCCTCGGCTATAAACAGGAATTCGGGATCGCTCGCCTTCACCGCGCGGATCGCGTCCGGCCAGAATTCCGCCGGCGGCGGAGACAGCGCCCATGTGCCCGCGAACACACGGTTGATCGCCAGCATCGCCATATCGCACCGGACCCCGTCGCACTGTCCGGCAATATCGAGCAGCGTCCGTGCCGCCGCCTCGCGCAGCCCGGGATGGAACGCATTCAACTGCGCCACATCGGTCCACGGCGGGAAGTACGGATCCCGCCCGAGAGCGATGCCGCCATCCGGTCCGTGCACATAAAACTCCGGGTGCTCATCCACCCACGGGTGATCTAGCGCGGTATGGTTCGGGACGAAATCCAGCAACAGCCGCAACCCCCGGTTCGCCAGCGCCCGCCGCGCCGCAGCCAGTCCCGCGCGCCCGCCGAGGTGCGCATCCACCTCGTACCGCCGCACGCAATAGGGCGACCCAATGACGTCCTCCTCGGTGTAATCCGGCAAGGCCCGCCGGTACTCCGCCTGCAGACCCGGGTGTTCGCGGGCGATGCGAGCGCCTTCCGCGCTGCGCTCCCAAACCCCCATCAGCCACACGGCGTCGAAGCCCCACTCCGCGAGCCCGTCCCATTCCGCGCCCGGAACGCTGTCGAAAGTAACCGGCATCCCGTACTTGCGGGTCAACCCCCCAAGCCAAACCCAGGCATTGATCTCGTAGATGGTCGTCATATGTGTGGGGCGAAACCCCCGATTCGCCATAGTCTATGGAAACACACGGGAATGATATCAGTGGGCGTAGTATCCGTCCCGAAAGGACGCGTTGTTCTCGCAGGTGAAAGTCCTGCCCGGGTAAGCGCCGGAGCGCCCGGAAGCAGACCCAGCCGAAAGGAGAGATCCGGCAACCCCCCGCGGCCCCCGCTCACTCGGCCGGAAACCCCTTGTTCAGCCAGTCGATCCCAAAACTCGTCGGCAGCATCAACGCTTTCACCTTCTTGAATCCCATCCCGCGGGCCGCCTGAAATGCCGGACGCAAGTTTGGGCACTGCGCGATGGGGCAGCATCCGCAATACAACACGATCTCTCTGTCCCGGGGAACGCCCTTCAGAGCCTCTTTCAAGAGCTCGATCCCCGCAGCCTTCGCCCCCGGTCCGGCGTACACCGCGCCGGGAATGTGCTTGCTCCGGTACAGCACATGAAACCCAACATAGAACACCGCGGGCTTGGGTCCGCGCGACGCGCACACGGCTGCAAACTTTTCGGGCACCAGCAGATCCGCGGACGTCCAAGGATCGACCGCGGCAAACGCGGCGAGAACAAACGGAACCAGATGCCTCATCTTCTTCTCTCTCCTGCCCTCCATTTTCCCTCAGCGCCCACTACCAGACAAAACGGTGTGATTGGATCGCCCTTGACATTGACCGAAACCTAGGACACAATTCAGTAGTTTTGGTTTTCTGGGCTGAGCGTAAAACTTAGCGAACGCTCGAAAGAAGAGGGGTCAGATGAGACGAACCACGCAGCTTTGTCTGTTGCTTATGGTCCTCGCCGTCGCAACCGCGATCGCGCAGGTACCGACAGGAACTATTACCGGGGCCGTGCAGGACGAATCGGGAGCCATTATCCCGGCAGCCACCGTTACCATCACCAACAAGGCCACCGCCGCCACCCGAACCGTAGTTTCGAGGGCCGACGGCACTTACAGCTCCACGCTGTTATCGGCCGGCACGTATGAAGTGAAATCCTCCGTTCCCGGCTTCCGTACCATCGTCCGCGACGCCGAAGTCGCCGTCGGCTCCACCACCACTGTCGACCTGCACCTGCAAGTAGGCCAGAGCAAGGACGTAGTCACCGTCGAGGCCGCGACAGCCCAGCTCGAGTACGAGCGCAACGCCATCGACGGCGTCATCGACCGCCAGAAGATCCAGGAACTTCCACTGAACGGCCGCAGCTTCCTTCAGTTAGCCTTCCTCGAGCCCGGTGTCAGCGTCTCCCCCGGCACCACCTCCCAGTACAACTCGCTCTTCTCCGTCTCCATCCTCGGCGGCGATTCCGGCAAGACCGCGATCAGCGTCGACGGCGGCAACATCCGCAATGTGATCGAGGGCGATACCGGCATGAACTTCTCGCAGGAGGTCGTGCAGGAGTTCCAGCTCTCCTCCGCCAACTTCGATCTCTCCACCGGCATCACCAGCGTCGGTTCCGTCAACATCGTCACCCGCCAGGGCGGCAACGATTTCCACGGCAGTGCCTACTTCTTCTTCCGCGACCACAACATGGCCGCCTACCCCGGACTCAAGCGCAACCCGCTCAGCCCGGACCCGTTCTTCGCCCGGCGCAACCCCGGCGCATGGATCGGCGGCCCCGTTCTCAAAGACCGCCTGTTCTTCTTCTTCAACTACGAGAGCCAGAACCAGGCGCAATTGTTCACCGTGCAGCCGGATCTGCCGTCTGTCCAGGGACTCGCGGGAAACTTCGGCAGCCCCTATAAAGGCAAAACCCTCAGCGCCCGATTCGACTATCGGCTGAGCGCGATTCACTCTCTCTTTGCACGCTATTCGCACGACGGTAACAGTGGCTTCGGCCCCAACGGCGGCGCGACCATGCCGTCTAACTGGGTCAAGAACACCAATTGGTCGGATCAGAGCGTCTTCGGCATCACCAGTTCCTTGCGTCCCAATTTGGTGAACGACTTCCGTTTCAACTACACCTACTGGCACAACCGCAACCTCTTCCCGACCGCCGCCGATTGTCCCAATTGCATCGGTTTGGGTGGCCCCGAGATTAACCTCGTCGGGTCGTCCAACTTCACCGTCGGCAATACCTCGAACGCCACCCAGGGTCGCGACTTGCGCCGCTACACCTTCATCGACAACATCACCTGGCAGAAGGGCTCGCACCGCTTCCGCGGCGGCGTCGACCTCGAGCACGCGCCCGGCACCGGCTTCTGGGGCTACTGCGACCCCGGCTGCGTCGTCGCCTTCTCGCCCGAGTTCGTCCAAAGTGTGGTGCCCGCCGCCTACATCCCCTTTTTGTTCCCCAACATGCCCACCACCATCCGGACCACCGCCGACTTGATGAACCTTCCGTTCGCCGGCGCCGCGATCGGACTCGGCGATCCCAGCCAGCCGCCTCCTTACAACGTCGCTCAGGCCAAGCAGAACAACCACCAGCGCTATTTCTTCCAGGACACTTGGCGTTTGCGGCCGCGCCTCACGCTGAACTACGGCCTCGCCTGGGAGTATGAGAGCACGCTCGTCAATCGCGATCTGACCAAACCCGCATACCTCGCCCCGGTCTACGGCAGCGACCTCAGTCCTACCGACAACAACTACAACAACTGGTCGCCCGTTGTTGGTTTCGCCTGGCAGGCCGACAAGGCCGCCAAGACGGTGGTGCGCGGCGGCGCGGGCATATACTACGACACCGAGTCCCTGTGGCGCCGCTTGCAGGAGCGCTCGGAAATCGGGCCTCTCGGCAACGGCCGCGTGCCTTATCCGAGTTCCGGCTTCGTGAACACCTTCCCCGGAATCCTCAACGTGGGAACCCAGACTCCGCTCGCGGTGGGCGCGCCCGCGCCGAACGGCGAGGGTCTGTTCACCATGACCGTGGGACAGTTCCTGCAAATCGTTCAGCAGCAGGCCCCAGCCGTACTCCAGCAGCTCAACCCGGGCGGCGCATACAACCTGGCCACCCGCACCATCCAGATCTCCAAGTCCGCCGATAACTTGTATCCGAAAAAGTACCCCGTCCAACGCGGCATTCACTTCAGCCTCGGAGTGCAGCGCCAGATCTCCAACGACATGGTGTTGAGCGTCGATTTTGTTCGCCGCATCTACCTCAACACGCTGCTGGGTAACTTAGACTACAACCGCTATAACCGCTTCATCAACGGCGCGCAGGCGCCCGTCATTCCCGTCTGCCAGGGCGCGCAGGCCGGGGACCCCTCCGCCGAATGTTCCACCGGCGGCATCACTTTCTGGACGCCCGCCGGCCGCAGCGTCTACAACGCCCTGCTGGTTAAATTCGACAAGCGCTTCGCCCGCCGCTACCAGTTCACCGCGTCGTACGCCCTCACCGATCAGCACGGCTACAACGGCATTTACAACTTGGACCAGTGGAATTCCAGTTGGGGTCCGCAGGGATCGCGCAGCAGCCTCACCGTGTCCGCCATCGCCACCCTGCCCTGGGGTATCGACCTGGGATTGATCTCGTCCACTTCCACCAAGGGCCCATTGATGGCGTTCGTTTCGAACGTCGATCTTACCGGCAGCGGAGTTTCCACGACGCCCATCCCCGGAGTCCCGTTCAACAGCTTTAACCGTGGATCGACAAAAGCCGATCTGGAGAAGGCCGTCACGAATTGGAACTCGACCTACGCCGGCAAGAAGGACGCCCGCGGACAGGACATCCCGTCGCTCACCTTGCCCGGCAGCTACAGCTTCGGCCGCGCCTTCAACTCGCAGGATCTGCGCGTGACCAAGAAATTCACGTTTAAAGAGCGCTACACATTCTCGGCCTTCGTCGAAGGATTCAACCTCTTCAACTATGCGAACCTCGGCGGGTACAGCTTCAACCTGAACAACACCGCCTCATTCGGCCAACCGACGCAGCGCGCCGGCCAGGTTTTTGGCTCGGGCGGCCCGCGAGCCTTCCAACTCGGAGGCCGCTTCCAGTTCTAGACTTTCTTCTTTCCCTGAGCGGCCACGGCCTCCATCGCCGCTCTTACTTTTTCCGGATCGCCGAGATAGTAATGCCGCACCGGTCGGAGATCGTCGTCTAACTCATAGACCAACGGCATCCCCGTCGGGATATTCAGTTCGACAATCTCCTCTTCCGGAATGCCATCGAGATACTTCACCAAAGCCCGAAGGCTGTTCCCATGCGCCGCAATCAGCACCTTCTTGCCGCTCCGGATCTCCGGAGCGATCGTCTCATGCCACAACGGAAAAAATCGCGCGACGGTATCTTTCAAACACTCCGTTAACGGAAGCTCTTCCTTCGACAGCGACGCGTACCGCGGATCGCGCCCGGGAAAACGCGGATCGTCCGGCTCCAGCGCGGGCGGCGGAATATCGTAACTGCGCCGCCAAATCTTCACCTGCGCCTCGCCGAATTTCTCCGCTGTCTCGCCTTTGTTCAACCCTTGCAGCGCCCCGTAGTGCCGCTCGTTTAGACGCCACGAACGGTGCACCGGGATCCACATCAGGTCCATCTCGTCGAGCACCATCCACAGCGTCCGGATCGCCCGCTTCAGAACCGAGGTGTAAGCAACGTCGAAGACGAAGCCTTCGCGCTTCAGTACCTCGCCGCCCTCTTTCGCTTCTTCTCTTCCCTTCTCCGAGAGATCGACGTCGGTCCAGCCCGTGAACCGGTTCTGCTTGTTCCAATCGCTTTCGCCGTGGCGAACCAAAACCAACTTGTGCGGCATGGCAAACTCCTTACTGCCGAAAGGCCTTCCGCCCCGCAAACTTCGCCGCCACGCCCAACTCTTCCTCGATCCGCAGTAACTGGTTGTACTTCGCGATGCGGTCCGTGCGGCTCGCCGAACCAGTCTTAATCTGGCCGGCCGCGGTGGCCACCGCCAGGTCCGCGATGAACGCGTCTTCGGTCTCGCCCGAGCGATGCGAAATCACCGACGTGTACCCCGCATTCGTGGCCATGCGAATCGCTTCCAGCGTCTCGGTCAGAGTGCCGATCTGGTTCACCTTGATCAGAATCGAGTTTGCGACGCCGAGATCGATCCCGCGCGCCAGCCGTTCCGTATTGGTCACGAACAGGTCGTCGCCCACCAGCTGAATTTTCTTGCCGAGCGCTTCGGTCATCGCCTTCCAGCCGTCCCAATCGTCTTCGGCCATGCCGTCCTCGATCGAAACGATCGGATACTGCTCCACCCACTTCGCCCAGAACTCGACCATCTGCCCGCTGCTGCGCTCGCTTTTATCGGACTTCTTGAAGACGTACTTCTTCTTCGACGCGTCGTAGAATTCGCTCGCCGCCGGATCGAGCGCAATGCCGATCTGCTCGCCCGGCTTGTAGCCGGCCTTCTGAATGGCTTCGATCACCGCATCGAGCGCCTCTTCGTTCGACTTCAGATTCGGCGCGAAGCCGCCTTCATCGCCCACCGACGTGGAATAGCCGCGGCTCTTCAACACGCCCTTCAGCGTGTGGAATACTTCCGCGCCCCAGCGCAGCGCTTCGGAAAAGCTCGGCGCGCCATACGGCAAAATCATGAACTCCTGCGGATCCACGGAATTGTCCGCGTGCGCGCCGCCGTTCAGGATGTTCATCATCGGCGACGGCAGCAGGTTCGCCTGCACGCCACCCAGGTACCGGTACAGAGGCGTGGCCTGCGAAATCGCCTCGGCGCGCGCGACGGCCATCGAAACCGCCAGCAGCGCATTCGCGCCGAGCCGGCCCTTGTTCGGCGTTCCGTCTGTCTCGATCATCTTGCGATCGATGGCGGATTGCTCGGCGGCGTCCATCCCCATGATCGCCGGCGCAATCTCTTCGTGAATGTTCTTGACGGCGGTGCGCGTGCCCTTACCCAGGTAACGCTTCTTGTCGCCGTCTCTCAGCTCGACGGCTTCATGTTCCCCGGTCGAAGCGCCGGACGGCACTGCGGCGCGGCCCAAACTGCCATCCGCCAAATGAACGTCGGACTCCACGGTGGGGTTGCCGCGCGAGTCCAGAATTTCTCTGCCAATAATTTTTATGATTTCCATAAGAGTAGGAGTTAACGCTCCAGTTTACTAAACCGTCGCGACCGGATCATCCACCGGCTCGAGAGGGTAGCCCATCTCACGCCACGACTCGAAGCCGCCTTCGAGCGGACGCACGCGCGTAATCCCCTGAGCTCTGAGTACAAGCGCCGCACGGGCGCTGGTAGCTTCGTTGGGTCAAGTGCAGTACAGGATCACGTCGCGATCGCGCGGGATCGGCCCATCCCGCTCTATCCGTATCGCGCCGGGAATCCGCATGCCAACCCGGGCAACTTCCTCTTCGTGGCGAAGATCCACGATGACCAGAGGCTCGCCCGTGTCGATCATTGCGCGAACCTCTTCGGCGGTGACGCGGGCAATGCGCAGCGACCGGATGAAACGGCGACGCTGCCAGTATTTGTACGCGATGTATGCCGCCAGCAGCAATATCAGCAGGACGCCCAGCCTCGACCCAAGCGTCAGCGCGGAATCGGCAATCGCTTCGAGTTGACGGTGGAAGAAGAAGCCGGCGGCAAGAAAAGATCCGGACCACAACAACGATCCAACCACGTCGGACCAGACAAATCGCCATACCGGCATGAACGTCAGGCCCGCCATCGGCGGCGCAACGGTCGATAGTCCCGGGACGAACTTCGCGACGATCAGCGTCCAGACGCCAAGCCGGCGAAACCAGTACCGCGACGTGCTGACGCAGGAATCGGGCTCCAGCGAGATACGGCAGAGAAGTCGAAGGACCGGCTGTCCCTTCACGCGCCCAAGAAAATACCAGAGGGAATCGCTGACCAGACACGCGGCCAGCGCGGCGGCGGCCGCCATGCGGAGATCGAGACGGCCCAATCCGGCCAGCGCTCCGGCCGCCAGAAGCACGGGAATGGCCGGGATCGGAGCGCCTAACTGTTCCGCCAGCACAAACAGGAAAACAACGCTGCTGCCGTGCCGTGTTAGAAACTCCAAAAGCTCTCGCATACCCAGTGTCTACACTATACGAGTATCGGCTATAGTGAGATGCACGATTATGAATCGCCGCCAGCTATTTCGCCAAACGCTTTTCGGTATAGCAGGCGCCGCCACGGCGTCCGCGCGCGAGTTTCCGCCAGGTTACGACGCGTCCCAGGACCTCGCGCTCGCCGACTGGAAACCTGCCTTCCTGAACGCCCACCAGAACGAGACGCTGATTGCGCTCGCCGATACGATCATTCCGGAGACGGAAACGCCGGGCGCGAAATCGGCGCTCGCGAACCGCTTTATCGACGAGCTGCTGGCCGCGGAGTCGAAGGAGACTCAGCAGTCGTTTCTAAACAGTCTCGCGTTCCTCGACGGCGAAGCGATGACGCGGTACAAATCGCCTCTCGTCCAACTGCCTCGGGAAACGCAGATCGAACTGCTGAGCAATTTCGCGTATCCGCACTCGCTCGAAACCTGGGGCGAGGAGAAGAAGGAGGAAGAACCGGGCCATCGCCATTTCGAGAACGTGAAAGGGTGGATCGCCCGCGCGTTCTGGAGTTCCGAAGCCGGCGTGAAAGCGTGCCAGCATGTTTGACGCCATCGTAGTCGGATCCGGAGCGACCGGAGGCTGGGCCGCCAAGCGGCTGTCGGAAGCCGGATTGAATGTCGCGCTGCTCGAAGCGGGACGCAACGTGTCTCCGAAGGAGTTCACCGAGCATATGCCCGCGTACAAGCTCAAGTACCGCGACATGTCGCCGGAGATTGTGAAGACGCGGCCCATTCAGAAGCAGTGCTACGCGTGCATGGAGTACAACTACGACTGGTTCGTGAACGATCTCGAAAATCCGTACAGCACGCCGAAGGACAAGCCGTTCACCTGGCAGCGGCTGCGCATCGTGGGCGGACGCACGCTGGTGTGGGGCCGGCAGAGCTACCGCTTGAGCGATCTGGATTTCAAGGCGTACAGTCACGATGGCTATGGGCAGGACTGGCCGTTCGCTTACAAAGACCTCGCGCCGTATTACGACATCGCCGAAGAGTATGTGGGCATCAGCGGCGCGGCCGAGGGCAACGGCGCGCTTCCGGACGGGCGTTTCCTGCCGCCGATGAAAATGACCAGCGGCGAAGTCCACATGCGCGAGGTGGCGAAAGCCAAGTTCGGCTACACGCTCACCATCGGGCGCGTGGCGATCGTGACGAAGAATCACAACGGCCGCCAGGCGTGCCATTACTGCGGACCGTGCGAGCGCGGCTGCCAGACGTTCTCTTATTTCAGCAGCCCATTCACCACGGTGAAGGATGCGCTGAAGACCGGGCGCTGCACGTTGATTCCGAACGCGGTCGCCGCTCATGTCAACTACGCGCGAGGCGAGAACCGCGCGACCGGAGTGACGTACGTCGACGCGACGACGCGGCAGACGAAAGAGATTCTCGGCAAGGCCGTCATCCTCTGCGCGCAAGCGTTGGAATCGACGCGCATCCTTCTGAACTCGCAATTAGGCAATTCGAGCGGGCTGCTGGGCCGCGGCCTCATGGACCACGTGGTCGGCGCCGGCGCGACCGGCGAACTCCGCGATTATGACGAGCGGCCTTCGATCGGCCCCCCACATCGCCCAAACGGCATTTACCTGGTCCGCTTCCGCAACCTGATGAACGGGCCCAAACATCCGCGCTTCATTCGCGGATACGGATACCAGGGCGAGGCCGGACCGCAGTTCGATTTCGGAGCGGAAGGCTTTGGCGCGGGGTATAAGAAAGCCGTCGTCGCGGGAACGTACGGCATTTCGCTCGGCGCCTTCGGAGAAAGCCTGGCGCGCAACGACAACTACATCGAGATCGATCCCAACCTGAAAGACACGTGGGGCATTCCCGCGCTGCACATCCACATGACGCATGGCGATAACGAGAAGGCGCTGATGGAAGACGCCGCGGCGGCCGCCGCGCAAGTGCTGGAGGAGTGCGGCGCCAAGAATGTCAAGGTGAACTCGAGCGCCGCCGAGCCGGGCATGGCAATTCATGAACTCGGCACGGCGCGCATGGGTCACGATGCGAAGACCTCGGTGACAAACCAGTGGTGCCAGCTTCACGACGTGCCGAACATCTTCATGATGGACGGCGCATGCTTCACCTCGTCGGCATGTCAGAACCCGACGCTCACGATGATGGCCATCGCGGTTCGCGCGTGCGACCACCTGATCGACCGCTTTAAACGAAATGAAGTTTGAGCGCCGCGTGTACGCGCACGGCGGCGCGCAGCACTCTGGCGTCCTGGCCACGGTCCGCTGTGAGCTGCAGACCTAACGGCAGCCCGCTCGAGATCGGAAGCGGGATGGAGATGGCGGGCGTTCCCAACGCCGTCCACGGGGCGTTCATTCTCGGGTCGCCCGTGGACGACAGACCTAACGGCGCAGGACCGGTGGCCGCCGGCACTAAGATCACCGGCGTGGCTTTGTATATTTCCCTCACTCGGGCCGCGCTTTCCGCGATGTAACGCCGGGCTTCGTCGTATTGCTCCATGGGGATCTGCAGGCCCTTCTGAACCAGGTCCACAAGATCCGCAAGCCGGGCGCCGTACTCCTTGAACCGTTGCTCGTGGAAACGCGCTCCCTCATAGAACATCACGGTGTTGCTTGCTTCGGCGAGGCGGGCCAGCATTCCGGCAATGTCCACGGATCGGATGGACAGGCCGGCCTTTTGCAGTGCGGATAGCGCGTTCTGAAAGGCCGCTTTCATTGGGGGCTCTACGTCGGGGATCGGATCGGGCGCAGCCAGCGCGAAGTCCTCGCCGGCGCCCGCGGGATGTCCCATCGCTTCCCACAGCGCCAGCATGTCGGCTGCCGTGGGCGTGTAAAACCCCAGCGTGTCCAGGCTCTTTGCGAGAGGCAGAACACCTTCCAGGGAGAGAAGACCGTAGGTGGGCTTGAATCCGGTGACGCCGCAATAGGACGCCGGCCGCAGCACCGAACCCTGGGTTTGCTCGCCGACCGCGAAGGGAACCATCCCGGCCGCGACGGCGGCGGCGGATCCGCTGGAACTTCCACCGGGCGTGTGGCCCAAATCGCGGGGGTTGCGGGTCGGGGCGGGCGTGCGATACGCGAACGCCGTAGTCTGGGTCTTTCCCAACAGGATCGCGCCGCGTTGGCGCAGGCCCCGAACGATGGCGGCATCCGCTACGCCGATGCGTCCTTTGTATATCGGAGAGCCGTATTCCGTGGCGAGGCCCCGGGTCTCGACGATGTCTTTCACGCCGAACGGGATTCCGGACAGCGGCCCGCTGCCGGTTGGCTCTTGCGGCTTCACTTGCACCCAGGCGTGAATGGCGGGCTCCAGTTCTCGAATACGGTCGAGGCATTTCCGCAGCTCCAGCGCGCGCGTTTTCCGGGATGCATGAAACCACTGTGTCAACGATTGGGCCCGGGCGGAGGAACCATTCGCCGCCGCCAAAACGAACGTCCGGCGATCCAGTTTGGTCGGCACTCCGATCAGCTTACTGAATTCTATCGGCGCGCAGGTCCTCTTCATTTACGTCCCGCCGCCCGATTACCCGAAGTCCCGCGAAGAGCACATGCTTCTCCGAAACCGGAGCTTCAAAGAAATCGGCGAACCACTTGGCGGACGACTCCTCGACTTCCCACGAATCGGGCGCGTCTCTCAGTTGCCGGTTCGACTGGCGCGGTCACGACATTGGGCTGCGGAGGTGGAGGAGGCTCGGGCGCCGGCGCTGGCGCGACCGGGATTGAAACCGGCGCGGGCTGAGGCCTCCGCATGGCGTAAAACGCGATTCCGGACGCTACCGCCAATCCGGCTAGAAATGCGACTAGTATTCTCGGACTCATCTTCCGCTTATCCTACTTCGTACGCGCCTGTTCGCTTCTTCGTTTCGGTGGGTGTTGGAACGTGCTGGTAAAATAAACTGATGTCGACCGCATTTCCGGCCGGTTTTTCGATCGGCCGCATTCCGATTTCTCCGGCCACCGTGCTGGCTCCCATGGCCGGCGTGACGGATACTGTGTTCCGCCGGTTGATACGGAACCAGGGCGGTTGCGGGCTGCTGATGACGGAGTTCACCAGCTCGCACGGAGTGGTGCACTCGGCGCGGTCCCACAAACCGACCCGCACGTTCCGGTACCTGTACTTCGACCCGGAGGAGCGTCCGATTTCCGCGCAGCTTTTCGGATCGGACCCGGCGGTGATGTCTGACGCCGCGAAGATCTGCGAGGACCTGGGCTTCGACATCGTCGATATCAACTTCGGTTGCCCGGTGAACAAGGTGGTCAAGTGCAACGGCGGATCGGGGCTGCTGCGGGACCTGCCGCTGGTGGAGGAGATCCTGCGAAAAGTTCGGGCCGCGATTTCGATCCCGCTCACGCTGAAGTTCCGCGCGGGTTGGAACGATCGCGAACTGGTGCACGTTCGCATGGCGCGGCTGGCCGAGGACTGCGGCGTCGAGGCGATCGCGCTGCATCCGCGCACTCGCGAGCAGGGGTATAGCGGATCGGCCGACTGGGCGCGGATTGCCGAGGTAAAAGCGGCGGTCAGGATTCCGGTAATCGGCAACGGCGATGTCACCACGCCGGAGCACGCGGTTCGCATGGCGCGGGAGACGGGCTGCGACGCGGTCATGATTGGGCGGGCCGCGTCGGCGAATCCGTGGATCTTCCGGCAGATTTCGGATTACGTCGCGACCGGATCTTACGCGACGCCGCCGGAGTCCGCGCGGTACGACCTGATGCGGTCGTATTACGAGATGCTGCACGGCCAGAACGCGCCGGACGCGGTCGGCAAGATGAAGCAGTTCGCGACGTATTTCACGCACGGCGTGCGGAATGGATCGCGGCTGCGGGCGGAGATTTATCACGCGCAGGAAGCGCCGCGGATTCTCGAGCTGGTGGACGCGTTTTTCCGCGAGCAATTGGCCGCGGTTTGATCGGCCGCGGCATCTTCTACTTCTCCCACTGAGCGCGGCTCGCCGGCAGGCTCCAATAGAAAGGCTAATGTTCAATCGAAGCTGGCAGACGTTAATGCCCTTGAACTTGTGGCCGCCGAGGGCGCTCCCGCTGAAGTTCGGATCTTCCACGGCCCACTACCGTACAGGTGCTACAGGATATCGGAAGCCCTCGCCTTGCCCCCCGACCGCGTGGACATGGAGAGGCGGATTGTTTTCGGAAGCACGAGGAAATGCGAGCTAAGCATTCATCGGGCCCAGCCGGCGCCGCGGCGGGAAGGGGTTGCGGCGAGGTCTTGGAGTCAATGCCACCGCGAAGGCCGTTCGATTGATTAGAGTACGGAAGTGGGTTGGACCTGCCGACCTGAAAAACGACAGCTTTCCGTTGCCTTGACCTCACTGGACAAGCAAGAGAACTTCACGCTCGATGCCACCCGCGCTCAGATAAAACTGACGAAGGCGACCTATCAGAACCGGGCGCGGCAGGCGATCAACCACCCGACCCGCGACAGCGCACTGCTGTTTATCAACGCATGGGGCGACACCCGCCAAGTCCGGCCCGCCGACTCGAAAGCGTACGCCGTGCTCAATGACAAGGAAAGCCCGGTTTCCGGCGCGGTGATAGATGCGCTTCGGAACTACCAGATACAGCCGGTGCCGCGGAGCCAGCGCGTCGCTTGCCGCGTAACCCACGTAGCGAGCTTGCCCGGTTCCCTGCGTACTGGGTCGCGGAAGCGTCCAAACTCCAACGCCCACCAATGATTCACAAAGGCGTAGATTCGACACGCGCCCTCAAAATCCGCTCCGCTTGGCGTGGGCTTGAATGTGCGCCGCTGGCATGCCAGACGACAGCCGCGAGGTGAATCCAGTATTTTTCAATCGAGTAGCGGGATCTACTTGCTTTGAGGCTGTTGGGTTGGCCTTTCGAGGGCGTCGGCCTTTGCGCGGTCGGCGCGCGCGCCCGCGGCGTCTCCCGATTTCTCTTTTGCAAAAGCGCGGGAGCGGTACGCAAAGGGATCTTCCGGCCGCAGTTCGATGGCCTTAGAATAGCTCTGCAACGCTTGCGGGAAGTCTTTCAACTGCTCCAGCGTCTGCCCCTGCTGCATGTAGGTATCGACGCCAGGACTCATGGCAATGGCCCGGTTCAGGTCGGCGAGCGCTTCCTCCAGTTTTCCCAATTGGCGGTAGCACCCGGCCCGGGCGACATAGACTTCGGAGGCGGGGCGCAACTCGACGATGCGGGTGTAGTCCCGGATAGCTTCCTGGAAATTGGCGCTCGAACGCAGCGCGCTGGCGCGCAGTTGGTAAGCCTGGACATCGCCGGGCGCCAACTGGATGACCCTGTCGAAGTCTTGCCGCGCCAGGGTATTCTGATTCACCTGCGCCCGGGCCATCCCGCGGAATCGCCAGGCGTCCCTGAAGTCGGGGCGCTCCTGAATCACCCGGTCGAAGGCTGCGATGGCCTGGTAGAACTTGCCGTTCTTGTATTGCTCCAGGCCCTGCGCGTAATAGCTTTGCGTTTCCGCCGGCTTGGTCGCTCGCCACGTGAATACCGCCACCATCAAAACGGCGGCGACGGCGGGGAACACGATTCTCGCGATCCTGTTGCGCCGGCGGCGGTTGAACTCCTCCGCCGTCATCGGCACGAGTTTACCGGCCGGCATGACGTCAGGCGTAATCGATCGGGTGTTTCGCGAGCCAATGGGAGTCGCGAACGCCGGATACGTTTTTCAGCGCGCTCTCCACCGTGTAGGAGATGACCTCGCGGGCGTTCCACGCCATGCCGGCGCTCAGTCCCACAACCGCGCCGAGGAAGCCGCCGACGATAGCGCCACGGGCGGGCTTGCGATCGTCGGTCGCGATTCCGACGGCGGCTCCGATGCACGCGCCGACCGCGGCCGCGGCCCAGGAATTCCGGGCCGCGCGCGCCAGGGCGAGGCCTCCATCCGGGACGCCTCGGGCACCCTGGAGGCCGGAATCAATCAACTCCCTGGTGTCCCTGAGATTGCTTTTGATCCAATCGCCGAAGTGGTTCATTGCGTTTCCATTATCCGACAGAAGACAATGCTGTTATGCCACCGCGGCTTTCCTCGCAGGAGATTGTCGATTGGACCCGCCGACTCAATTATGGGACCTGGCGGTTTCAGAAAGGCTGGATGCCGCTGCATGTCGCGGACGCCGAGGGCTGCTACTTCATCGACGGCGCGGGCAAGCGGTATCTCGACTTCTCGGCGCAGCTTATGTGTGTCAATCTTGGCCACAAGAATCCGGCCGTGATTGAGGCCATCCGCCAGCAGGCGAGCGCGCTGCCTTACGCCGCGCCCGCTTATGCCACCGAAGTCCGGGCCGAACTGAGCCGCCTTTTGCTGGACGTTCTTCCGCCGGGGCTCGAGAAGTTTTTCTTCACCACGTCGGGAACGGAGGCGAACGAAGCGGCATTTAAGATCGCCCGCCTGTTTACGGGAAAGTCGAAGATCATTGCCCGGTACCGCTCGTATCATGGCTCCACGATGGCGTCGATCGCGGCGACCGGCGATCCGCGGCGGTGGCCGGCGGAACCCGCCGCGAAAGGCCAGGGTGTGATTTTCGCTCCGGAGGTCAATTGCTACGATTGCCCGATTAAGCACACTTACCCGGCTTGCGGCATCGCGTGCGCGGACTACGTCGAGCACATGATCGAGAACGAAAGCGACGTGGCCGCCGTGATAGTGGAGCCGGTGGCGGGCACCAACGGCGTGTTAGTGCCTCCGCCGGAGTATCTTCCTCGGTTGTCGGAAATCTGTCGGCGGCATGGGGTGTTACTAATTGCCGACGAAGTGATGACAGGCTGGGGACGCACCGGTAAGTGGTTTGCGGTCGACCATTGGGACGTGCGGCCCGACATCCTGGTAACTGCTAAAGGGATTACTTCGGCCTATGTTCCGTTGGGTCTGTGCGCAACGACGGGGAAGATCGCCGAGTATTTCGACGACCATTTTTTCGCGCACGGCCATACCTACGAGGCGCACCCCATGACGCTCGGGCCGGCCATCGCAACCATTCATGAGATACAGCGGCTGAATCTTGTCGAGCGGTCCCGCGAGATGGGCGCGTATCTGGGCGAGAGACTACTTACTCTCAAGGAGAAGCATCCCTGTGTCGGAGACGTGCGCGGCCTGGGTTTGTTCTGGGCCGTCGAGTTAGTGCAGGACCGGACGACTAAGAAGCCGTTGAACACCATGCAGGATAAAATGGCCGGCAAGTCCCTGACTGTCGAGAAGGTTGCCGCGCAAATGCTGCAGAACGGCGTTGCCGTGCAGGCATGGATCAGTCACTTTGTCATCGCGCCGCCGCTGATCATCGAAAAGGACGACATCGATTTGGGCGTCTCCGCGCTGGATGTGGCTCTGGAACTCGCCGATGCGCAGACGCGGTAACTTCGTTCTCGGGCTGGCGCTGGTATTCGCGGCCGGGTGCCGCGCGCCGCTTCCGAACATTCCGCAAGTGATCGTGCTGGGGATCGACGGAATGGACCCCGGCTTCGTGGAGCGGCACTGGGACTCGCTTCCGAACCTCGCGCGGCTGCGCGACCGGGGTAGCTTCCAGCGCCTGGCCACAACCACTCCGCCGCAGAGCCCGGTGGCATGGTCGTCCTTCATCACCGGGCTCGATCCGGACGAGCACGGCATTTACGATTTCGTGCATCGCGACGCCGCAAGCATGCGGCCGTTCTCGTCGATGAGCCAGACGGTCGCGCCGGGTTTCGTGCTGCCGCTGGGCCCGTACCAGTTGCCGCTATCCGGGGCGAAAGTGGTCTCGCTGCGCAGAGGAAAGGCCTTCTGGCAGACGCTTGCGGAGCGCGGGATCCCGGTGACGGTGGTGCGTATGCCGACGAATTACCCGCCGCTCATGGCGGGGCGCGCTCTCGCCGGTATGGGCACGCCGGATTTGCGGGGGACGCTCGGCACGTTCACGTTTTATACGGACGATCCCGAGGAGCTGACTCGGTCCGTCTCCGGCGGGCGCATCGTCAAGGTGGACGTGGAGAACGGGCGGGTGGTTGTGCCGCTGCAGGGTCCGCCCAATTCGCTGCGCCGCGATGCAACGTATTCCTCGGTGAATCTGACGGTCGAGGTCGATCCGAAAAACCCGGCGGCGCTGGTCCAGATGGGCGGTGGGGCGACGGTGCTGCGGCAGGGCGAATGGTCGGACTGGCTCACCGCCGATTTTCCGTTGATCCCGCATGTCACCTCCGTTCGCGGCATGTTCCGGCTGTTCGCCAAGCAGTTGCAGCCGCGGTTCCAGTTGTATGTGTCGGCGGTGAATATCGATCCGGAATCGCCCGCGCTGCCGGTGGCCGAGCCGGCGTCCTGGGGACGCGCGATTGCGCGCGAGAGCGGGCGCTACTACACGATG
Source organism: Acidobacteriota bacterium (assembly GCA_025353165.1). Lineage (GTDB taxonomy): Bacteria > Acidobacteriota > Terriglobia > Bryobacterales > Bryobacteraceae > TMP-7. The sequence goes on along the minus strand of JANXRE010000172.1, from coordinate 6,170 downwards.
GGCACGCCCGAGGATACCTCGGCGCTGCGGCAGGGCGTGTTCAGCCTACCGGAGTTTCTGTCGCAGACGCGCCTGGTGTTCGAGGACGAGCGGCGGCTGTTGCGCTACTCGCTCGCGCATTTCGATTGGGGGTTGCTGTTCTTCTACTTCTCGGCGATCGATCAGAACTCGCACATGCTGTGGGGCAAGCACGACGCGGAACTGCTGGAGGTGTATCGCGCGGTGGACCAGTGTGTGGGGGAAGTGGTTGCGCGCGCGCCCGGCGCGGAGCTGATCGTTCTCTCCGATCACGGCTTTTCCACGTATGAGCGTTCGGTGCATCTGAACGCGTGGCTGCGGGACCGCGGGTTTCTGACGCTGAAGACGGCGGCCGGGGACGATACGACGATGGAGAGCCTGGACTGGAGTTCCACCGAGGCGTATGCCGTCGGCCTGAACGGCCTGTATCTCAACCTGCGGGGGCGGCAGCGGAGCGCGGCATTGCTGCAGAACCTTCGCGAGCAACTGCTCGCGTTTCGCGATCCGGTGAATGGGCGGCAGGTGGTGGAGGCGGTGTACGGAACCAAGCCCTCCCGGGAGAATGCCGCGGTGGCGCCGGATCTCATCGTCGGGTACAGCCCCGGATACCGGGCATCGTGGCAGACCGGTCTCGGGGGGACTCCGGCGGCGGAGCTCGAGGACAATACGGACGCGTGGATTGCGGATCACTGCATCAATTCGGTGGATGTCCCCGGAGTGCTGTTCACGAACCGGGGCCCGGAGCCGGCTAGTGTTCGGCTTCAGGATGTCACGGGGCGCGTTCTGCGGTTGTTTTTGGCCCCCCATGAACGCCGATGAACGCGGATAGCGCGATATGATTGGTCAGCTATGCAGCCTGCGCGTAACAACTATGTACTGGTCGTGTTCGATAGCTGCCGCTACGACACTTTTGTGAAGGCCCGGCCGCGGACTATGCGGCGGCTGGGGCGGGTGGAGCGGCGGTGGTCGTATGCTTCCTGGACTGCGCCTTCGCACTTTAATCTGCTGATGGGGTTGATGCCGCACACCAATCCCAAACACGTGTTTGCGTCGGAGTATTACAAGAAAGATTTTTTGCAATTCAATGAGCGGCTGGGGTGCACGGACCTGTCGTTTAAGTCGCTGGTGCCGGCGCTTTACCTTCCTCCTTTTTTGAAGGACAGCCTGGGGTATGCGACGCATGCCCGGGTTTCGTTGCCGGTGTTGAATCCGCGGACGCCCGTGAATCAAGGGTTCGATAGCTTCCGGCTGATGGATAAGCATAACGATATGCGGGCCATGGTGCACGAGATGCACTTCTCCGAGGAACGGCCCTCGTTTTGGCTGCTCAATGTCGGAGAGACGCACTATCCGTACGCGCTTCCCGACGAGCCGGAGGACCAGTGGCCTCGCATTCACGGCGTGCACGGCGTCTTCAAGCACCTCGACGATCACGTGGTCGGAGGGAAAGTGGCGAGGCGCGAGCCGAAGTTCTTCCGGCAGGCGAAGCTGGACGATTTGCGGCAGCGGCAGATTCTTGCGGTGAAGTATCTGGACAAGGTGGTTGAGGAACTGTTCGATATGGTGCCGAAGAATACGTATATTACGATTACTTCGGATCACGGCGAGTTGTTCGGCGAAGATGGCTTTTTTGGCCACGGCCCCATTCAACATGAGAAAGTTTTCGAGGTGCCGTTCGTCGAGGGCAAGCTGCGGTGATGTACATCGGACCCGGCGCGGGGTTTGCGTTTCTCGGGTCGTTTCTTACGCTGGCCGTTGGCATATTGCTCAGTGTCGTCTCGTTTCTCCTGTGGCCGTTTCGCATGGCTTGGCGCTCGCTCACGCGCCACAAAGGATTACGCAACGCGCGGGTGCGGAAGATTATTTTCCTCGGGCTGGATGGGCTCGATCCGCGCTTGACGGAGCGCTGGATGGCCGAAGGTAAACTGCCCAACCTGGCCCGGCTCGCGCGCGAAGGCCGGTATGGCCGGCTGCGCACCACGTTCCCTTCGCTCTCGCCGGTCGCGTGGTCGACGTTCGCCACCGGAGTGAGCCCCGCCAAACACAATATCTTCGATTTTCTCGATCGCAACCTGAAGTCTTACCTGCCGGAGCTTTCGTCCGCCCGCGTCGGGAAACCGCGGCGGGTGGTGCGGATCGGGCGCTTCAGAATCCCGCTCTCGCGGCCGGTGCTTGAATTCCGCCGCAAGAGCAAACCGTTCTGGAAGATTCTCGGCGAGCATGGCGTAGGATGTACCATCCTGCGCGTGCCCATCACTTTTCCTCCCGAGAAGTTCGACGGGAAGATGTTGTCCGCGATGTGCACGCCGGATCTGAAGGGGACGCAGGGCAGTTTTTCGCAGTTCAGCACCAGCATCGAGACGGCCACCTACGAAAGCGGCAGCCGCTATCCTCTGCGGCGAACGGGCGACCGTTTCGACGGCGAGATCGAAGGGCCGGACGACAGTTTCGTGGAAGGCGGCGCAGCGCTGCGGATTCCATTCCGGGTGGTGCGCCGGAACGATGGTTTCGAACTGGAGGTGCAGGACCACCGCTGCGCGCTTCGGGCTGGGGAGTACACCGAATGGCTGCGGCTGACGTTCCGGAGCGCCATCGGCGTCAAGGCGACGGGCATCGCGCGCTTTCTTCTCACCACAAGCGAGCCGGAGTTGAACCTGTATATGTCGCCCATACAGATCGATCCGGAACGGCCTGCGCTGCCGATCAGCCATCCCGCGTATTACGCCGTCTACTTGGCCAACCTGCTCGGTCCGTACGCCACCGCCGGCATGGCGGAGGATACGTGGGCGCTGAATGAAGGCGTGATCGATGAGGACGCCTTCCTGACCCAGGCGTACAGCATCTTTGAGGAGCGGGAAGCGATGTTCCTCAACGCGCTCGAAAGCACGCGCGAGGGTGTGGCCGCCTGCGTTTTCGATACCAGCGACCGCGTCCAACACATGTTCTACCGGCACATGGGCGGATCGGGACGGCACGCGGGCGTGATCGAAGAGATGTACAGGCGTATGGACGATCTGGTGGGGAAGACGATTCCCTTCGTGGATTCCGGGACGGCTCTGTTTGTTCTTTCCGATCACGGATTCTGCTCGTTTCGCCGCGGCGTGAACATCAACTCGTGGTTGCGCGACAACGGGTACCTGCATTTGAAAGACGGCGCGTGCGAGGGCGGATCGTTTTTTCAGAACGTGGATTGGAATCAAACGCGCGCGTATGGGCTGGGGCTGAGCGGGTTGTATTTGAATATCAAGGATCGCGAGGCGCTCGGCGTGGTCAACGCGGGAGAGGAGGCCGAGGCTCTCAAAGGCGAGATTATCGCGAAGCTGTCGGCGCTGCGCGAGGAGAGCGGGGAGTCGGCGATTCGCAACGTCTACGCGACGTCGGCGTTGTATCGCGGTCCTTATCTCGCGGCCGCGCCGGACATGCTTGTCGGGTACGAGGAAGGCTACCGGGTTTCGTGGGATAGCGCGGTTGGAAAGCTTTCCTCCAGCGTGTTGGAGGACAACGTGAAGGCCTGGAGCGGCGATCATTGCGTCGATCCGGAACTGGTGCCCGGCGTGTTGTTCTCGAACCTGAATATAGATACCGCCGACCCGGGGATAGAGGACATGGCGCCCACGGCGCTGCGGCTCTTCGGCCTGGATCCGCCGGCGTGGATGGACGGAAAGCCGCTGTTGTGATACTGCCGCAACGTGGCGCACGCACTCATGCGTGCCGCGTCGGCACTCCTGCCGGCGCTTGGCGAGCCGAACGAAAACTGGTGTCGCGAAGAGTCGAATTGGCATGTAGCGAGGGGGAAATCGTGGGATCGTCCATCAAGCTGAAAAAAGAGTTACTGGCGAGAGTGAAGAAGGTGGCGGAGGCCGGCGGATATAGCTCGCCCGAGGAATTCATCGAGCACGTGCTCGAGAAGGAGATGGCCAAGCTCGAAGACGCGCAATCCGACGCCGAGATCGTACGCAAGCTGAAAGGCCTCGGCTATATCGACTGATGTGGACGGCCGTACATTTCTGGAGCTTGACCGCGATCGCCGCCGCGAGCGGAATTGCGATGCTGCCGGCGTTCCGGAGGTTCTCCGACCAGGAGCGCATCCGCCTGGCGAAGCGGAAGATTTGGGCGCATCTGTACGAGTTCCGGTTGTTCGCGGACGATCCGGCGCTGCTGGTTCGCGCTCAGAAGGGATTGCTCCGTTGGAACGCGCGCTATCTCGGGCTGATGCTTCGCCCGACGGCGGTCGTATTGCTGCCGATGGCGGCGCTGCTGTTTTATCTCGATGGGGTGTACGGGCATCGCCCGCTGCGCTCGGGGGAGAGCGCCACCGTCAGCGCGAAGATCGAAGGCGTCGACCTGCGCCAGGTCCTGCCCACCCTGTCCGGGGATGGCGTCACGGTGGAGACTCCGGCGGTGCGGATTCCCGAGCGGCATCAAGTCTACTGGCGCGTTCGCGCGACGAATCCCGCTGGCGGCGCGCTGCTGCTGCGCGTTGCGGGCCAGTCTCTGCACCAGAGGGTCCGGGTGGGCGCCGGGTTGCAATATCTCGCGGAGTGGCGCAACCTCCAGGTGAGCTACCCGTCAGCCAATCTTGATATCTTCGGCTTCGGGGTGCACTGGCTGGGCTGGTTTTTCATCGTCAGTTCGATCGCCATGCTCGCGCTGCGAAAGCGATTTCACGTGACGTTCTGATGCGACCGGGGCGTTCGCCAATTCTCTTCATGGGGGCCACGCTGGCTCTTTGCGCCCAGACGGACGAAGGTAAGCGCGCAAGGGATCTGGTGGTCGCGGGGCGGCCGCTGGAAGCGATTCCGGTGTACGAGACGCTGGTCGGGAAATTTCCGAACAATGCGCAATTGCACCTGGAATTGTGCATCGCGGACTACAAGGCTCAGCGCTACCGGGACGCGATTTTGCAAGCCGAAGCAGCGCTGACGTTGAGGCCGGATCTGCTGGCTGCCCGTCTGTTCCTGGGTTCCAGCTATGTCGAACTGCGCGAATATGCCAAGGCGGTCGAGCCGCTCGAGAGCGTGATCCGGGCCGAGCCGAATGATCGAAACGCCCGGGTCATGCTGGCCCAGGCGTTCGAGCGTCTGGAGCGCTTCGCCGAGGCGGCGGAGCATTTCCGGAAAGCCGCGGAACTCGCGCCCGATAGTCCCAAGGTCTGGTACGGGCTGGGGCATTGCTACGAGCGAATGTTGGAAACGGGCCTGGCAACGCAGGCTTGGGAGCATTTGATGCGCCTCACTCCCTCGCGCGAATCTCACATGCACGCCGCGGACTTGAGCGAGCGCGCGGGCGAGTATGTGGAGGCCGCCAGGAGCTGGCGGGAGGCGCTGGAATTGGCGCCGGGCGATCGCGCCGCCGAGAGCGGACTCGTGTGGGCCCTCTATAGAAGCCGCGACTATGACGCTGCCTTGCGCGTCCTCGGCGATGCTGGGACGGACGCGGCCGAACTGAGTTTTCTGCGCGGTGCATGTCTGCTCAACCTGGAGCGGCCCGAGCAGAGCATTCCATACCTCGAGAAAGCTCTGCGATTCGATCCTCGCCTGTTATCCGCGCATCTGGCGCTTGGTCAAGCACTGCTGCGTACGCAGAAGGCGAAAGAGGCGATCCCGCATTTGGAGACAGCGTTGCCTGTCGATAGGGACGGAAGCGGCCATTTTCAGTTGTTCCGCGCTTATCAGATGGCGGGCGAGGCCGACCATGCCGCGCGCGCGCTCGGGGAGTTCCGAAAATTTACCAGCAGCTCAGGGCTCTCGAACCCGTAGCACCTGGTTCGTCGGAATGTCGGTGAGAACCTGTCGCGCGCCGCTGGGCCAACGAATCTCGATTCGCTCAGCGACCTTGGCGTCACCCATCCCGAAATGCACGCCGAAGTGGCTCGACGACGCATAGCCGACAGCCGAAGTCATGTGATTGTACTGGCTACCGATGCGGATCTCCGCGCCGATCCCGTCGCGATTCGATTTCGTCCCGGTTAGCTTAAGAATCAGCCACCGGTTTGGGTCGGGGCTGGTGTTGTGCCAAAGCTCCGGCGCCTCGCCGAGCGCCGAGACTACCGCGTCGATTTTCCCGTCCCCGTCGAAGTCCGCGAACGCCGCGCCCCGGTGCGCGCGCGGCGCCTGGAAATCCTCTCCCGCCGCTTGGGAGCCGTCCTGAAA
>JANXRE010000072.1 GCA_025353165.1 Acidobacteriota bacterium | reverse complement strand
ACCGCAAGTACCCCGTTGGGCGAAAGATCACAGACGAAGCGTTTGCCCATGTCAATCTGAAACCCGATAGGTTTCATGGCGAATGGAACTATACGATCCATCCCAAGCAATAGCCCAGATTGTAAACTTTATTTATTTACTCTGCCTTACCGCACGCGCAGGTGCCGACGAATGCGCGGCTCCGTCGGCAGGCTGTCTATGGCCGACGCCCCGCGGCATCCAGCACCACCTGGCGGTGGGCCAGGACAGTCGGGGCCTGGCCGACATGAACGACCGCAGGCGTGAGTAGTTCCACTCACCATGGAATTCATCGCGCTCGATGGCCAGGCCGGCGAGTTCTTCGTCTGACACCTTGATCCCTGCTTCGTAAGTGCTGTCATCGAGCGCCGCCCGAAGGCGCAAGCCAGTCTTGCTTGTAGTGCTGCCGATGAGATTGACCACCACTTGGCGGCTCAGCAGTGGGCGGCCTCGCCAGTCGTTGGTGATGTGCAGAAGAGGCGGTGCTCGCGGGCTGACTAGATGACCCTGCCGGTTGAGACTCTTGGGCCAATCGGATTGTGCTCTTGCAGGTCCAGCGCAGCGCCGATTGCGGATCTCCTCGCGCCGTCAGTTCGACCAGCGCATCGAGGTCGCTCAGCAGCGTCGCATCCTTAGCCGCAAGCTTCTTGCGCCCTGGACCGGGCGACGTAGCACCGCTGATTTCTGCCAGGCCAGCATGAATCGTCGTGCGTGACAAGCCCACCGCGCGAGCAACGGCACTGACGCCGCCGCGACCGAGGCTACGCGCCCGACGGCAGCCCACAGTCGAAGTGTGGACTCATCCAGACGGCCCGCCAGCGCTCTGTATTGGACCTCGATTCCGTCCACGGCATCCACACTTACACGATATTGGTTGCACAGCAGTTCTTGAACTTCTTTCCGCGCCGGCAAGGGCAAAAATCATTTGCGGCCGATCTTGGGCTCCGCGCGAGGTACGGGGGGCTTCCCGGCGGCACCGCGCAGGAGAAGATCGATGTCCGAGAGATCTTCGGGTTGATCCGGCTCTATGCCGGCGATTACCTTCCAGTGGTGACTTTCACAAAGCGCGACGATCTGTTCGCCTTTGGACATCGTCCGCACGCGAACTACCGCAGGTCGTTTGCCGGAACCCAACCTTGCCATTCTGAATTCTGCTTGCGAGTATCCAATTCCAGCCTATCGGCTTGCCCTCGGTTCCGCAATCCGCATTGTCCGCCTTGTCAGCCGTGAGTGCTCGATACTCCGGTCGGTCCACTGGTCAACCAGACGTTTGAACCGCTTGTGGGTTGCGGTCTGGCGGCGTACCTCCCTTACGTATTCCTTGCGGACGTATTAAAGTAGCGCGACACGTTTTTCACTTCCTCACGAGATTCCACATGGCGATGACGGGGGTCTCCCGCTCGTACCCGAGGATGCTGACGGAGGCGGTTCCTAGAGCGAAGAGGCGGCCGGCATCGGGCGGGAGGCCCAGCCAGCAGGCGGTCAGGATGCGGAGAAGGTGGCCGTGGGCGAAGAGCGCGACGTCTCCGCCGGCGGCCTGAGCTCGGGCGAGGACACGGCGGGCGCGGACGGCCACGTCGTCGATAGTCTCGCCTCCGGGAACGCCGTCGCGCCAGAGCGACCAATCGGGCCGCTCGGCGCGGATGGCGGCGGTGGTACGGCCTTCGTAACCGCCGTAATCCCATTCGCGCAGATCGGGATCCTGGATCGCGGCGGGGTAGCCGGCGATCCAGGCGGTATCGCGCGCGCGGGCCAGCGGGCTGGAGAGCACGAGGGCGAACGCCTGGCCGCGAAGTACCTCGCCGAGCGCGGCTGCCTTTCGCTCGCCTTCTTGGGTGAGCGGGATGTCGGTCCGGCCGGTGTGGGCGCCGGAACGGCTCCATTCGGTTTCGCCGTGACGGATCAGCCAGAGTTGGTTCATTCGGCTACCATGGTCGCAGGATAATTGAATTGGGGCCGGATCCCGATTCCCGCTGGAATTTCGTGCTGGAGGGGCCAGCGGGGCCGGTCGCGCAGCTTGCGTTTGCGAAGTCGTGGGGCGGGTCGGAGGCTACCGCCGCCGTATTCTCGCTGTCGATGATGGGGCAGGGGGCGCTGGCTCTCGCGGGCGGGGCGCAATGTAAGATGTCCAGCCACGGGTGGTTGCACCACACTTGGGAATTCAGTGGCGGCGGAGGGGCGGCGGTCGAGGTGCTGAGTGCGAGCGTGGACGCAGAGGCGCTGTCCCTGCTGACGCTCCCGAACGCGCAGGATTGCAATTCACGATGGGATCCGTCGCCATGGCCTATTCTCCCAAGAGTTCTTCCGGCGCGCAGATCACTGGACATTCGCGCCCATGCTGACGGCAAATAGCAGCGAGGGACTTCGCGATCACCGCGTTAGCAATGTGGACGCGACCGGGTTAACAGGAAATCCACGCCGTTGCACGACCGCAATTGTGATGTGTGCGGTGTCGGTAGCGGCCTTGCGCGGAATCGTGCCGGAGACCAGGATGCCGGACGCCAGTTCCGCGACTCGGGTACGATGTCCAATAGTGGGAGGTCCCGCACTCGCTTCATCGATTACGAGTTGGGAGATGTAAAGCTGGAAATCCCTGCGCTTCTACCACCATAGCTCGGGATCGTTGTCTCCAAATACAGGCGAGACTCCATCTTCGAACTTAACAACCAGCGTATGCAGCTACTGTTCCGCGAGGCGGCGGCTTTGCCTTCGGGGGTTTTTGGCCCAGCCTTCTCGACAGGGTCGGCTGGCAAGCCGGTGGAGTGGGCGGCTTGTTCTGGTTGGCTGTGATTTGTGCTGAGGTTGCCATATCTGTCTCGCTTTCTACCTAAATATGTATCAGGCGAAGTGAAGAAAACGGCTTTTTGAGGAGCCGTCAGTATGACTGTAACTGATTTGGTATCAGCCTGTTGGGTGCTCGGTAGAAAGCGCGTCACCGGCGGTTGGGATGTTGACTTAGTAAACGAACTAAGTTGTAGGTGTGCAGGTGAACGTGCATCAGGCCAAGTCGCAGCTTTCCCGGCTCCTGTCGACACGGCAACCGGAAATGACTACAGTTCGCGGGTAAGCCCCGCAAAGTGACGCTCATCACCTTCGGAGGTCTTCAGATTAGGGGACATTTTTAACGAGGGCACAAGGGGACATTATCAAAGTGGCGCGACAGCTCTTTTTCCAGGAAGTAGGCTCTCATCGCAATCCCGCTAAAATACAAATAGATGAAGTTAGGTGTCGATTTTGGAACGACGCGCATCGTGGCTGCGGCCGCGGATCGCGGGAATTATCCGCTGGTCAGCTTTGAGGCTCCGGATGGGCAGACGCGCGATTGGTTTCCTCCTCTGGTCGCGGTGCGCGGGAGCGAACGGCTGTTTGGTTGGGATGCTTGGGCCGTGCAGGGTGATCCCGAGTGGACCGTGCTGCAGTCTCTGAAACGCGCGCTCAAGGATTCGGGACGGGATGGCCCGCTGCGCGAGCTGCTGGTCGATCTGTTGACTGCTTTCCGGGTTAGCCTAGGCATGGACGAACCGCTGGAAGTGATGCTCGGCGTTCCGGCGAATGCGAACAGCAACCAGCGCTTCCTCACCGTCGATTCTTTTCGCGAGGCTGGGTTCCAGGTGTTGGGCATGCTGAACGAGCCGTCGGCGGCCAGCGTCGAGTTCGGCCACCGGGAGCGGGCGGCCCGCAAGAAGCTGCTGGTCTACGACCTCGGGGGCGGCACGTTCGATGCCTCGCTGGTGGAGATGGAGGCCGACACCCACACGGTGGTGGCCACGGCCGGCGTGCCGGACCTGGGCGGCGACGATTTTGACGAGATCCTCGCCGGGCTCGCCTTGGAAAGCGCGGGGATTACCGCGGAATTGACGGCGGGCGAGAGGTTCCGCCTGTACGACGAGTGCCGCGAGCGCAAGGAATCTCTGAATCCGAACACGCGGAAGGTGGTGGTCGACCTCGAACGCGTGCGCGAGGGATGGGGCGAGGTTTCGATAGCCGCGAGCGTTTACTACGAACGCTGCCGGCCGCTGATCGAGCGGACCGAACGGGTAGTACAGGAACTGATCGCGGCGTGCCCGGAGCATGCGATCGATACGTTGTACGTGACCGGCGGCGGGTCCGAGCTTCCAGCGGTGGCGCGCGTTTTGAAGGAGAGCTTCGGACGGCGGGTGCGGCTTCCGCTTACATGCGGTCGGCTACGGCGATTGGCCTCGCGATCGCGGCCGATGCGCAGTCGGGGTATGTGCTGAAAGACCGCTTCGCGCGGTATTTCGGATTGTGGCGCGAGTCGGACCACGGGGAGAACGTGGTGTTCGATCTGCTTTTTCCGCGCGGGCTGGAACTGCCGGGCCGGACGGCCGCTCCCGTTCGGGTTTCGCGGGCCTATCGTCCGGCGCATAATGTGGGGCATTTCCGGTATGTGGAATGCTCGCGCGTCGGGGAGGACGGGCAGCCGGCGGGGGATCTGACGGTGTGGGACGATATCCGGTTTCCGTTCGACCCGGCTCTGCGGGACTGCGAGGATCTTTCTTCCAAGACGGTGGTGCGGCGAGGCGAGGCTGAGCGGCAGTGGATTGAGGAGGAGTACTCTTGCGACGCGAGCGGGATGGTGAAGGTCGCGATTTCCAACCGGGCGGCGGGGTATGGGCGGGATTATTCGCTGGGGCGGTGGTCGGAAACCGCTTCCTGACGGTCGCGGCTCGGTAAGGAGCGCGTAGTACTTAAGGTGAAATAACTCCTAAAGTCTTCTTGGTAACCGCCGATGGAAGAGTACGATGTCGAATGAGCCGTGGCGGCGGTTTTTGGTCGGCGAGAGTCCGGCTATGCAGACGATCCTGCAAGTTGTTCGGCTGGTCGGGCCGCGCAAGTGCACCGTCCTGCTGACGGGCGAGACGGGCACGGGTAAAGAGATGGTGGCCCGGGCGATCCACATGGCCGGGGCGCGGGCTCAGGCGCCGTTGGTGGCGGTGAATTGCTCGGCCCTGCCGGAGCAATTGCTGGAGGCGGAGTTGTTCGGGCACGTCAAGGGCGCGTTCACCGGCGCCGTGGGGCCTCGAGTGGGGCGATTTGAACAGGCGAATCACGGAACACTGTTCCTGGATGAAATCGGCGAGATGCCCTTTCAGCTACAGGCGAAGCTGCTGCGGGTGCTGCAGGAGCGGGAACTGCAACGGGTCGGCAGCTCCGAGACGGTGCGGCTGGATGCGCGGTTCATCGCGGCTTCCAACGCCGACCTGGGGCGAGCGGTGGAGGACGGGGAGTTCCGCGAGGATTTGTATTACCGGTTGAACGTGGTTCCGATTCGCATGCCCGCGCTGCGGGAGCGGCGCGAGGATATTCCGCTGCTGGTGGATCATTTCATCGGGAAAGTTTGTGCGGCCGAGGGGCTGCCGGTGAAGCGGATTGCCGGGCCGGCGGTGGGTACCCTGGTGGATTACGATTGGCCGGGGAATGTGCGGCAGTTGGAGAATGCCGTAGAGTCGGCGATCGTGCTGAGTGGGGATCGCGGGGAGTTGTGCGCGTCGGATTTTCGCCTGCCGGCGGCCCGGCGTCCGGTGGCGCTCCAGCTCGCTTGGCCGGTTTCGGTGCCGGATCATGGGCTCGACTTCGAGCGCACCGTAGGGCGGTTTGAGCGCGAGATTTTGGAGCAGGCCCTTCAGAAAACGCACGGGAACAAGAAGCGGGCGGCGGAGATGCTGCGGTTGAAACGGACGACGCTGGCGGCGAAGTTAAAGAGCCTGGAAGCTATCGCTTGCTAACGCGTCAGTGGATCTTCGATCCACGGTGGCGTCGCTTGGAGAAGCCGGCCTAGTTCGGGCTCCAGGTGCATGAGTTTTTCGCGCATCTCCCAGGCTACCTGGCGGTAGCTGAAGTGCCCCTTCACTCCGCTGCGGACGCGGATGATGTACTCGGCTTCCGCGAAGTCCATCTTGAAGAGGAAGCGCGAGCGGCTGGCGAACGGCAGAAGATACTGGGCGCCGGGTTGGGGGAGAGAACTCGCGGATTGTAGCGCCGCCGCAATGGCGGCTGTTCCGCTCTCGTCGATTCCGGGCGGCGTTTCGTGCCCGAGCAGCGCGGTGTATTCTTGCCGGTACTGCTGGCAGCGGCGGTGACGGTGCAGATCGCGATACGCGCCGATGTCGATGACCAGGTCGAAGGCGTACAGGCCGCCGCGAAACTCGCGCAGCAGGTCGTCGCGGCGCGTGCGGGACGCGGTCGCGACATCGACCACTTCGGCGCGGCGGGCGGCGGTCCATCCCTCCGCAATCTCGTACAGCTCCCGGAAGGGCCGATCCGTTACCGGGTAAAGCAACGTTGCGGCGATCTCGGCGGGCGTGTTCACGGGACGGAGAACGTCGACCCGGCCGGGTTCGGGCATCGACCGCGGCGGGAGATTCTGGCCGGCCCATTGCTTCAAGTCGGCGCGCGAACGGGCGCGATGGCTGTCCACGTCGACGTACTTCGCCAGCGTCGGCGCCACCAGTTCTTCCGGCGCTTCGCCCAACCCGCACATGGCGCGCTCGGCACAGGCCGAGGCGATTTCGTCCCCGAGCGAGCGCAATTCCGCGAATTCAGAGGCCTTCAAGCGGCGGATCTGCCGCTCCAGGGTGCGGATGCTGGTGACCTGGCCGACTCCGGTGGGCACTCCGAAGAACAGCAGATACCGCGCGATGTCAAAGGCGCGGGCCGCGATGTTGCGGCGGTACATGTCCTCCTTCATCTCCGCCGGCCTCGGCAGTTTTTCCGACAAGTACCCGGCCGCGCGCGTGTGTACGGTTTGGTAGGCGTCCAGCAGTGTCCGCCCGGCCTGTTCGTAGCGGGCGGATTGCTCCGCGTCGAACTCCGGGGGCGTGACGAAACCCGATCGCGCGAAGTCCTGGTAGCGCGAAGATCGGGCCTGCCCGTCCCAGAGCTGCTCATCCTCGATTTCGGTCGCAGCCAGCTCGGAGACTCCTTCAAAGCACATCACGATGTGGCCGAGGTCGGCGATGGAAGCGTGGCCGTATTGGAAATAGAAGCTCTCCAGGAATTTCGCCGAATCGTGGGTCCGCACCCAATCGAGGGACTTCTGTATGGAATCGGGCGAGCGGCTGTAGCGCGCCAGCGCGTAGGCGCATTTCTCGGGGGGAAGCGGCGCGACAGTGATGACGCGCGACGTTGTTCCTGGCATGAAAAGGCTATGATAGCGGGTTCACATGCATCTTCGTATCAAGCGCCTTTCTCCCGATGCCCGGATTCCGTCCTACGCCCACGGACCCGCGGAGGATGCCGGCATGGATCTGCGCGCCACCGAGCGCACGATTCTCGAGCCGGGAAAGCCGACGCTGGTTCCGACGGGGCTGGCGATTGAGCTGCCGCCGGGCTTCGAGGCGCAGATCCGCCCGCGCAGTGGGCTGGCGCTCAAACATGCCATTACTCTGCCGAACGCTCCGGCCACGATCGACCCTGGGTATCGGGGGGAGATCCGGGTGATTCTGCTGAATCTCGGCACGGGGGACTACACGATCGAGAAAGGCGACCGGATCGCGCAGATGGTGATCGCGAGATATGAAGCGGTGGAGTGGGAGGAAAGCGAGTTGAGCGATTCGGCGCGGGGGGAAGGCGGGTTCGGGTCGTCGGGGCGGTAGGCCCGGCCTGCTGCCATCGGAATTGGGTCTAGGGTGGGAACCTAGGTTTTTTGTCGGAGATTGGGACGGTGTGCCGTCCCCGGGGAGAGATGGGCATGTTTCGTAAAGATAGTAAATGCTTCAGCTCGTTTCCGCCGCGGACGGGTGATCTTATCCAGATGCCGTAGCGTGGAAGATTCACATCGTACCGAATAAAAGGGCGACTACATAAGCCGACTTTCACGTTGCGCGAGAGCGGCAAGATCCGGTGACCAACATTCCGGCACAGGCGTATATATATCGTTCTTTTGTGATTAACAATGAGCAGCGAGCGGAGATTCATAAAGAGGCGATCCGATTCGATCTCAAGGTGATGGCCGACAGATATTTGTACCGGCATCCCGGGGGAGCGATCGGCTGGATGAGCACTCATCGGGGCCAGCGAGGGATAAACTGCGCGGACTTTGTGATCAAGATCCGTAAGTCGGCCGGTGTCGCGGACATCAAGAGCGGGCGATCCGGCCAAGCTGACCTGAGCGTTGTTAGAGGATACAGACGCTGGGGTTGAACTCCTCTTCCACCACCGGCGCGGGCTGCCAGCCGAGCCGGACCGGCATGTCATAGAGGCGGCCGGGCGCAAAACGCGGACCATGGTGGCGCAGCCCGGGAACAAACACCCGCGCTACCGGTACGCCGAGTTCGGGCCGGGTCAGGTCCACCGCGTAGGCCGCCATTCCGGCGTTTTCGATGGCGCTCAGACAGAAGGGCAGGGCTTCCGCGGCGGTTCGCGGGCGGGCTTTGCATCGGAGGCATGTTCCAGGCGGCTCTCAAATAGGCGCACTCTTCCAGACTCCCCTCCTGAAACCATAGCTCGCGGTCCGGTCCCGGGCCAAAATGCCGCGACCAGAACCAGAATTGGATGAGTTCGGCCAGGGCGCGCTTGGGCCGCCGCGACCGGACAGGTATCCGCCGCGCTTCCGTAATAGATGTTGCGGTCGTTGGCGTCCGCCGATATCGCGACGAAGACCGGGATCGCGAGGTCGTTGGTCAGGTCGAGTATTTCGAGAGTTCGCCCGGCGGCGCACCCGTTCGTGTCGGCGAAGTTGTAGAACGGCTCGTTCCGAAAGGGGTACCAAAGCCAAACGCAGCCTGCGGGGACCTTGCGGTCGGGCTGGTTTGTCTGGTGGCGGGCGGCGATCTGGCCCGGGCTGAAAAGCAGCAGTTCGTGGGGCAGGTCAAGCGGACCGGCTCGCATTGGTATGAACAGCGCGACTCGACCCGGTACTATGCGCTGGCCCCTAGGGTGGCACAACTTCAGGAGACAAGTACTATGCCCCTGGTGTCTGGATCTCAATCCATGAGTGGGACGCGAGCGACAAAGGAATTCAGGGCCAAATTGAGCACATTGGGAAACCGGCGCCATCACTCCGCTGCAAGTAACCGCGGTTGGAAAGCTGGCACGAAGGGTTGGTGGACGGCGTGCCATTCGAACCTAAGTGCGCGAAATTTTCGTGGACGCCCGAAATCCCCGAATCCGAGCCGCGCGCGTCAGCAAGCGGTCTTTTCGCATGGCCGGGAAACCGCTTCCTCACGGTCGCGGCTCGGAACCGAACGTAGTGGTTACGCTCGGACGGCCCCGGTGAATCACACGCATCCGCTACAACTCCACGCCTATGTCGCGCACACTTCGAACCTGGATGTCTTTTCCCAGGGTGCGGTATATTGGCAATGTAGGCAAGTTTGCTGTGGGCGAGTAGCTCAGTTGGGAGAGCGCCGCACTCGCACTGCGGAGGCCGTGGGTTCGACCCCCATCTCGTCCACCAGAAACCCCTCCCCGCCTCGGCGCCCTTGGCATGCGCCACCATGACTCGAACCGACATACTCCGTAAAATGCAGCGCGATTGGGATGCACGCGCGCTTGAGAACGCCCGGCACTACGTCGCCACCGGCCGGACCGACTGGAGCGACGAGGACTTCTTCGCTTCTGGCGATCGCGCGGTTTCGGAAGACGTTCTCACCGACATGACGAACATCTGCCAGGGCCGGGATCCGAAGCGGATGCGCGTGCTCGAGATCGGGTGCGGGGCCGGGCGGATTACCCGCGCGCTTTCCAACATCTTTGGCGAGATACACGCCGTGGACGTAAGTGGGGAGATGGTGCGGCTGGCGCGCGCGGCGCTGGCCGATCGGCCGAACGTGTTTCTGTACCAGAACAACGGGGAAGATCTGACGGTAGTACCGGCGGATGCGCTGTTCGACTTTGCGTACTCGACGATCGTGTTCCAGCATATTCCCAGCCGGGAAGTGATTGAGAACTACGTGCGGGAAGCCGGCCGGCTGCTGCGGCGGGGCGCGCTATTCAAATTCCAGGTGCAGGGCGAAACCCGGCTGGCGACCGACCCGGACGACACGTGGCTGGGCGTGCCCTTTTCCGACCAGGAAGCGGTGGAAGTGGCCTACCGCGCGGGCTTCGAGCCCCGGTATCGCCACGGTGCCGGCGAACAATATTTCTGGCTCTGGTTTTTTAAGAAATAGCGGGGTCGGATTGCGCTTCGGAATCATTTGAGTTCCGGCGAGAAGCCCAGTAGCGTTTCATACGCGCCGATACCTCGCGGCGTTCCTCTTCGCTCATCGCCTTTCGGCCGCGCCGGCGCTTCACGTTTGCGGTTCTCTTCTCCGGATAATCGCCGTTATGAATCGCCTCCAGGGCGGCGATCAAATGGTCCAGGCGCTTCTTTTCCTCCAGAAGCTCACGGATAGCGTAATAGAAATCCATGTTTTTTTGGGCTTGCGACTAATATATAGCAGCTGGGTTGGTAAATCCAGAGGAATTACTCTATTGTGCCGATATAGGTTCTTAACGCGGCCATCCTAAGCCTCCACGATCCCGTTTCGAACCGCGTACCGAACTAATCCGCTGACAGAGCCCAGATGAAGCTTGGCCATGATGCGGCTCCGGTGCGTCTCCGCGGTCTTCACGCTGATGGTTAGCTTGGCCGCAACCTCTTTATTGCTGTTGCCTTCGGCCAGCAGCTGCAGGACTTCGCGCTCCCGGCGCGTCAGGCGATCCGGGCCACCCGGTTCCGCTTGCGTGCGTTGAGCTCCGGCCCGCCGCAGATAACCGTCGAGCACCATTTCCGAGACCTTGGTGGTCAGGAAAGGCTGGTGATGGCGCAGCGCCTCGACGGCCAGAACCAACTCCCGCCCCGCGTCGGATTTCAGCATGTAGCCTCGGGCGCCGTTATCGAGAACCTGGCGCACCAGTTGTTCCGACTGGTGCATGGTCAGGATCAGCACCTCGGTACCGGGCAGCTCGCTGAGGATCTGGCGCGTGGCTTCCAGGCCGTTCAAGTCGGGCATGGAAATGTCCATGACAACCACGTCGGGTTTCAGCTCCCGTGCCAGCTCCACCGCTTCGCGGCCAGTGCCCGCTTCCCCCACGACGTCCACGCCGGCGCTGGAAAGCAGCGCGCGCAGGCCCCGCCGCACGATTTCGTGATCGTCCGCGATCAGTGTGCGACAGGCCATGTGGAATTCCAGACGGGGAGTGTTACTTCGATTCTAGTCTTGGACGCATCGGAAAGCAGGCGCGCTTGGCCGCGATGCCGGGCGGTCCGGTCCGCGACCATGGCCCAGAACAGGCTCTCCGCGGGATCGCTGCCGGCGGGTTCGCCGGAAACGGCGACGGTGACGCCGGTGTCGTTTGAGATCACCCCCGCGAGGATTTGGAGGGCTCCGCCGGAGGCAAGCCCGCGCGCGCAGTCCTCCACAATCCGGAATAGCGCCAACTGAATTTCCGGGGTCAATCCGACCGCTGCCGCCGGGTCCACGTCGAGTTCCACCCGGACTCCATTGGCCGAGGCGAACATTTCCGCGAACGTTTTCAGGGTGGCGTGAAGGCCAAGCTCCGCGACCAGCGGAGGATGCAGAAAATAGGAAGTGACCCGGAGGTCGCGAATGGTGTCCTCAACGAGGCTGCCGCACTCGAGGATTGCATCCGCCGCGGGCGCGCCGTCCACCATGCTCTTCAGCAGCGCGAGATGCATCGACACCGCGGCCAGATTTTGGGCCGCCTTATCATGCAGATGACGGCCGAGGAACGACCGTCCGCTATCCACCGCGTCGAGCAGCGCGCTGAAGCGCGCGCACACCACACTTGCGTCATCCATGCGAAATTCCGCCGCTGGAGATTCCGGGCTACAGTTGATACACAGGGTCATTCAGAATTTAACACAAAATAGGATGAGATTTTCGCCAGGGGGACAGATTTATCCGGAAATCGGGGCGGAGTGGTAGGGACGGGCAGATTCGAACTGCCGACCTGTCGCTTAGGAGGCGACCGCTCTATCCAACTGAGCTACGTCCCCGCGCAGACTTTATTCTACCAGCGCTTCAGGCCTTTTCGGCCGATGTCGCGGCGAAACTGCAGGCCGTCGAAGTGGATGCGGTGGACGGCGGCGTAGGCGTTGTCGATGGCCGAGGGAAGCGTTTCGCCGGAAGCCGTGACGCCTAGCACGCGCCCGCCCGAGGTGGTGAGACCGCGGGCGGTCCGGCTGGTTCCGGCCTGGAACACAACCGCTCCGCAGTCCTCGATTCCGGTAATCGTGTCCCCGGCGCGTGGCGTGCCAGGATAGCCGGCGGCCGCCAGGACGACGCAGACGGAGGCGCCCGGATTCCATTCGATTTTTGCGCCGGCAAGTTGGCCGTGGGCCGCGCGCCATAGCAGGTGGCCGAAGTCGGAATTCATGTGCTGCATGAGAGGTTGGGTCTCGGGGTCGCCCAGGCGGACGTTGAATTCGAGCACCTTAGGCCCCTGAGACGTCATCATGAGGCCGGCATACAGGAAGCCGGAAAAGCCCGTCCGCTCAATGGTTGGCTCAATGACCGCGCGGCAGATGCTCGCGGCTTCCGAAGGCGGCAGGATTCGACCGTCGCAGTACGCTCCCATGCCGCCTGTGTTCGGGCCGGTATCGCCATCGCCGATACGCTTGTGGTCTTGCGTCGCTTCGAGGGAAACGAAGTCGCGCCCGTCGCTGAGGACGATGAAGCTGACTTCTTCGCCGTCCAGGAATTCCTCCAGGAGGAGATTGTCCCCGAGTGCGGCGATGGCCGCTTCCGCGGACGCGCGATCCTCGGCGACGACGACGCCCTTGCCGGCGGCTAGGCCGTCCGCCTTGATCACTAATGGATAGCCGAATGCATCGAGGGCGCGGCGGGCATCCTCGCGCGTGGCCGCGTGAACGGCGCGAGCGGTAGGGATGCCGGCGTCTTCCATGAACTGTTTGGCGAAGACTTTACTGCCCTCCAGGCGCGCCTGCTCTTGATTCGGTCCTACGATCGGGCGGCCCGCGGCACGGAAGCGGTCGACGACTCCGGCGACGAGCGGCGCCTCCGGTCCGACCACCGTCAGGTCGACGTTGTACTCGCCGGCGATGGCGAGGTAATCGGTGGAGGGCACGCGCGTGCCGAGTTCCTCGATGCCCGGATTGCCGGGAGCGCCCACCACCTCATGGCCGGATTGGACCAGCCGCCAGGCGATGGCGTGCTCGCGGCCGCCGCTCCCGATTACCAGAATTCTCATGTGCCTCCGCTAAGATAAGATTATCAGCCGGGGCCGCCAATGTTCACCGCCAGAGTTTCGCGATACGACGCGATCGTCGTCGGAGCCGGGCATGCCGGCTGCGAGGCCGCGCGCGCGTGCGCCCGCACCGGCCTGCGGACGGCGATGATCGCGATGAACATCGACCTGATCGCGCAGATGTCCTGCAATCCGGCGGTGGGCGGTATCGCCAAGGGACACCTGGTTCGCGAGATCGACGCGCTCGGGGGCGTGATGGGCGAAGTCACGGACGCCGTGGGCATTCAGTTCCGGCTGCTGAACACGAGCCGCGGTCCCGCCGTCTGGTCGCCGCGCGCACAGTGCGATAAGAAACTGTATCGGCTGCACATGCGGCAGGTTTTGGAGAGCGAGCCGAATCTTCGCATTCTGCAGGCCGAGGTGGGCGCTCTCACCTTTCAGGAGGAGGGCGGGCGGCGGCGTGTCACCGGGGTTTTGTTGCGGGACGGACGCTCGCTCGAGTGCGGGGCTGTCATCGTGACCACCGGAACGTTCTTAAACGGGCTGGCGCACGTGGGCGAGCAGAAGGTTCACTGCGGACGGAACGGAGAGGCGCCTTCCAATCTGCTGGGGGAGCAGCTACGGACCCTCGGACTGCAATGGACGCGTTTGAAAACAGGTACGCCGCCCCGGTTGGATGGGCGGACGATCGACTGGTCGCGGTTCGATACGCAGGAAGGCGATCCGGTGCCGACGCCGTTTTCCTTTTTGACAGATCGGATTGAGCGGGAACAGATCAAATGTTATATAGCGTACACTACGAATGTGACGGCCCAGGTTGTGCGGGACAATATCCACCGTTCACCGTTATATAGCGGACAGATCGAGGGGATTGGGCCACGGTATTGTCCGTCAATTGAAGACAAGTTCGTCAAGTTTCCGGACCGGCCGCGGCACCAGATTTTTCTTGAGCCGGAGGGCCTGGACACCTATGAGGTTTACGTCAACGGGATGTCTACAAGCATGCCGATTGATGTGCAACAGGCAATGGTGGCCAGCATTCCAGGTCTGGAGGACGCGGAGATGATGCGTCCGGGCTATGCCATTGAGTACGACGCGGTGGACGCGCGGGAACTGGATCACACGCTGCAGGTGAAGTCGATTGCGGGATTGTACCTGGCGGGCCAGATCAACGGGACGTCCGGGTACGAGGAGGCGGCGTGTCAGGGGTTGCTGGCCGGCCTGAACGCCTCGGCGGTTGCGGGGGGCCGGGACCCGGTGATTGTGGCGCGCAATGAGGGGTATGTAGGGATTCTGGTGGACGACTTGATCAGCAAGGGCACCGACGAGCCGTATCGGATGTTCACGTCGCGGGCGGAGTTCCGGCTGCGGCTGCGGATCGACAATGCGGATGAGCGGCTGACGCCGGTGGGGCGGAGAGCCGGGCTGGTAGGCGATGTCCGGTGGGAGCGGTTTCAGCATAAGTCCCTGCAAAAGCAACGGGTTTTCCGCTGGCTTCAAGAGACGAAGGCAGATCCCGGGCGGTGGCCTGTGCTGGCCTTGTCCTCCGATGACCGGCCGCCGCTGGCGGTATGGCTGCGAAGGAACGAAGCCAAAATACGAATGTTGGAGGGCGCGATCCAGGAGATGCTGGGTGAGGCTGCCGATACCGGGGTATTGGCGGCGGTGGAAACGGAGTTCAAGTACGCCGGGTACATGGCGCAGCAGGAGCGCCAAGTGGAGCGTTTGCGGGATTCCGAGCGGCGGACGATTCCGCAGGAATTTGCGTATGAGGCGGTGCCCGGGCTGTCGCACGAAGTTCGCCAGAAGCTGAACCGGGTTCGCCCGGGGACTCTTGGCCATGCGGGGCGCATTCCAGGGGTGACGCCAGCCGCCGTGGCGATACTGGATGTCTATCTCAACGTCACTCGGTAACGCGCTGCGGGAGCGGGTAGTCCCGCACGTCCCTCTTTCCGAGGAACAGATCGGGCGGTTGGAGGCGCATTTCGAGCTGCTTCTGAAATGGAGCAGCCGGATGAATCTCACGACGGTGACGGATCCTGTAGAGGCGGCCACACGGCACTATGGGGAATCGCTGTTTTTGGCGCAGCGGCTGACGGCGGGATCCGTGGCGGATGTGGGATCGGGCGCGGGGTTCCCGGGTGTTCCAGCAGCCATTCTGCGGGGGGACTGCCGGTTCGATCTAGTGGAATCGAATCAACGGAAGGCGGTTTTCCTGCGCGAGGCCGCCCGGAACCTGCCAGGCGTGCGTGTGCTGGGTCAGCGGGCGGAGAACATCTCGGGGGGGTACGATTGGGTGGTTTCCCGCGCGGTCGCGGTTCCGGAGGTTTTGGCTTTGCGTCTCGGGGGTAGGTTCGGGCTGCTGATCGGCGCGGACGACGCTTCCGGGCTTAGCGGTTTCGAGATTACACCTCTTCCCTGGGGTGACCGCAGGGTGTTGGCGTGTTCCACGTGAAACAGTTCCACGTGGAACATTCTGAGGGAACCGCTGTGATACCATCGAGGGCAAGTGGGCAAAGTCATCGCGATCGCCAACCAGAAGGGCGGAGTTGGCAAGACCACCACTGCTATTAATCTCGCGGCATCCCTCGCCGCCAACGATCTCAAGGTACTCCTGGTCGACTCCGATCCACAGGGCAACTCCACCACAGGTCTGGGAATCTCCAAGGTCGAGGGTCTTCGCACCATCTACGATGTCCTTCTAGCTCATACAGATCCGGCGCTCGCGCTGCAACCGACCGAGTGCGAAGGCCTGGATATTCTGCCCGCGGACAAGAATCTGGTGGCAGCTAACCTCGAGCTCGTCGACCAACCCCACCGTGAATTCCGCCTCCGCCAATCGCTGGCGGGTATCCGCAAAAACTACCAGTACATCCTGATCGACTGCCCGCCGGCCCTCGACCTTCTCACCCTCAACGCACTGGTTGCCGCCGATTCTGTCCTTATCCCGATCCAATGCGAATTCTTCGCCCTCGAGGGCATTTCGCAGCTCCTCGATACGGTAGATCGCGTCCGCGACTCATTTCAACACCCCCTTCGAATCGAGGGCGTGCTCCTCACGATGTTCGACGACCGCACCAACCTCACACGTCAAGTCGCGGCCGATCTCCGGGAGTTTTTCAAGGAAGAAGTCTTCAAGACCATCATTCCAAGGAGTATCCGCCTGGCTGAGGCTCCCAGCTACGGCAAACCGATTCTCCTCTATGACGTTCGTTCCCGGGGAGCGGAATGCTACATCAAGCTCGCGAAGGAGATCATCGCCAATGAGCAGCGGACCAGAGAAGCGCAGAGCGTTGGGTAAGGGTCTTTCGGCGCTCCTGCCTTCCCGGCTAGCGCCCGCGCTGACGAGTGCCGGAGAAGCGGCGGCCACACATCGCTTGTCTCCCTCGCAAATCCCCGTGAGCGAGATCGAGCCTAATCCCGAGCAGCCTCGAACCAACTTCCAGCCCGATCGGTTAGAAGAACTGGCCCAGTCCATACGCGCCAACGGCATCATACAACCGCTAATCGTCCGCCGGATCGGCGACCATTATGAACTGGTCGCGGGAGAGAGGCGTTGGCGTGCGGCCAAACTGGCCGGTCTGCAGACCGTTCCTGCCGTCGTGCAGGACTTTGCCCAGGAGAGACTCCTCGAAGTCGCGCTCATCGAGAACATCCAGCGCGAGGACCTCAACCCGATTGAAGCCGCACATGCCTTCGACCGCCTCTCTCACGAGATGGGACTGTCCCACGAGGAGATCGGGCGCAGGACGGGTAAAGACCGGTCCTCCATTGCCAACACGATACGCCTCCTGAAACTACCCGCGGAGGTCCAGCAATTCGTAGCGGATGCGAGGCTGCCGATGGGTCAGGCGCGGGCGCTCCTCAGTATCCCCGATCCGGCACAACAGATCGACCTTGCGAAGCGAATCGTGGCTGGATCGTTATCTACACGACAAACCGAAAGTTTAGTAAGAAAAATTACAGAGCAGATCGCGCCGAAGGTGAGGGCGAAGCCAAAATCCGTCGATCCTAACGTTCAGGCCGCCGTGACTGAGCTGGAGCGCGTACTCGGCACGCGGGTCCGCGTGGTGGAATTGAGCGACAGGCGCGGCCGGATCGAGATCGAGTATTACTCGCAAGACGATCTCGACCGCATCTACACGCAGATTGTTCGGGAAAGTTAGGTTGGTGCCGGCGGGTGGAATTGAACCACCGACCTACGGATTATGAGACCGTCGCTCTAACCCCTGAGCTACACCGGCGAGGCCTTTTTCATCTTATCCCATTTGACCCTTGACAAGCACTCGAGACGGGCGCATATTGGAGTCGAGGATGGACCCGGTAGTCCATCCCGACACCGCATCGTTTCGAGGAGGGTCCAATAGAGAACGAACACGACCCGGGCGGCTACCAGCTCCCTGAAAGTCCTTACGCGAGCGCGCCAAATCTCAGCGTTATCGCAACGCAGTGATACGGCCAGCGGTGCCTAACCGCGAATCAGCGCGTCTAGCGCGAGCAGGTGTTGGCGGTCGCCCTTTTTCATTTCTGCTACATTGAACCTAGTGCCGGTCATCGAGTTCAGCGCTGTCTCGAAAAGCTACTCGATTTATGACTCTCCAGGCAACCGCCTCAAAGAACTCCTCACCCTGAACCGTGTTTCGTTTCACCGGGATTTCTGGGCCCTGCGGGAACTATCCTTCGATATCCGGCGCGGCGAAACGTTCTGCATCGTCGGCGAGAACGGCTCGGGGAAGAGCACGCTCCTGCAAATCGTCGCCGGCATTCTGGCGCCGACGTCGGGCGCGGTAGCCGTGAACGGACGCGTTTCGGCGCTGCTCGAACTCGGTTCCGGCTTCAACCCGGAGTTCTCCGGACGGGACAACATATACCTGAACGGCGCCATTCTCGGGTTCTCCCGTAAGGATATGGACCGCAAGTATCGGGACATCATTGAATTCGCCGAAATCGGCGAATTCATCGATCAGCCCGTCAAGACCTACTCGAGCGGCATGCTCGTCCGTCTCGCGTTCGCGGTGGCGATCCATGTCGATCCCGATATTCTGCTCGTAGATGAAGCGCTGGCCGTCGGCGATATCTATTTCCGTCAAAGATGCATGCGCAAGGTCCATGAACTTCGCGCGCGGGGTGTCACGATCCTGTTGGTCTCCCACGCGACCGGCGATGTGAAAGCTCTGGGCGATCGCGCTCTGTGGCTGGATCAAGGCTGCCTTCGCGAGATTGGCGAGACCGACAGAGTGGTCTCGAAATACCTGGCCGCCATGACCCAGAAGGACTCCGCCTACGTGGCCCATCACCGGCCCACTCCGGTTCCGCGGGCCGACCTTCCAGAAATCGTCACGTCCATCCCGAACATCGATCACCGGTTCGGCGACGGGCGCGCCGAGATCGTCGGCATTCGGATCCTGGACGAGAGCGGCGCGCCAGCGGGTATTCTCGAGCCCAACACCGCCGCTATCGTTCGCATCAGCGTGCGTGCGAAAGCGGATATTCCTTTCCCGATTGTTGGATTCATGATGCGGAACCACCTGGGCGTCGACTTCGCCGGAACCAACACGACCCGGGAGGGATACGTCCTGGCGCCCCTCCGGCCGGGGGATATCCAGACCGTGGATTTTCATCTTGAGATACCGGCGCTGTACGCCACCACCTTCTCCTTCTCGCCCGCTATCGCAGACGGGACGCTGCACAGCTACGCCATCTGCGATTGGATCGACAATGCCATCGCATTGCAAATGTCGCCGTCGGACGGGCCCATTTACGGAACGATGCATCTGAAGTGCCGCGTGGCGGTACCGGTGGAGCGGTGAGCGAATTCACGGGCGAGCGGCTGATACCGGGCGAAACGAGCGCCGATCTGTGGAACGAGCACTTCGCACGCTACGCCTTCGCCTCGCTCTATGCGAGCGGGAAGCGCGTCCTGGACCTGGGATGCGGCGCCGGTTATGGCGCGGCGCACCTGGCCCAATCCGCGACACGCGTGACCGGGGTCGATATTTCCGCCGATGCCATCCGGCACGCGCGTGAGCACTACCGTATGGAGAACCTGGCGTTCGAGGAGGCAACGGCCACGAGCCTTCCCTTTCCGGACGCCGCGTTCGACCTGGTCACCGCATTCGAGGTCATCGAGCACCTTGAAGATTGGGACGGGCTTCTTGCCGAGACGGCCCGGGTGCTCACCGAGGAAGGCGCGGCGATCTTATCGACTCCCAACCGGCTTTACTACACCGCCTCCCGCGGGAGCGCCGGCGCGAATCCGTTCCACGCCCATGAATTCGACGCAGCGGAGTTCGAAGCCGCTCTGCGCGCCGTGTTTCCATGTGTCACCCTTTTGCTGCAGAATCGCACCGAGTGCATCGCGTTCTATCCGCACCGGATTTTTCCGGAACCCGGAATTTCCCTCGAGTCGGCATCCGGTTCACGCGACACTGCGAACTTCTTTGTGGCGCTGTGCGGACGCAAGCCGGAGCTCACCCTCCCGCGCACGTTCGTCTTCGTGCCACGGGCGGCGAATCTGCTTCGCGAACGCGAGCAGCATATCGCCTTGCTCGAAGGGCAGCTCGAGGACACGAAGACCGAGCTGGCTGGCCTGTCCGACGCTCACACACGGTTGAATGCTCATCTGGAGGAGCAGAATCGTTGGGCGCTCGATACCTCCGAGCTGTGGAAGCAGGCGCAGGCGCGGATCGTCGAGGTGCAAGACGCATTGCTCACCGAGCAGCAAAGGGGCCGGGAGGTCGTCAGCGGATACGAGCAGATGGTTCGGGAACTCGAGAGCACCGGGCGATTTCTGGCCAACCGCGTGAACGAACTGGAAGGGCTGCTGGCCATGGCGCGTGAATCGCGCTGGCTTCGACTCGGGCGGACGCTTGGCCTGGGTCCCGATCTGGGGCGATGAAACGGCTCGCGACGATCCTGGGCCGCCTCGCGCTGCTCCTGTTCTCGCCCCTTCTGTTCCCGATCGCCGCCGGAGCCCTCGCCGCCTCCGATCTTGCCGCGCGTTTTCGAGGCCGAAAGCCTCTCGCACGGGACTCCCGGCCGGACACGTCGGCGGCGAGTGTCGTGATCCCGAACTGGAATGGCAGAGATCTCCTGGAAAAGTACCTGCCATCGGTCGTCGAAGCGCTCGCCGGAAATCCGCGCAACGAGATCATCGTGGTCGACAACGGATCGTCGGATGGCAGCGCCGAATTCGTGCGTCTGGCGTTTCCCTCCGTCAGCGTGCTCGCGCTGGAAACCAACCTCGGTTTCGGAGGCGGCTCGAATGCGGGATTCCGCGCCGGGCGGAACGACATCGCGGTCCTGCTCAACAACGACATGCGTGTTGCGCCGGATTTCTTGGCTCCGCTACTGGGCTCTTTCTCGGACGGCACGATTTTTGCGGTATCGTGCCAGATCTTCTTCACCGATCCATCGAAGCCGCGAGAGGAAACCGGCCTGACGCAAGGGTGGTGGGAGAACGGCCAGTTGCGGGTTCGCCACCGCGACGATCCCCAAATCAAAGAGGCCTTTCCCTGTTTTTATGCGGGAGGAGGATCCAGCGCCTTCGACCGCCGCAAGTTTCTCGAGCTTGGCGGCTTCGACGAAATCCTGGCTCCCTTCTATTTGGAGGACACAGATCTCGGCTACATGGCGTGGAAGCGGGGTTGGAAAGTTCTGTATCAGCCGGACAGCCGGGTGTGGCACGAGCACCGCGGCACCATCGGGAAGAAATTCGCGGACGCCGAAATACGAGCTGTTCTCAGGAAGAATTATCTGCTCTGGTGTTGGAAGAACATTCACGAGTGGCGCCGGCTAGGCGGGCATTTCGCCGCGACATTCTCCGCGGGGATCTTCAGCGCCGTGTTCGGCGATGCGCCGCTCCGGCCGAATCTCGCGGGGTTCTGGAGCGCGTTCCGGCAAATTCCGGCGGTGATTCGTTCGCGCCGGCGCGCCCAGGCACTGGCGGCGATCTCCGATTCCGAGGCCTTCCTGCGTCCGATGGGCGGCTACTTTCGGGACCGGTTTGCGAATCTCCCCGCCCGCCCCGCGAAGCTCAAGGTGCTGTTCGTTTCCCCGTATCCTATTTATCCTCCGGTGCACGGCGGCGGCGTGTTCATGTATCAGACCGTGGTCGAGCTGGCGAAAGTGGTGGATCTGCACCTGATCGTCATGCTCGACTGGCCCCACGAGCTGGAACCTCATCAGCCCATCCGGAACGAGGTCTCCACCGTCGAGTTCCTCGTCCGCACGGATTACCGGATCGCGCGGCGTGCGTCGATACAGCCCTACGCCGTCACCGCGTTCCGGAACGCGGACCTGGAATGGCTGATTCACCGGCAGATTCTGACGAAGGGGATTGACGTCCTTCAGCTCGAATACACTCCCCTGGCGCAATACGCCGGCGGTTTCCGCCACGTCCCGAGCATTGTCTTCGAGCACGACATTTATTTCCAGTCCATCGCCCGCGGACTTCCCTACTCCGGCGCAAAAATCAAAGCGTCGTTCGAATACCTGCGGGCCTTACGCTTCGAGGCGCTGCGGTTGCCGCGCGCCGACCGGGTACAAGTGTGCAGCCGCGAAAACCGCGAGTACCTGGAATCGTTTCTCCCGCAACTGCGGGGTCGAATCGACGATGACGTGCGCGCCGGGATCGACACGAGCCACTATGAGTTCCGCCTGAACGGTCGCGAACCCGGCACGATGCTTTTCCTCGGCAGTTTCCGGCATGTTCCTAACCGGGAGGCGCTCGATTGGTTTCTCCGCCTGGTGTTGCCGCGGGTGCTGGCCCGGCTTCCGGAGAGCCGGTTGAAAATCGTGGGTTCCGAGCCGCCGGCGGACCATTCTCTGCCGGCTCACGGGCGGACGAATTTGGATCTGGCCGGCTTTGTCGAGGATGTGCGGGGACCGCTCGCGCGCTATTCGGTATTCGTTTGTCCCATCCTGAGCGGCTCCGGCGTGCGGGTGAAACTGCTGGAAGCGTTCGCCGCCGGCATACCGGTCGTTTCAACGCGGCTGGGGGCCGAGGGGCTGACGGACCAGGACGGGGAGATCTGCGAGCTTGCGGACGATCCGGCTGAGTTTGCCGGCAAGGTGGTCAAACTGCTGACGAATCGCGAGCGTGCGGAAGAACTTGCCCGGCGTGCGCGGGATTATGTCGTTCAGAACCGGGATACCGTCGGGATGACGACGAAGTTGGTGGCGAGCTATGCCGCCACGGTCGTGAGAATGCGTCAGGGCTGAGCGGGGGAGTCCTTCAGCTCCTTCTTTAGCAGGTCGGCTATATGCCGGGCACGCTTCTCCACATCTCTCGGACGCGAAGTCCCGGCAGGCACGTAGGTGGACCAGATCACGGCGCGCGAAGAGCGGTCCACCAGGAACACAGTGCCGCGGCCTCGCGAGAACCCGCCTACTCTCTCGCGTTGCTTTCCGGATCCGGTGGACTCCGAGTCGTCCTTCTTCGCGGGGGGAGGATACAGATGGTCCAATTCGCGCTCAAAATGCTCTCCGATCTGGTCGGTGAAGATAGCATCGGCGAGCTGCGGATCGGTCACGACGACGTAGCGCCCGTCCTTGGCGATGCGGGCCGCGAGGTACTGATCGAGGCCGCTGCCCATCGACATCATGTAAATCGTTCGGACCGACGAGCCGCCATAAGCGAGTGAGCACAACAAGATAGCACCCAAGGACAGAATCGACCGCATGCTATCATCATACCGGACCCGCTCTCCCCGCATGTATAAGGACCTGAGAATCACGGTTGTTATACCGTGCCTGAATGAGGAGCAGGGGATCGAGAAAGTGCTCCGGCGCCTGCCGCCGTTCGTGGATGAGACGATTGTGGTGGACAACGGCTCGACGGACCGGACGGCCGATGTTGCCGCGACCTTCGGCGCGCTGGTGATCCGCGAGAACGTCCGAGGCTACGGGCGCGCCTATAAGAGAGGATTCGGCCAGGCGACGGGAGACATCATCGTAACGCTGGATGGAGACCACTCGTATCCGCCGGACGCCCTCTCCTACCTGCTCGAAGCCTTCCTCCACCTGGAGGTCGATTTTCTGAACGCATCGCGGTTCCCCGTCCAGGACCGGCGCGCGATGAGTTTCAAGCACAAGATGGGCAATCTCGTCCTGTCGCTGGCCATGAGCATCCTGTATTTCCGGTGGGTCCGCGACTCGCAATCGGGAATGTGGGTGCTGCGCCGGTCCATCCTGGCTGGGATGACGCTGGAATCCGACAGTATGGCCTTTTCGGAGGAGATCAAGATCGAAGCCCTGAAAAACTCCCGGATCCGGTTTGCGGAGATCCCTGTGCAGTACACTTCCCGGCTTGGAGAAATTAAGCTAAACCCCTGGCGGGACGGGATTTACAACCTTCTCTTTCTTGTGAAGAAGAGGTTTAGTGCGTGACTTCCTCCTTCGGAACTGTCACGGCCGTCGTACCCACCTGGGACCGGGCGGACCTCCTCAGCCGTCTACTCGACGGACTCCGGCTGCAAACGTACCCGCTGGAGCGGGTCATCGTAGTCGACAACGGTTCCGCCGACGCTTCGGTCGAAATCGCCGAAGCCGCGGGGGCCCTGACGGTTCGCCTCCCCCGGAACCTAGGCTTTGCGGCGGCGGTAAACCACGGCCTGGCCCTCGCTTCCAGCGACTGGGTTGCGGTCCTGAATAATGATGTCGAACTCCCGCGAGAATGGATTTCTACAATCGTAGGAGTTGCGCACGCAAAAAATGCCGGCTTCGCCACGGGTAAGTTGCTCGACGCGGGAAACCCGAACGCCATTGATGGCACGTATGACCTGTTGTCCCGGGCTGGCACGGCATGGCGGGTCGGTAACCAGCGGCCCGACGGCCCGGAATGGAGCGCCCCGCTCCGGATCCAGTTCGCGCCCTTCACCGCCGTTCTTCTGCAGCGGTCGGCGATCGCGGAAATCGGCGGCCTGGACGAGCGGTTCGAGTCTTACCTGGAGGACGTGGATTGGTGTTTGCGTTGTGCGGCTCGGGGGACGACCGGGTGGTACGTTCCGGCGGCCGTCGCCTTGCACGCCGGAAGCGCGACACTCGGGGCGTGGCGGAAAGGAACGGTACGCCTGATTGCCCGGAACCAGATGTTACTGTACTGCAAACACTTAAGATTTGGAAATCCCGGGCCTGCGCTGGTCGGTCAATTGCTTTGGCTTCTTTTGGCTTTCCGTCGCGGTGCCGGAATGGCGGCCTTGCGGGGGAAGATCGAAGGCCTCCGGCATTATGCGGCCTGGAGCCGCGACAGGTCCGGCTATGAGGCCGTGCGGATGGCCGTGGAAGAAAGCGAACGAACAATCCGGCAGATTCAAAGCCAGGCGGGGTTCGACACCTACTGGCGCTGGTATTTCCGGTTGATTGGAAAGTGAGACAGTGCATCCTGTTTCGGCCGTTGTAGTCACTCACAATTCCGGTGCGGTAATCCGGGAGTGTCTCGCGGCGCTCCACGATATGGAGCAGGTCGTCGTGGTGGATAACGGCTCCACCGGTGAGCCTATTAATGACATTTGTAGTATTTCGAACGTACGCCTGATCGAGAACAAAACGAACCTTGGTTTTGCGGCGGCGGTGAACCAGGGCGCGGCGGCCGCCAGCTCTCCCTATCTGTTGATTTTGAACCCGGATGCCGTGCTTTTGGACGATCTTAGATCCTTGATCCGGGCGGCGGAGCAGTATGGGGCTTCCGCCGGACGACTCGTAAACGCGGACGGAACGACGCAGGTCGGCTTTACGATTCGACGCTTTCCGACGGCTTGGACGTTGGTATTCGAGGTGCTCGGGTTAAATGTCCTATGGCCTACGAACCCAGTGAACCGCTCCTACCGTTATCTGGATCGCGATTTGAAGCTGCCGGGTCCGGTCGAGCAACCCGCGGGTGCCTTCCTCCTGGTTCGGCGGGACGTTTTCGAGAAGTTGGGCGGGTTTGACGAGGGATTTTACCCGGTTTGGTTCGAGGATGTCGATTTTTGCCGTCGTGCGGCCGAATCAGGTCACAGATTTTGGTATGAATCCGGGGTCCGTGCGCGTCACACGGGCGCGCATTCGGTGGGGGGGATCCCTCCTGAGTTTCGTGCGCGCTATTGGTATGGCGGCCTGTTGAGGTATGCTGGGAAGTACCTTCCCCGCCCGCAGTTTAGGGCTGTCAGCATGGCCGTGGTTACGGGGGCCGTTTTAAGAATGTTCGTGGAACCTATTCTGAAACGGAGCGGGGTGCCCATCGCTGCGTACGGCAGGGTTTTTCGCCTTGCGGTTTTCTGCCTCCTGTTTGGCAGGGAGCCAATCCCACGGAATGTGCGTCCGGCAAGCGAAGACAATCTTGAGGGACCAAGCAGTTTGTCCCACCCGGTGGGTTAGCCACGAGGAATGAAGACTACTACTGCATGGCTCTGAACGACTCTGTATCCGTCACGATAGTGACCTACAACAGCGGGCGCTTCATCAAAAGATGCCTGGAATCGGTCCTGTCCCAAAGGTACCCGAGCCGCGACATTATCGTCATCGACAATGCCTCGATGGACGGAACTGTCGATATCCTCGAACAGTTCGAAGACCGCTGCACCATCGTCTACAACGACGAGAACATCGGCTTTGCGGCGGCGCAGAATCAGGCCATCGCGATCTCCCGGGGCGACTGGGTTCTAACGCTGAATCCCGATCTGCTGCTGCTGCCCGATTTCATTCAAGCGCTGGTGGACGCGGGCGGGATGAACCCGAAGATCGGCACCATCTGCGGCAAGCTTCTGGCGATACTGGCCACTTTTGATTTGCCCGAGAAGCCGCTGGTGGATTCCACCGGCATTTACTTCACTCCGATGCTGCGGCATCTGGATCGCGGCAGCCAGGAAGTGGACAACGGGCATTTTCTCAACCACGAGTATGTCTTCGGCGCGACCGCGGCGGCCGCGCTCTACCGCCGGACGATGATCGACGACGTATCCATCGACGGCGAATTCTTCGATCCCGATTTCTTCGTGTACCGCGAGGACGCCGATGTCGCCTGGCGCGCCCAGTTGCTGGGCTGGCGGTGCATTTACACCCCGCACGCGCGCGGCTATCACGTTCGCAATGTTCTGCCAGGCAACCGGCGCGCTCTGCCGGCGGTCATTAACATGCACTCGGTGAAGAACCGCTTCCTGATGCGCATCAAGAACATGACGCCGGATCTCTACCGCCGGAACTGGCTCTCGATCACGGCGCGGGATCTGATCGTCCTGGGCTGCTGCCTGGTACGGGAACAGAGTTCTCTGAAGGCCCTATGGTATGTCGCGTCGAACTGGCGCCGGTTCATCGTGAAGCGCCAGGAAATCATGGCCCGCCGCCGCGCCTCGGACCAGTACATGGCGAGTTGGTTTTCCTATGAGCCGGTAAGCCGCCCGGCGCGCGTTCAGCAGAAAGTGGTTTCACGCTCCCGCGCGGCGCGCAGTTGACGTGCGGCCGCTACGGCTGGCCATCCTTGGCACGCGAGGGATTCCCGCAAGCTATGGAGGCTTCGAGACCTTCGCCGAGGAGTTGTCCACCCGGCTCGCCAGCCGCGGGCATGATGTAACGGTGTACTGCCGCGAGCGCGCCGCCGCCCCGGTTTACCGCGGTGTTCACCTTACGTTTCTTCCCACCATTCGCCACAAGTATCTGGATACCGTCGCGCATACGCTGGTCTCCACCTTTCATCTGCTCTCGCACCGGCGAGACGCAGTGCTCTACTGCAACGCGGCGAATGCCATTTTCACTTGGATGCCGCGCCTCGCGGGTATCGGCGTCGCCCTGAATGTGGACGGACTGGAGAGGAACCGGAAGAAGTGGAACCGGATCGCCAAGCTCTGGTACGCGATCTCGGAGCGCCTGGCCACGGTCTTTCCCGACGCGGTGGTAACGGACGCGAGCGAGATCCAGCGATATTATCGGGAACGCTACGGCCAGCCTTCGACGATGATCCCCTACGGCGCGGATATCGGGAAGACGCCGACGGCGGAAGCTCCGGACCGCCTCGGCCTCGAGCCCGGCCGCTACTTCCTCTACGTCAGCCGCATGGAGCCGGAGAACAACGCGCTCTATGTGCGGGAATCGTTCGAACGCCTGGTCACCGATTGCCGGCTGGCTCTCGTCGGCGATGCGCCATACGCGCCGGAGTACATCGCGCGCGTCCGGGACACCGCCGATTCCCGGGTGGTCATCCCCGGGGCGATCTACGGCCAGGGTTATCAAGAACTCGGTTCGCATTGTCTTGCGTACATTCACGCCACCGAAGTCGGAGGCACGCATCCGGCCCTCATCGAGAACATGGGCCGCGGCGCTCTCACCCTGTACCTCGACAATACTGAGAATGCGGAGGTCGCGGCCGGCGCGGGTATCCCGTTCGATCACGAGAACCTGGCGGATCGAATGCGGGAAGTGCTGGCGATGCCAGAAGAGGAACGGAACGCCTGGCGAGCGAAAGCGGTCCAGCGCGTTCGGGACCGGTACAACTGGGAGGCCGTGACCGACGCGTACGAGCGCCTGCTCGAGAGTCTCGTGAAAAAATGAAATGGTGATGCCGCAGCCGTTCCGTTCGTGGGTGGAGGTCTCGCGCAGCCAGATCGCCGGGAACTTCAGGGCCGTCCGCGAGATCACCGGCCCAGGCGTGGAAATCGCGCCGGTGGTGAAAGCGGATGCCTACCGGCACGGCGCTGTTGAAGTGTCGCGGGTGCTGGTGAACGAAGGCGCGCGATGGCTGTGTGTCGGCAACGTGGAAGAAGGCTGCGCCCTCAGGGAGGCCGGCATCGGCGCGCGGATCCTCGTCATGGCCGATTTTCTTCCGTCGGAGCGGGCCGCTCTGCTCGAATTTGGTCTGACGCCCGTCATTCACACGCTGGCCGACATCGCGGAGCTGGACCGTCTGGCCGCGCAGCGCGAACAGATCGTCCCTTACCATCTGAAGATCGACAGCGGGATGGGACGGCTGGGGACGCGGGCCAGCGCTTCCGAGGTAGCGGCCGCTATTCTCGGGAATTCATGGGCACGCCTGGAAGGGCTGATGACGCATTTCGCATCCGCGGCGGATTACTCCAGTTCTCAAACTCCAGAGCAGATCGAACGCTTCCGCTCGATTTGTGATGGCGTCGCGGCGGCGGGAATCCATTTCGATTACGTCCACCTCTCGAGCAGCATCCCGATTGCGTACTGCCGGAAGGACGCCTGGGGCACAATGGTCCGCCCGGGTCATGCGATTTACGGATACGTTTCACCGTCGCGCGGCGAGGCCCCACGGCAATTGCTGAACGTGAAGCCGGCGCTCGCGTGGAAGGCCGCCATTCTCGCGGTGAAAGATATTCCGCAAGGCTGGCTGGTGGGATACGGCGGGATGTACCGCGCCAGCCGTCCGATGCGGATCGCAGTACTGGCCGCCGGTTATGCGGACGGCATTCCGCACCGATTGTCGAACCGCGGCCGGGTGATCGCGGGGGGCAAGTTCGCTCCGATCATCGGCGCGGTCTCGATGGATTTGACAACCATCGACATCAGCCAGACTCCCGGGCTGCAACCGGGCGATGCCGTCACGCTGTTGGGAACCGAGGGCGGACTAAGCATCGATGCACAGCAGATGGCGCGCACGGCGGGGACCATCTCGTACGGCGTGCTGTGCGGGATTCACGCGCGGGTGAAGAGGATTTATGTGTAGAGCGTAGACGCGCTCCCCGGTGGCAAGGCGTCGCCATGACTGGCGACGCGGCACGTACTCGTACGTGCGCCACAACGGACTACACGTCGAGGTTGCGGACGTCCAGCGCGTTTTCTTCAATGAACTTGCGCCGGTTCTCCACGTCCTCGCCCATCAGGGTGGTGAAGATTTCGTCGCACTGGACCAGGTCTTCCACGGTTATCCGCAGCAGAGTCCGGGTCTCGGCGTTCATCGTGGTTTCCCAGAGTTGCCCGGCGTTCATCTCGCCGAGGCCTTTGTAGCGCTTGACGTTTACTTCGCGC
Source organism: Acidobacteriota bacterium (assembly GCA_025353165.1). Lineage (GTDB taxonomy): Bacteria > Acidobacteriota > Terriglobia > Bryobacterales > Bryobacteraceae > TMP-7. The sequence continues at coordinate 39,655 of JANXRE010000072.1, read as the reverse complement.
GTGCCTTCCGTCTTGATGTGGCCAAGAAGATCGCGCCAGGTGTCGATTTGCTGCGCGCCGTTCTCGCGCACAACCTTGAACGGCGGTCGGTTGTACTTGGCCGTTTGCTTGGCCAGCGAACGCAGCCGCCGATATTCGGGCTGCCCGGCCAGTTCGATATCGATGGCTCGCTCGGCATTGGTGTGGTCGCGGTACGTGATCCGCCAGGCACCCTCGTGCTCGTCGTCGGGAACCATAGCCGGCGACTGCACCTTGCCGTTCTGGAAGGCCTCCAGAGCGGCCTTCATCCCGGCTTCGTCCGCGAAGTCGGCTTTTGCGTCGATGCGCAGAGTAGCGTCGGTCAGAACTTCCACCACGCTCGCTTCACGCAATCGCCGCTCCATGCGCCGGAAGATCTGCTGGTATTCGTCCAGCGCCATCAGGAAACTCCGGAGCTCGGCCGATTCCAGAGTCTGCCCGTCCACCTCGACCTGCAGGTTCTCCGTCGCGCGGCGGAGTATTTCCCGGACGAACTCCTTGTCGTCCTTGATATACCGCTCGCTCTTGCCCTTCTTGATGGAGTACAGCGGCGGCTGGGCGACAAACACGTTGCCGCGCTTGATCAACTCCAGCATGTGGCGGAAGAAGAACGTCAGCAGCAGAGTGCGGATATGCGATCCGTCCACGTCGGCGTCGGTCATGATGATGATCTTGCCGTAGCGAAGTTTGGCGGCGTCGAAATCGTCCTGGCCGATGCCGGTTCCGATCGCGGTGATCATGGAGCGGATTTCTTCGTGGCCCAGCATCTTGTCGTAGCGGGCCTTCTCGACGTTCAGGATCTTGCCCTTCAGCGGGAGGATCGCCTGATACCGCCGGTCGCGCCCCGCCTTCGCCGTGCCGCCGGCCGATTCGCCCTCCACCAGAAACAACTCACAGCGCTCGGGATCGCGCTCCTGGCAGTCCGCCAGTTTGCCTGGCAGCCCGCCCGAGTCCAGAGCGCCCTTGCGGCGCGTCAGGTCGCGCGCTTTGCGGGCCGCCTCGCGGGCGCGCGAGGCGTCGATCGCCTTCTGGACAATCTTCTTCATCACCGAGGGGTTCTTGTCGAAAAACTCGCCCAGTTTCTCGTTGATCAACTGCACCACGTAACCGGCGATGTCGCTGTTCAGCTTGCCTTTGGTCTGGCCTTCGAACTGCGGCTGCGGCAGCTTCACGCTGATCACCGCCGTGAGCCCTTCGCGCACGTCGTCGCCGCTCAGGTTATCCTTCACGTCCTTGAACAGGCCCGCGGCCTGGCCCGCGGCGTTGATGGTACGCGTGAGCGCGCTGCGGAAACCGCTGAGGTGCGATCCTCCGTCCACGGTGTTGATGTTGTTGGCGAAGCTGAAAACGTTCTCGGAGTAGGAGTCGTTGTACTGCAACGCAACTTCGATATTGAGCGTGCCGTTATTCGGCATCTCGCGATCGCCCTCGAAGTGGATCGGCTTGTCGTGCAGTACCGCTTTGCCCTTGTTGAGGTGGCGGATGAATTCCGCGATGCCGCCGGAGAAATGGAACTGGTGCTGCTTGGGAGGATCGTCGCGCTCGTCGGTAAGCGTGATAGTGAGCCCCTTGTTGAGGAACGCCAGCTCGCGCAACCGCTGCGACAACGTGTCGAAGTTGAACGTGGTCGCGTCCATGATCGTCGGATCGGGCTTGAACCGGATCTTCGTGCCGGTTTTGTTTCCCGCTTTTCCGGTCTTGGTGAGCCGCCCTTTCGGGATCCCGCGCTCGTATTCCTGCTCCCAGCTCGACTTATCCTTCCAAATCTCCAACTGCAGCAACTCCGAGAGCGCGTTCACGCAACTCACGCCCACGCCGTGCAGACCGCCGGAGACCTTGTAGGAATTTGAATCGAACTTCCCGCCGGCGTGGAGCTTCGTCATCACGATCTCTGCCGCGGAGATCCCAAACTCTTCCTTGATATCGACGGGGATGCCGCGCCCGTTATCGATGACCGTGACGGAATTGTCGATGTGGATCGTAACGCTGACTTCCGTCGCATAACCGGCCAGGGCTTCGTCGACGGAGTTGTCCACCACTTCGTACACCAGGTGATGCAAACCCATCTCGCCCGTCGAGCCGATATACATCGCGGGGCGCAGCCGTACCGCTTCCAAACCCTCGAGGACTTTAATGCTTCTGGAATCGTACTCTTGCACGGTGCCTATCCCAATTTCTCTGGTTGCCATATTGAAAACCTGCTGTCTCAGATCCGCATCGGCATCACGACATACCTGTAGACCGCGCCGGAAGTCTCTCCCGCCGGTCTCAACTCGCCGGCGCTGTTCGAGTCCTTGAATCGAAACGCGACCTGCGGCTCGGAAACGGCGCGCAGAAAATCCATCAGGTATTGTGCGTTGAAGCCGATCTCCACCGTCGGGCCGTCGTACTCCACCGCAATGCTCTCTTCGCTCTCGCCGGTCTCGGAAATCGAGGAGTGTACTTTAATCTCGCCGGGACAGAATTGCACCCGGATCGCGCGGGAGCGTTCGTCCGAAAACTGCGCCACGCGCTCGATGACGGCGCGAAACTCGTCTCGTTGCACCGTAATCGAGTGCGGCTGGTCTTTGGGCAGTACCCGTTCGAAATCGGGGAAGTTGCCCGTCAGTTTGCGGGACAGCAGCAGGCGGTCGCCGAGTTCGAAAAATAGGTGGTTATCGTCCCCCGAGAAATGTATCTTAGCCTCGTCGCCGGCATCCCCGATGAGTTTGAGCAACTCGCCCATCGCCTTGCGCGGAAGCAGAGCGCGGTAGGCGTCGGTCAACTCGGTGGGATACTCAACCATCGACAAGCGGTGGCCATCCGTGGCAACCATCGTAATGCTGCCCGGCTTCAGAATTAGCAACGCGCCGTTCAACGTGAAGCGCGATTCCTCGCTGGAGATAGCGAAGATGGTACGGGCGATCATTTTCGACAGCAGCGCGGCGGGAATATCGGCCAGCGCTTCCGGCATCCGCGGCAACTCGGGAAAACTCTCCCGCGACATCCCAGCGATGCGCGTCCTGGAACGGCCGCTCAAAAGGCTGGCCCATTGATTGTCGCCGAGCTTGACGTTTACGTCCCCTTCGGGCAGGAGGCGCACATAATCCAGCAGGCGCCGCGCCGGAATGGTACCCGCTCCCGGTTTCTGGACGCGAGCGGGACACCCGCACCGAATGCCGAGTTCGAGGTCCGTGGCGGTAAGCAGGATCCGATCTCCGGACGCTTCCACCAGCACATTGGAGAGGATTGGTATGGTGGTCTTCTTCTCCACCACACCCTGCGAGAGGTTCAACTCCCGAACGAGATCAGACTTGCTGACGGTGAATTCCATTGGGCCGGACTCCGTATGATTCTTCCTTTAGAAATAATCCTGTATAGGAACAGGATTGGTAGGGCCTGTTGAAATGTTGAAATCTCCCTAAATTATAGCAAATCCTTACCCTTCCGGCTACATGTAGCTGTTTAAATCGTACTGCATGACAGTGGACAAATTCAGGGTCGGGAAAGCGCTCCACAGGGTTTAACAAGGTATCGGGGGTGGTCATCGGAAAACCGATCGTTTCTCTAACGGATGGCGTCGGTTATCGTGTGGATAGTTCTGTTCAAATCCTGATCATGCGCCCGAAGATGGTCGATCTTCTGGACCGAATGAAGGACCGTAGTATGGTGCTTGCCACCGAAGGCCCGGCCGATCTCGGGTAGCGACGAACGCGTCAGTTCTTTCGCCAGGTACATCGCGATCTGGCGGGGATATGTAATTTTGCGTTCATTACTCTTCTGCTTTAATTGAGATGGCTGCATCTGAAAGTGCTCAGCAGTGGCCCGCACAATCGAGTCGATGGACATTCGCTTCTCCTGATTCTGGTTCAGGTGCTTCAGCACCTGTTGAGCCATCGGGAGATTGATTCGGGCGCCCGTTACCGATGAGTAGGCCAGCAACTTGACCAGAGCGCCCTCAAGCTCGCGAACGTTGTTCCTGGTCTTGGTCGCGATAAAGACTCGAACATCCTCCGGGAGATCGACGCCCTCCGACTCCGATTTCTTATCGAGGATGGCCATCTTGGTTTCGAGGTCCGGCGGCTGGATGTCGACCATCAATCCCCATTCAAAACGCGAGCGTAGCCGTTCCACTAAACCTGGCGTGCTTTTCGGCGCCGAGTCGCTCGACACCACAATCTGCTTCTGGTGATCGTAGAGTTCGTTGAAGGTATGGAAGAATTCTTCCTGTGTCCGCTCTTTACCGGCGAGGATCTGAATGTCGTCGATCAGCAGTACGTCCGCTGAGCGGTAATGCCGATGAAACAGCGGCATCCGGTCCGTCTTGATGCAACTGATCATCTCGTTCATGAACCGTTCGCTGGAGGTGTAGACGATCCGCATCGTGGCGTAATTCCGGAGCAGGGCGCGGCCGATCGCGTGCAGCAGGTGAGTCTTGCCCATCCCCACGCCCCCATAGATAAACAGGGGGTTATAGCTGCGGGATGGCGTGGCCGCCACCGCTTGAGCTGCCGCATGCGCAAATTGGTTGCAAGAGCCCACTACAAAATTTTCGAAGGAGAATTTCGGATTCAACTGGCTGGCTGGCGAGAACTCCTCGCCGTCCTGAGCGTCGTGCCGCAAAGCGGTATAGCGAGGCTGCCCGGACGCCAGTTCGTAGGCGACGGATTCGATGGGCAACGCCATATTGGAAACAGCCACCCGGATGTGAGCGGCGTAATCCTGCTCCAGCCAATCCTTCGTCACGTGATCCGGAACGCTGACGCGAAGAACGCCATTCTCCTGCCCCAGAAAGCCTGTCCGCAGAATCCAGTTTTGGTAAGCTTCCACGCTCACCTTCGATTCCAGGTGTTGCTTAATTTGATCCCACGCGTTCATTGCCAATCCCCGCCCCTAAGCCAAGCACAACTCATGCACAGGATTTCCACAGACTGTGAAAATTACACGATTGCTTTCAGCCCGAAATGAGTTTTCCCGCCGCTACCCGGGGAGCGATCCATGACGCTCCCATCTCGTTTGTGGAATTTCAGCATAACACAAGTACACGGATTGGAAGCGTCAACTTACACGATCGACACTTAAAATTACTCCTTTGTTTACATATGCTTATGGAAAACTATAACTGTAGTAAAACAATCGAAACCAACCCTGTTCCATCCGTCCGGCACAATAGAATCTAGCGGAACAGGGGAGGCTTGAAACAGGATGATGGTCTCCTGTCACGGAATTGAAAAAAAACCAGAAGCGGGAGGTTTGACACCTCGGTGGGCGCCGAGAGAGAATGTGGATGTACTTCGCGCGCGGGAGTAACTCAGCTGGTAGAGTGCAACCTTGCCAAGGTTGATGTCGCGGGTTCGAATCCCGTCTCCCGCTCCAAGTCCCTTCCTCGAGTCCACAACTGTCCATTTCACGCACCATAGCGGCGCCGCGGAACCGGCTGCTATAATGGAAGAAATGGCCGGAAGAACAATGGCAACCCAAGTGAGCGCTTCGGAGAAGGTTCTGAATGAATGGCTGTGGACCTGGAGTGGAATCTGTTTCGGCTACCGCCGTAGGGACTCGCTGTTCACCTATGACGGCCGGGAAGTAGGGCGGTTCGACGGCAAGCAGATCTACGGTCCGGACGTGCATTACATTGGCGAATTGAAGGACGACCGCTTGATCGTGAAGGAAGCGGGCAAGTCGCAGAGGCGTGGTACCTTCGTCCCGGCGGTTCGCATCGATTACGAACAACGGCCGAACGTCCACAAGCGCGCGTTGCCGGCGGGATACGAAGATTTCCCTGGCCCGGATGCGTTGTAGGCCAACCTAGCTCGTCTGCGCCACTGCCCGTGCATCCGCCTGCGCTTTTTGCCAGCGGACCTTGCTCCGGTGTTCCTCCCAGAGCGTTCCGAAGCCCGCCCAGGAATAGCCCGACACGAAGAGCAGCAGGAACGGGATAGCGAAGAAGTTGTAGGTGTCGATGGCGAATGCGACGCTGCCCACGAAATAACAGGCCACCGCAATCTGGGCATACGGCATCCATCCGCTCCGGCTGCGGTACTTAGCCTCGATGCGAGTCTTCTGCCGGCCCCCTCCGATGGCGTACTTTGGCGTCCGCACGAATTCCGTCTGGTAGCCGAAGATCGCTTCCAGGACGGCTCTTGCGTTGCTGAGCGTAAGCGCCACGCCGGCCGCCATCAGCGCGGGCAGCAGCAGAACCGCCTTCTTCCATTCCTTCGGGTACAACTCCCGGTGCGCCACGACATAAAAGGCCGAAATGGACCAGAACGAGGCAACGATCAGCGGGAGGTCGAACACCACCATCTGGAACAAGCCCATGTAGAAGCGGCAGATCATAACCGGCAGCATGAGCATCGTCACAATCAGCATCAACGGGTAGGAAATATTAGGCGTCAAATGCATGAACGCCTCCACCTTCACCCGCCACGGTTCGTCGGATCGCAAAATCCGGACCAGCAATTTCTTCGCGACTTGTGTCAGCCCCTTAGCCCAGCGCGACTGCTGGACCTGAAACCCGTGCAGGTCGACCGGCAGTTCCGAGGGGCACTCGACGTCGGGCATGTACATGAACTTCCAGCCCTTGAGCTGCGCGCGGTAGCTCAGGTCGGAGTCTTCGGTCAGCGTATCGTGCTGCCAGCCGCCGGCGTCGTCGATCATCCGCTTGCGGATAATCCCGGCCGTGCCGTTGAAGTTGAAGAACAGCCCGCCGGCGCAGCGCGAGACATGTTCCAGAACGAAGTGGCCGTCCAGCAGCATGGCCTGCACTTCCGTCAGCAGGTTGTAGTGGCGGTTCAGATACGTCCAGCGGGTCTGCACCATGCCGATTTTCGGATCGGTAAACCAGTGGACGGTCCTTTGCAGAAAATCCCGCGGCGGCACAAAATCCGCATCGAAGATGGCGACCATTTCGCCGGTTGCCGTCTTCAGCCCTTCCTGTAGCGCGCCCGCCTTAAAGCCGTGCCGGTTGTCGCGGTGATGATACTCGATGGGATGTCCGGCCAGCCGGTAGCGGGCGACGAGTGCCTCGGTGAACGGATGCGTGTCGTCCGTCGAGTCGTCCAATACCTGGACCTGCAGCAACTCGCGAGGATAATCCACCTGGAGGACGGCCTCCAGCAGCCGTTCCACCACGTAGCGTTCGTTGTAGAGAGGGAGCTGAATGGTAACCGGAGGCAGGGAATCGAATCGCCGGAGAGGCTCGGTGGGCAGACTATTCTTGTGCTTCCAGTAGGAGCGGATGATCTCGTACCGGTGCACTCCGTACACCGAGAGAATGATGAGCACGCCGAAATAGGGCAGGAGCATCGCCCAGTCAAACCAGTCCAGTCGATGGATCCCGGCGAATGTATCGTCGAACAGCGCGTCGACGAGACCACCACCCGGCGCGAGAAGAGCCATCATACCCTGGGGCATAGGAACCGTCACCCGGGCGGCGCCGGGGACCCCTTAATTCTACCGTTAATTGACGGCGCCCAGCGGCTTGATCAGGCCGAGAAGATCGTCTACCGTTTCACAGTTTACGAACTGCCTGGGAGACACCGTGTAGTTGAAGTGCTCGTCGACCAGCGCGACGAAGCTGACCATTGCCATGGAGTTCCAATCCTCCAGGTCCTCCAACTTTTCGGGCCCCTTCAGTGTTCCAGGGGGTAACTCCAGGACTTCATCGAGGAAAGGCAGAAAAGTTTGACGGTCCATAACTGAGTCCAATCTATCACGCGCCGCTGCCGGGGGAGGACTTGCCTGAACCGGCGTCCAACGGGCGCTCCATTGTCCCCGCTGTAGTCAAGCAACCAGTCAATTTGCCGATAAGCAACTCGTCAGGGAAACCGAAGGGGCTCTGCGGGACGCAACCATGCCGAGGAGAATCCTGGCGGGGCCAAAACATGACCAGCAGAATCTATGGCGTAAGACTGGCAGGAGTAGCCAGCGCAATCCCGACCAATACAGTCACCTTAACGGAGACGGCGGATTGTGCGGGAATCACTGAGCGAGAGGCTGAGAAAATCGCAAAGATGACGGGCGTTCGCAACCGATCGGTAGCACCCCCAGGCATGTGCGCCTCGGACCTGGGCTTCGCTGCCGCGGTGAAGCTGCTCGAGGAGTTGAAGTGGGACCCACGCACAATCGACGTTCTGGTCGTCGTCTCGCAGACGCACGACTACGACACGCCCGCCACTGCCTGCTGCCTGCAGGACAGGCTCGGTCTCCCTAAGACGTGCGCGGCGTTCGACATGTCTCTCGGTTGTTCGGGGTACATCTATGGTCTCTGGGTTTGTTCGTCGCTGCTCGCGGCCGGAACTCCGAAGCGCGCGCTCTTCCTGGCGGGGGATACCAGCACACGGTTTACTTCGCCCCACGACCGCGGGACAGCCTTTCTGTTTGGCGATGCAGCCACCGCAACGGCATTGGAGCGCGATGAGAACGCGCCTCCGATGAGTTTCGTGGCCGGTACGGACGGCGCGGGCAGAGACTACCTGATCGTCCCGGGCAGCGGGTACCGGAATCGCATCACGGCTGCGGCGATGGAACGCAGGCCCGCATCCGACGGCGTCCTCCGGTCCCCCCTGGATGTGCACATGGACGGCGCCGAGGTGTTCGCTTTTACGCTCCGGCAGGTGCCTCAGTTGATGAACGATGTACTTTCGCTCTCCGGCTGGCAAATCGGCGATTTGGATGCCCTTGTGCCCCACCAGGCGAACCTCTTTATGCTCAAGCACCTGGCGAAACGGCTGAATATCGCGCCTGGGAAGCTGGTCGTGAGCCTGGACGAATTTGGGAATACCAGTTCCGCGTCGATTCCGCTGGCAATGAGCCACCGGCTGGCGCCGCGTCTCCGTGGGGAAGCGGCAAACCTGATACTCGCCGGTTTTGGGGTCGGCTGGAGCTGGGGCGCGCTCGCGCTCCGTTGTGGTCCAATGGTGATGCCGGACATCGTTTACGTCGATCGGGAAGCGGCCCGGGAGGCGGCAGTCGTCGAGGAGGATGCGGTCGTAGTCGCGCGGTCTGAATCATGATCAATCCGCTCGACCTCACCGGAAAGACGGTGATGATTACCGGCGCATCGAAGGGGATCGGCAGAGCGACTGCCATCTACCTGAGCCGGCTTGGCGCCAGAATCGCCGCAGTGGCGCGGGATGCGGAACAACTCGCAAAGACCTTATCTCTGGCAGACAGCGGCAATCATCACGCTTTCCCGTTCGACCTGTCGGACGTCGAGAAGATCCCGGCCTGGATGAAGGAAGTCGCGCAGGCGACGGGGCCGCTGTATGGTTTGGTTCACAGCGCCGGCGTCGTCTTCAACCGGCCGCTGAAGGTGCTCAGCTACAAGAACATCGCCGACATGCAGCGCATCAACGTGGATGCCGCGATCCTGTTGACGAAGGGATTTAAGCAGACCGGAGTGTATGAGAAAGAGGGGAGTTCGATTGTGTACCTCTCGTCCACCGCGGCGCTTAAAGGCAAACCGGCTCTGGCGGCGTACTCCGCGACCAAGGGAGCCCTGATCTCGCTGGCCCGCACGCTCGCCGTGGAACTGGCGGCCGATCATGTACGCGTGAACTGCCTTTGCCCCGGCCTGGTACGCACGCAGATGGCTGCTGAACTCAACGATATTCTTCCCCGGGAGAACCTCGACAAGCTGGAGGATGAATATCCTCTCGGGATCGGCTCGCCCGAGGACGTGGCCTATGCCGCGGCCTTCCTGCTGTCGCCCGCCGCGCGTTGGATTACAGGCACCGCGCTGGTGCTCGATGGGGGCTACACCGCGGCTTAGGGCGCAGGCGCTGCCGTCTTGTTCTTCTTCATGGTGGTGGGCACGCCGTAGTTCTTGATCAGGATCTCGGCGGGGTTTCCCATCGCGAGCGCATACGGCGGGACGTTGCCGATGACGACGCTGTTGGCTCCGATTACTGCGCCTTCCCCGATCGTGACCCCCTTCATGATCTGCGATCCGTTGCCGATCCAGGCGTTGCGGCAGATGCGCACCGGCCGGATGTCCTTTAAATCGGGCGGTTCGTTCGCGGCCCTCCGGTCGGCCTCGCGCGGGTGGCCGTCGGAATCCGAGATCCGGCAGTTGATGGGAATGCGCACATCCTCCTCGATGATCACCTCGCGGTTCACAACGATCATGGCGTTCCAGCCGATCTCCGCTCGATCCTTGATGATCAATTGGGGTTCATCGAACAGCCGGGCCGATGAGATGCCGATGTTACCGCCCAGGGCGACATCATTCCCGATGTGTATCTGAACGTGACCCGAGACGTACGGCATCCGGCCATCCATCCTCACATTCCGGCCGAAGCTCGCGCACCGCGACTGAAAAAGCGGGTTGCGATAGAGCACCGTGATGAGCGACCGGAACACCGTGATCACCAGGAAATGAAGTTCATAAAAGAACCGCAGCGGGCGCAGCAGGAGCCGGGGCAGCGGAGGCAGGACCGGGTATTCGAGCATCTTGTACGCCTTCTTAGCCAGCCTGAAAGGCGGCGATTGGGCACGCTTGACGCGGAGTATGAGCCGGTCGAAGAAACTCAGATTCTGCATGACGCTTAGCGCACCCGCATTATATCTTCTGGCGAGGCGGGGTCTCCCTAGAGCGGCGGATGTAGGCGCCCCTGTACTACATCCTGGCTTTGACTCGATTGCTTCAGCAATTTGGGCCGCAATGGGGCCGGCCCCGCGTGGATACGCTGAACGGCTCCCGTCACGCGAATAGGAGGGAACTGCGCTTTCGTGCGGCCGATGGCGAGCGCAAGGCCATGCTGCTGGTGGCGGGGGATAAATCGGGTGTCGGCGAAAAACGGTTCTACAAAGAACTGATCCGCAAGGCCGATGAGCGGTTCGAGGCTCATCTAGGTCGACTGAAAAGGAGGACGTAACGATGCCGACGAACGTGAATGACAACATCCAAGAGCTAAGCCCCGCTCAACGCAAGAAGGTAGAAGTGAGGGCGGCTCAACTGATTGCCGAGGAAATGACTTTGCGCCAGCTCCGGCAGGCCCGCATGCTCACGCAGGTCCGCATGGCCCAAGCGCTTGGCAATACCCAGGACAGCGTCTCACGCCTCGAAAGACGCAGCGATCTGTTGCTGTCCACGCTCCGAAAGACGGTCGAGGCCGTGGGCGGGAACCGGCGCTGTCCTCTGTTTCGGACTCCGCATGATTTCGATCCGGCGCGGATGGCGGCTGCCAGTCGCGCAGGAGCCGGATCGAACTTAGCTTACGCTTGTAAGTGATGCGCGAAGTCATCGTCGTCGGAGGGGGACTGGCCGGATTGGCCGCGGCCGCGGCGCTCGGTGGCGTGGGCTATCGCGTGCAGGTCCTGGAATCGCGGCCGTTTCTGGGCGGCCGCGCAACTTCGTACGCGCTGCCCGGGGACTCCGGGGAGGTCATCGATAATTGCCAGCACGGACTGCTGCGCTGTTGCGTGAACCTGATCGATTTCTACGAGCGGCTCGGCGTGTCCGGCCGGATTCATTTCGAACGCGAATTCTACTTCATCGAGCCCGGCGGCCGCACGTCCGTCCTGCGGTCCGGACTGCTCCCCGCGCCCGCGCACTTTGCCGGGACTTTTGCGCGCCTGCGGTTTCTCGGCCTCCGGGACAAAGTGTCCGTCGCCCGCGCATTGCTTGCGCTGCGAAGAGAACATCGCCGCCGCAAGGATCTCGACCGCATCACCATGCTCGAGTGGCTGAAAGAAAAGCGGCAGACGCCGCGCGCGATCGAGCGTTTCTGGCGGCCGGTGTTGATCAGCGCGGTGAACGAGGAGCTCGACAGAATGGCGGCCCTGCACGGGTTCCAGGTGTTCTGGCTGGGGTTTCTCGCGACCTCCGACAGCTACCAGATGGGACTGGCCGCGGTGCCGCTGGGCGAACTCTACGGCGCGGAGCCGTGGTCCCGTATACCGTCGGTCGAATTCGAGTTTCGTACACCGGCCGAACAGATTGTGTTCGATTCGGACGCGGTGAATGGAATTGTTGTCCAGGGCGGGCTGAGAAAGGCTGACTATTACATCCTGGCGGTTCCGTTCGAGCGCGTGTCCGGTCTCGCCCCGCAACTGGGAATAGACTTCTCGGCGTTCGGTCATTCTCCGATCACCGGCATCCACCTCTGGTTCGACCGCCCCGTCACCGATCTCCCACACGCCACGCTGCTCGATCGCACCATCCAGTGGATGTTCAACAAGGACGGCGGCCGCTACGTTCAGGCGGTGGTGAGCGCTTCGCGCAGCCTTCTGGAAATGCCGCGCAACGACGTGATCGAACTGGCGGTGCGGGAGCTCGCCGAGTTCTTCCCGGCGGTGCGCGAGGCCACCCTCGAAAAGGCGCACGTGGTGAAGGAAGTGCGCGCGACGTTCTCCGCCGCGCCTGGTCTGGAAGCGTTGAGGCCGGAGACACGAACGCGCTACCCGAACCTGTTTCTCGCCGGCGATTGGACTCGGTCGGGATGGCCTGCGACGATGGAGGGGGCGGTCCGCAGCGGATACATAGCAGCCGAGGCGGTAACCAGAGCCGCCGGCGCGCCGCGCGGCTTTCTGCTTCCGGACATCGTCTGAGGAGGTTGAGCTTGCCATCCACCGTGATTTTCGACGCCGACTGCGGCATCTGCCAGCGAACACGACGCGTTGTCGGAACGCTGGATTGGTTCGGCGCGCTCCGCTGGCTTCCGTGGCAGGATCCCGCCGCGCTCGATTTCGGCATTCCGCGCGACGCGCTCGAGAGATCGATGTATCTGATGGCGTCAAAGGGGCGCCAATATCATGGCTTCGAAGCAGTGAAGCAGGTGGTCCTGCGTCTGCCGGTCGCGTATGCGGCGGCTGGTCTTGCGATTCGTAAAGAGCCTCTGCTGGCCGTGCCCATCGCGCTCTTTTTCTCGTCGCTGTTTGAGCCGATGGGCGACCGCGCTTATATTTGGGTAGCATCGAACCGGTACCGTTTCCCCGGCTCGACCTGTACTCATATTGGGTAGCGGCCCGAACAGACGGCAGTGATCTAAGTCCACATGGACAAGCCCAGCCTCCGCGCCGGGCGGTTCGTTTTCCAGGCCATGATTTTAGCGGGAGTTCACCGTGGAACCTGGAGAGCCGATCCGATTCGACAATGATCAGGATTATCAACGATGGATCTCAGAACATCAGGACGATGGGTACGTGCCGATCGGAGATAGGATTCACACGACGGATTGCTGGTACGTGGGGCAAAGTATCGCGGGCACGGTGTCGCAGAAGTTCGGAGCCTTCAGCAGAGCGGGCCTCGTTAAGAAATGCACAGGGACCCTTGAGAAGGAAGCCTGTATATGCAAGCGGTGCTCCGGTGATCGCTGACAGACCCGCTAACGTCTCATGACCGAGCCTGGCTAAATGAGATAATCAAAACAATGAACAAGGTCGTCCCATTGCTCATCGCGGGAATGCTAGCGTGGCCCGCCCTCGCGGCCGAACTGACGCGGCTTCAGGTGAAGGTCACGAACCTGGATGGAAAACCCGTTGACCGCGCGAGCGTCGTCATCAACTTCGTCAAGGGCCGCTCCACGGTCAAGCTCGGGAAGAAGATGATGACACACTGGGAAACCCGGACGAACCAGGAAGGCCTGGTGAAGGTTCCGCAAATACCGCAGGGCGAGATTCTCATTCAGGTGATCGCGAAGGGTTTTCAGACGTTCGGACAGAAGTACGACGTCGATGAGGAAGACAAGACGATCGAAATCAAGCTGAACCCGCCGCAGCCGCAATACTCCGCCCACGAATAATCAGCCGGCGATCGCGATGCAGTCGATCTCCACCCGCACGTCGCGCGGCAACCGCGCGGCTTGCACCGTGGACCGGGCCGGCGCATTTTCGCTGAAATAGCGCCCGTACACTTCGTTCATGCGCGCGAACTCGCTCATGTCCGCCAGGAAGACCGTTGTCTTCAGAACTCCGTCGAGCGACGACCCGCAGGCCGCGAGCACTGCCTGAATGTTCGCTAGCACGCGCTCGGTCTGCGCGGCGATGTCGCCTTCGATCAATTGCTGCGTCGCCGGGTCCAAAGGGATTTGCCCGCTCAAGTACGCGATTCCGTTGTGGACCACGGCTTGAGAATAGGGCCCGATCGCTTTCGGCGCGTGTTCCGTGGCGACGATCTGTTTTTTGGAAGTGTTCACGTCGGCCATTGTAGCGTGCCGATCAGGTCGCCCACGTGCGCGATTCCCTGCTCGCGCAGAAAGCGGTCCAACTCGCGCGCGATCCTCGGCGCAGCCGCCGGATCCCAGAAACTCGCCGTACCGACCTCGACCGCCGACGCGCCGGCGATCAGGAACTCCGCCGCGTCCTCGCCTGAACGGATTCCGCCGAGACCGATGACCGGGATGCGCACCGACTTCACGGCTTCGTAGACCAGTCGCACGGCAATCGGCTTGATCGCGGGTCCGCTGAGGCCGCCGAACCCCGCGCCTATCCGCGGCTTGCGCGTTCGCGGATCGATCGCCAGAGCCACGAACGTATTCACTAAGGAGATCGCGTCGGCCCCGGCCTGTTCTGCGGCCTGCGCGAGCGGCTCGATGCGGGCGACGTTGGGCGACAGCTTCACGATGACGGGCCGGTGTGCGATGGCCTTCACCGCGCTCACCACTTCCGCAAGTAGAGCCGGGTGGGACGAGAAGAAGAGGCCGCCGTGCTTGGTATTCGGGCAGGAGACGTTCAGCTCGTAAGCGGCCAAGCCTTCGGCGTCCTCGAGCGCGCGGACCACTTCGACATAGTCCGCGGTTTCGTATCCGAAGACATTGGCGAAGACAGCGGCACTCAACCCGCGCAGTTCGGGAAGCTTGTCGCGGACGAAGGCCCGCACGCCGATGTTCTGCAAGCCGACGGAGTTCATCATCCCGGCGGCCGTCTCCCATAAGCGCGGCGGAGGATTGCCTTCCATCGGCTCCTTAGACAGTCCCTTCACCACGAATCCGCCGAGTTCGTTCAGATCGAAGATGTCGCGGAACTCGACGCCGTAAGCGAAGGTGCCGGAAGCCGCTATTACGGGGTTCTTCAGTGGGATACCGCAGAGCGAAACGGCCAGGCGGTCGGACACTTTACCCATGAGGATAACAGGCCTTCACCAGATCCCAAGTCACGCGCAGATCGTCGCGCGTGGTCTGAATGTTCCCGATGGCCAGCCGCAGCGCGAACCGGCCATTCAACACCGTGTGCGAGAGGAACACCTGGCCCGTCGCGTTGACGGCTTCCATCATCGCGCGGTTGGGTTCATCCGGCCCGCGCATCCGAAAACACACCAGCGAGAACGTGACCGGCGCGACCACTTCGAACCGCTCGTCGGAGCGCACCCAGCCGGCGAATTCCCGGGCCATCGCAATATGGTCGCGCAGGATCGACGTGATGCCTTCACGGCCGAAGTAACGCAGCACGAACCACAGCTTCAACGCGCGGAAACGCCGCCCGAGCTGCACGCCGTAATCCATCAGGTTGACCGCCCGCGGATCCCCTGCCGTCTTGAGATACTCGGGAACCAGCGAGAACGCGCGGCGCAGAACGTCGGCGCGGCGGGTGTACAACACGCTGATATCGGTCGGCGTGAACAGCCACTTGTGCGGATTCATCACGATGGAATCGGCGCGTTCCCAACCGGCGAACAGAGGCCGCATCTCGGGCAAGATCGCCGCCGGCCCGCCGTACGCGGCGTCGACGTGGAGCCACAGGCCGTGCCGCTCGGCGATGTCAACAATCGCAGCGACTGGATCGACGCTGGTGGTGGACGTCGTTCCAGTGGTTGCGACCACGCAGAATGGTTTTCGTCCGGCAGCCCGGTCCTCGCCGATCATCCGGTCGAGTTCGCCCGGCAGCATTCGGAATTCGGCGTCCACGGGAACCTTGCGAACATTCTTGTGGCCGATCCCCAGCGCGATCGCGCCTTTGTCGATGGAGGAGTGCGCGTGCTCCGAACAGTACATGACCGCGCCGGTCAATCCTCCGTTTTCGCGCACCTCCGGGAACATCAATTCGCGCGCGGCCGCGATCGCATGCATGCTGCTGACCGACGCGGTGTCGTAGATGATGCCGAAAAAGTCGTCCGGCAGCCCGGTCCATTGGCGCAGCCAACCCAGCGCGACTTGTTCGAGCTCCGTGGCGGCCGGCGAACTTTTCCAGAGCATCCCGTTCACGTCGAGCGCGGCGGTCAGCAACTCGCCGAGGATGCCCGGGCCCGATGCGGAGATCGAGAAATACGCGAAGAAGCGCGGGTGATTCCAAATGGTTGTGGCGGGGACGATTTGATCGCGAAAATCGCGAAGCAGCTCCTCCATCGGTTCGCCGTGTTCCGGCCCAGAGCAGGGAAGCGCGTCTGTCAGCGCGCCCGGTTGGACGTCCGGCAGAACCCGGTAATCGCGGATGTTCGCCAGAAATCCGGCAATCCAATCGATCGCCTCGTAGCCGAAGCGCCGGAACTCGTCCGGCGGCATGTCGTGTGTCATCGGCATTCCTCCAGAACCACCGCAAGCCAGCCTTGAAACCACTCGCGAAACTCGGCCAATGCCTTCCGCCCCGTCTCGCCCAGCGGCGCGGCATGGGGACCCGGGGCGATGCCTCGCAGCCCCACTGCCTCGCGGATTCCGACGGGGGCGGGCAAGCTCTCGATGCGCACGATGAATTCCTGAAGCCGCGAATCGAGACGGCTGTCCTTCTCGACCGCCACCAGGAGCTCCGGCAGGGCGCACGCGATCCCGGAAATAATACCCGTCACTCCAACCTGTCTCGCCCGCGTGTAAATCAGGTCGCTACCAATGAACAAGTCGAACGGATGCAGGACGCGCGCGGCCGCCAGGATCTGAAAGTCGGCCCACTCGCCGCCCGAGTCCTTAATGCCCGCAAACATCCCGGTTTCGAGCAAACGCACGGAAGTCCGGGCTTCTATCGGGCTCGCAAAACGAGGAATGTTATAGAGATAGAGCGGAGCCCATTTGGAAGCCGCTTCGCCGACCGCCAGATAAAACGCTTCGATATCTTCCTGTTCATAGCGGAAGTAATAAGGCGGCATGACCAGCATGCCCGCCGCGCCCGCGCCGGCGGCCGCCTCGGCGAGGACCAAAGTGCCCTCGAGCGTGGAGTGCGAGACATTCACCAACACCGGCACGCGGCTGCGCTTAATGCAGAGGCTCGCCACGCGCTCCCGTTCGTCCAGGGTGTAGTGCGTGAATTCGCCTGTGGATCCGTAGAGCGCGATGCCCGCGACGCCTCGGACGGCGAGGAAATCACAGAGCTCGAACAATGCGCCGATGTCCGCCTCGATGGACCCAGCCCGGCGCGGCGTAATGGCCGCGGCAACGACTCCGGAGACGGCCTTCGGTTCCCGGAGTTTGTCGCGGCGGAATCTCATTTTCGAAGGGTTTCACACAAAAGGTTGCCTAAGTTATAAGATAAGGCCAACGTGACTAATATATCCCGACGAAACTTCTTCCAGAAGACCGGTTCGGCCGCCACGGCGGCGTCTGCGTTCCTGATTGTAAAGCCCGAGCTCGTACGCGGCGCCGGCAGCGAGAAATTGAGGGCCGGACTGATCGGCTGCGGCGGCCGCGGCACGGAAGCCGTCGTCAACATGATGACGGGCACGGAGAATGTCGAACTGGTGGCGATGGCCGACCTCTTCGAGGACAAGCTGGAAGGATCGCTTCGCAATCTGGTCAACGAGAGCAAGCCGTCGTACGCGGTCTTGAAAGATCGCGTCAAGGTGGATGCCGAACACCGCTTCACGGGCTTCGACGCGTTTAAGAAGCTGATCGCTTCCGACATCGACATCGTAATGCTCGCGACGCCTCCCGGGTATCGCCCGGAGTTTTTCGAAGCCGCGATCAATGCGAAGAAGCATGTGTTTTGCGAGAAGCCGTTCGGCACGGATCCGGTCGGCGTGCGCCGGTTCATGGCAGCGGCCAAGAAGTCCGAGGAACTGAAGCTTACGGTCATGTCGGGCGCGCAACGGCGCAATTCCACCGATTATATGGAGACCGTCAAGAAGCTGCATGATGGCGCGATCGGAGACATTACGTCCCTCTACGCGCACTGGATCGGCAGTCCCGTGTTCCCGATCTCATCCCCAGACAAGCGCAAGCCGGAATGGGGAGAAATGACCTGGCAGCACCGCCAGTGGTATTCGTTCGTCTGGATCGGCGGCGATCAGATCGTAGAGCAGCACCTTCACAACATCGACGTGTGTAACTGGGTGATGGGAACGCACCCGGTGAAGGTGGTTGCGAGCGGCGGCGCGGCGTGGCGCCCCAAGGATAACCCGGAATTCTACGGCAATATCTACGACCACATCGTGGCCGAGTTCGTGTACCCGAATGGCGCTCGCATGCTGAGCCATTGCCGGCAGTATCCGCGCGGCTGCTATGAGAACATCAGCGAATTGATCGTCGGCACCAAGGGCAACAGCAACGGGCACGACCTCGGTACCGGCACCGGGCAGGATGTTCGTACGGCGTTCAAGGATCCGCGCGAGAATCCATACGTCCGCGAGCACACCGCGATGTTGAAGAGCATTCGCGGCGAGGGGCCGTACATCAACGACGCGATGACTGTCGCCGAGAGCACGATGACCTGCATCATGGGCCGTGAGTCGGCCTACTCCGGTGTCGAAGTCACGTGGGAGATGATGATGAACTCGAAACTCGACTTACAGCCGAAGAGCTTCGGTTATGACGAGAAAATGGAAATCCCGCCCCTGCCGAAACCGGGCGAGTACAAGTTCACGTAATTCTTCCGGGATGCGTCTTCTTGCCTCGGTGGTCCTCGCGGCAGGACTGTGCTCTGGCACTGACCTGCGAACGGGAACTTATCGGGGACACCGGGTCGTTTTCGAGAACGTGAACGGCGAGGCCGTTTACCAGGGCGACATCATTCTGGGCCGGACCGCCGACGTTGAAGGCGGCCCGCACCACCCTGGGCGCGGCGTCACGCCCCAAAGCATAAGCGTCTCCGGGGGATTCTTCGTCTGGCCCGGCGGCAGAATCCCCTTCGAAATCGATAGCGCCCTGCCGGCCTCGCAGCAGAAGATCATCCACCAGGCCATCGATCATTGGACCAACCTGACGCTCATCCGGTTCGTGGATAAGGGACCGGACGATATCAACTACGTTCGTTTCACCAGCGGCACGAGTACGATTGCATGCTCGTCCAACGTCGGCCGGATGCAGGGGGAACAGTACGGACAGTACATAAACTTGCCGCCCGGTTGTGGACTCGGCGAAACCATCCACGAGATGGGCCACGCCGTCGGGTTGTGGCACGAGCAGAGCCGCACCGACCGGAACCGTTTCGTGACCATTCTGTACGACAACATCGACATCGAGAGCGCGTACAACTTCGATCAGCAGTTCGGGAACGGGCAAGACATTGGGCCTTACGATTTCAACTCAATCATGCACTATGGGGCCTACGACTTTGCCAGGGATTTCCTAAGCGCGACCATCGAGACCGTCCCCGCCGGCATCCCGATCGGCCAGCGCGAGGGCTTGTCGCCGGGCGACATCCAGGGGGTCCAGTGGCTATACGGCCAGCCCGCGGCGAAGACGGCCGTCGCGACCGCGCCCGGCGGTCTCGAAGTAAGAGTGGATGGAACGCTGGTGCCGGACGGAACGGCTTTCGATTGGGCTCCCGGTGAGCGGCATACGATCGAAGCCGCGGCCCAGGGCGACGATCCGACCCGTTACCTGTTCGGCGTCTGGAGCGATGGGGGAGCGGCCGCTCACACCATCACGGCCTCGGCGGACCAGAGGCTTTTCATTGCGAGCTTCATCCGCCAGTTCAAAGTAGGCACGCTTGTTTACCCGGACAACTCGGGCACGATTGAGGTTGACCCCACATCCGCCGACGGCTTCTACAGCGATCGCTCGAACGTTCTGATTCACGCGACCCCCGCGCCGGGTTTTAATCTCCGCGAATGGTTCGTGTTCCCGTCGCAAGCTGCTAACCCGAGCTGGACCACGATTCGGTACGCCACCAATATTCAGGCCGCTTTTGGCCAAGGAAACGTCACGACCATCGCCTCCAACCCGCCGGGCCGTTCCGTGGAGGTCGACTCCGTCCCGTACACAGCTCCGGCGAATTTCTTCTGGACGAAAGGCGAGACACACATCGTAAACGCCGGCACCGACCAGGGGCCGTTTGAGCACTACCGTTTTGCGGGCTGGGACGACGGCGGCGCCCCGCAGCATAGCGTGACCGCAACCGGAGATACCGGCGCGATCACCGCGACCTTCGTCCCCGAACACTCCCTCCTGCTCCAGACCGATCACGGTGGAGGGAGTGTCACCGCCACCCCGCCGCCCACGGATGGGTATTACGACGAAGGCACGGTAGTTAGTCTGCAAGCGATACCGTTCGGGAGCAATATTCTACTGTACTGGTCGGGAGACATGAGGGGGACACAGAACCCGGTAAATCTCACCATCGATGAGCAGAAATTCGTAAGTGCGGACTTCGAGGCGCTCTCGGCTCTACCGCCGTTTCGAATCGCCAATGCGGCGACCGCGGATGGGGGCCCCATCGCGCCCGGCGAGATCGTGTCGCTATACAGCAACGGCGCGACGATCGGGCCGGCAACCGGCGTGGGGCTAAGTCTGGCTGGAGGAAAGGTCGCGACCATCGCGGGCGGCGCGGAGGTCCTGTTCGACAACCAGCCCGC
Source organism: Acidobacteriota bacterium (assembly GCA_025353165.1). Taxonomy (GTDB): domain Bacteria; phylum Acidobacteriota; class Terriglobia; order Bryobacterales; family Bryobacteraceae; genus TMP-7. The sequence continues at coordinate 18,999 of JANXRE010000072.1, read as the reverse complement.
GCCCATCACGTATGCCGGACCGAATCAGATCAACTGCATCGTCCCCTACGGCATCAATCCCTTCGGCACGAGCGTGCAGATCCGGCTGAACGGGCAGTTGTTGTTTTCGCCGGTGTCCATGGAAGTGACGATGTCCTCTCCCGGTATTTTCACGATGGACGGAAGCGGGCGCGGAGGCAGCGCGGCGCTCAACCAGGACGGAACTTACAACACGCCCGGCAGTCCGGCTCCGCGCGGGTCGGTGATCGTTCTGTACGCCACGGGCGAGGGCCTGACGAGCCCCCAAGTCGCGGACGGGACGGTGAACGCCAGCGTCTTCCCGAAGCCGCTGCTTCCTGTTTCCGTGCGGATTGCGGGCCGGCCCGCTACCGTCGAGTACGCAGGCGCTGCGCCCGCGCTCGTCGCCGGCGTAATGCAGATCAACGTGCGGGTGCCGCTGGACATCAGGAGCGGGCTGAAGGTCCCGCTGCTGTTGGTGATCGGCGATCAAGCGAGCGCGGCGAGTGTTACGGTAGCAGTCCAGTGAGTTGTTGCTGGCCTGTAAAGGGTCAGTGCGCGCGGTGTCGGTCCATACGCTCCAAGCAGTCTGTGAGCCCCATTTCAGGATCCCGCATGAGGTGGTAAAGACGCTCGAGATCACCGGGTATTATCTCGCGACGGATGTCCCACAGGTAGATGTCAGCGTAATCATCGCCCATCAGGTCGTTTATCGCATTCAGGTCGACGCGACCCGACCCGACGCCACCTGCAGCGACAGCAGCCAAGTGAACAAGATTGTCGGGGAGCGGTGCACTCCTGCCTTGCAGTGGATCAGTATCGACTCGCCGCGTCCGGTGCGGAAATCCAGAATGCGTTTGGCCCAAAAAAACACGCTGTACCCCCACTGCCCGAGCTCGTTGATCGGATACCAATAGAGGTCGGACGCCGTGGCTACTGAATAGGGGTGTCCGGTCACAGACACTGAGGATCACTTGATAACGTGGAGGCGCCTGAGCCGTAGCTTTCGCGTAATCCTCCCAGGAACCCACGGCGATGCGGTGTTGTGGGACGAGGATCATTCTGCGATCACCAGCGGCCCGGGATGACGGTTCCGCACTTGAAACAGGTCCCGTCGGCAAGCCTGTTTCGAATCACCCGGAAACCGCGGCGCTCGACCAATGTTTCGAAGCATGCCGGACAGCGCGTGTTCTCGCCGTCGCCAACCAGGCCGGGCAGATTGCCCGGGTACACGTACCGCAGGCCTGTTTCCCTACCTATGTCGGCCGCGCGAAGCAGGGTGTCGATCGACGTCGAGCCCCGATCGAGCATCCTGTAATCCTCGTGGAATGCGGTCACGTGCCACGGAACGTCGGGCGACACCGACGCGATGAATTCCGCAATTTGTTTCAGCTCGTCAGGGCTGTCGTTCAATCCGGGTACCACCAGAGTCACGATCTCCAGCCAGAACCCCATCGAGTAAATGCGGCGGATCGAATCGAGGATCGGCTGAATGCGCCCCCCGAGCTGCCGGTATTCGCGGTCGTTGAAGCTCTTCAAATCCACCTTGTAGAGATCGGTCCACGGGCGGATATATTCGAGCACCCGCGGCGTCGCGTTGCCGTTCGAAACAAACCCGGTCATCAGGCCCGCTGCCTTCGCGCGCTGGAACACGGCAACGGCCCACTCGGCCGTGATCAGCGGCTCGTTATAAGTGCTGACGACCGCCACCGATTTTGTCCGGAGCGCGGCTTGGACCAGCGAATCGGGCGTGGCTTCGCGCACCGGCGAGACCGCCTCGGGATCGCGCACCGCCTGCGAAGTTACCCAGTTCTGGCAGTACGCGCAGTGGAGATCGCAGCCCAGCATTCCAAAGCTGAACGCCGTGGTGCCGGGCTTTACGTGAAAGAACGGCTTCTTTTCGATCGGGTCGGCGTTCACGCCCGCAACGTAGCCCCAGGGAATGTACAGTTGACCGCCTTCGTTGTAGCGGACCTTGCATACGCCGGCCTGTCCTTCGAAGATCGGGCATTCATGCCCGCACGCGTAGCAGCGGATCCGGCGGTCGTCGAGCTTCTCCCAAAGGTCGCCGACTTTGACACGCGCGTGGAGGATTTCGGTAAGCAGTGTCGACATCAATGGCTCCGGTCGCCGAACACCTGCGCGCGGAAGATCCGCAGTAGCGTGTCCGGCTTCGCGTAGATATCCGGCGGCAGGCCGGCCTTTTTCGCCAGGGCGGCCAGAAACTGCTCCCGGTTCATCCCGTGCTCCCCGGCCACCTTCGGCAGGAGCAATCCGCGGTGATGGCCATTCTCGATGAGGCCGCCGTGCTCGTTGACGATCATTGCATCCGGGGATGCGATTCGCTTCGTTGGAGTGAGCACGCTGACCTCTATCGTAAGAGACGTATCGCCGCGATGAACGGGCGCGAAACGAGGATCGTCCAGCGCGGCCGAGAGTGTCAATTGAGGGATCACGGTCCGCAGCGGAGCCTCATCGTGGAGCCGGCCGATGCAGCCCCGAAGGTGTCCTCGCTGGTAAACGGTCACAAACGCCGAAGCGGGCCGGCTCAGCGCCGGGGTTGAATCCGCCGGAACAGGATCGCGCCGTCCTGTTTCAAGGAACCGGTCCAGAGTTGCATGGGCGGCGCTCAGCAGCCCGATCTGATCGGCAGGGTCGACTAAAAACGAACTCGCGGGAAAGTAGCCCAGCGCGCCGTAGCTGACGCAATGCGAATATTCTCCCGTGATCTCCCCCGAAGTCTCGTAATCGAGCTCGCGCTGAAAAACCTCGTCCCCGATCTGCGCCTGCTTCATCGTTTCCAGCAGCAGCGCAACCGGATTGTACCCGCACATGGTCGATCCGCTTTTCCGGATGGCCGAGAGGAACACGTCCGGATCGATGCTCGACGCGGCATCCATCACGGAGCGATCCAGCTGGTCCAGTTTCTCCGGCGTCTCGCTGTTCAGAGGGAATGGCTGGTATCCGAAGGAGCGGCCGTAGTGCGTGAAATCGGAGCTGGCCAGGAAAACGGTGCGGCCGTCCAGCAATCGGGCGAGCGCTCGCCCGGCCCGCTCCCTCTCAGCCGCGTCGAGCCGGCCGACGTACAGGGGAACCACGGAGAAGTCCTTCAGGACGGTCTGCAGGAACGGTAGCTGGATCTCGATGGAGTGGTCGCAGACGCGCTCCTCCGCTACGGGACGGAATTCCGCGGCGCGATCGACGGGGATGTCGCCCAAAGGCGTCCGGTACACATCGATGGATGGCATGCACACGCCGTCGTGACCGTGATGGTGTGAGAACCCCAGCAGGACAATGCGCGCCGGACGCTGCCGTTCGAGATGGCGGTAGACGGAGGCGGCTACGGCGCCGGAGTAGACGGGCGCGGCGTGAGGAACCACGAAGCCGAGAGCGTTCGGATAGATCGCCTGTGCCGTCCTCGCGTGCGATTTCTCGAAAGCGTCCGAAAGCACGCCGCGAAGTTCGGTGGGATCGCTGGGATACCACTGGCCGGCAAACGGCGACGTATGCACCATACCGTTCAAACCATATCCGAAATCGACGCGGCGGGAAAGGGGTCGAGTGTGTTGTTCTGGTATAAATGATGAGTTTGCGGGTTACCGGACTGATTGCGATTTTTGTTTTGGCGGTCGGCCTCGGGTGGCCCAACGCCGCGGAAAATCCTATCCGTTTCGTGTACCAGGCGATCCCGTTCACGCTCGAGAGTTGCGAGACAACCGAGCGGCACGCCCCCGAAACGATGGCCGGCGGCGTCGCGATTTTCGATTACAACAACGACGGCAACCTCGACATCTTCTTCACGAACGGCGCCGACATCCGCACGCTGAAGAAATCGTCGCCGAAATATTCTAACCGCTTGTTTGCGGGTGACGGGAAGGGCCACTTCACGGACGTGACCGCGAAGGCGGGGCTGGCGGGGACGGGCTTCGATAACGGCGTCGCAATCGCCGATTACGACAACGACGGGTGCAAGGACATCTTCGTGGGCGGTGTCCACCACAACACGCTGTATCACAACAACTGCGATGGCACGTTCACGGATGTCACCGCGCGTGCCGGCCTGGCCGCCAAACCCGATCCGGAATTCGGTCCTTTGTGGTCGGTCGGAGCCGCCTGGGTGGATGTGAACAACGACGGGCTGCTCGATCTCTTCGTCGTGAATTACCTGAGCTGGAGCATCGATACGGAGCCTGCGTGCGAGTACCAGGGCCGCCGCGAATACTGCCACCCGAAGTTCTACAAGAAGCTGCCGAACCAGCTCTTCTTGAATAACGGGGACGGCACGTTCCGCGATGTCTCCAAGGCGTCCGGCATACGCGCGCATCCGGGCAAGGGCATGGGCGTCGGCGTGGCGGACTTCAACCTCAGCGGCCGCATGGACGTCTTCGTCGCCAACGACAAGGTCTACAATTCGTTTTTCCGCAACGTGGGAGGCGCAAAGTTCGACGAAGTCGCCTTCGACGCCAACGTCGCCCTTCGCGAGAACGGCGAGTTCATCTCGGGCATGGGCGTTGACGCTCGGGATCTGGATAACGACGGCTATCCGGACATCGCCCTGGTGGCGCTCGACGACGAGAGCTTCCCCATCTTCAAGAACTCGGGGAAAGGCGATTTCATCGATGTGACGGCTTCGAGCCGCATGGCGTCGCTTAGTCTGTCGATGGCGGGGTATTCGCCCACCATCTTCGATTTCGACAACGACGGCTGGAAGGACATCTTTGTCACTCGGGGTCACGTGCAGTCTCTTCTCGCAGCGCCGCGAATCACGGTGGCCCAGCACAACACCGTCTTCCGAAATCTCGGCAGCATGAAGTTCGCGGCTTTAACGGCCGAGGCCGGGTTGACCGCGAATGCTCCCAGCCGGCACCGCGGATCGGCCGTGGGCGATCTGAACGGCGACGGACGATTGGACGTTGTGGTCAGCGCGATCTCGGCGCCCGCGGAGATCTGGATGAATGACAGCCCGGCCGAGAAGCACTGGCTGGAACTCGCGCTCGAAGGAACCAAGAGCAACCGCGACGCGATCGGCGCGCGCATCAAAGTAGTCACAAAGTCCGGCGCGCAGTACAACCATGTGACCAGCGCTTCGGGCTACGCGTCGTCAAGCGCGGGGCCGGTTCATTTCGGGCTAGGCCCGGACAGGACCGCGGACGTAGTGGAGATCCGCTGGCCGTCCGGCGCGGTACAGGAGTTAAGGAACGTAGCGGGCGACCGGATCGTGCGCGTGAAGGAGCCGAAATAGACGCCGATCAGGCAGGGCGGCGCCGTGGAATGTCTGCGATTCTTGGTTGGCTGCCGCCGAGTGCAGCCAGGCGCTTCCCCGCCTCGCTCGAGGCCGATCCTACTGTTGCATCACGGTAGTACTTCCCTCGAACGCCGCCTTTCAACCGCCACGGGTCGCATTCCTGCCGCAAATCGTCGCTTAGTGTGCCTGCCGATTTCTTGTTCATTACCTTGGGGTGTTGTCAGGCAGACAGCAGCCGCCCTTTGGGCTCGGGTATCGGACGCCCGAGTTCACGGGCGGTCTCGATCCACTCAGCTATGATGATTTCCACGTTCGAAAGTGCTTCTTGCCGGGTGGGGCCTTCGGCGGCGCAGCCGGGTAATTCCGGCGCCTCCGCGATGAATGCCTGGTCTTCTTCGCTCCAATACCGGATGATTTCGTATTTGGTCATTCAACCCCTTCCGCCCGTCTATATCGAACGATTACAGCACGAACCTGCTTGATCTGATAAGCCTTGGCAAGTTGATCCCCGAGGCTGCAGGTTCAGGTCTCCAGTACTTGTGGTTTCGTGAAGATGTGGTGACTCCCCCTGATCCGTTCACTGAATCCAAATGAGACGAGAAGGGATCTCAGTTCCTCGAACCGGATGTTGCCGTCCGCTGTGCCCTGGAGCACCTGCCGCAGAACTTGCTTGCGCACACCTTGATTATCGCGGCGTTTCGCCACTGCTGCAGGATATCCCGCGGCTTACCCCTGGCGCACGAACATCGCGATCGCCTCGATCTCCACCAGCAACTCCGGCCGGCAGAGGATCGCCTGGATCCCCGTGGACGCGGGCAGCGGATCCAGCCCTTGCTCCTCGAAGAATTTCGTGCGCTCCTCGTTGAATGCCTCGTAATCGCGCTCGATATCGCGAAGGTAGCACGTGGTTCGCACCACATCCTTCCAGGTCGCGCCTTCACTCGCCAGCAGACCGGTGATGTTGTGGCATGTGCGCCTCATTTGCGCGCGGAAATCGCCGGTGTGAACCGAGACCCCCTGCTCGTCGATACTCGCGGTCCCCGAGATCAACAGGATCACCACGTTCCCGATCTCCAGCCGCAGGCCGCGCGAAAAAGAACTCGGTTTCGCGTAGTCATACGCCTCGTTCAGGACCGCCGGGTTGGCAATCTTCTTCTTAGTGATGGCCACTGCCGCAGCCATATCCGCAAGAGCTTTTTCAATCATGATGCGAGACGATTGCTTTATTGTCGCACCCGTTCATCGCGAGACAGCCAGCGCAAAAGGAACGGCGTGAGATCGCCCGCGGGACGCTCGGGTCCAAGGACCAAAACGCGGCTGAGGTCCGCGGAGGCCATCAGAGTGATCAATCGGCCCTCGTACGCCGGAACGCGCTGGCTGGCGAGGTACACGTACTCGGCGAGTTTGAGGCTGTCGATCATCGATCCAGCAGGGTCTTCCTGCTCGGCAACGGGATTCGCGCGCGTCTGATCCTCAAACAGAACCGAACTGCTGAATGGCTTCAGCTTCGGGCGTACGCCGAACGACGCGATCAGCACTTGAGGTTGAACCCGCCGCAAAGCCTCGGCCGCGCCCCACTGCACGAACGAGTTGTTGAATACCAGCGAGCCGTTGCCGCTCAGCAGCAGCGAGCGAACAAATTCCCGCAGCCGTGGATTCGTGCCAATCGGCTTTCCCAGCAATCGGGCAATATCCAGCCGCCTCAGATCCTCGTTCGTCTGGTCCACGGAGCGGAGGTCGCGGCCGATCGTGTTCAGGTGGCCGAGAAACTCGCGCCGGGCGGCGGCCAGCGCCGTCCAGGAGAGCACCGTTGCGGTCGAGGACTCGGCGAGCGGCGAGAGAGCCGCTTCGCACTCGAAAACCCAGGTTGCCTCGATGGCTTCCAAACTTGCGGGAAGAGCGCGCCGGGCGAGCGCCGCGGCCACTGGCCCCAGCATCTGGCCGAACGGCGCGTCGAGGGGAACCCAGGCACCCTCCTTCGCCAGCGCGGGCCAGAGAGGCTGGGAATCCACTGGAAGGCCGGCGGGTAGAACGCAAATCAGGACGCCCGCCGGCCTTTTCAACAGGCCCGATTTTCCGACGCCCGCATCGATCTTCGCGAACGAGTTCTCCACCGCCGAGCGCCACTGCGGATAGTATGGCGAGCGCGCCAGCGTTCCCGCGTCCCGAACGGAAAGGCCCGCGGTGGAGGGATCCCATCGCGGCAAATCCATCTTGGCCTCGACATCGAAAATCGGCTTGAGCAGAGCGTTGAACTCATCTCGCGGCAACCGGTCCAGCCAATCCAGTTGAGCTTTCAGCGACCGTTGCTCGGCGGGAAACAGCAGATCCCACTGCTTGAGCTGATCGTTGAGGGTGGGGCCGAACGTCTTCGGCAGTTTTGCGATCAGTTGCTTTGAAATCGGTGGTGGAACCGCGTCAGACATTCAACTCGGGCAGGAGCGATCCTGCCGCCTTCTCGGCTTCGATGCCCATCCAGCGCGCGATGGAAGGCGCCATGTCGATCTGGCGAATCACGCGTTCCACAACCTGCGGCTTCTTGGCGGCGGGCCCGAGAACCATGCTCCAGGCCATGCGGCAGCACTCGGTATTCGTGCGGTGATTGAAGAAGCCGTTCGTGCCGGAACCGTCGGGATCGCGGCCAAACTCGTTCATGATGACCAGCGTCGTGTTCGCGCTCAGTTCGGGATTCGATTGGATGAACTGCCACAGGCGGTGGCAAAGAGAATCGGACCGGCGAATTCCGCCCAGGTGCAGTGAATATGCCCCCGAATGCGCCACCTCGACATCCGAGAAATTCACCATCAGGATCGCGGGCGAGATCCGCTGCAGCACTTCGCGTGCGATCAGGAAGGTCAACTCATCGCCGCTCGCCGGCGCGTCCGGGCCGTGAATAAAGTTCCCCAGCGCGGTGATGAAGGTCTTCTTGACCTCGGGATCCTGAAAGGCCGACGTGGACGGCACGCCCCAGCCGATCCGTTCGTAATCGGTCTCGAGCACCGCCGTCATCTCCTGCAGCATCTGTTCGCGCTCGAGCTTCTGCCGCGAAGTTTGTCCGTTGATGATGCGCTCGACCGCCTCGATCATCAACTGCTTGGACAGAATCACGTTCGCGCCGGGACCGATGTTGGCCGTGAGCTGCTTATTGCTGGTGACCACCCAGGTCTGTTCCGCGCCTACCCTCTTTTGCTGCTGCAGGTAGTGGAACAGCGTCGGGTTCGACGGCTTTTCGCTCCCCCAATCGTCCACGTGCTGCCAGACTCCGGTGAGGATGCTCGCGATGGTGTTGAAATGCGAGGTCACGCCTTCATTGACGCTGTAGGGAAAGAACAGCGATTGCGGGAGCAGATCGTTGAACAGGTGCGGAATCTGAACCACGCCGTCCTGCGAGAAACTCTCCTGCCGCCGGATGCCGCCGATGGTCACCAGAACCAGCCTGCGCGCGGGTTTGGGAGACCGCGTCTGGGCCGCCGGAAGAACGCGCTGCGCTACCGCCGCCGATACCAGGTTGAGTAGTTGTCTCCTGCTGATGAACATCTTCACGTCCCCGCTCCCACAAGCTTACTACCGCTAATTGGCGGCTCGCACTTCGACGCGCTTAAACATCTCCCGCGTTTGTTCCAGGTTGGCCATCGCCATTCCGGGCAGGACGACGGAAGCAGTCCCCGCGGCAACGGCCCAGCGGATGGCCTCCTGGAACGGCCTCTTCTTGGCGGAAGCCCAGACGAATGCCGCGGCCAGCGCATCGCCGGCGCCGATCGGGCACAGCGCGTCGACCCTAGGCGCGAGCACCTCTAACAGTTGTTTACCGTCCGCCGCCACCGCTCCGCGCGCGCCGAGCGACAACACCACCGACTTCGCTCCCAGCGTCTGAATCCGCTCCGCCGCTTCGAAGAACTGGCTGCGCGTCATCAGCGCGCGGCTGAGCAGGCGCTCCGCTTCCTGCTGGTTCGGCGTCACCGCCGTGGGCTTCGCCTCGATGCCGTAGAGGAGCGCGTCACCGTCGGTGTCGAGCAGCGTCTTCACGCCTTTGCGGCTCGCGATCCCGATCAGCTCGCTATAGAAATGGGGTGAAACGCCGGGTGGGATGCTGCCGCAGATCATCAGCCAGGTGGCCTTCGGAATCCACTTCTCGACGGCGGCGCGCAACCGCTTCAGTTCGAGCTCCGATATGCTGGCTCCGAGTTCGTTCAGCTTAATCGTGAGCCCCTGCTTATCCGAGATGGTGAGATTCGTCCGGCTCTCGTTTTCGATACGAACAATCTCACTGCGGAAGCTATGTTTCTTGAGGTACTTCTCGATCCTCGCGCCAGCTTCTCCGCCGGCCGTCACGATGGCGGTTGTAGCAGCGCCGAACGAGTTGATGGCGCACGACGCATTCACGCCGCGTCCGCCCACGTCTTCCTTTCGCGCCAGGATGTAGGCGCGATCGTCGAAAACGAGCCGGTCGACCATCACCGTACGGTCGATCGCCGGGTTGATCGTAAGGGTGAGAATCAACCTTCATTGTAACGTCCGGGAGGATCGGCAAGCCCCGAATGTTAACCTGATTTTTGAACCGTCATCCTCACTTCTGGGCCTACGTGTCCCTGGCGTGCGTGTGTTTCTTCTGGGGGACCACCTACCTGGGAATCCGCATGGCGCTGGAGTCCATGCCGCCCCTGGTGCTGGTCGCGACGCGCTACACGCTCTCGGGAGCGATCGTCGTAGCGGGAGCGTGGCTGTCGGGCAAGCATCTACCGCGCGGGCGCGAACTGTGGCTCACGGCGCGCAACGGCGTGATCGTGCTCGGCATCGGCAACGGCTGCCTCGCGTTTGCCGAGCAGTGGATCCCGAGCGGGTTGGCGGCCCTGTTCATCACCCTGTCTCCCTTCTGGCTGGTCGGAATCGAAGCCGCGATACCGGGCGGAGAACGGCTGCACTGGCCGACGATTTTCGGGATGCTGATCGGGCTTGCGGGCGTTGCGTTCCTGATCGCGCCCGCGATGGAAGGCGGCGGCTTGAATCACGCGATGATCGCGGGGTTCTTGACGCTTCAGCTCGGCAGCGCGGGGTGGTCGCTCGGGTCCGTTCTCCAGAAACGTCAGCCGGCGCGCGCCCATCCAGCAGTCAGCGGCGGCATTCAGCAGCTTGCTACCGGAATCGTGTTCATCCTCCCCGCGCTCGCGACCCCCAGCAACCCCTTGCATTGGAGCGCGCGCAGTATCCTCGCGGTCTTGTACCTGGTGCTTTTCGGGTCCATCGTCGGCTATAGCGCTTACATTTACGCGATGGATAAACTGCCGGTCGCGATCGTGTCGGTGTACAACTACATCAACCCGATCGTCGCGCTTAGCCTCGGCTGGCTGTTCTATCGCGAACGGTTCGGGCTACGGGAGACGATTGCGATGATCGTGATCTTCGCTGGCGTTGCGATCATGAAGCGCTTCGGACGCCACTAAGGCGTTTCGCCGCGCCGGCGAAGAAGAGCGCTGAGCGCTCCCCCTAAGGTCGGCATGACAGCGCACACGAGAAACGCCGCGCCGATCATCGACATCAGACCCTGCGGGCTGCGATACATCTCAACCGTCTTTCTCGCAAGCTCCGGACTATACCTGGACCCCAGCGAGGCTTTGACAATCGCTTCGGGATCGCTGTTGGCGAGGGTGACAGTTATGATCGCCACCAGGATCATGGCGGTGACAAACGAAAACACGCCGGTGATCCATCCGATGTGAATGCCGTTCTGAATCGAAACCGGCAATCCGGTCCTGCGCCGGTACAGATAAACCGCGAACGCGCCGGCGCCCAGCATCGCTAAGAGCGGTAGCGCCTCGTAGATTTGTCCGGCAACTCCCGCCATCAGGAAACCCGCGAGCGAAGCAAAAAAAGCCGGGCGCACCGCGAGCGGGTTGCGGAATCCGATGGCCGGATCGGGACGAACAGGCGCGGCCTCGATCGGGGGCGGCGGCGGAGCAATGACGGGCGGAACGACCTCGATGTCCGAGTCACGCTGCGGCTTACCGCACTTGTGACAGAATCGGGCATCCTCGGGTAACCGCGCTCCGCAACTGCAAATCTCCGGCACTGTCATTAGTTTCTCACACGGCCTGCCGTATCCTGAAGGTTTCGCATGGTGAACCTCCTCGTTCTGTCAAATCCCGCCGCCAAACACCTGCAGCCTCTCGACCACCTGCCCGGGCCCGTTCGAGTAACCGTCGGCGAAACTCTCGATGCGGTCGTCGAGGCCGCGCCCGGTGCCGGCATCATCCTCAACGCGATGTGGGGCGGCGATCTGCTGCGCGCCGTCTTCCCGCTGGCTGCGAACGCGCGGTGGGTCCACAATCTCTCGGCGGGCGTGGAGCTGGCTTTGTTTCCCGAACTCATCGAGAGTGCCGTTCCGCTTACGAACGGGCGCGGAGTGTTTGCGGCCTCGCTGGGAGAATTCGTGCTCGGCGCGGCGCTCTACTTCGCGAAGGATCTCCGGCGGATGGCGCGAAACCAGGAGGCGGGGCGCTGGGAGACATTCGATGTCGAGATGCTCGCCGGGCGGACAATGGGGGTTGTCGGATTTGGTGAGATAGGGCGAGCGGCGGCGCGTCTCGGACATGCGGTCGGGATGCGGGTTTGCGCTCTGCGGCGGCGGCCCGTGCTGTCGGAAGCCGATCCGATTGTCGACGCCGTTTACACGCCGGATCGGATCCGCAGCATGATTTCGGTGTCGGACTACATCGTGGTGGCCGCTCCGCTGACCGGGGAGACCCGCGGCCTGATCGGCCCTGCCGAGATCGAGGCCATGCGGCCCAACGCGGTGGTGATCAACGTCGGCCGCGGTCCGGTCATCGACGAGCCAGCCCTGATCGCCGCGTTGCAGTCCGGCAGCATTCGCGGCGCGGCGCTCGATGTATTCGCTGTCGAACCGCTGCCTCCCGAACATCCGTTCTGGACGTTGCCGAATGTACTGTTGTCGCCGCATACGGCGGATCACACCGCCGGCTGGGTCGAACTGGCGATGGAGATGTTCGTCCGGAACTTCGATCATTTCATCAAGGGAGAACCACTGGAAAATGTCGTGGACAAGCGCGCCGGATACTGAAGTCACCTTAAACGATATTCGCGGGGCAGCCGCGCGGATCGCGCCGATTGCCAGGCGCACGCCCGTGATGACATCGCGCAGCTTCGATCGGGAGGCGGGCGTGCAGGCGTTTTTTAAATGCGAGAACTTGCAACGCGGCGGCGCGTTCAAGATTCGGGGCGCGGCCAACTTCTTGTTTTCGATCCCGAAGCCGGATCTGGCGCGCGGCGTGGTGGCGTTCTCATCGGGCAATCACGCGCAGGCGGTGGCGATCGCGGCGAAAGAGGTTGGCGCGCGGGCCATTGTCGTGATGCCCGCGGATGCGCCGAAATCCAAAGTGGCGGCGACGCGCGCGAACGGCGCGGAAATCGTCACCTACGACCGTCTGCGCGAAGATCGCGAGGCGATCGGCGCGAAGATCGCGGCGGAGACCGGCGCGACGCTTGTCCCTCCGTACGACCACCCGTGGACGATGGCGGGCGCGGGCACCACGGCAGCCGAGCTGCTCGCCGAGGTTGGCGATCTGGGCGCGCTGGCGGTGTGCATTGGCGGCGGCGGCCTGATCGCGGGCTGCGCCATCGCGGCTAAGGCGCTGGCCCCGGGTATCCGTATTTTCGGCGTCGAACCGGAACTCGCGAACGACACGTGGCTGTCGGTGCGGAAAGGGGAACGCGTCGGCATCGAACTGCCGGAGACAATCGCGGACGGTTTACGATCGCCGAAACCCGGGACGTTGACGTTTCCGGTGATTCAGCGGCTGGTCGAAGACGTCGTTCTGGTCAGCGAAGACGAGATCAAGGCGGCGGTGCGGTTTCTTTTGTCGAGAATGAAGATCCTGGTCGAGCCGAGCGGCGCCGTAGCGGCGGCGGCGGTTCTGTTCCGAAAGTTGCCGCTGGAAATCAAGCGCGTGGGAGTGATTCTGTCCGGCGGAAACGTCGACCAGGACGTGCTCGCCTCGATCCTTAGTGAAGGACGCTGAGGATGACTTCGACGGCGTGTTCGCACGCGGCGCGCGGCGCGTCGTAGTGCGTGACCGCCCGCATCGTTGTCCCGGGCGTGTTCACCGGATTGATCAGCACGCCGCGCTCCTTCAGGCGCCGGCTGATGTCGGGCGCGGCGTGCCCTGTCCCGCCGACGTCGAAGATGACGATGTTGGTCTGTGGCGGAGTGACGTTTAAGCCCGAAATACTCGCGAGCGAATCGGCGAGGAAGCGCGCGTTCGTATGGTCTTCGTGCAAGCGCGCGGGCATCTCCTGAAGGGCGATCAACCCCGCCGCGGCGAGCACCCCCGCTTGCCGCATGCCGCCCCCAAGGCGCTTGCGATACGAACGGCCCAGCGCGATGGCTTCCTTCGTGCCAACCACCATGGATCCCGCGGGCGCGCCGAGTCCCTTCGACAGACAGAACATGACGCTATCCACGTCGCGGGCGATCTCGTGCACCGGGAGCCCGCAGGCCACGGACGCGTTGAAGACGCGTGCGCCGTCCATGTGGACCTTCAACCCGAGGTGGTGCGTCTCGGCGCATATCTCGCGGATGATCTCGATCGGATAGACAGTCCCGCCGGCCATGTTGTGCGTGTTCTCGATCTCGATCAGCGCGGTGGGAGCGTTGTTCGGTCCGGCGGGCCGCAGACAGCGCCGGATTCGATCCCACCTCAAAATACCGTCCGGCGACTCGATCGTTCGCACCAGGCAACCCGAGAACCACGCCGTCATCGACAATTCCCAATCGAGGATGTGGGCGCGGGCGTCGCAAATGACCTCCTGCCCGTGATGCGTGTGAATTTTGATTGCAATCGTGTTTCCCATCGTGCCGGTCGGCACGAACAGGGCCGCTTCCTTACCGAAGATCTCAGCCGCGCGCCGTTCCAGGCAGTTTACGGTGGGATCCTCGCCGTAAACATCGTCGCCCACTTCCGCTTCGGCCATGGCCCGGCGCATGGCGGGGGTGGGGCGGGTCACGGTGTCGCTGCGGAGATCAATAAGGTCGTTCATCTCTCAAATAAACTCGCTAAAGACTTCATTCGACAGGAGGACTCCGCGGCGAGTGAGGCGCAGCACGTCGTTGTCGCGCTCCAACAGTCCCTCGCCCAGGAACCGTCCAATCGGCTCTTCGAAACGAAGCCAATCTTCGATTTCTGGCCGGATGCCATCCATCAGCCGGAGGCCGACGAAAAAGCGTTCTTCCCGCGGGTTAGCCGGCTCGGAGTGACACGCCGGAGATTGGCCGCCGCGCCACCGTCCGACATACTCCGCAGCCGTTTCCACATTCTGAATCCGGTTCGTTCCGTCGAAGGAGTGCGCATCCGCGCCGAACCCGGCGTAAGGCTCGAACCGCCAGTATTTCAGGTTGTGCAAGGATTCGTGCCCCGGCCGGGCGAAGTTGGAGATTTCGTAACGCTCCAGCCCGAGCGCCGCCAAACGATCCACCGCGGTCTCGTAGAGCTCCACGATGAGGTCGTCGCCAGGCGTGTCCGCCGCGCCGTAACGAAGCCCTCCGGCGAGGATCTCCCGCCCCAGCCGGCTGTCTTCGTCCACCTCGAGCATGTAGACCGAAACGTGGTCCGGCGATAGCCGTTCGATCCAGTGGAGCGACTCAGCCCAGGTTTCCGCGGTCTGGCCGGGGAGTCCGGCGATGAGATCGATGTTGATGCGGTCGATACCGTTGCGGCGCAGGAGTTCCACATCGTTGGCGACGGTTTCCGCTCTGTGTTTCCGTGCGGTTCGCGCGAGTTCACGGGGCGCAAAGGATTGCACTCCGAGGGAGACGCGATTGATTCCGCATTCCAGCCACGACCTGACGCGCGCCTCGTCCAGCGAGCCGGGCGCGGCTTCCATGGTCGCCTCCTTCCACGGCCCGGCCGGGATCCGGGAGAGCAGGCGCGCGAGCATCCCGGGCTCGATCTGACTCGGGGTTCCGCCGCCCAGGTAGACGGTTTCGGGCACCCACCGCCACACGTGAGACGCGAGTTCCGCTTGCAGGGCGGTCATGTAGTCGCGCTCCAGTTCCCGGGGCATGACGCCGCTGGCGAAGTTGCAGTACGTGCACTTCTGCGCGCAGAAGGGAAACGAGATGTAGACTCCCGCCATGCCTGGCTTTAGAGGGTGACCTCTTCCCCCGTATGCGTGCCGATGGCGGATTGGATCAATTCCATGAGGGTCTGGCCGGTACCGGCAAGGACGAAGGCGCCGCGAGTCTCGTTCCAGTCCAGCTTGAAGCTTTTGGTGAGGGCCGAAACCCAGATTTGACGAACCGGCGAGTTCGGGCTGACCACGAACCGGGCAGGCGGGTGGTCGAACTCGATCGTCAGGGCGCCGGCGTTGAAATCCGCCTCGAAGTCGTACCGGTCGCCGGCTGCGGCGAGCTTCCGGTTTAGGTCGTCGAGCGCCTGGTCGGACTTGCGCTGGAAATCCTTATCTTCCATATAATTTGGAGAATCGAGGCCTTACATCCAAGATACCGTTTTCACGCGACTTTCGGCTGCCGGGAATCATCTGCTAACTTTGGATTGTTTCATGGAAGCAGCTTGTCTTCGCCAAACCGAACTGCCTCACGCCAGCCGTCTGTTCACGGATTTCACCTACCATTTCGAGCGGGTTTCCAAGTTTTACCGGCACGCTCCCAGGAATTTGCAGGCCGCACGGGCCGCCGCCGCGGCGATCGATTATCCGGAAGAACGGCGGAAGGCCCTGGTGGAAGCGCTCCGGACACAGAACGGCGATAGCCCGGCGCTCGCGCTACTCGCCCTACCGGGCACGGTAGCGGTCGTAACCGGGCAGCAGGTCGGTTTGTTCTCCGGCCCGGCGTACACGGTCTACAAGGCGCTGACCGCCGCTCGCATCGCGGCGCACCTGACCGCGCAAGGGATTCCGGCGGTACCCGTGTTCTGGCTCGCGACCGAGGATCACGACCTCGCGGAAGTGGATCATGCATGGGCGTTCGGGGCGGATCATCAACCCGTTGCACTGCGCGGCGAGGGCCGGTCGGACGGGCAAAGGCCGGTTGGGCAAATCCCATTCGACTCGGTGCCGGTGGCTCAACTTCGCGACCTGTTGAGCGCGTTTCCTTTTGGCGATGAGGTATCGGACCTGGTGGCGCAAGCCTACCGCCCGGGCGTCACGCTGGGAGAATCGTTCCGTCAACTCGTCAGATCCTTGCTCAGCGGATTCGACCTGCTCTACCTGGACCCGCTGGCCGAAGACGTGCGGCGGATCGGCGGGCCTTTGCTCCGGCAGGCGATCTCGCAAGCGCCGGAGCTGAAGCGAGCGCTGCTGGCGCGCAACGTCGAATTAGAGGACGCGGGCTATCACGCGCAGGTCCACGTCGAAGCGAACACTTCGCTGTTCTTCGTGCTCGACGGCGGGCGGCGAATCTCGCTAAAGAGCCAGAACGGGAATTACGTTTCGAAGGATCGGCGGTACTCGGCCGAAGAACTGGCTTCCTCCGCCGAGCACCTTTCGCCGAACGCGCTGCTTCGTCCCGTCATGCAGGATTACATGCTGCCGACCGTGATGTACATCGGCGGACCGGCGGAACTGGCCTACATGGCGCAGGCTGAGGTGCTGTACGAAGCCCTGCTTGGCAGGATGCCCGTGGTGGAGCATCGGGCGAGTTTCACGCTGCTGGATTCGCGGGCGGAAAAGCTGCTGGAGCGGTACCGCCTGGAATGGCCGGCGGTGTTCGAGGGCGAAGCCGGATTGCGCGAAGCGATTGCACAGCGGCTGGTGCCGGCGGAACTGCACCAGAGCTTCGAGGAAACCACGTGCTCGGTGGAAGCGGCGCTCTTCCGGCTGGGGCAGGATCTGGGCCACTTCGATCCCACGCTCGTAGCGGCGCTGGAAAAGAGCCGTGCTAAGATTCAGCACCAGTTGTCGAAGATCCGGAAGAAATCCGAGCACGAAGCAATTCGACGCGACACGCGAGCGGGCGACGAAGCCCGGTTCCTGGCGGGGCTTCTCTATCCGAACAAGCACCTGCAGGAGCGGCTGTACTCCATCCTGCCGTTCGTCGCCAAGCACGGGTTCGATCTTTTCCGCGAGATCTACGAGCGGATCAATCTGGATTGCCCGGATCACCATGCATTCAAACCGAGTTAAGCAAGCGCTGGCCCAAGGCAAGCTGCAAGTCGGCACGAGTTTCGCGCAACTCGCCTCGCCAGAGATTGCGCGCATCCTCGCCGCCGCCGGATTCGATTGGGCCTTCATCGATACCGAGCACGGCTGGTTCAATATCGAGACTGTGCGCGAGGTGTGTTACGCCTCGGTCCGCGCGGGCCTGTGCCCGATTGTCCGCGTAGTCAGCCTGGAGTACGGGTTGATCGCCCGGGCTTTGGATTGCGGCGCCCAGGGTGTCATGTTTCCGCGGGTCGAGTCGGTGGAAGTACTGGAACGCGCGGTCAGTTGGACGAAGTTTCCGCCCGCCGGCCTTCGCGGGTGCGGCCTGAACGCGGCGCACATCGATTATGCGAAGGCGTCGATCGCCGAAGTGGTGGAGCACGGGAACGCGAACACGATGGTGGTGCTGCAGATCGAGACGAAGCGCGCGGTCGAGATGCGGGACGAGTTGCTGTCGGTGAAGGGCATCGATGCGGTGATGGTCGGCCCGGTGGACCTGTCGATTTCGTTGGGCGTGCCCGGTGAATTCCAACACCCGAAGATGGTCGAGGCCATGGAACAGATTCGCGATTCCTGCATCGCCCACGGCGTTGCGCCGGGAACGCAGACACGCACGCTGCCGCTCGCGAAGTTCTGGAAAGAGCGCGGCATGCGCTTTCTCGGCTGCTCGAGCGAGGTGGGAATGCTGCTGGAGAAGGCGAGCGAGATCGCAGGTTTGTTAGGATCGAGTTGATGGGGAAGTGGCGGAATCGGCAGACGCAGCAGACTCAAAATCATCCGCAGTAAAATATTACAAGATATAAGTATCCTGTCTTCAGTCACATACATAAACAACTGACATCTCTGGTATACTTACACAAGCCTTACACAGTTTGGCCGTTTTTTGGAGGCCCGACCGCCTATGCCAGTGAAACACACGATCCTCGGGGGCAAAGTCCACGTTTACCGCCGCGACAACAGCAGCCTGTGGCAGTGTTCGACCTACCTCGCCGGCAAGAACCGAAGGGTTTCCACGAAGGAAGACGGCCTTGAACGTACTCGGCGTTGCGTTGGCCCTCGGTGATGATCTGGTATTCGCGCTCGAATTGCACGGCGGCTTCGCGGAAGGTTTTTTCGCCGGTTATTTCACCATTCCGGACTTTCCCGCGCAGCCCGAGAAACCAGTCCTCGGCGAAGTCCTTGGCCTTGGCGAGGCCGTCTTCCTTCGTGGAGACCCTTCGGTTCTTGCCGGCGAGGTAGGTCGAACACTGCCACAGGCTGCTGTTGTCGCGGCGGTAAACGTGGACTTTGCCGCCGAGGATCGTGTGTTTCTCTGGCATGGCGGTCGGGCCTCCAAAATGGCCAAACTGTGTAAGGCTTGTGTAAGTATACCAGAGGGGTCAACGGTTCAGCTATCTGGCTGAAAAAAATGGGTCTTAGAACGATTGAAAAGTTTATGCGGATGATTTTGAGTCCGGTTCGTCTGCCAATTCCGACACTCCGGCACGGTTGGCCACTTACATTCTACCGGATTTTGGCCGGTCACTTATCTTCGCTTCTTGGACGCTTTGACGCCGGGCCCGGCGCTCAAGGATCGCAACCGCGCC
>JANXRE010000062.1 GCA_025353165.1 Acidobacteriota bacterium | reverse complement strand
ATTTGAAGGCTTGAATCGGACGGAGATCTACAACTGGTTGGGGCAGACTCTGGCCGAGCAGCAGTATCGCGTGCAAGGCAAAGCGGGAAAAGGGATGCTGCGAAGCTACGTGGCCAAGACGACAGGGTTGAGCCGAGCGCACAGGCAATATTACTTCCGTTACCGATCCCGATCTGAACCCGACGAGTATTACGTACGACAGCGCGTACGCCTTCCCCTCGACAGCCACAAATGCGCTTCAGCAGATCCGCAGCTTTGGGTTTGATTCGTCGAACGGAAAGATGACATCGTTCACGGACTGGCATACGGCGTCCGTGGCGGGTGGGGTGACGCGGTTTGAGTACGCCGATCCGCTCGACCGCTTGACATCGGCCAAGCGCGGCTTTGGCACGAGTGCCGAATCGCACACTACGTTCCAGTATCCGAACGCCAAGACCGTCACGGCGCTGCAGCCAGGCCGGGAATTCGGCCGCCTCCTTGCGGAGCCGCGAGAGCTCCTCTTCCTGCTCGCGGAGGGCGGCTTCGCGCTGCGCCCACGACTTAGTCAGTTCTTCCTGCCGCTCCTTGTTCTTCTTGTACTCGTACTCCTCGATCTCCCGTTGCCGCTGCTTCTTGAACGTCTCTTCCTGTTCCTCCCGCTCAAGACTGACGGCCGAGCGCAGCGTAGCCAGCCGGTTGACTTCCTCCGCCAGCTTTTCGGAAATGCCGCTCAACGCCCGTGATATTTCCAGGCCGAGTTTCGAGATCTGCTCGACCACGCCATCCACGCTGACGCCGTCCACCGCCTGTCGAATGACGCTCTCCCGATGGCGCGAAAGCTCGTCCGCCTTCGCGTCCGCGGATTCCCGTACCGTTTGCATCTCATCCTAAATTGCGGAGAATTCTTCCCGGACTTCCGCCTTGGCGCGCTTGGCGCGCGGTGCCGTCTTGGTGGTGGTTTTGGGCATGACTGTATAACAGCAAGCGACCAATACCGGGTTCCTCGTCGGTGGTATCGTGGGTGGCCATGACCCGGCTATACACTCTGCTGCTACTCTCCGCCCTGGCACTCGCCGAAGATCCGGCCGATCTTCAGATCCGCAAGGCCAACATCGTCAGCGAGGGCACGCGCCTCTCCGCCAGCCTGTATTCGCTGAAGTCTCTCGGCGGAAAAAAACTCCCGTCCATCGTCATGTGTCACGGCTGGGGCGGAACCGCGGCGGGTTTGCGACCGCAAGCGATGGACTTCGCCCGCGCCGGATACTTCGTCGTGGTCTTCGACTATCGCGGCTGGGGCGACAGCGACTCGCGGCTCATCCTCACGAAGCCCGCGCCGGAGCAGCGCCCGGACCACCGCTTCACGGCGGAGGTTCAGGAAGTGCGCGAGGTAGTGGACCCGATCGAGCAGACAACGGACTTGCAGAACGTCGTGCACTGGATTCAAGACGAAGCGCAGGCGGACCCCGCGCGCATCGGACTGTGGGGCAGCAGTTATTCGGGAGGCCACGTGATCTATGTCGCCGCCCGCGATCACCGGGTGAAGGCGCTGGTCAGCCAGGTGGGCGCCGCCGACTCGCGTTGGGTGGTGGCCACCGAGCAGGCGCGGAGCGAGACCTACTCGGCGGCCACGAAACGCGCTCGCGGCGAGGCCGGTTATCCGCCGCAGGGCGCGAAGGTGATCGGGAACCTGCGCGGTGCCCCCATTTCGGAAAAGATGATCAGCTACGCGCCGGTGGACGACGCCGCGAACGCGCCGCAATGCGCGATGCTGTTCGTTGTCGCGGAGAAGGAAGAACTGTTCGACAACAAGGACCACGCGCTCAAGGCCTACAGCCGCGCCACCGGCCCGAAGAAGCTGGTGACCATTCCCGGCATCACGCACTACGGGGTTTACTACCAGGCCCGCGAGCAGGCCACGCGGATGGAGATCGAGTGGTTCGACGAGCACCTGAAAAAGTGATCGGACGCGGTGAGATGTGCGAGAATCGTCGGACATGACTCGCAGGAGATTTACCGCCGCGGCGCTTGCGCTGGGCGTATCGGACTTGCCGGATTCCATCCGGCGGCTCCGTCCCATGACGGCAGGGGTCGTTCCGATCGCCGCCGCCGAACGCCTGGCCCGGATGGAGAAGGCGCGGCGCCTGATGCGCGAGAACGGCATCGACGCCATCTTTCTCGAAGGCGACTCGAGCATGTTCTACTTCACCGGCACGCGCTGGGGAGGAAGCGAGCGAACGTTCGGCCTGGTCTTTCCCGCGCGCGGCGAGCTGGCCTGGGTCGTACCGGCCTTTGAGCAAGCGCGCGCCCGGGAAATCATCCGCTTCGGCGCCGACATTCGCCTGTGGGAGGAGGACGAAAGCCCATACAAGATGATCGCCGGGATCCTGAAGGACCGCGGCATCTCGACCGGCCGCGTCGGAATCGAACAGCAGGTCCGCTTCTTCGTGTTCAACAGCATTCGCAAAGAGGCGCCCGCGCTCGACTACGCGATCGCCGATCCCGTCACCACCGGTTGCCGCATGATCAAGTCGCCCGCCGAGATCGCCCTGATGCAGCACGCCAACGACGTCACCATCGCGGCGTACCGGGCGGCGCTGGCCACCCTGAGAGAGGGCATGACGCACATCGAACTGGCAGCGAACATCAACGAAGCGTATCGCTCCTTGGGATTCCCCGGCGATACCATGGTGAGCTTTGGACAGTACACGGCATTCCCGCACGGCAGCATCGTGCCCCAGAAGCTGCGTGAGGGAGACGTCGTGCAGATCGACGACGGCGCGAACGTCGAGGGTTATCAGGCCGACATCACGCGCACCACGGTGTTCGGAAAGCCCACGCCGCGGCAGCGGGAGATTTGGGACCTGGAACGCAAGGCGCAGGACGCCGCCTTCGCCGCCGCCAAGGTGGGCGCGACCTGCGAGTCGGTCGACGCAGCCGCCCGGAAGGTGATCACCGACGCCGGATTCGGCCCGGACTACAAGGTGCCGGGCCTGCCGCACCGCACCGGACACGGCATCGGGCTGGACGGGCACGAGTCCCCGAACCTGGTGCGCGGCAACAAAACCCGCCTCGCGCCGGGGATGTGCTTCAGCGATGAGCCCATGCTTACGATCTACGGCGAATTCGGCATTCGCCTGGAAGACTGTTTCTACATGACCGACAGCGGTCCGCGCTTCTTTACAAAGCAGAGTCCTGCGATTGACCGGCCCTTTGGATGATTCGGGGCTAAATGGAGGTCTACGAATACCCGTGTTTGCACACGCACACTTCAACTTCGGCTATCCGTGGTGGCTGAGGGTGGCCGGCACCGCCGCGCTGTTGCTCCTCGGATATGTCCGCAAGTGACCCATGTGGCCGCTGCTCCTTAATCGGCGTACTACTCGTTTGGTCCAGCGCCGCATTTGTGGTGGCGCGCTTCGTTTTCGACGCCAATGGGCTGCCTTCCCTGCCCTACAGAGAGTCTTCTCCGTTCCGGCGTGGGGAGAGTCCTCGATTTGCGGGCGGGTACCGGCAGATCATCCATTATGGTGCTGGAATCGCGCCCCGGTCTGGTGGCTGCGCGACTGATCGCGACTTGTTGTATCTTTTGAAGGCGGAGAGAGTAAAGCGTGGCTAGCATTGTTAATTCCAGATGCGTACTGGCGGTCCGCGATCTCGATGTATCGACGAGTTACTACGTGGACATCCTTGGATTCCGAAAGGACCCGATCAGCGCCGAAGGCTGGAGCTTCCTGACGCGTGATAGTTTCCGGGTCATGCTCGGTGAGTGCGTGGACGAGCGGCCAGCGGGTGAACTGGGCAACCACTCCTACTTCGCTTACTGGAATGTTGAAGGCGTAGATGACCTGTACCGGGAACTTGCGGCAAGAGGAGCACTCGTTTCATCCCCGCCAACCAACAAGCCGTGGGGCCTGAGAGAATTCGGTCTGCGCACACCGGACGGCCACAGGATTGTGTGCGGCGAGGCGATCTAAGCGCGCCGATCCGTGCCCTTATCCATTCCTTCTCCCGCGCCGCCGCACGATATCCAGCGTGGGGAAAGCCCGACAGAGCTGCCTGGAAGAAAAAACGAGTAGTCGCGTCACCTATTCGTTCCTGCACTCGGCCGTTGCTCAATCGACGGAAAACACGAATGGCTCCGCATGCGCCAGTTCCCGGTAGCGCACCTCTGGAGCGTTCACCGCCAGCGCCGCGCGGAACAGCTTCGGATCCGCCGCATTATCGGGGAACAGGTCGTAGTGGCAGGGTATCGCCGCTTTCGGGCGGATGTCGGCTGCGAGCTTCGAAGCCTCCCAGTGCGACAGGTTGTTGTACCCGCCGTTGATGCACGTGATCAGCAGGTCCGGTTCGTGCTTTCGAGCCGACGCCAGCAGCTCGTGATAATCGGTGTCGCCGGTGATGTAGATCGCGGGGCCGGATCCAAACCGCAGCACGTAGCCCATGTGGTTCAAGTCCGAATCGTCGGTCGGCAGCGCGAACGTGCCGGTGATCCGCAGGTCCGCGAACTCCGCCGAGCGCCCGGGCCAAGTCGGCGCGATCCGGCCGTCTTCAATCCCCGTCTCCCGGTACACCCCGCAACTCGGCATAGGGCCGATAAACCGCGCCGTGTCCTTGTTGCGCAGCCGCCGGATCGTCTCCGGGTCGGTGTGGTCCTGATGATTGTGCGTACAAAGGAAGTAATCCACATCGACGTCTTCCGGCTCGAGCGGTGGCGGGAAGTTGCGGTGCAGGTTGATCGTCGTATACAGGTCCCCGCAACTGTCCGTCAGGTACAGATCCACGCCCGCCAAAGTCCCTTCCGGCGACTTAAAGATGTACCCGCTCTGTCCGAACCACCACATCGCGACGGAGTTTTTCTCCACCGGAAATTCCCGGATCTGGCGCATCAGATTCATAGATTCGGTCCGAGTCTATCGTACAATTGCGAGGTGCGACCGTCTACTGTGGTCATAATGGGTCTCCTCATGGCTGGACTTACCGCGGCGCAGGAACACGTCTCCTTTCCGACCTCCGACGGGGGCCTCATCTATGCCGACCTCTACGGTAACGGGGAGCGCGGCGTCGTCCTGGCCCACGGCGCAGTGTTCGATAAGACGAGCTGGGCCAAGCAGGCCCGTGTTTTGCAGGAAGCCGGATTCCGCGTCCTCGCCTTCGACTTTCGCAAGGCCCCATACCCCGAGTTGTACCTCGACGTGCTGGCCGCCGTCCGCTACTTGCACGCGAGCGGCGCGAAAACTGTTGCTGTGGTTGGGGGAAGCATGGGAGGCGGAGCCGCTGCCGCGGCCTCGGTCGCGGCCGCGCCCGGCGAGATCGACCGCCTGGTGCTGCTGGCCCCGGCGCCGATCGCCGAGCCGCAAAAGCTGAAAGGGCGAAAGCTGTTCCTCTCCAGCCGCGGCGACCAGCGCGCCGAACAAATTCGGCAGGAGTACGCCAAAGCGCCAGAGCCTAAGGATCTGATCTTCCTCGACGGCTCCGCCCACGCGCAGCATATTTTCGCGACGGAACAGGGCGACCGCCTAATGCGTGAGATCCTGCGCTTCCTCTCGGAACCGTAAGCCGGGCGGTGATTCCAATCCCGTCCCACCGAGGCGGGGCGGGGCGAAGCACGGCTAGTTGAGTTAGAACGAAAACCGCAACTGCACTTCCAACCGCCGATTCCCCGCGGCTCCGCCGCCGCCCGGTCCAAAGCCACCCGCGATGGACGTGGACTGGCCGAAGAACGGCGAGGTCAGAACGCCGACCGGGGCGGCGTAATTCACGTGGTTCAACACGTTCCGCGCTTGCACGCCGAGCGTCAGCACGTACCTCTTGCCCGATGTGTTGCCGGCGCCGCCGAACATTCCGCCCCGGCCCCCCATCGTCATGAAACCGCCGCCGCCCGGGCCGTGGCCGCCGCCGCCCCCGCGCGGTCCGCCGAAGTCCCCGCCGCCCGCCGCGGAACCCGAGCTCTTGGACTCGCCGAAACCCCACGAACGGCTCAGCCGCAGATTGATCGAGACCTGCCCCGGGCCTTTGCCGAAATTGCGCGGGATGATCGTCTGGCCGGCAATTGGCTTCGTGTCGAACGCGCCCCAGGGCGTCGTCACGACGCTCGGCCGGCTCAAGTCCGTCGCGAACGAAGGCCGTTCCGTGAACAGCCCATCCCCGTTGGTATCCGTGCCCGTTGAGATGTTGAACGGCCCGCCAGTGCTGAGGATGATGAACGGGTTTAGCGTCAACGCCAGAGGAGCCGCGATGCTTCCGCCCATGAACACCCGTTGCCGCACGTCGAACCCGGCCCGGCCCCACTCGGAGCTCAGGTCGTAGGTATTGGCGGGGAAACTGCCGGCGCCATCGCTGTTGCTCTCCGCGCGCCCGTAAACGTAATAGCCGAACAGCGAGTACTTTGCGCTGATCCGCGCCTGGATGTTCGTCATCAACTGGTTCTGCTTGAACGAAGCGCTCGATTCGTACAGGTAAATGTCTCCCGCCGCGATGCCGTACGGCCGGACCACCGCGTCCGGGTACGTTCCCGGCTCCGGAGCGTTGATATTCCGCGACCGCAACTGGTCCCAACCCCGTGAGCGCGTCCAGTTCGCCGAAAGGCTGATCCGCCAGGGCAGTTGCCGCTCCACGCCCACCGCCGTCTGGAAAATGCGCGGCGCCAGCAGTTGGCTCGAGATGTCCCGGATCGCCTGCGTCGCCTTCGCGTCGGTGAGATCGGACACCGACGGAGCATGGTGAGGGTCAAAGAAACCGGGATTTCGAACTACGAACTGCTGCTGCGCGATGCCGTTCAACCGCAGCGCGTTCAGCGTGTAGCTCTCGCTGAACCGGTCGTAGAACATTCCGGCCCCGATGCGGATTACAGTCTTGGCCTGCGTATTCTTCCGGGCGCCGGGAGCCCAGGCGATGCCCAGCCGCGGAGCGACGTTGGCGTGGTCGTTGAGGTTGGTCTGCATCTCATAGCGCAGCCCCGCGCTGACCGTCACGTTCGGCAGCACCCGCCAGTCGTCCTGGGCGAACAGGCCGGCATCCGTCTGGTCCACGTTCGCCAGCTTAGTGCCGGAAGTCAGCGAGAAGATACTCGGCCCGTACCCGAGAGCCCGGACCTGCGCAAACGGGAGACCTTGGCTCAAAAGGAGCTCTGTTTGCCGGTATATGTCGATGGACGAGAAGGTGAACGACCCGTTGTAACCCGACGTGGACCGATCGGCGACGGTGATGCTCCGCACTCGCGCGCCGAAACGGATCTGGTGCGTTCCTTTCGTCAACGTCGTGTTGTTCTGAACCTCGTAGTGGTTCTCGTTGCTGAAGTTGACCGCGAACGGCGAGCCGCCGCTGGTGAAAGCGGACTGCACATTGATCGTAGGTTCGGTACTCGTCCCCGATTGGTTGCTGCGATTCGCGAAGAACTGGAACCTGGTTTCGTTCACCGCATGCGTGCCGAGCACGGCGGTCTCGGTGATCTGGACCGTGTGGCTGTGGCTGTTGCCGTTGGTCTCGAGAGTCGGCAGCGAGAACCCGCCCACTCCGCCGACCGAGTTTGAACCGGACCAGCGGTACCGCGCTGACAGAGTGTTGTTCGAGTTGAGCTGGTAATCGACGCGCGGGCTGACATCCGTGCGGTGCTGGGGTGTCACGACCGCGAGGTTGTAGGGGACGATGTTGAAGCTCGGATCGAGAACCTGAGCCACCACTAGCGCGTTCTCATTGGTGATCCGGCGATCGGCGTCCACGAAGAACGACGCCTTTTTGCCAATCGGGCCGCTGAAGTTCCCGCCGAAGAATTCCTGAGAATAGTCGGGCACCGTCCCGGTCACGAACGGGTTCCGCGAATTGAAGACCTTGTTGCCGATGTTCGTAAACACCTGGCCGCGAAACTTGTCCGAACCAGGCTTGGTAAGAATCTCGATGCGTCCGAATCCCAGCCGGTCGTACTCCGCCGAGAAGGGATTCGAATTGATACGCACTTCGCGGATCGCCGACTTGGGCGGCAACTGCCCGCCGGTGAAACCGTCGATGTAGATTTGCCCGCCGTTCGGTCCCGCCGCCGGACCGGCCAGCGCCTGCAAATCGCTGGCGAGGTCGTCGGGATCGTCCGACAGCGCCTCCAGATCCGCGCCCTTCAAAACCAGCGCGCCAATATTCTGCGACGGATCGGTCGTTACGGAATTCGTATCCGTGTTTACTGTGACGCTCTGCGTCTCCATCGCCACGGTCAGCGGAGCGTTCAAGGAAACCACGCCTGCCGGAACGTTCACGCCGAGCGCTTCGAACGGCGCGAATCCCTTTACCTCGACGCGCACATCATACTGCCCGGGCGGCAGACCTGGAACGGTGTATGTGCCTTGTACGTCCGTGCGCGCCTGCCGCACGAATCCGTTCGCCCCCCGGATCGTCACCGCCGCGTTCGTAACCGTCGCCGCCGACGGATCCGTGACCAGCCCCTTCAATGTCCCCACCGCCGGCTGCGCGTTCAGATATACAGCCGGCACAGCAACCAAAAGTGTAAAAAATGCAACAATCGTTCTCATCTTGAAATAGTGCCTTTGATGAGAAGGTACGGACAACGGCACGTACGTTACTCCGGAGGCCTGTTTTGACGGTAAGTCTTTGTAAAAGATGAGCTACTGCCGTATTGCAGCCAGTCGTGTCAGCTGCGCGATCGCTGCGTCCACCAGTTCTATCGATTCGTGCAGGTACTGCAGCGCGGAACGAATCTGATCGTCCAAGTGCTTGCTCCTGTTCACCCCGGTTAACGGCGCCGAGGTCGGGTCGGCCTTGATCGCCAGAACCGCGTAATCGATTTCGGCCCGCCGGGCCGACAACACCTTAAGCGTGCTGGAAACGAGTTCTTCGTGCATATAATTCATGGTTTGGGCCGGACGCCAACGAAAAAACCGATTCTCAGGGTAACACGCCGCGCACGGTTTGCGACGGCAAGGTTCCGGTTTTAATTCCACCAACGCGATCGCGCGACGGAGATGCCGCGCAGTTCGTTCGGGTACTTTCCCGAAACGGCGCAGGAGAAATGGTAGAGCGCGCCACTGCGCCAGACGACGCTGGGTTTGTGGGCATAGACCTCGTCGACCGCGCCCGGCGGCCCGACGTCGATCAGGATGTCGTTCACCTTGTCAAAGCGGCGAGGGCACCTTCCCAACGCCAGCAAGTCGCGGGCTTTCCCCTTGGCGACCAGGCAATAGTAGAACATCGCCCAAACGCCGCCGTCTAGCACGACGCAGGGATCGCTGGCGAAGCACTCGTCCGGGCTGCCCGGTCCCCCCGTGTGGAGGACCGGATTGTCTGGTGAAGCGCGGACGGGGCGCCGGTTCCGTCGATCACCGTGACGTCGCGGATCGCAAAGGTCGCCGCGTGGCACGCGACCGCGGCGCAACGGCCGGCTAGCAACAGGCGCATCGTTGAACAGTGTAGACGGCGATATACTCGAACGGTCGCATGCCCACGGAAAAACGCATGACCCGGCGCGCCGTTGCGCGCAATTTCGCGAGCCTGAGCGCGATCCTCGCGGCCGATTCCGAACTGTTCGCCGATAACAAGAATGTCCCTGTTCCGGCGAAGGATCGAATCAAGATCACCAGGCTCGAAACGTTCCTGGTGAAGCCACGCTGGCTGTTCCTGAAGGTTCACACAGACGCGGGAATTGTCGGGCTCGGCGAGCCGGTCACGGAAGGCCGCGCCCTCACCTGCGCGGAGGCCGTGAAAGAAATCGGGACCTACCTGATCGGAAAGGACCCCCGCAACGTCGCCCATCACTGGCAGGCGATTTACCGTCATGCGTTTTACCGCGGCGGCCCGATTCTCACGAGCGCGCTCAGCGGCGTCGACCAGGCGCTATGGGACATCAAGGGCAAAGCGCTCGGCGTGCCTGTCCACGAACTGCTGGGCGGCCCCACGCGGTCGCGCGTCCGCGTTTATGCGCACGCGGGCACCGTCGAATCGATGAAGGAGATGAAGGCGCGCGGCTTCACCGCATTCAAGACCGGTCCGGCGAAACGCAGGCCGGCGCGGTACATCGAAACGCCCGCGGCCGTGCAGTACGCAGCCGAGCAGTTCGCCGAACTGCGAAGCGCGATGGGCAACGACATCGATATCGCGGTCGACTTTCATGGCGCAATCAGCCCGGCGACGGCGAAACTGCTGATCAAAGCGCTCGAGCCGTACCAGCCGATGTTCATCGAAGAGCCAGTCCAGGCGCAGAATCACGACGTGATGGCGGAGATCGCGCGCGGCACGCATCTGCCGATCGCGACGGGCGAGCGCGTGTTTACGAAGTGGGGGTTCCGCGAGGTGCTGGAGAAGCGGGCCGCGACCGTGCTCCAGCCCGACCTGTGCCACGCGGGCGGAATCACCGAGTGCCGCATCATCGCGGGGATGGCCGAGGCTTACTATGCTTCCATCGCGCCGCACAATCCGCTCGGGCCGATCTCGCTGGCCGCGGGAGTGCAACTGGCGGCGGCCATTCCGAACTTCCTCTGCCAGGAACAGGTGTCGCTCGGCGAAGGATACATCAAGAAGCCGTTCACGGTGCGCGACGGCTACCTCGATTTGCCCACCGGCCCGGGCCTCGGCATCGAGCTCGACGAGAACGCCCTGGCCGACAAGATCGGACACGACTGGAAGAATCCCGAGAGCTACGACGAGGACGACGGCAGCGTCGTCGATTGGTAATCAGTTCCCGGCCGCGCGCGTAAACGTGATCTCCCAATCGACCGGTTGCGCCTGGCCCGGGAAGGTTACGCTCATGGCGTTACCGCTCAGGCTGCGCTCAGCGGCCACCTCGGACCCGCCTCGCAACTTCACGTGCACGGCGGACGGATTCGCGCCGCCGGGGACGTAGACCCACAACGTGTACGGGTCTCCCGGCACGCTCTCCGCGGAACCGCGCAGAGTATTCGAAGCGGCGTCCCACGATACCGCAAGAACGGACTTCGCTCCGCTGATGTGGCGCGAATTGCCCACTAGCTGCGGCCGGTCCAGGGTGGGGTGAAGCAGGATCACGCGGGTGTCGTGGGGATCGATCTCGATGTCCAGCCGGTTTTCGAACACCCCCAGGACGCGCTGATTCCAGAAGTCGAACGCGACGTAGCGGCGGTTGCTTTCCAGTCCCAGTTTTTCGCGCAGATCGATCTGGCGCGTCGTCTTCCGGCTGCGCCAATTGGTGAACCCCACGACATCGTACACTCCCGACGCTGCGTTTACCTTGAGGTCGAGGATCTCCGGATAGTTGTGGATGTAGAAATCGGGCTGGGTATGCTTGAACTTATCCCACGTCATGTCGGTGCCGCGGCTGAAGAGATCCGCCGGCATAACGGGCATCGTCGGCATGGTCGCTTTCAGGAGTTTGATGCGCTGCTCGGGCAATTCCGGCATCACGCTCGCTAGAGGGTAGGCGACACCGGTGAGCGCGACATACGTCACCACAGTGCGGGCCTCGGCGTCCGAGACGCCGAATCCGAT
The DNA here is from genome assembly GCA_025353165.1 of Acidobacteriota bacterium. Classification (GTDB taxonomy): domain Bacteria; phylum Acidobacteriota; class Terriglobia; order Bryobacterales; family Bryobacteraceae; genus TMP-7. Next base: position 49,889 of record JANXRE010000062.1, on the reverse strand, counting down.
CATTGGATCTTCGCGGGTGCGCGCGGTGTCCACCACTACCTTGGGGCGTTTGCGCAAGGCCTCCTCGACGGTCATGGGCAATCCGAGTTCGATGCCCTCTCCCGGCATCACGTAAACGGCCAGATGGTTGAGGAACGCGTTCGCGTTGATGGAGCTGAACAGCGGGTACATGCCTTGCCAGTTGTTGTAGAGGTCGTCGCCGGTGAAATACGAATTGAAGTAGCCGATACCGTTCAGCGGTGTTCCGGCGGGACATCCCTCGATGAAGCGGTCCGGCCCGATTGTTTTTCGGATGGCCTCCAGGCGGTGGCGATAAAGCGCCAGCAGGTCGGGGTTCTTGTCGTACAGCTTGGCGCGGTCCACGGCAGGCACGTATTTCGGGAACGCGTGCTCGCCGTCGAACTTGTAGTAATCGAAGCCCCATTTATCGAGCGTGTCCAGAATGTGCACGACTTGTGCGAGGGCATCCGGGTGGCTCGAGTCCAGAGTTGGCGTCGCGTAGTCGAGCAGCATACGGCCCTGCTTGTCTCGCACGTACCAATCCGGACGCCGCTCGACGGCACCCGCGTACGCATTCGGAACCAGCCAGATGCCGGCGCGCAAGCCCTTGGACCGGATGAAGGCCGTCAGCCATTCCGGGCCATGGGGGAACTTCCGGCGGTCCCAGTTCTCGATCCAGCGATGTTGGCCCCGCTCGTCTCGATCGTAGCCGTCGTCGAGTTGCACATACTGGAAGCCGTACGGCTTCAGGTGCGCGGCCAGCCATTCTGCATTCCGGACGATGTCGTCCTCGCGAACCGCTTCGTAGTAGCTGGTCCAGCTTGACCACACCATCGGCGCCGTGGGGAAATGCGAATCGTCAAACTTCGCGTAGTAGGGAAGACCGAGCGTCTTAGTGAAGTAGTCCGGAACGACGCGCACGACGGCGCTGCCCTGAACGCGTATTCTCGCATTGAGCGACTCCCGGTCCTTGGCGCTGCGCTCGAGAACGGACGAGTCCCCGAAGTCGATGGCCGTGTCCGTTCCGCGGTCGAACAATCCGCGGAAGAGCGGGCTCGAAACGTTCCCGAGGCTGAAATACATGACGTCCGCATTGCGGCGCGGCAGGAACGAAGGGTTGTGCGTTTCACTGCCGCCGTAGCCGTGGGCGACCTCCGCCGTAAGCGTCCAATCCACGGGCGGCCCTTGGGGATCCAGCAGGCGCGCGACAACGCGGTCCGCGCCCGCTGGCACTGTTGCCGTCGCAAGCGCACCCGCCTCCGTCGTGGAAATCTTCAGAGTGTTCCGATCGACCTCGAACTCCCAGGCAGTTCGGGGCTGCTCGGTCAGGATCGTGATCCGGTTGCCCGCCGTCTTGGGAAGCAGCCAGCGGCCACGGCCGGAATTCAGGCGGACGTTTCGCATCACAACGCCCACGGCGGCATGCGTAATGGTCAGTTCGGCCCGCGCCTGGTCGGCGATGATCGTCCAAGCTCCGGATTGGAGCGATACCTGCTGTGCGTTGAGCAGCCCCGCACCAAGGCAGAGGAAAAGCGATAAACCGCGCATCGGACTAATCCTTAATATTGCGCGCGCCGCTTGAACAATTGCAGGCTGGCGAGGAATGCGCCAATCGCGCCGATCGTCAGAAATAGCACCGCGCGGAAATTACTCTGTCCCGAGAACACGTATGTTCCCGGGAGGAAGAAGCCGCGGAACATCAGGATGACGGCGAACAGGCACCACAGTGGGAAGGCGTAACGGAACACCCTCGACGCCGCGAGCACGACGAAGAGAATACCGCCCAGTCCAAGCGCCAGCGCCCACCAGGTCAACGTCTCGCCCTTCCAGGGCAGCATCGTGAGGTGGAGATTGGGCTGCCCGCCGGCGAGCGTCAGCCCGGCGATGGCCGTCAGAAGTAGTCCGAAGATGAGGTGGTAAAGGTAACTAAAGTACAGCAGAACGGTCCCGATGAGTTTCAACTCTGATCCTCCGCTGGAAGAATTGCCATTGTATCAGGCTCCTTTGCCTACGGACTAGTAGTTTAAGACCTCTCTCTGAAATCCTGACCCAGGAGGCTTGTTGGCGTGATTCGGCAGACTTCGCCGTCCTGCTCGACGTACGGCATCTGGCTCTGTTCGAAACCGAACTTGTTGTAAAGGTCGCCCAAGAGATCGTAGGCGACAAGGCCAAGATCGATATTATCGAAATCCGCATCACGGTAGCTCTCCACAGTTGAGCCGGGAGCGCTGCGAGTCTCCTGATAGATATCGATACGATTTTCCTGACCTGTCGAGAGCGTGCACGGATGCCCATTGACCGTCATATCCTCGAGGCCGAGCCGAAACTGGAGTTTTCTGGGCATGGGCTTGGCGTGGCTAAAGATCAATGACGCCGTGCGGATGAAATTCAGAGTGATCTCAGCGAGGACGAAGTTCCGAATGGGTAGCCCACGATTCGGGTCTCGCTGTCGCATCCAACACAGTAGACCGGGGTCGCCCGGACCAACCGCTACCAAGAGCCCGTCCTTCCACAACTCCAGAAGCTCTGACTGAAGGTGCAAACAACGACGCAACTTCCCATTTACGATTTCAGAAGGCCGCCGAATATGAATAGAAAAGCCGTCGGGCCGCAGGATGGGCGGGTCCTCAAGAAGACGGACAGCTGGTGCAGACTTCGATCTGAATAGGTCGGGGAATGCCGTGCTGTTGCTGGAAGTGGCCGTCAACACGACATTGGGCTGGCCATCGCGATCAACGGCGATCTTAGCTTCGGCAATTCGTCTTGCTACGGTCTGACTGGAGAGTCCCTCTTTTTCAGGTGCCGCCATAGATGCCTTTGTCGCGGCGGTCAGCTCAGCAACGCTCTCCTCCATCACTGACAGGCGCTGGCTTAACTCGTCGTTGCGTATTCCCGCAGCCAAGTAGGCTTGCAACCGGGCTGCGGGCATGGGCGGGCAGCGATCATCAACCCGCTGGTAATAACCAAAGAGCATTCGACTCACCTTACCGTCCTGCCCAACCGTACGAGTCACGATATAAGGCTTTTGAGAAGCGGCGTCGGGGGGCACGATAATGGCCAAAACGCCGCGACCGGAATCAGCATCGGTTGGATACCGCTCAATTCGGAGCCCAGGAATGGAGGGCACAATCCACTCCTCCAGGACTTTCCTGGTATTGATCAATGTCAACGAGCGAGAATTCTAGTGGCCGGCACCGCTCAACAACCTCACAGCCGACATTGGATCGCGCCCAGTCGTGAACCCAATCGCAACGATGCCGCCGAGGGAATTCGCGAGCGCCGAGACATCCTTCGCGAGTTCCTCCTTTGCCGGATCTCCCGAGGAGAGACGGTACGGCTCACTTTTGGCATCGAACTGGCCATCCTCGATGGCACCGATCCTTCTAAGGATGCTGATGATTTTGGCAACGCTGCGTATCTGACTCACAGATCCCTTAAGAGTATCGCAATGGGACGGGCTGACTAGTCGCGCCACGCAACCGCCGCGATGGGGCGCGAAATCGGTGATGTACGGGGCAGTCCAGGTTGGACACGCTCTGGGAGGCGGTGACCGAGCCTATGGTAGAGCGAGTGGCGTATACCCGATGGCAAGGAACTTGTGCAGAGAATCAACGCACTTGATCTGCCAGCACAACACGCGCTATGCGCCCTGATCGAGTAGTCTTGGCAAGGATACGAGGGCGGTGATGCGTCCATAAAGGAGGTCCTGAGCTACTCATGAGGCTCTACCAAGTGCCGCCTTTTGGGCATTCTTAATTAGCGGACTACTAGGCCGAGTTCTGCGAGAGGACGTAATCCCGGATGCGGCCGAATGAGTTCAGCGTCTCGACAATCTCGAAATCGATGGGGATCTCGAATTCCTCCGACACCAGGCTGAGAAGCGTGGCCGTAGCAATGGAGTCCCACCCCGGGACCGTCTCCGGGTTGGCTGCCGCGATCTTTTCAGCCGACACGTTGGGGAATACCGCGCGGAAGCAATTCGTAAGTCTGACGTCGATGTCTGTCATTGGCGATTCATCTCCACCGAGTGGTACAGCGCCGGGCACGCCCTGTCGAATTCCGCTTTTGTGATGGGATCATGGAACAACCCAAGGAACTCGCGCGTGGGTCCGTTGCGCGGGGTTTCGATGTGATCCATTTCGATTTCGCCCACGTCAAACAGGTCGAAGAGCCCTTGCAGGAATTGGTGCTCGATTCGCCGCGCAAACGCGCGGCAGCTTAACACCCAGCTATCAAGGTGGAGGACATTTCCCTCCACCCTACCGAGCGCGGCCGAAATCGTCCCCAGCGGGCCGAATTTGTCGGTGTAGGCGATGGTGGCCAGGAACGTTTCCGGCCGGACGAGATAGGCGTCCCATTCCGCTTCCGTGTACCGCCGGCCGTTGAGGTTGAATTGATTCGTCTTGTTTACCAGTTCGAAAGCGCGGCCGGTGGCGTCCGATTTCGCGACCACGATCGTTACCCGCTGTTCGGCCTGGGAAAGAAAGCTCTCGAACGTAGCGCCCGGAGCCGTCTCCGCTTCGCGCCAGGCCGCCGCCGAGCGGAGACTCTCGCCGCGGATCGCGTCTTCTTGCAGGATTGCGCTCTTGCCGAACCAGTCCCGCAGCTTCGCGAGTAACGCCAGCAGCTTCCCGGCTTCTTTCGGAAACTGAATGCACTCCATACCGGGGTGGGAGGCTTTCACCTCGGCGAGCTCCATCGCGCTGTCGTCCACGAAGACGACGGAGTCCGCCGCGATATTCCAGGCCCGCAGAATTTCGGTGACGGATTCCGACTTCGGACGCCAATGCACGCAGAACGGGTAAATTCGATCGGCCAGCACTCCGATGTCGTCGCGTCGAAATGCCTCCTCCACCAGCGCAGCGTCGTTCTTGCTCGCGACGCCCACCAGTACGCCTCGGGAGGCCATCGAGGCCAAGAACTTCTGATAGATACTGTGCGCCTGCGACCGGTGGGTGAGGTCCCAGGAAACGCCTGCCACGCCAACCTCGCCGAGAATGCCGCGCCAGAAGGTATCGTCCAGATCGGTGATGATTCCCTTCTTCGGAGCGGCCGGTTGCAACAACGCGGCGAACGCCGATGCCAGCGCGTCCGCGTGCGCGTGGCTGTACGGAAAGCCGTTGAACATTTCCGAATTGACGTCGCGGCGCACCGCGCGCGGAGATACTTCATCCAGGCGATCCGCGCTGACGACGCGAATGCGAGAGTTCGCTGCAGCCCATTTCCCGAGCATCGCGGCGTGACACGCTAACTCGAGTTCGAAAGCCGCCGCTTGCCGGCCCGGTGTGGAAGCCAGCGGCGGCAAGGAGAGTGACGGCAAAGAGAGAGCAACCGGACAGGTTTGCGCCAGCTCTTCGAGTTCGGTGTGTAGCCGCGCCGCGCTCATCTCGACCGTGCGGAGAATGTCCGCCTGAATCTCCGGCGTCCAAGCTGCCAGTTGACGCAACCCGAGGCGCGCGTCCAGATCGGACCACCCGATTGCGACGGCGGTGCCCGCCGCACCGGCTGCCCTGGCCCGCGACAGGTTACCGGCCAGATCGCCGAATACCCCAACCCCGACATCGATCTTGTCCGCCGGGAAGCGGAGTTGCAGATGCGCGCTTAGAAAAGAGCGGAGGTGCAGCGGTTCGAACCCGCAGGCCAGAAAGAACTGTCGCGTCCGCGCGGCTGCCGCTGCCGCGTTATTGATCTCGATGGCCTCGATCAGTTTCATCGTTTACGTCGTTCCATACCGGATCTTGTGCATGAGCCAGCGGCGCTCCAGCGCGCTACGCTCCCCCGCGCCGACCGTTACCGCGCCCCTCTGTTCGACGATGTGGTCCAGCAGAGTCGCGACCGGCACGAACCAGCCGTTCTTGCGGCTCAAGCGTTCCATCAGGCTCCGAAACCTGGCGTCGACAACTCCGCCGGTCGCGAATCCGTACGCGAAATGCGCGTACATAATGCACGCCCCGCCCTCGGCTTCCAGTTTGTCCTGATTCTCTTCGCGGAGCATCCGCGTGAACGACTTGACGTTGTGACCTTCGGATGCCGCATACCAGTAGTTCACCTCAGGCCGCGCCGGATCGTGATACGGCATCTGCGAGCAGGCCTCGAGCGTGTTAATCTCAGCGAACACGAAATCTCGCGCGTACTTCACGTACTTCTTAGAGAGATCTCCCCAGTAGTTCGGATGGCCGGGAACATGGCCATGAAAGGCATCGTGGTTTTTCCACCGGGTGAGGACGTTATACGCGAGCCGGAGTGGAGCCGAACTGAGCCGGTTGTCGCCCCAATACATATTCTCCTTGCAGGCGTAATGCTGCGAAAGCGTCGCCGGCCAATGCCCGAACATCCGCCGGAACGTCTCGAACCCCTCGGCGGTCTTTTCGCGCGGCGAGGTTTTGGGCGAAGCTCCATGCCAGCCGATCTCAAAACCGCGCTCTTGCAGGCTCAAGGCCCACTTCAGATATTCGGGGTCCAGGCATGTGCCCCAGCGATCGGAAGGCGGGGAGCCCTCAACGCCCGGCCAGACCCCTTTTGTCGTGCGGAAACCGAGGTCCGAGAGGAATTCATAAACGGGCACGCCCCGATCGAGGCTCTGAAAGTCGGGATCGTCGAACACCGTGAACGCGAACGCTTTTCCGCCGGGCCACTGGATTTTAGAGGTGGATGGGTCCATCTCCGTCTCCGCGATTGATGTGCGTTTGCGCCACGTTCTGCTCGAACGGAGCCAGTTGCCGGGCCAAGCCCTTCGATATCGCCAGCAAATAGTTGGAAGGTCCGCGCAGAAATCCGCAACGCTCGAGACCTGCACACCAGACCTGGTGCGACTGGTTCGAAACAATCAGATCGACGCCGCGCTGCTCGAGAAACCGCGTGGACGCCTTCACGACGGAAGGCGCGTCCTCGTGCGCCGACAGACCGTCCACCAGCGTCCCGACGTGCAGATTCCCGAACTGCTTGTGGTCCCGCATCTGCGTGTTCATCACCACTGCCCAACCTATCACGCGATCGCCCTGGAGCATTTTCAGCCGGGTCAACCGGGGGGAGGACGCCGGGTACAGCGTGTTCAGCGCCCCGGCGTCGCGCGCGCCGATCATCGAGAACGATCCGTGCACCGAACGCCAAATCCCGTCCGCCCAGCTTTCGAATTGCGCGACCTCCTGCCACTGAACGTTCGCTATCGCGCCGCCGCGCAAACGCCTCGCCTGTTGCAGAGCGTGCACGCCGAGGGCGGCGGCCCCGGTGTAAGCGGCCAGGTCGAGCAGCGCCCGCCGCAGCGCGGTTCCGCGCACGGTCCGGATATTCCGCGCAACGCGTGACGGGCGCACGCACCGGAAATAGAACGGCACGTCGCAAATGTCCCAACCCAGCGCCTTCAAAAAGCGCGGCAGGGGCCGGTCCCGGCCGCCCATTCCGACTGCGAAAAGAAGCGGTTCCCGGGCCATGGCCGTCATCGCCATTTTCATGCCGACGCCGGAGTATGCAGGATCGACCACGCCTTCCGAAACGGAAAGATTATAGATTGCGGCCGTGCGCAGCTCACCGCGAAACGAGCATTGCTGATGCCGAATCAAATATCCGCCGCGGACGACCCCGTCCTGAACGGCCAGCCAGCCCTCCCACGGAAGTGGGGTGTCTTTGCTGCTTTCGAATTGTTGGAGATCGGGGGGAAGCTGATATTCTCCCCAGCCGCCATTGGCAATTCGTGAATTGAACTCCCGCACGCCCGCGACGTACTCGACGGTATACCGATTTATCGTGAGCGCCATAGCAACATAGTGGCAGTCTTCAGGGCGATTTTATCATAGGAGTTTACATGCTCCTGATAAACTGGAGCTTAGGACTGAATGAAGCAGAAAATACGCTCGACCACAATCCTCTGCGTGCGCAGGGATCAAAAGGTCGTTATCGCCGGGGATGGCCAGGTCACCATGGGGCAGGAGGTACTGAAATCCTCCGCCCGGAAATTGCGCCGTCTCTATAACAATAAGATACTGGCGGGGTTCGCCGGTTCGACCGCCGACGCTTTCGCGCTCTTCGCGCGTTTCGAATCGAAACTGGAGCAGCACAATGGCAACCTGCCGCGCTCGGTTGTCGAACTCGCGAAGGAATGGCGCACCGACCGGGTGCTGCGCCATCTCGAAGCTCTCCTGCTGGTTGCCGATACGACGAACACGTACATCGTGAGCGGAAACGGCGATGTGATCGAGCCGGACGACCAGATCGCGGCCATCGGCTCCGGAGGGCCATTCGCAAAGGCGGCCGCCATAGCCCTGATGGACAACACGAAGCTGAGCGCGCGCGACATCGTGGAGAGATCGATGAAGATCGCCGGCGACATCTGCATTTACACGAACAACAGCGTGACGTACGAGGAATTGGAATAGATGGTGATTTACCTGCCAGGCTCGGCCGACAACCAGCCGCTCCTGGATGAACTGACCCCGCGGGAGATCGTTCGCGAACTGGATAAGTACGTGGTCGGTCAATCGGACGCCAAGCGCGCGATAGCCGTGGCGCTGCGCAATCGCATCCGCCGCCAGAAGCTCGATCCCGAGATGGCCGACGAGGTCATGCCTAAGAACATTCTCATGATCGGGCCCACCGGCGTCGGCAAGACCGAACTCGCGCGCCGCCTGGCAAAACTGGCCAACTCGCCGTTCTTGAAGGTGGAGGCGAGCAAATTCACCGAAGTCGGCTACGTGGGACGCGACGTCGAGTCCATGATTCGCGATCTGGTCGATATATCCATCGACATGGTGCGCGAAGAACGCCTCGACGAAGTCGCCGAGCGGGCGGAGCGCAACGCCGAGGAACGCGTCCTCGATTTGCTGATGCCGCCGCAAGCAGAGGCCAGCGAGACCCTGGACCGGACTCGCGAAAAATTGCGCGAGCGGCTGCGCGCCGGCAAACTGGACGACCGGATGGTCGAGCTCGACGTCAAAGAGCGCGGGCCGACCTTTGAGATTTCGACGCAGTCCGGCATGGAGGACATGGACGTCAGCCTGAAGGACGTGCTCCCGGGCTTGTTCGGCAACCGGACCCGGAAACGCAAGATGCGCGTCGGGGAAGCCCTCGAATACCTGGTTCAGGAAGAAGAGCAGAAACTCATCGACATGGAGCAGGTGACCCGCGCGGCGCTCGACCGCGTCGAGCGGAACGGCATTGTTTTCCTGGACGAATTGGACAAAATCGCGGGCCGCGAATCGGGGCATGGTCCGGACGTCAGCCGCGAGGGAGTGCAGCGCGACATCCTGCCGATTGTGGAAGGGACGACGGTCAACACCCGGCACGGCTTCGTGCGCACCGACCATATCCTGTTCATCGCGGCCGGCGCGTTTCACGTATCGAAGCCCAGCGACCTGATCCCCGAATTGCAAGGACGGTTCCCGATCCGTGTGGAACTGAAGTCGCTCTCCCGCGAGGATCTTATTCGTATCTTGAGGGAGCCCAAGAACGCTCTCGTCAAGCAGTACACCGCATTGCTCGATACCGAAGGCATCCGCCTCACGTTCACGGAAGACTCGGTGCACGCCATCGCCGAGTATGCCGAACGCCTGAACGAGAGCCAGGAGAACATCGGCGCGCGCCGGCTCCACACGATCATGGAGAAGCTGCTTGAGGAGATTTCGTTCGAGGGCCCCGATATCAAGAAGAAGAACATCAAGATCGACGCCAGTTACGTTCACAAGCAGTTGTCCAGCATCGTGAAAGATCAGGACCTCAGCAAATACATCCTGTGAAGCTTCCGATTGCACTCGCCGGTCTCGTATCGCTGTGGGGTTGCGGTTATATCGGCGAGCCGATGCCGCCGGCGCTGAACATCCCACAGGCGGTGAAAGATCTTCGCGTGGTGCAGTACGGCGATCGCCTGGTAATCGATTTCACGATTTCCAGCCTCACGACGGAGCAGCTTCCCGTTAAGCAACTGGGGGAAATCGAGCTGCGCGTGGGGCCGGGGAGCACGCCGTTCGATGCGAGCCGGTGGGTGGCAGGCGCGAAGGAGATTCCCGTCGCCGCCGAAAAACCAGGAGCCGTGCAGAGGGAAGTTCCCGCCGGTGAGTGGACCGGCAAGGACGTGGTGGTCGGGGTGCGGTTATCGAACGCCCACGGCCGGAAATCGCCGTGGTCGAATCTGGCCTTGCTGCAGGTCCAGACGCCGGTTCCCGTGCCTGCGGCGGTGAAAGCCGAACCGACGGCGGCGGGAGTGAAACTCGCGTGGTCCGGCGCGGCGCCATCGTTCCGGGTTTTTCGGAAGGGCCCGGGGGAGCAGAAGCCATCTGTTATCGGCGAAACCGGGAAGCCGGAGTATCTCGACGCTTCCGCCCAGTTCGACCGCGCCTACGAATACATCGTGCAGGCGCTGCGTGACAAAGCTGAGAGCGAAGTGTCGGCCATTGTCACGGTTACACCGAAAGATATCTTCCCGCCCGCGCCGCCATCCGGTCTCACCGTCATCATCGGGGTCGGCACCATCGAACTGGCATGGGATCGCAACACCGAGCCGGATCTCCGCGGCTATCGCGTGCACCGGGCCGGCGAGAACGGCGAGTTTCGTCCCATCGCCGAGTTCGTCGACGTCCCGGCCTACAGCGATCGCAAATTTGAATCGGGCAAGCGGTACCGCTATTCCGTAACCGCGATGGATCAAGCCGGAAACGAAAGCGCCCGGTCGGCGGCCGTTGACGCGATTGCGCCATAATCGGCACGATGCGGCGCATTCGCTACTCACTCAATCTCGGGATTCATCCCACCACGCCGGACACCGCCGAAGTGAGCTACGGCGACGCATCCGCGATCGGCCTCGCCAAGGTGCGCCTCCTGCCGCCCTGCGCCCCCAGTAAGATCGTCTGCGTCGGGCGCAATTACGCCGAGCACGCGAAGGAACTGGGGAATGAGGTTCCGGCGGAGCCGCTCATTTTCCTGAAGCCGCCGTCGTCTCTGATTGCCTCCGGGGATTCGATCGTTTATCCGTCCCTATCCCAGCGAGTCGATTACGAGGGTGAGCTGGGGGTCGTGATCGGGCGTCGCGCGCGTCACGTACGTGCGGACGAAGCCATGGATTACGTCCTCGGTTACACCTGCGTAAACGATGTGACAGCGCGCGACCTGCAGAAGAAGGACGGCCAGTGGACCCGGGGCAAGGGCTTCGACACGTTCTGCGCCGTCGGACCATGTCTGGTCACCAAGGACGAAATCTGCCTGGAGGATCTGCGGGTGCGGACCACGCTCGATGGAGAAGTGAGGCAGGACGGGTTGGTGCGGGATCTGATTTTCCCGGTGAATGCTATCATCAGCTATGTAAGTGCGTTTATGACCCTGGAGGCTGGCGATCTAATCGCCACTGGGACGCCGCCCGGCGTCGGGCCCATGCGGCTGGGGTCGACGGTCCGCATCGAAATAGAGGGGATTGGGGTTCTCGAGAACTCCGTTGTTGCAAATCCCCAGTAAGGACTATCTGTGAAGTTTTTTCTGGATACCGCGAATCTCGATGAATTGAAAAAAGGCCTGGCGTTGGGGATTATCGACGGAGTCACGACCAACCCCTCGCTAATCGCCAAGGAAGGCAACCCAATCAAGGAACAGATCCGCCGGATCTGCGAAATTGTCGACGGCCCCGTCAGCGCCGAAGTTGTTTCGACAAGCGGGGACGAGATGATCGTGGAGGGCCGGGATCTCGCCAAGATTCACAAAAACGTTGTCGTGAAGGTGCCTTTGACTCGCGACGGCATTCGCGCCTGCGCCACACTAAGCAAGGAAGGCACCCGCGTCAATGTGACGCTCTGCTTCTCTTCCGCTCAGGCGATTCTGGCGGCGAAAGCCGGCGCATATTTCGTCAGCCCCTTTGTGGGACGCATCGACGACATCGGCTGGGACGGGTCCGAACTGATCCAGGACATTGTCGGCATCTACGACAACTATGGGTTTGGGACGCAGGTGCTGGCCGCGTCTCTGCGCACCTCGATCCACGTGATCCAAGCAGCCCGTGCCGGTTCGCATTGCGGTACCATGCCTTTCAAGGTGTTGGACATGATGTTCAATCATCCCCTCACCGACAAAGGCCTCGCTCAGTTTCTAAGCGACTACGCCAAGGCCTTTCAAGAGGCCCCGGCCGACCGGTAACCATCGAAAAACCGCTTGCTGACGCGCGCGGCTCAGAAAGCGTTTCCGAGCCGCGACCGTAAGGGAGCCGGTGGATCCTAACAGTACAAAGGAGACTTGAATCACAATGACTTTACGAAACGCAGCACTGGCTTCCCTGGCCGTAGTCGGCCTGTTCGGGGCCGGCCTGATGGTCGGGCAGAATAAGTTCAACAAGCCGAAGTCGGTCCTTCATGTGGTGACCGTTCGCTGGAAGGCGGCCGCGACCGACGATCAGAAGAAGGCGGCGCTCGCCGCCGTGGAAACCATGGCCGGCAAGATCCCGGGCATCACCAACGTCTGGACCAAGGGAATCAAAGTCCAGGGCGAAGGATTCTCCGGCGCATTCGTGATGGAGTTCCGCGATCAGGCGGCGTTCGACGCCTACGCCGACAACCCAGCGCACAAGGACTTCGAAGCCGTGTACCTGCCCTTGCGCGACCGAAGCGCAACGCACGACATCACCAACTAGCCGAGGCTACGCCCGATAGAAAATCAGGCCGAGACCAGACCGGGAATTCTTATTTCTTCCGGCGTGCCGGCGGGATGAAGCCGATCGGCCTCTTCGGGGGTTCGGCCGGGGATTCCGTGAGTTGCTTCAAGAATATCGAACACTACTTTGAACCGGTGGTCGTATTTCTTCTCCATTGCCTCCAGCGTTCCGCAAGCTGACGGTGAGTCGCGAGGAGTTGCCTGAGCCCGACGAACGTGCGCATGATCGCGATATTCACCGCGGCTGGCGCGGTCGCTGTTCAAGACCGAGAAGAGCATCGCGACGCCCTTCTCGGTGAAGGCGTACGGCTGCGTCCGGCGCCCACCGCGCCCGGGCCGTCACTGTTGGTGATGGCCATCATGCATGAAGTTCGTTCTCTGGGCGCCGTTTCTCTCAACGAGGGGGTTCGGCCGATATCGGGACCACTCGCGAATCGGTCTTGAACTTCCTGTAACCGGTGTAGGTGATGTCCAACTCTTTGCGGTATTTCTTGATCAGTCCCAGCCGCGCGTCGAGCTTGAGCCTGATTCGGGATGGCACCCAGATTTCATCGTTAACGCGGATCTGCTCGATTTCAATTCTCGTCCCCGGGCTCAAGCGCGCTAGCACGAGGCCGAATGAAATTGTTTCGATCGGCTCGGCCTCCAGCTTCGCCCAATGATAGTCCGCCTTGTCGATCCACAGCTTCCCGCGCATTTTGGTTAGGAAACTGGCTTGCGGCGCAAGCGGTTGGTACCCGGCTTTCGGTTCCGCCTGGATGACGTAAGCGGCACGGCCGCCGATTTGTTCCTCTCCAATCAGTGTCAGCTTGCAGGCGGCCGGGATCTCCGACGCAACCTTGCGAATTTGGTTCTGCTCTTTTTCTCTCGCCCGCCGGCGCTTCTCGGTCTGGTCTTCCGGCTCCCGTTTGCGATCGTCCATTGCCTTTTGCAGGCGCGCGTCTTCCCGCTCCCGATCCTTCGGGGAAAGCGGCTGGCCGTCTTTCGCGATGAGCTTGCGGAACGGGCGGCCGTAAAGAATCAACACATCGAACGTTCTCGATTCCGTAAATTTCACGCGGCCGGAGGCATCGAGATCCCGCTCGATAGAAGTCTCCTGATAGGTGTAGTCTTTCGCCTTCTCCAACGTTTGCTGATCGGCCTGCGCCGACCGCCGGACGATCTCCGCGGCGTCCTGGCCCGCGAGGGATATCGACGACACGGCAAACAGAACGGCAAGGATTCGCGTAATCATCTAAACTTTACCGTTTGACGGGTGGCCGGCTTTCTGGTTTCGAAAGCAATCATCCCGCCGCCGCCGAACACGGATGCGATACGGGGCGTGCCCCCATAAGTATAAAAGTAACCTACGCTTTCTGGGTTGAAGTGGCGGCCTGCTTCCCCGCTGGCCGCGGGGCTCCCCGGCTATGTCGCCCACGCGGAAAGGGTTGCTCTCCAAGCAATCCGACCGGGCCTGCCGGAGTCTTTCACAACCTGCATGCTTTCAATAGCTCCAGTGAACGCCATGGCCATCCTCCGCAGTGATTGGAATCGTCCCCGCAGTACTCAAGGCGCACGTGTATGAAACGAAGGAGAGTTGCGATTGGCAGTGGCAGCGGTTCACACCGGCACTTGACTTGAAATCGTATCCACGCGGAGGATGGAGACGCCGTTCGGAACGCCACGCGGTTCTGCATTTAGGTAGTATGTGAATTTTCCTTAAGCATCGAAACAGTCGGGATTCTGCTGCTTGTCGCGGCTGTCGTCGCCATGGTGGCGCGGCGGCTTCACATCCCATACAGCGTGGGATTGGTGGCGCCTGGGATCGTTCTGGCGCTTCTGCCTTTTGCGCCAAAAATACAACTAACAAAGGACCTGATCTTCACGGCCCTCCTTCCACCGCTCATCTTTGAAGCGGCCTTCTACCTCCACTGGAAGGACCTGCGGCGGGATCTTCCGGTGGTCTTGTTGTTAGCCATCGTCGGTGTCCTCCTGTCTGCCGGGATCACGGCTCTGGGGATGCCACAAGCACTCCTCCCAGCTCAGCGCCGAGCGCCTTACGCAATAGGTCCGGCTTTCCATCGACCAGGGCCAGCGCAACCCCAGCAATCGGCCCGAGAAGCATGGCGATGATCATCGCGCCGATGACAACGGCCGGACTATCCGCCAAAAGGCCATAGCAGGCGACGATCGTCGCCAGCGTGTTCATCACCACGTAGCGCGCATCGAAGGAGCTGCCATCGTTGATCTTGAGGCGGGTCTCCTTGAATCTGTCGGCTGGGGTGTCTGGTGTCATCGGGTATCTTGGTTACGATTGAAGTATAGTGGGGAACCGGCGGGGGTCACGTCAGTTCATCCGACAATCCCACCTCGATCACCGCTCTCCAAATTGCTTTCTTCACGCCGGCTCCATTGCCTTCTCTTCCACCCGTACGTGTAGAAGATCCCCGAGCCGGCGGAACAGCCCGATCCATTCCCGGGCCGTTTTATCGCCCCGGGCCGCCGTTTCAAGCATGGCCGGCCACGCCGACTGAAGCGCGCCCCAGCACTTGTTTTGAACCGACCACAAGACAAGTTGGAACGGCAGAACGGGTTGCAGCTCGAGCAGCTCCACCAGACGGCGCAGAGGTTGGATCGCTCCGGGATTCTCGGCAAAGCGGTCGGACACGCGTTCGAGCCGCTTGCGGAAGGTGAATTCCAAAGTCGTCTCGTCCAGCGCTACTCCGGCGACGCGAGCTTCCTCGAGCAGCGCCTTGACCCGCTCGACGTCCAACGGCCGCTGAATGAATGCCCGCTTAAGAAGGCTGTTCAGCGCGAATTCCGCGGTGTTCCGAAATACGTCCGGCAATGGCAGATGGAGACCGTGCAGAAACCTCATCAGCGGAGCGTGATGCTCATACAACTGGCGATACGCGGCCTCCGCTTCTTCCACCGTGGAGGCCATGATGAGCCCGAGAATCTTCTGCTGCTCGTCCTTGAAAAGAGACTTGAGCGAATACAAGTGCGTGCCAAACCCCCGGTCCAAAAGCCGGATCACCTCCGGCACATCGGCCCGGTAAAAAGCCTCGCCCGCATTCTTCACGAGATCCCGATATTCTGTCTCGCCCTGGAACGGCCGGACGCCGCCCGTGAGATTGTGGTCTCCGAAATGGAGCACGCCGAAGGACAGCAGCGCCGATTCCCGGGTAACGCGCGAGGTGAACGTTCCCTTGCCGAGTATCAGCTTCAACTTGCCGGCTTCCAAAATTCGGTAGTCCTCGCGCGCCACCGAATATCGGTAGATGTCGGTCTCGTCCGGGTAGGTCTCAAACAGCGAGCTGATGGCGTAATGGGCCGTGAACTTCGAGACGTCGACCATGGCCGGCGTGACAAATTGCCGGTAGATCTCCGCGCCGTCGCGGAACTCGGGAACGTTGCTCTTTGCACCGGCGAGCGTCTCGAGAAACCGGCCTTCGATCGCCAGCCCGAAAAGCTCGTCCGCCAGCTGGACCACGCGGCCCGCGTACTGCATCACCTGTACGGTCTCGATCCCCGACAACTCGTCGAAGAACCAGCCGCAACTGGTGTACATCAGCATCGCGTGCCGCTGTAATTCGAGCAGCTTCCAGAGCCGGACCTGCTCCGCGGGATCGAGAGAACGGGCCTGATGCTCCAGCAGGAACGCGGCGCGCGCGGGTTCGGAGCGGTCCAGGATCACGCGGATGTAGCCATCCCGCGCGGCCCACGGATCGCGCGCCAGTTCCGCCGCGAGTTGTTCGTAGAGCGGCGCGACGAAATCGCGCAGCCAGTCGAGCGCATCGCGCAGCGGCCGTCTCCACGCCTGGTTCCAATCCGGCCTTCCTCCGGAATTGCAGCCGCAGTTCTCCGACCATCTGCCAACCCCGTGAACGCAGCTCCACGCGGTGTTCTCGTAGATCTCCACCTCGTACGCCGGCGGATGATTTTCCAGGTACTCGCCGTAGTTCGTGATCTTGGCGAGCCCACCCTGCTCGAAATCGTGGAGGGCGTACGACAGCGCCATCTCGCCATAGCGATGGTGGTGGCCGTAGGTCTCGCCGTCGGTCGCAATGTGAACCAACTGGTCTCCCTCGCGCGATTCCGAGAACGCGCTGACGAGCCGGCTTGCGAATTTCTCCCCGCTGTCCAGAAGCTTCTCGAACGCCACCGCCTGCGATACCGGGCCGTCGTAGAAGAAGAGGGCAATCGCGCGTCCGGAAGGGAGCTTCAACTCGTAAGGGCGGGCCGGATCGATTCTCCCTCCCGCGACGTCGATCCAATCGCCGCCCGCCTTGGGGCGAACCAGGTGCGCCTGGTAGGGCGACAGGATGGTGAAGCGGACGCCGAACTCCGCCAGGATCCCGAGCGTCTCCAGATCGACCGCCGTTTCCGGCAGCCACAAGCCTTCCGGCGGGCGGCCGAACCTGCTCCGGAAATCCTCGATGCCCCACGCGACCTGCGTCCGCTTGTCGCGGCTGTTCGCCAGGGGCAGGATCATGTGGTTATACGCCTGCGCCAGCGCCGACCCGTGCCCCGAGAATCGCTCCCGGCTCTCGCGGTCGGCCTGCAGCACCGCGAAGTAGGCTTCCGGAGCCTCGCTTTCCATCCACGAGAGCAGCGTCGGACCGAAATTGAAGCTCGTGTGCGCGTAGTTGTTCACAATCCGCGTGATCCGCTGCTCGGGGTCCAGGATCCGGCTGGCCGTATTCGGCGCGTAGCACTCGGCCATGATCCGCTCGTTCCAATCGTGATACGGGTAAGCGGAATCCTGCCGCTCAATGGCCTCCAGCCACGGGTTTTCGCGCGGCGGTTGATAGCAATGACTGTGGATGCAAATGTAGCGCATTCGGGTCTTACGCGTCCGCCAGGGGGGGTGGAGTCGCCGAGGGCAGCACGATGGTGAACTCCGCGCCGCCGGCGCCGCCATTTGCGGCCGAGACCTGCCCGCTGTTCTCGCGGATGATGGTGTCGACGATATGCAGGCCCAGCCCCGAACGCCCGAGGCTCGTCGAAAAACCCGGGGCGAAGATTTTTGAGAGGATACCCGGATCGATCCCAGGCCCGTTGTCGGAGATCAGGATTTGTACCCGCCCATCCTGCTCCCAACCGGAGACGCGAATCGTGCACTCGGCCCGCTCGGCCTCCGACGCCGCGCGCGCCGAATTGATGAACAGGTTAATGAACACCCGTTCCATGGCCGCCGGCGGCGTGATCACGCTGAGGCCGGCGCGTAGCATGTTGGAGACGGTGAGGGGCGCGCAACGCGCCGCGCGAACGAAATCCTGGGCGAAGTGCGTCGCGCTGTCGAGCACCTCGTCGATATTCGCGGTCTCGCGCTCCGCTTCCACGATGCCGGCCACAATCCGGCGGCCCTGTTCCACGCCGCGGAAGATGACGGCCGCCACCGGCTCCCACCGCGGATCCTCGGAGATCAGCTCGGCCGCCTCCGTAATCGTCTGAAATACGTTGTTCAGGTCGTGAACAAATCCCGCGAGCGTTAAGTCGAGTTTGGCTGCTTCCTCCATCCTAATTGTCAGCTCGCGATCTGCCGCAGCGTGCTGTAAAACTCCGGAAACGAAACGCTGGCCGCTTCGGCGCTCCGAATCGTGCACGGGCCATCGGCGGCGAGCGCGGCGATCGAAAAGGCCATCGCGATTCGGTGATCGCCGAACGAATCGAGCTCCGCCGCCCGGAACCGCTGGCCTCCGGGAACCCGCAGCCCGTCGGGGCACGCTTCCACTTGCACGCCCATCCGGCCCAGGTTCTCGGCGATAGTCGCGATGCGGTCGGTTTCCTTCACTCGCAGCTCCGAGGCATCGCGCACAACGATACCATGCTCCGTCACCGCGCCGAGCACCGCCAGCGCGGGCACTTCGTCAATCAGCGCCGCGGTCATCGCGCCTTCCAGCACCCCGCCGCGGACGGGTCCGGAGCGCACCGAGATGTCGCCCACCAGTTCGCCCGACTCCTGGCGGACGTCCAGGACCCGGACATTCGCTCCCATCCCGGCGAGAAAATCGAGCAGCGAAGACCGGGTTGGATTCAACCCGACTCCCGAGATCACCAGATTCGAATCGGGAATCAGCAAAGCCGCGACCAGGAAAAACGCCGCCGCCGAGAGGTCCCCGGGGACGACCAGTTCCCGCGCCTCCAGACGCGCGGGACCCGTGACCGAGATCACTCCCTTGCGCGCCGAGATATCCGCACCGAACTCCCGCAGCGCCAGCTCCGTATGGTCGCGCGTGCGGACCGGTTCGCGGACGATGGTGGTTCCTTCCGCGAACAGCCCGGCGAACAAAACGCAGGTCTTCACTTGCGCACTCGCCACCGGCAGCGTGTAATCGATTGCGTGAAGCGGGCGGCCTTCGATTCGCAGCGGCGGAAAGCGGCCTTCGCGAGCCTCGATGCGAGCGCCCATGTCCGCGAGGGGTTGCATGATGCGGTCCATCGGGCGTCGCGCGAGACTCTCGTCCCCCGCGATCTCGCTGATGAACTTCTGCCCGGCGAGGATGCCCGAAAGCATGCGGATGGCCGATCCCGAATTGCCGGCATCCAGCCGCGCCGCCGGCGCCCGGAGTCCCTCCAGCCCACGCCCACGAACCGTCACGTCTTTTCCGTCGCGCTCCACCACCGCGCCGAGCGCCTCGACGCACCCCAGCGTGGACTGGCAATCCGCGCCACCGGAGTAATTACGGATCGTGCTGGTCCCTTCGGCAATCGCCGACAGCATGGCGAACCGGTGCGAGATGGACTTGTCGCCTGGCAGCATCACGGCGCCGTGAATCGATCGCGCCGGAGAGATCAGTTCATTCATGGAACTACCCAGTTTAGACGAGGCGCTTCCGCATGCGCCATCCGTCTTCGCCATCTTCGTAGTAGCCGGGCGCGTTCCTGGTTCGCACAAAGCCGAAACGGCGGTAGAACGCGATCGCGTCGAGGTTGCTCCGCCGCACGGTGAGGAAGCAGGCGGGCACGCGCTGTCGGCGCAGCGCGGAGAGCATGCGCGTCATGAGCCGCTGCGCCACGCCGCGGCGCCGGTGGCGCGGATGGACGGCGATCGAATCGATCTCCGCTCCCCACGGCCTGAGGCACGCGATCGAGTATCCCGCAATGCGGCCGTCCAGTTTGGCGACCAGAAAGAGTTCCGCGCGCGCGTTTAGATACTCAAGGAACAGGTCTTCCGGCCAGGCATCAGCCAGGAAGGAGGCATCTTCGATCCTTAGGATCGCGCTGATGTCGCGGCGGACGGCGCGGCGGATCCGGATCGCGGGCACAGTGCTCATGGTAGCGTGCTACGATCGGGGATCACACCATGATGAATCGTCGTGAGTGGATCGCTGGCACGTCCGGATTGGCAGCCGCCGCCGGGTCCGGACTGGCCCAAAGCCTTCGAAAAAACATCGTAATTTCCAGCGCCAACGGTCTGGCCGCGTGCAAGAAAGCCAACCAGATGATCGCGGCCGGCTCCGATACCCTGGATGCCGTGGTCGCGGGCGTGAATATCGTGGAACTCGATCCCGAGGATACCTCGGTCGGTTACGGCGGACTGCCGAATGAAGAAGGCGTCGTCGAGCTGGATGCGAGCGTCATGCATGGGCCGACGCGCCGCGCCGGCTCAGTGGCTTCCATCCGCGGGATCAAGACGCCGTCAAACATCGCCAAGCTGGTGATGGAACAGACGGATCACGTGATGCTCGTCGGCGATGGGGCGCTCCGTTTCGCCAAAACCTTCGGTTACCCCGAAGAGGATCTGCTGACGCCGAAATCGCGCCTGGCCTGGCGCGTCTGGAAGCAATCCTTGAAGGATGCTTCGGGGCACAACAATTGGGCCCCCGGTTTGTGGGCTCCGACGGCGGAACTGAAGCACCGGTTTCCGGGCGAATCGGAGGAGGTGCTCGCCTGGGCTTGGGAAATGGCGGTGCATCCCACCACCGGCACCATCAACTGTCTCGGGCTGAATACGAAGGGCGAGATCTCGGGAGTGACTACCACCAGCGGGCTGGCCTGGAAGATCCCGGGACGCGTCGGCGATTCACCGATCATTGGCGCAGGGTTGTACGTCGATCAGGACGTCGGCGCTGCGGGCTCGACGGGCCGCGGCGAGGAGAACATTCGCGTCTGCGGCGCGCACACGATCGTGGAAAATATGCGTCGCGGCATGCCGCCTACCGAGGCCTGCCTGGACGCGTTGAAGCGGATCGCCCGGAATTACAACAACGATAAGGCGAAGCTGGATAAGTTTGATATCAACTTCTATGCGCTGCGGATGGATGGCGTTCACGGCGCGGCCACCCTATGGGGCGGCAAGCGGCGGGGATCGAATTATGCGGTGAACGATGGCGGCGAGAGCCGGCACGAACCCTGCGCCCATTTGCTGGAAGCTTAGCTGCGCTCGAGGTCTACGAATAGCTGGTCGGACTGACAGGATCGGTGGACGCCTTCATCCTAGCCGGCGACCTCTTCGAGGGCGACTGGGAAGCAGGCAGGCGCAGGCCGTGAAGATTGCCGCCATACTTCGCAAGTCGTCCGCCCCAGGTGCTGTACATCGTGGCCAACGACGACCACAATCCGTTTGGCTTGGAAGAGGAGCGGATTACGCCGCTGTACGGCCGGCGGATTGAAATCGGAGAGTACAACTTCGCGGGCTGCCAGCACACGCCGCCTTTTCTCAGAGGCGTGTTCGTGAAGACGGATGAGGAAATCGCGGCCGATCTTCCCCGGCTCGCGCCGCTGCTGGACGAACGGACCGTTCTGGTGACACATACGCCCGCGTTCAGATCGCTGGATAACAACGTTGGAAGCCGCGCGATCCCCGAGTTTCTGGTCGGGCACCCTGCACTGGCCCATGTTCACGGGCACATCCATTCGCGCTTCGGAAGTCCGTCACTGCATCATGAGATAGTCAGGCGGCAGTAACCAGCGACTGGTTGAGTTCCGTTCGCCAGTCGGTCGGATCGGCGCTCGACTCCGGACCCGCCACGCAGCATTCCCAGAGATTCGGGCAGGGCTCTCCCCACGCGGCTCCGAGGCCATCGTAGTCGCCGTGGTAAACGGTCCGTGCCAGCTCCGTGGCGGGCAACTAGCCCGGCCGCACGCGTCCGGCTGGGGAAACGGGGTTCGCCACAGGCACGCCGATCTCGAAATCGAAAATGGCCGGATCCATTCTCAAGTGGTGCGAGAACACGTGCCGCGGAGGGCAATACCTTGCGCGGCGATGGCGGCCATCACTTCGCGGATGCCGGGACCCATGGCATTCAGGATCTCGTCCCGCGGAATGGTGAGGGGTATCACGGCGTTGAGCTGGGCTTTGGTCTGCACGATGTGTGGTGTGTCGATCATGGGGACATTGTCGCCGATAGCGCCTTCACACTCGCGATCGTGACAGTTGAACCTGGATTTACATTCCGCGCCGACCGGCGCGAAGTCAGCGCGCTCAAGTGAAACGGCCCGCGGAGCCCGATCCGCATCCCGCGGTCACGAACGCCGATTGCATTCGCGCGACTTTCTTCGACTGGCAGTCCGGGCACTCCATCTCCCGGTCGGCATCCGCCATCCGACGCAGCTTCTCGAACTTCTTGCCGCACTTGTCGCAGCGATATTCGTAAATCGGCATGGCTCTTCTTTCAGGATAGTTCAGCGCGCCGCGCGATCCAGCCGGTCCCGGATTCCCATCCACTCGATGGAATCGGGAACCCGCTCCACCGCGATCCAGTCCCACGACTCGGCGTCCAGATCGTGAAGCGTGCGGTATAGAACGGCCGCGTATTCCCGGGCGGTCGCGGGCATGCGGACGGGTTTCGCGGTCCCGCCGCTTCGATTCCACCAGAGGTAAACGCCGCGGCCCGCCGGAAAGTCCGCCCCGCTGTCGACCAGCAGGATCCGAGTGCGCGGGCCGTAATGACGCTCGTGCATGCCCGGGGACGGATGGGCTTCGCTCCCCGGATCGGCCGCGCGCGCGATATTCTCAAACGCGATCATGCCGGGGCGCAGCAGCACCGGAGCGCGGCCGGCCAGCGATACCACCGTGGATTCAATCCCGATCTCGGTCGGGCCGCCGTCGAGCACCAGCGGTACTTCGTCTTCCGTGAACGATTCCCGAACGTGCCGCGCCGTGGTCGGCGACAGGCGCGCAAATTTATTCGCGCTCGGCGCCGCGATCGGCAGTCCCGCCTCGCGGATCAGGGCCAGCGCGATGGGATGGGCGGGCATCCGGATTCCAACCGTATCCAGCCCCGCCGTGACTTCGTCGGGCACTCGCGGGTGTTTCGGCACGACCAGGGTTAGGGGCCCGGGCCAGTATTCTTCCGCCAACCGTTGCGCCTCGGCTGGCCAAGCCTGAGCGAGTTGCCGGGCCATCTCGATCGATTTCACGTGCACGATGACGGGGCTGGTCGCGGGTCTGCCCTTGACCTCGAAGATGCGCCGTACCGCTCGGGCATCGAGCGCATTCGCTCCGAGCCCGTAGACCGTCTCGGTCGGAAACCCGACGAGTTTTCCCTCGCGGATCAATTGTGCGGCGCGGGCCAGTTCGTGGTCGGTCAATCGTGCGGGCATCCCTGATCCCATTGTCGCGTGCGAGGCTGCTAGCATGAGAAATTGGACCGTCGGTCCTCCCCCCTCCATGCGAAATGTAATCATCATCGGCTCTGGATGCGCCGGAAATACCGCCGCCGTCTATGCCGCGCGCGCAAACTTGAAGCCGGTCGTGGCGGCCGGTCACGAGCCAGGTGGCCAGCTTTCCCTCACCACTCTGGTCGAGAACTTTCCGGGATTTCCGCAAGGAATCAACGGTCCAGACCTAGTGGAGAACATGAAGCTCCAAGCCCAGAATTTCGGCGCGGAGTACATCCTCGGCTCGGTGACCGCGGTGGACTTTTCCAAGCGCCCGTTCCGGGTCGCGATCGACGGCGATTGGCACGAGACCCGCACCGTGATCGTCGCCTCGGGCGCGTCGGCGCGGTGGATCGGCCTGCCGAACGAACAGAAACTGATCGGGCACGGCGTCAGTTCCTGCGCAACCTGCGACGGGTTCTTCTATCGCGGCCGGCCGGTGATGGTGATCGGCGGCGGCGATACGGCGATGGAGGAAGCCAATTTCCTCACGCGATTCGCCACCCATGTCTTACTGGTGCACCGGCGCGACCAGTTCCGCGCCTCGAAGATCATGCTGGACCGCATCCGGAACAACCCGAAAATCGAGATGATCGTCAACACGGTGGTGGAGGACGTGCACGATCCGGACAAGGGCGTAGTGACCGGCGTGACGCTAAAGAACGTCGTCACCGGCGAGAAGACGCTTCGCGAAGTGGACGGCTTCTTCGTCGCGATCGGCCACATCCCAAACACCAAGGCCTTGGCGGGCCACCTCGAACTGGATGCGGACGGCTACGTGGTATCGCACGGCGGCGCCAGGACGAGCGTGTCCGGAGTGTTCCACGCCGGCGACGTGCAGGACCGCGTGTACCGGCAAGCGATCACGGCGGCGGGAGCCGGCTGCATGGCGGCGATCGAAGCGGAGAAGTATCTGGAAGCGGAAGGCCACTGAGCGTAGCAGCCGTGGCACAAGTGGCGGGTCCGGAAAAATGGGGACTGGCTCGAATTTCCGCCGTCCGCAAGCCACTGAAAACGCAACACGGGGCGTGGCGGAAACTCGTGCCTGTACCCGATTTTTCCGACGCACAGAGTTGCACCGCGGCTGCTAGTCTTAGTCTAGTTTCTCGATGGCTTGCGCGGCGGTTTCTTCGGATCGCAGCCTGCGCGCTCGATCGGCGGCGGAGTCGAGGACTAAACCCAAGACGGCGGATTCCATGGCTGGCGTTGCTCCTTGATCCCTTCTTCGGTGTCGCGGGCAAAGTCGTCATCCATCACCGCGTTGGAACCTCGCGCCTTCAGATCGGCGACGACCTCTGAGATCATGCGGCCCACCGGTTTCGAAGATTTCAGCACCGCGATGGGCCGGTGGTCCTCCTCGATGACGACCTCGGCCTCGCTCATGTGCGCTCAACGCAGCGCTCCGAGGTGAAGAGATTTTTGGAAGCGAGATTCCACTTCCAGGCTGAGAGGGGAGAGACACGTTGGGCAACTCGATCACAAGATTCGACGGAAGGCAGATTCCCGGGTCGTGTAGCAGAGGGTCCAGCGTTTTCGCGGCCTTTGACTGGGAGGACATGGTCCTTGAGTCAGGACAGCCGATCCGAGAGAAGGCCGTAAGCGAAAGGGGACGAATAACCGACTTCCCAACCGAAGACCGAGATCGGTTGACGGCCAAGCTAGGGCACTACTCGAAGGTTCAGTCGTCGAAATCCGAAGACACCGTCACGTGGAACGTTTTTGGCGCCACAACGTTGGATCACTGGATCGGCGAACTACTGGAACTTGGCATCGGCCCCGCATGCCGCCCGTCCACCTGGAATGCCGGCTTCTGGACGCGCATGCCACATCCCGACACCGGCATGCGCCAGCACGGGCCAGAGTCGGAAGTGAGTCTCACAGCGGGAGCATGGCGATATGAGTTCGAATCAAAATGGCTCCAGGACCTCGACGGTAAGCAAGGTAAAGATCGCCAACAAAGTCAAATCTCAATGAGGGCATACTGTGCCCAGCAGGGCGATGTTCATCCCGATCAGTGGGGTGTTGTGGTCATAGCTCCTTCACCGCCTCTATATCCGCCTGCGCGGAAAGCTTCCAGCGTCTTCCGGCGATATTTCCAGCCAGAAGGCCATTGCTACCGCGCTCTGCCCGCCGCCTCTGCCCTGCGCGCCGTGGCGATCACGTGGGAGCAGATTTTGGCTATGCTCAAAAACCACCCCTCGCATGACATGGTGGCCGCCTACCTCACCTGGCGACTGAAACTCGTCGCCGCGCCCGCGGACCCAGCTCAATCGCCTCGACTCCCGAAATCTTCCCCGACCCGGCCGTAAATCGCAGCAGCGTCCGCACCGTGTGCCAACCGTGAGATCCGCACGCGCCGGGGTTCATGTGCAACAGGCCGAGAGTGGAATCGCGCATCACGCGGAGTATGTGTGAATGGCCGCAGATGAAGAGATCCGGTCGGTGCTGCAGAAGCGCTTTCTTTGCCCTGGGATCGTAATTGCCGGGATAACCTCCGGCGTGGGTCATGTAGATCTGGACACCCTCGCAGTCCCACAGGAGATCGGGCGGCAAGGCGCCGCGCAGCGGACCCCCGTCGATGTTGCCGTACACTCCACGGACGGGCTTGAATTCCTGAAGAGCATCCAGCACATCGAGAGACCCGAAGTCTCCCGCATGCCATACTTCATCACACTCAGCGAAGTATGTAAACACGGCCTCGTCTAGCACGCCATGCGAGTCTGACAGCAGGCCTATGCGCACGCAGCTTACTGATTCGTCCGCTTCCGCTCGTACGGCGCGTTGATATACTTCCCGGCCTCTTCGAGCGCGTTCTGCGTGTTGTCCTTGGTCCGCAGCGCCTGCTTGTACTCGTTCACCGCCCGCTCGCGCTGGCCGGTAATGTCGAAGATCTTGCCGAGATTGATGCGCGACCACACTTCCGTCCACTTCGGATCGAGATCGCCGTTCAGCGCCTCCCGAAATTCGTTCGCGGCGGACTGATAATTGTTCTGAAGAAAGAACAGCTCCCCCACGCGGTAGTGCGCCAGCGAACTGCTCCGGTTCACATCCAGCGCCTTCTGATATTCCTTCACCGCCTCGGGGTAATCGCCGACTTCGACGAACTGCTCGCCCCGCCGAATCGCAACCGCCACCCGCATCTGTGGGCCGAAGCGCAGCACGTGCATATTGGGGTCCACCGTGACGGACTTCGGCTTCCCGAACGTGTCGATCACAAACTCCGACGATGTCCCGACCACCTCGACGCGCTTCTCTTCCGGGTTCCCTTCGGTCTCGATCTTCAGATCCACCGGCATCCGGAACGTATCCAGATCCTGCGAGATCTTGCCCATCACGCGAAATCCTTTCTGCGTTCGGAACACCGTATATTCCGTCTTGAACTCCGGCGCGCCACTCGATTCGATCCACTGGATGAAGAACGATTGCAGGTTCTGGCCCGACGCCTCCTCCGCGATCTTCCGGAAATCGTCCGTGTTAATGCTCTTCCAGGCGTAGCGGTCGGGGACGGTCTTCAAGACCTTATCGAAAGCCGGTTCGCCGATCGAGAATCGCAGCATGTTCATTACCGCCGCCCCCTTAGCCGCGGTAGTCGCCCAATATTCCGGAGAATAATCCTCCAGCCGCGAAGACTGGATCAGCGGCGGATTGTCCACCGTCAGCGCCTCCACGTAAGTGTCGCGGAGATCGTTCTCAATGGAATTCGGTCCGTTCAAATGCTCGAGATACAGGAACTCGGAATAGCGCGCCATCCCGTTCTCGATCCACATGTGATTCCGCGTGGCCGGAGACACGAGATCGCCCCACCACTGCCGCGCCACCTGGTTCGCCAGCAATCGCAGGTTCGGCTGTTTGCCGATCCCCTTCGGGGAAAGAAACAGGATGCCCGGCCCCGCGTAGCCGTTCGGAGTGCCGTCCTCGGTCTCGACCACCGTCAGGTTCGCGTTGGGAGGAGGCCCGAACAGGCTGGACATAAACGGCATGACGCGCCCCATCTCATCGCCGTACGCCTGGGCCATGCCCTTCGTGGTGCGCAGGAAGAAACTGGTGGTGATGCCGCTCGCCGACACCTTGACCGGATCGCCCTGCACGATGGCGATGCTCCCGGGAAACGAAGGGTGCTGGTACTGGAAGGTGTAGACCATCTTGTCCCCGGCGGCTCGGTCGGCCCGCTCCAGTCCGCTGGCGATCACGCGAAATCCGGCCGGCACCGTGATGCGCAGGTCCGCGCTGAAGCGGCCGGTGGTGTAATCGCTCACCGGAAACCACCGCGCCGGATACATCAGATAGCCGTACTCGGGGTGCAAGGCGGCGAACTTGATGCCGAAAACGGGCGAATCCTCGTTGCCCGTCAGATGGCCGTCATAGGTAAACGTCAGGCTCGCTTTCTGCCCCTTGGCGACCGTAGCCGGCAGGGTAAGACGAACGCTGGAGTCCTGCTGGTTGCGCGCCGCGCTCACCGGCTGGCCGGCTCCGTCCACCACCCGCGACAGGTTCAGGGCGTTGTTCAGCTCAAACACGGGCGACGACACTTTATCGTCGGTCGCGGTGTACTCCACCTGGACACTGGCGTTGAGAGCTTGCGTGCGAGGATTTACCTCGGCCTCGATTACGTAATGCTGGACTTCGATGCGCGAGGCAGTCCTGCGATCCTGTCCGGGAACGGATGCCGCAAGAATCAGAGTGAGGAGAAAACCGCCGCGGCGAACCGCGCTCGAAAAATGGGGACAGACACCTTTTCCGCGCCTGTACCCTGCTGATTCTGCGCCCGAACCCGGGCGGAAAAGGCTGTCTGTCCCCATTTTTAATAAGCTCCTAACACCGAAACAATGAGATCTACCGCCGTGTCCATCGGGTCGCGGTCCGTTTCCAGCTTCCGGCGCACGTTCGCCAAGCCGGCCTTCATCTCCGCCCGCGCGGCCGGATCGTCGAGCAGGCCCGTGGCCTCGCCCGCCAGCCGCTCGCCCGTCATGTCGTCCTGAATCAGCTCGGGCACGACGCGGCGTCCCGCGATCAGATTCACCATGGAGTAAAACGGCACACGCACCAGAAATCGTCCCATCCACCAACTTAGCTTGCTCACGCGATAGAAAGTAACCATCGGGGTTCCGAGTAGGGCGGCTTCCACTGTTACGGTGCCGCTGGCGGCCAGCGCCAGATCCGCGTGAGCCAGCAGATCCCAGGTCGAACCCTCAGCTATTTGGATGGATGGCGGGAAAAACCGTTCCCAGAAAATGTCGCTCGAGAACCCCGGCGGCGTGCCCAGCATGAAGGAGCAAGGCCGTTGCGCCTCAATGCGTTGCACCGCATCCGACAGCGCCGTGAGATGGCGCGCGATCTCCCCCGGCCGGCTTCCCGGCAACAGGGCAATCAGCGGCCGGTCGTACGGGATGCCGTGCTCGCGAAAGAAGGCCGCCCGGTCCAGGCGGGGGCGGACCAGCCGCGTCAACGGATGCCCGATATAGTGGGCGTCGACCCCGTGTTCCCGGAAGAACGGCTCCTCGAACGGGAACAGGCAAAGCAACCGCCGAACCGTCTCCCGAATAGCGGGCAAACGGTCTTTTCGCCACGCCCACGCCTGCGGCGCGACTAGGTAAATCACTGGAACGCCAAGGGTTTTGAGCTTCCGCGCCACCCGCAGGTTGAAATCGGGGCTGTCCGTCAGCAGCGCGAAATCGGGCCGTTCCGAGCGGGCTGCCGCGACCAGCTTCCGGAACTCTCCGTAAATCCTGGGCAGGTGCGAAACCACCTCCACCAATCCGACGACAGCCAGGCTGTGAGAGTCCACTATCGCTCGCACCCCCGCGGCCTGCATGCGCGGGCCGGCGCACCCAAAAAAATCGGCGTCCGGAAAATGGCGGCGGAGAGCTTCCACCAGAGAAGCCGCGTAAAGGTCGCCGGAGGCCTCGCCGGCGGACACCAGGACCTTTATTGCCACTATCCGTAAGTGTAACAATGAGCGGCTCTGGTACACTAAAAGGCAGCCCCTAAAAGACCCATAGATGTCCGCACAACCAGATCTCTCCAAGCTGAGCGTGGGGCAAATTGCCGAGCGGTTCCGCGGCGAAATGATCCCGCTCAGTAACACCTTTTCGTACTTTTGCGCGTCTGTCCCCCTCACGGACGAGGACGTCAAGGAGTATCTCGAGGAGCCCATCGCCGCGCTCCCTCCCACCATTCAGGCGCGTTTGCCGAAAATCTCCATCATTCTCGTTCCCTATCTCGAACGCGGCACCGCGAAAGGCGCGAAGTCGGGCGACATCATCTCCATCGACAAGCCGCCACAAGGGAAGCTGTCGTGGGCCAGCCAACTTCGGTCGGGCAACGAAGAGATTCTCGTCTTCGCCCTGAAGGATCAGGACGTCGCCGAATATCATTACCGCTTCTATCAGCAGCTCGCGGCCTCCATGGCGGATCGCCAGCTGCCCGAGGAAATGGAGCGCTATCTCGGGCTCATGCGCGACGAGCTGGGAAACGAAGTGCACGGCGAAGTGGATGAAGAGAGCTGGCGGAAGAAGCAGCCGGTCCAGCGCCGGGCTGCAAAACACAAAGAGACGAAGCAATTCCGCGACTACGTCCGGCAGTCGTTCATCGACACCCTGACCCTTTATCTGCACGGCATCTGCTGCGACATCGACGTGGACACCGGCCCGCGCCAACTGCCCAGCCGGTATTTACGCAAGCGCCTTCAGCTACTGCGCGAGCTCTTCGCGCCGCCCGAAGGCTACGCCGTTTTCCCCGAGGAATTGAAGCAGTAGGTAGGTGGACATCGCGCCGGCACCGACGCCAGGCACACTTCCCTGGTCACGATCATAAGATTTCGCCGCGGCTTCAACCAGGTCCTCGCGGAGTTTTCGGAACCTGAGGAGTGCGCGGCGGACGCCGGGTCCGATCAGCCACGTAAAGGACACGTACGCGTCGGAAGTCCCATCGCGCGGCCGGTTGGGCAAGGAGATCGGCCCTCAGATCTACGGTCAATATAGAGCCGGGAAGCATGGTCAGAGGGACACGTCGTTTCTCGACGGGCTCGATTCTGAGGAAGGACAGGACGCGTTGCTCGGCACGACGATCATGCGGCCCGAATACCGCAACCTGCACGTCATGCATCTCGGCGGGTAGCTGGTACATGGCGATCGATTTCCTGGGCGCCGGCGGGGACATGGGCGGCGCGCCGACGGTGCAGCCCCCGATGCTCTGGACTCGCCGTTCACACGCCCGGCATAGCTTAGGTGGCCTTGCGCGCCATCCAAAATCGTCACCAAACCCGGCACGCCGGACCGCTCGTCATCGGCGTCCCCGCCCCGCACGCGAATGCCTTCCCGAACTCCGGCATGTTCCGGAGCGTTCCGTTCACCCGGTAGCGTCCCGGCGCATGGGGATTCACCGCCGCATCCAGCCGCGACGATTCCTCCGTCCGGTTCTCGCACCAGATCCGGGCCCACCCCAGGAAGAATTCCCGCTTCGCGGGCTTGCCGCCCATCGCCTGCATCAGCGCCATGAGCGCGATCCGGACTCCGCCGTTGTCGGCGGTGTTCTCCCCGAGCGTCAGCTTGCCGTTCAGTTTCGCATCGCCGGTCGCGGTGTAGCCGCTGTACTGGTTTACGAGGCACTGGGATCGCTCCTCGAACCGCCGGGCGTCCTCGGGCTTCCACCAGTCCTTCAGGTTGCCCTCCGCGTCAAACTGCCGCCCTTCGTCGTCGAAGCCATGGGTCAGCTCGTGCCCGATCACCGATCCGATGGAACCGTAATTGAAAGCGTCGTCCATCCCTTTGTCGAAGAACGGCGGCTGGAGAATGCCCGCGGGAAAGTTGATGTTGTTCATCGTCGGGTTGTAGTAGGCGTTCACGGTGGGCGGGCTCATCTGCCATTCCTTACGGTCCACAGCATTTCCCGATCTGTTCATCACGCGGTGGAACTCGTATTCGTTGAGGCGGTCCACGTTTCCGGCGAAGTCGTCGCGCGCGACGCTCACGCCCGAGTAGTCGCGCCACTTCTCCGGGTAGCCGATCTTCTCAACGATTGCGTGCAGCTTGGCGAGCGCCTGTTTCTTGGTTTCCGGCGACATCCAGTCCAAGCCCTCGATGTCGCGGCTAAGCGCGGCTTCCAGTTGGTGGATCATCTCCAGGGTGCGCTGCTTACTTTCCGCTCCGAAGGTTCTTTCGACAAACTTCCGGCCCAACGCATCGCCAAGTTGAGCGTCGGCGTCGATCACGCAGCGCTTCCAGCGCGGCCGCAACTGCTTTGCCCCGGTCAGAATGCGCCCGAAGAAATCGAAGTCCTCGTCGACGAACGGCTGCGACAGGAACGCCGCCTGCGCATGCACAGCCTGCCACGTCAGATACGTTTTCAAATCGTCCAGCGAATTCTGAACGATAACGGCGTCGATCGCCCGCGTGAAATTCGGCTCGGAGACGTTCAGCGTCTCCAGGCCGGCGAGGCCAATGCCTTCGAAGTACTTTCGCCAGTCAATGCCCGGGTCGAGTGAAATCAGCTCCGCGACAGTGTACTTGTGATAGACCCGGTTCGGATCGCGGCGGGACACCAGGTCGAGCGCCGCCTTTGCCAGCGTCGTTTCGATCCGCATCACCGTCTCCGCGCGTTTGGCCGCGACGTTCGGGGCATCGCCCGCCAGGCGGAACATCCGCGTCATGTGCTCGACGTATTGCTTCCGCAGTTCCACCGATTCCGCGTCGGTCTTGACATAGTAGTCGCGGTCCGGCAGCCCCATGCCGCCCTGGTCGAGTTGAGCGATCATCCTGGCGGACTGCCGGAAGTCGGGGCTCGACCCGATGGAAAAGAAGGGCTCCACGCCCGCCTTGTTCAGGCGCACGAGTTCGTCCGTAATGGCCGCCTTGTTGGTCAGAGCGGCGATGCGGTCCAGCGTGGGCTTGAGCGGTCCGATGCCCTTCGCGTCAACCGCCTTCTCGTCCATGCACGACGCGTAGTAATCGCCGATCTGGCCGCGGTCTGCCTGCAGGATGTCGCGCAGCGTTTCGCGGTTGCGTTCCTGCAACTCGTCGAACCTTCCCCAAGTGCTCTGGTCCGGCGGGATGGGGTTGGCGGCCATCCACGCTCCGCAGGCGTACTGGTAGAAATCGACGCACGGATCCGCCGCGGATAGCAACAGGAGAAGGGGCAGCCAAGTCATGGATCGATTATGCCGTATCGACGCGGTATATCCAGCCGGGGTCCGCCGCGGCGCTTTCGACGCGTTGCAGCACTTCCTCCACCACGCCGTGCGCCGGCGCGAGAATGCACACCGGATCGGTCGCGGTCGCGTCGCCGGTGAGCAGAAACGCCTGACAGCGGCAGCCGCCAAAATCGCGCTCGCGGCGGTCGCAGCTCCGGCACGGTTCCGGCATCCAGTCCTCGCCCCGGAAGCGCGTGAAGGCCGGCGATTCTTCCCAGATCCAGCGCAGCGATTGCTCGCGCGTGCTCGGGAACACCATCCCGGGAATTACTCCCGCGGCGTGGCACGGCATGGCGCGGCCGGCCGGGTCGATCAGCATCAACTGGCGTCCCCATCCGTTCATGCAGGGCTTGGGGTATTTCGCGTAGTAATCGGGCAGCACGAATTCCAGGCGCAGCCGGCCTTGCAGCCGCTCGCGCGCGGCCTCGAGAATTTCGACCGAACGCCGGAGCTGATCGCGCGTGGGCAGCAACGCGTCCCGGTTGCGCAGCGCCCAGCCGTAATACTGCACGTTCGCGATTTCCAGACGCTGCGCGCCGCTTTGCTCGGCGAAGGCGATCATCTCCTCCAGCCGGTCGAGATTGCGCCGGTGCACGACGATGTTGATCGTGAATGCGATGCGGCGGGCGCGAATTATTTCCGCGAGTCGCAACTTCAGCGCGTGCGAACGGGCTCCGGCGAACTCGTTCGCCTCGCCTTCAGCAACATCCTGGAAGCTCAACTGTATGTGATCGAGACCGGCTTCGATCAGCGTGTCGAGACGCGCTTCGTCCAGGCCAACACCGGACGTAATCAGGTTCGAGTAGAGACCCGATGCCCGGCCGGCGCGCACGAGTTCGACCAGGTCGCGGCGGGCCAGCGGTTCGCCGCCGGTGAGATGCAGATGCAGGATCCCCAACGCCGCCGCCTGTTCGAAAATCGAGATCCAGTCCGCGGCCGGCATCTCATCGGCGCGGCGCTGCATTTCGAGCGGATTCGAACAGTAGACGCAATGCAGCGGGCAGCGATGCGTAATCTCGGCAATCAGCGCGCGCGGCGTGTACTTCATGCGCGTTGGATCACGCCCCGGCCATGCAACCGCGTGAGCAGCGCGACGACCTCTGTCTCAATCCTCGCCGCGTCCTCGGAAGGAAACAGCCCGCGCAATTCATCGACGATGTCGGCAACGGTGCGCTGTCCGTCGCAACGCTCGACGATCATGCGCGCGGGGCCTTTCATGCGCAGCGCGGCCTCCGGAACCAGTAGCATGTCCTCCTGGCCCGGCGCGGAGCCGAGGCGGCATCCAGGCGCCAGCCGCGGCACGGTAGCGGTGTCGATGATCATGCCGCAAACGCTCCGGGCGGAGGCCAGCCCGGTTCGACATAGGCGTGATAGATCGCGTCGAGCTGGGCCCACAAGATGTCGCATTTCGCGCGCAACGCGGCCACGCAAAGGTCCTGCTCCGCCGCAGTGCGGGCATGTTCGTTGACATACGCGAGCGCGAACCGCGCGTCTTCGGGCGCTTGCGTCAGGCGCGCGTCGAAGTACGCGAGGCCCCCGGCCAGCCACGGATAATGCGCGCGGAGCCGGTCGACGCGCAGCACAATGAGGTCGCGTGAAAACAACTCGGTGAGCGAGGACGCGACAGCCTCGAGAAAACTCCGTTTCGATACCAGATCCAGGTACGCGTTGACGGCGTACCGGACGCCGGGCAGAACCTCGGCGCCGGAAACAACGCGCGCCCGGTCGAGTCCGGTGGCCTCCGCGAGTTGAATCCACTTCTCGATGCCGCCGGGCCGCACGCCATCGCCGTCGTGATCGACGATGCGCTTGCGCCACGCCAGCCGAAAGGCCGGATCTTCGCTGCGAGACAGGATCAGCGCGTCTTTCACCGGAATGATGCTCTGGTAGTAATAACGGTTGAGCGCCCAGGCTTGCAGTTGCGCGCGCGTCAGCTTACCTTCGTGCATCAGCAGGTGGAAAGGATGGCGGTGGTGGTATCGCTCCGGGCCAACCGCGCGCAGCCGTTCTTCCAGCGTCACAGCTCAATCTCCATTCCGTCCTGCGCTACTTCCCAACCGCTATCGCGAACTTTCTCGTATTCCTCGCTGCTCTCGTCCAGTATCGGGTTCGTGTTGTTGATGTGGATATACATCTTCCTCACGCCGGTGAGCGAGGCGAGACGTTCGAGACTTCCGCTTGCGCCCGAGATGGGAAGATGACCGATCTGCCGCGCCGTGCGGCCCAGTCCCGGAATGCGCGCCGGCTCGCCGTCGCTCCAAAACGTGCCGTCGAACAACAATATATCGCAGGATCGGAGCCGCTCCAGCAAGGCATCCGGAACGCACCCCACACCTGGCAGAAACGCGAGTGTCCCGCCCAGCAGCAAGCCGATATCGGCCTCGGCGGGATCGAGCGCGGCCGCGCGGGACTGGTTCACAAATCCTGGGTACGAGCCGGAGAGCGGCAAAGCCTCGACACGCGCACCCGCGGTGAAGAACTCTCCTTCCAGCGGAATGTCGCGCCAGTCCACCTGGCCGGCAAAGCGCGCCAATACGCCGAACAAGCTGTTGTCTTCGGTGAGAATTCTGCGAATCGCCGCGGTCGAGTGTATCTGAAAGGAATGGAATTCGCGGAGCAGCAGCAGACCGAGCGTCTGATCCACTTCCCCGCCCGTTAGGATTACGCCGGAGATCGGAGAGCGGCGCCCGTCGCGCGGCCAGAGTTCGGGTGTGGCTTCAATCTGAAAACGGAGATCCGGCGAAGCATTCACCAGCGTCCAGCGGTCCGGATCGCAACTGAACGCAAGCTGCGCCTGCGTGCGCGGAGTGCCGGAGAAGACGCCTTGCCGGACGCGGAGACAATTCGAGCAGGAACAGTTCCACTGCGGGAAGCCGCCGCCGGCGGCGGTTCCGAGAACTCTCACCCGCACTCAGTCGACTCCCGGAATCGCGCGCCGGTGGACGATTAAAAGTCTGCGCCGCTGTATGAATTGATCTCGCAGCTCAAGCAAATCTCTTCAACTTGGGGTGTTTCCCAGTTCATTTGAAAGCTCCCGGTCAGCAGGTTGCTGATTTGTACAGGGTACCATGTTTCTTCATGGCGGATGTCCGCACCTTTCAAGCGCTGCGCAACCCGGAGTTCCGGCTGTTGTGGATCGGACTGTCGATATCGGCCGCCGGCACGTGGATGGCGATTGTCGCGCAAAGCCTCCTGGTTCTCGATGTGACGCATGGATCGGCGCTCGCCTTGGGGGTAGTCTCGGCGGCGCAGGCCATCGCGTTTCTGCTGTTTGCGCCGGTGGGCGGCGGCGTGGCCGACCGCGTCGCCAAACGGAAGTTGCTGCTACTGACCCAGAGCCTCATGATGGGCCTCGCCGTTCTGTTAGGCGTGCTCACGGCGCTCGGAGTGGTCCGGTTCTGGATGCTGCCGGCCGCGGCATTTGCGGTGGGCGCGGCGTTGAGCTTCGACCAACCGGCGCGCAACGCGCTGATCGCCGAACTGGTTCCGAAAGAAGATTTGATGAACGCCGTCGCGCTTCAGTCGGCGGTGTTCAACGGCGCTGCGCTTGTTGGACCGGCGCTGGCCGGATTCGCGCTGAGCCGGATCGGCTATGCGGGGAACTTCTTTCTGAACGCGGCGAGCTACCTGGCCGTTCTGCTGGCGCTGGTTCTCCTGCGAGATCCCGAAGTTGTGCGCCCGGCGGGGAGACTGCTCGATTCGATGCGGGAAGCTCTCACCTACGTGCGCCGCGACCCGGTCTTGCCGTCCGCCCTGCTCGGGTATGGCGCGCTGCTATTCTTTGGACCCTCCACCGCGCTGATGTTGCCGCTATTTGCGCGGCAGATTCTACATCTCGGCCCGTCGGGACTTGGGATTCTCTTCTCCGCGGCGGGCGCCGGGACCGTCGCGGGCGCATTCGCCCTGGCCTCCTTGGGCGAGATGCGCCACAAGATGCGATTGTTACTGGGGTCCATTCTGTGTTGGGTAGCGGCGCTGGCAATTTTCGGTCTGAGTGGGAGCATGGCCGTTGCGGTAGCCGCGCTGTTCGCGCTCGGCGCGGCGCAGAACTGGGCCGGCACCGCGACCGTGACGCTCCTGCAAACGCGCGTCCCGGCCGAAATGCGGGGGCGCGCGATGAGCCTGAACACCTTGCTGATTATGTTCGTGCGGCCGCTGGGAGATTTTCCCGCTGGCGCGCTGACCGAAGCGCTCGGATTGCGCGTGACCGTTCTCGCGGCCGCGGCGGTGGTCGGAACCATCGCGTGCGCCGCACTCACCGGTCCGCGGCGTGCCAAGTGATAAGATTCAAGTCGCTTATGACACGACGCTCTTTTCTACCCGCCGTCGCCGCGCCCGTCCTGGCAGGCTCGGCCGCAGGCGCACCCCCCAGGAACGCCATCATCGAGATCGGCCTGGCGCGGATGCGCACCACGAAGGAGAACCAGCCGCAGCGCGTGGCCGAGGTTTGGAAGAACGGTTTTGTGCCCGCGTTAGAGCGTGCGGGAGCCGGGCCGGTCGGCGTGTTCGGCAGCTCCATCGGCCCGGACAGCCCGCTCCTGCTCACCGTCACCTCGTACCCGTCGCTGGCGGATTACGAAACGATTCACGCGAAGATGGCCTCCGACGCCGACTTTCGCAGCGCGTACGGAGCCTTCGAATCGCTGCCCGGCCTGAGCTACGAACGGATGGAGAATTCCCTGCTGCGCGCGTTCGATGGAATGCCCGCGGTGGTGCCGCCGCCGAACGACGGCCAACGTCCTTCGAAGATTTTCGAAGTGCGGATGTACGAGTCCAACAGCATGACCTCGCTCGCCCGCAAGATGAAGATGTTCAACGAGGGCGAGATCGCGATCTTCCAACGCCTCGGAATGGCGCCGGTTTTCTTCGGCTCCACCATTGTCGGCCGCAATATGCCGAATTTGGTTTACATGCTGTCGTACAACGACATGGCGCATCGCGACCAGTGCTGGAGAGCGTTCGGCGGCGATCCGGAGTGGAAGAAGTTGCGCGAGACGCCGGGATACTCGGACGCTGAGATCGTATCGAACATAACGAATTACATCGTCTCGCCGCTGCCGTTCTCTCCGATCCGTTAATGTTGTGCCCGCTACAGGCGGGATGCTACGATCAGAAGGTAAAGACGAGCGCGGGGACGTAGTTCAGTTGGTTAGAACGCCGGCCTGTCACGTCGGAGGTCGCGGGTTCGAGCCCCGTCGTCCCCGCCATCTTTCTACCCTTCTTTCCAACAACTTCCGTTTTTTTCCGCCCATCCGTGCAAACATGCAGGGCGCTCCAGCTTTCCGAGACGCCCCGATAATGTCCGCCATGGCATCGTTCCAGATCTTCGCCGCGGCTCTCGTGTCAGCGGGCATCGCGTAGCTGTAAATCGATAGCGTCATGTTCTGGTCCGCATGGCCGAGGCGCTCGGAAACGACCGCGAGCGGGACGCCTTTGCTCAGCAGACTGCTCGCGTGGGAATGGCACAACGAGTGGAGGCTCACCCCAGTGAGCCCGGCTTTCCGCATCAACTCCACGACACGGGCTCCGATGCGGTCCGGCGAGTAGTACTTTTAAGATCTCTCGACGCCGCGTTGGGGGTCAGCTCCCGCCGGGAAGTCCCCCCGGAGCACGCCGGCATTTCCGCAAAGGATTGAACCAACATGATTCAACTCGACACCAGCGGGGAATGGTTGCGTAACGACCTTGCAACCGGCAGCGGTCATGAAGGGCAAGACCCTCGAATTCATCCTCGTCCGCCCGGCAGCTATGACGGCGGCCATTATGCCGTCAATCATTGCGGTCGGCCAGGATGACATCAACGGACTCGGGAGCATATCGCTCATCCGAAGGTGGGCTATCGCGCGCCTCACGGGCAACGGCCTCTGCGTGGCATTCAGCAGGTGCCGCACGCCGAAGACCGCGACGCCGGCCAGCATGGTTTCCACCTGGTGCTTCTGAGGCGAAAAGGAGTTGAGCATCCGGAACGTGATGCCCGAGCGCTCCAGCCCGTCTTCAAAGACAATGGGGGGCGCGGAATCGCGAGCCCAGTGCAGCGCGGGGAACAGGGCCAGCGCCGCCGCCGCGACGGCCATTCACGAGTGCGTGCGCCACGACGAAACGCGTACCTTGATTCCCAACTTGGATTTAGTCTACACCGGGCCCGGCTAGTCTTTCGGTTTCGCGGCAGGCTCGCCTTCGGTTTCCATCCGCCGGAACAGCGCCTGATGCCGTTCCGCCGCCTCGTTTCTGGGCTGAGGCGCCTGTGCGAGCGCGGGGGACAGGCCGAGGGCCAGCGCCATGGCGGATCGAATCATGGCGCGGTTCCGTTGGGCCCCGTTACCGTGAGGATCCGGTCGCCGGCGACGTTTTTAAGCACCTGGGTGACGCCGCCCGGCCTGCGCACTTCCAGCCGGGCCGCGCCCGATTCCGAGCCCAATCCGACATGCACCCGCGCGTCCTGGGCCGAGAGATAGCTCGAGCAGGTGGTGGCATACTGCCACTGCTTGAGCCCGGATGCCGTTTCGAGAACCAGCACGGCGCCCTGCCCGTCGCGGTTCGCGCGCGTGCCCACCAGCTTCACCGCCAGCCAGTAATTCCCCAGCCCAGCGGCATTATTGTAAAGCACTCGTAGGGCACCATTCAGGGCGTTGCTCACAACGTCCATCGCTCCGTCGTTATTCACATCCCCGGCGGCCAGCCCCCGCCGCGGGAAGGCGTCCTGTTAACACCGGGCCACTTGGGGCCGTGACGTCGGCGAACCTGCCCTGCGCGTTGCGCAACAGCAGCGGCGGCAGTTCGTCGGCCAGTTGCGAGTTCAGCAGCCGGACATTGCCGATCACATGGCCTTGCGACACAATCAGGTCTTTCCAGCCGCGCGGTAGATATCTATCGCGGGTGCTCGAATTCCGACGCGTGCGGGATCAGCCGCTCATACACCGCGTTCGGCACGTTCGATTCCCAGTGCCCGCTGATCCGTGCGTAAGCGGCCATTCCAACAAACAGCAGCGCGACACCCGCGGCAACCGCCCACGACGGCACGCGCCGGCGTCCGAACGCCTGCATGTCCAGCGCCCCCTCGGCCGGGCAGACGTTGACACACTCCATGCATCCCAGGCATTCCGCCGTCCGGATCTGAATCAGCACATCCACAGGCAGGTGCGACGGGCACGCCTTCGCGCACTTGGCGCAATCGATGCAGAGCGCCGCATCGCGCCGGATCCGAAGCGGACTCGCCAGCGCCGCCAATCCCATCAGCGCGCCGTAGGGACAAAGATAGCGGCACCAGAAGTTCTGCACGAATACCGAAGCGATCGCCAGGATCGCGAGCACCACCGCCGCGGTCACTCCCAGATGCCGGAAGAAATTGAGCATCTTCACGTCGGCGATAATCCCGTACGGCGAATCGAGGAACGCGCGAATCCCTTCGACGCTCATCGCGGCCACCACGTAGCCTACCAGTGCCAGTAGGATGTACTTCAGTCCCCGAAGACCCACGTCCAGCCAGCGCGGCAGCGAGAAGTTGCGCCCGAACAGGTTGCGGCCGGCTTTCCACAGCCATTCCGACAGCGTGCCGACCGGACAGAGCCAGCTACAAAAGGCTTTCCTGAACAACAGGGACATGATCAGGAACGTCCCCAGCAGAAACATCGTGGCGGGATGGATTTCCGGGATACTGCCGGTCAGAAGAAACGCCTTCAGGTTCATCAGGCCGGCGATCGGCAGCCAGCCCTCGACGCCCGGCGGGCGGGACACCGTGTAGGCCGGCGCGCCAACCTCAAACTGCCGGACGAAGAAGTAGAACTGGGCCGCGATCCAAACGTTCAGCGCCAGGAACGCGATCTGGAAAACCGGGCGAAGGCGGCGAACGGCGGCGGGAACGCGGCGCCGCTCCAGGATCTTCTTGGTTCGGATCTTAGCGACGGGTGTGGTTGCCACGGCTACGGCTCCAAGTTCGAGTATGGGGAGTTTTCATACCCGCCGCTGTGACCTGAGTCACTGGACAATGGCTTTGAGCCGCTTGGCGAACTCCCGCGCTGCCTTTTGCGGGTCCCGTTTGCGCAAACTTTCGGTCATTAGCACCGCGCCCATGCGCGCGTCCATGACGATCATGGTCGACTGGGGAGGCACTTCCTTGGGGAACAGAGCTTCGTAATCGGCTTCGGAGCGGTGCGGAACGATCACCAGCGGAACTTTCTCCGCCGCCAGCGCATCGGCGAGCAGTTGCTCCCAATCGCCAGCGGCGCCAAGATACAGCGTGCATCCGCCCGGTATCAGCTTCCGTGGACCTCGCGGCTGACCGGCAGCACGGGATTCGTCGCGTTGCGTCGAGGACCGGGTCGAAGCGGAAACACCCTGGCCCGCTGCCGCGGCACACACCGACAGCGCAAACACCGCACCGATAAACACCTTCATAAAACACGAAACCCGGTCCGGGATTCCGGACCGGGCTACGTTAAAAGTCCACTATCGCGCACCCGATGTCAGGCAACTTTTTGAGCCCTGTATCGAGCCAGAATTTGTGTCATCTCGTCTTTGATCCGCAGCTTGAGCTTCTTGAGTCGGGTCTCCTCGGCTTCGTCCGCCGAGGTCAAATGGGTCTTAGCCTCGATAGCCTCGAGCTGCTTGTGATACTCCGCATGCGCGTCTGAGAGTGTGCGGTACGCATCATCCGTGGCCATCAGGTGCGTTGTCAGATCATCTTGAGTCGTGATGTTGTCCATCAACCGGTCTCCTTCCGGGTTGGCAGCCAGCGAGCGACCAACCGCAATATGACGTTAACATGAACGAATTCCCATAACAACAGCGGCCTCTGGCGGGTCGCGGTAGTAAGCTTCGCGCGTGCCAGTCTCGGAGAAACCGATCTTGTGGTACAGATTGCGAGCGGGGGCATTGGACACCCGCACTTCCAGAAACCAATCGCCGTTCCGTTCAGCGATTTGCGCCCGGATCAGCGAGTCCGCCACTCCGCGGCGCCGGAATTCGCGCGCGACTGCCACGTTCAGGATCTCAAATTCCGCGTCCGCAATCTGCCGTGCGAGAAGGACTCCGACGACGCGCCCCTCGATCTCGGCGACTGTACAGTCGTAAGCCAGGTAGTCCTCAGTCTTCCAGGAAGACCGATCTTCAATTTGGAGAATAGCCGCAATGTCCCCCGCCGCCGCTTTGCGCAAAATCATCTCGGCCGCCCGGTGACCTGCAGGATTCCGGCCGCGATCAGTGGGAGCGCGGAGAACGTCGTGCACACGCTGGTGAACCCGTAAAGGTCTATCATCCGGCCAATCAGAGGAGAGACGACCGCCTGCATCGCGCCATACGCAAACGTCAGCGCCGACACTCCGAACGCCGCCCGTGCCGCACCGAAGAAATCGATCGGCATCGCGTACACGTTGGTGCTCATGCACAGCGTCCAGAAGTAACTGAAGCTGATCGCCGCCGCCGCCCAACCAGCACTCGGCATAAATGGAACGGCTGCCGTGGCCAACAGCAGAACGGCGCTCAACCAGCAGATACGCATCCGCGCGGCATGCGCGTCGACGCCGGCGCGGATCAGCCGGAACGCGAGCGCTCCCCCGGCTAATCCGCCCGCGGTCGCAAACACCGGCGGAATCCAGGCGAACCGCACGTTCGCCACGGCTTGGGTCAGGCCCCGCGCCTCCACGAAATACAGAGTGGTCCAGTTCGTCCACAGCGTGTACATCGTCATGTAGAGAATGTTCGCCGCCACCAGGCCCCAGAAGCGCCGGTCTCGCAGCATGCCGGACAGCGGGACGGCGGCTACGGAGCGCGGCTCCAAGCGGACCGGGACCTTTCGCACGGTGTACAGCCAAATCGGAAGCCACAACAATCCGGCGGCGCCGCACGCCACGAACGCCGCCCGCCATCCATAAGCCACCGCGAGCGAGGCCGCTACCAGCGGAGCCGCGATTCCACCGATGCTGATTCCAATCTGGTTGACCGCCGTCCCAAGCGCGAATTCCCGCGGAGGAAGATAGGTCGCATTCGCCTTCCCGAATCCCGGAATGGCGGCGGATTCCGCTCCGCCCAGTGCCGCGCGGCAGGCCAGCAATCCGCCGAACGAGTTCACCAGACCCGTGAACATTCCCGCGGCGGACCACCCGGCCACGGCGAGACTCATGCCCGCTTTCAGGCCTATGCGGTCGATCAGCAACCCGGCTGCCGGAGCGGCCAACGCGTACACCACCGAGAAAGCCAGCAGGATCAGCCCGTACCGCTCGTTGCTTAAATGGAACTCGGTTTTCAGCAGCGGCGCCAATGCCGCAAGCAACTGCCGATCCAGATAATTGAGAGCGGTCGCAAGAATGAGAACGCTCACGATCACCCACCGCAGCGGCGATGGCTTCATTGAAACTCGACCGTTTTCAACTCGCCCTTTGCGTATTCCACCGAAACGCGGGGAGAGGGCTTCTGCGGACCGCACGCGACCGCCTTCTGTGCCGCGCCCGTCAGCACGATCTTGCCGGGATCCACGATGCGAAGCGTAAGGCGCTTGCCCTGGTCCGTCAGAATGATCCAGCGGCTGCCCGAGTGCAAGCACTCGACGCGCTCCAGCTTGCCGACCGCTTTCTCCTTGGGTCCGGAGGAGTCGTCCCACCATTCCTCGGCCTTGGCCGGTTTCGGCCCGGTCTTCTGCATCTCGGAGTTTGCCTTCGCCTCGGCCGCACGGATTTCGGACAGGGCCTGATCCTTGACCCGTTGCAGGTCGCGGGCCTGCTCGTCGGCGATGCGGCTCCGTTCCGCGGCCTCGAACTCGACGCGCTTCGTCTCGATGTCCCGGCGCTCCTGCCGCAGGCGATCGCGCTCCTGTTCCGATGTCGCCGCCACCTCCGCCGCAGTCCACGCGCGCGCGGCTTCGGGGTACTGGTTGTTGCTCTGAAGCGTGGTGGCCAGCGCCGCCCAGAGCCCGGCATCGCGCCGCGCCAGCGTGGCCGCCTTCCGGAGCGCGGCGATCTTCGGGGCGGGTTCCGTCTCGAGCGCCGAGAGAAGACGCCAGGGTTCGGGCCACAGGGGATTCAATTCCGCGGCTTTGGCGAGCCCCTCGCGCGTCCCGGTCCCCGCCCACGCGCGGGCGTTCTTGGAACCAGCCTTCGCCGCCGCCTCGTAGTTCTTCCGAGCTTCGGCGGCGTGTCCGGCGCGCTCGGCCAGCCAGCCGAGCCCCTCTTCGCGCAGCGGAGAAGGCAACGCGCCATAACCGGCTTCGGTTCCGTCCAGGTCCGCAATCGCCGCCTTTCCGTCGATTGCGTCCACCTCGCGGACGGTGAAATCGCGCTCCGATAACGCGCGCCCCGGAAACGGAGCGGCCTTGAAATCGCCCGCCGCCAGGTAGGCATCCACTCGCTTCTCCATTTCCGCGGCCGGTTTTCCGAATGCGTTTCGATACGCGGCATTGAGATCCGCCCCTTGCGTCAGGTTATAGAGGAACACCCGTAAGTGCGTGGCGGTTTCGGGATCGGTGGCCAGCATCTCCAGCCGCGCCCAATCGCGCGTGCGCTCCGGCGCGGGCGGAGGAGCGCCGATCGTCAGAAAGGTGCCCTTCACTTCGAGGGTCGATAGCAAAATAATCAGCCCGCTCTCGATGCCCACCGGCAAGCGGTTCACGTTTGAATCCAGCAGGATGCGCGTGCAAGCCGCGTTCCAGTCAGGGCTCAGTGGACCCGACCCTTTGCGAAGGACGATACGAATGGTCCAGATGGCGACCGGCTCTTTGACCCCTGTTATCGTCGCGAAGACGTGCCGCAACTGCTCGGCTTCCACGGCTCGCTGGCGCGCCGGTCCTTCGCCCGCCGAACTCAGGATTTCGAATGGACCGGTGCGGATGCGGACCCATTTCTCCTCAGCGCGGGTCAGGACGCCCGCCGCCAGCAGAATCCACAGAAGCCGCGCCACCACTCGATTGTACGACCTACGCTCGCGGGGGGGTCGTGATGATCAGAGCCCGCGCGGTCGATTTCGACGCGCACCGATAGGAGTGCGGTTCTCCCGCATCGAAGTACACACTGTCGCCCGCTTCGAGAACATTCGGCTCGTTCTCATAGCTGACCTCGACAACACCCGCGATTACATGGATGAATTCCGCGCCTTCGTGGAAATGCTCCTCTGCGCCATCGTTTTGGTTTTCGCGCGGCGGGAACTCCGCAAGGTACGCTTGCAAGCTTTTATCCTGCGCCGAGAAGGCCAGGCACTCGAAGAAGAACTGCGGATCGGGTGAGCCGGCGCGGTCCGGGAAGCGGATCCGTTCGTCTTGACGGACGATCGAGAACAGCCGCCGTTTCCGGCGGTCCATGAAGAAATGATCCACCCCGACGTCAAACACCATGGCAATCCTCGCCAGCGTCGGCAGAGTCGGGATCAATTTGTTGTTCTCCAGTTGGGACAGCATTGAGGCCGACAGACCCGTGTGCTTTCCCAGATCCGTGAGTGCGATCTTCTTTCGCAACCGTAAGTGCTTTATTTTCCGCCCGATATCATAACTGCCCAGGG
The DNA here is from genome assembly GCA_025353165.1 of Acidobacteriota bacterium. Classification (GTDB taxonomy): domain Bacteria; phylum Acidobacteriota; class Terriglobia; order Bryobacterales; family Bryobacteraceae; genus TMP-7. Next base: position 5,017 of record JANXRE010000062.1, on the reverse strand, counting down.
TCCGCCGGATCGTTATCTCGCCCGTCTCGTTTGTCGTTTCTACAGTCATACCTAAATTCATTTTATCTGTATTTAATAAAGACATCGCTATTTCTGCACCACTGAAATGACTTTCAGTCTGATCCACTTTTTGTGGTTGCGGCCTGTTAACTTTGCAGTTGAGGAGTTTCAAATACAATGTCAACTTTAGAATGGTTCAGTCTTTCAGATGAACAATTAGTGCTCCAGGCGCAAAACGGCGATGATCCGGCATTTACCGAACTCGTTCGCCGCCACCAAGGAGGATGCCGGAAATTGGCGTTGTCCATCCTGCGCGACCTCCACGACGCCGAGGACGAAGTCCAAAATGCGCTCTGCAAGGCGTTCCAGCACATCAGGCAGTTCCAGCGGGATGCCCGCTTCAGCACCTGGCTGAGCCGCATCGTAGTGAACCAGTGCCTCATGAAACTTCGGCGCCGACGGCGGGCGAACTTCCTGTACCTGGACGACGTGCAGATTGGAGAGGACGCCGGAACCCTCGATTTGCCGGGTCACGGAGACTCGCCGGAGCAGGAACTCGGGAAGAAGGAAGTTGCGGTCGTGATCAGCCTGGAAGTTGGCCGGATTCCGCCGCTGCTCCGGCACGTGTTCCTGCTGCGCGAAGTCCAGCGCCTGCCGATGCCGGAAGTCGCCGAGCGCCTCGGTATTTCGATCCCCGCCGCCAAAAGCCGTTTGCTCCGTGCGAAGACCGAATTGCGCAGCCGGCTCCAAAGGCATCAGGGCCGGTTGGGGGCAGCCACCCTGCTCGCCTCCTGAACGGCTCTTCCCTCCTGGACGCGCCTGAGATATGATCCCTCTGGTTACTTATGCGCGTTCTCATTGCTGATAAATTCGAGCCATCCGGCTGCGCCGGTCTGGCTGCTATCGGGTGTGAAGTGTTCCTGGAGCCGGGGCTGAAAGATCAGGCGCTTGCCGGCCGCGTGGCCGAACTGAATCCGGATGTCCTGGTGGTGCGTTCTACCAAAGTGACCGAGGCGATCCTGGCGGCCGGTCCTCTGAAACTGATTGTCCGCGCCGGCGCCGGGTATAACACCATCGACGTCGCGGCCGCGTCGCGCCGCGGAATCTACGTCTCCAACTGTCCCGGCAAGAATTCGATTGCGGTGGCGGAACTTGCCTTCGCGTTGATTCTAGCGTTGGACCGGCGGGTGGCGGATAACGTGATCGCCCTTCGCGCCGGCCTGTGGAACAAGGCTGAGTTCTCCAAGGCCCATGGGCTGTTCGGAAGGACGCTCGGCCTGGTCGGTGTGGGCAGGATCGGCGGCGAAATGATCCCGCGCGCGAAGGCGTTCGGCATGCCTGTCGTCGCCTGGAGCCGGAGTCTTACGGCCGGGAAAGCGGCGCAGCTTGGAATTGAACGGAAGAACTCGCCGGCGGAGGTGGCCGCGAAGGCGGATATCGTCAGCGTGCACGTCGCCATGTCGCCGGAGACGAAGGGACTGTGCAATGCCGCGTTCTTTCAAGCCATGACGAACGGCGCGTATTTCATCAACACGGCTCGCGGCGAGGTAGTGGAGGAAGAAGCCCTGCTGGCGGCGATCCGCGACAAGGGCATCCGTGCCGGGCTCGACGTGTTCGCCAAGGAGCCGGCCGGGGGTACCGGCGAGTTCAACGCGGAGATCGCGAAGTCGCCGGGGTTGTACGGCACGCATCACATCGGTGCGTCGACGGAGCAGGCGCAGGAGGCGGTCGCCGCCGAGACCGTTCGCATTATCCGCATGTTCCAGGAGACGGGCAAAGTACCGAACGTAGTGAACCTGGCGGAAAAAACGCCGGCGACGTGTACGCTGGTGGTGCGCCACCTGGACCGGCCGGGCGTGCTGGCCTCCGTCCTGGATACGATAAGCGGGGCGAAAATTAACGTTCAGGAGATGGAAAACGTGGTGTTCGCGGGAGCCGAAGCCGCGGTCGCGCGAATCAATCTGGAGACTGAACCGGCCAGCGGGACGCTCGACGCAATCCGCGCGGCGAATCCGAATATTCTGGAAATCGGCGTCATCCGGCTATAACGCCAAAAAGTAAAAGCCGCGCGTTGGGGGGTCCAACGCGCGATTTTAATCTCGTTCGAAACTGAGAAGAACTACTTCTTCTCTTCGGTGGTCTTCTTGGCCTTCTTGGCCTTCTTGGCCTTCTTTTCCTTCGGAGCGTCGGTCTTGTCCTGCGCAAACAGGGACGCGGTGCCGAGGATCAGGCTCAGGCCAAGCATAACGGACATGATTTTCTTCATTATGGGATTCTCCTTGCGGACTGTGACGATCAGATCGTCTACGCTCCTATAGTCACAGGGCGACATGAATGCCGCCTTAAGAGCCTATTAAAATCGCTTCATTCCGGAGGCCGGTGACACGGTTTCGCAGTCGCCAAAGAGCTGGCGTAAGTCATTGCTGGATTGGCACTTGTGCTCACGCCTGCCCCGTAGCCGGCATCCCGCGCAGTCTAAATGAAGCCGACCACCGGGTATCATTAGGCGGAATGAAACGCGACGACCTCGCCCGACAAATTGCCAAAGAGACACGAACCTCGCCCGCGGAAGCCGCCGACCGGCTGGACCGGGTGGTTCACGACCTCATCCGTAAGCTCAAACGCGGCAAGCGCACGACCCTTCCCGGCCTGGGGGAGCTGGCGCCCCAGAAAAACGAAACGAACCCAATGAGCGGGAAGTCATGAGCCGCAATCCCCTGTGCTCAGACCGCCGGATCGCCCAGATCATCCGGGCGGCCCTCGCCGAAGGGCACGTCATCGAGATCGACGGCCTGGGTGTCTTCCACCCCCGCGCCGGTGGCAAGTTCGAATTCGTCGCCAGCCTTCGGCCCCGGGTCTTCATCGCCTATGTCCAGGAGAATCTGGAACCGGCCCGACGGCTGTACCGCGCGTTCGAAGAGGCGGGATTGCAGCCCTGGTTGGATAAAGAACAGCTATTTCCGGGCCAGAACTGGCCGCGTTCCATCCAGCGGGCCATCGAAATCGCCGACTTCTTCGTCCCCTGCTTTTCCAAAAGGGCGGTGACCAAACGGGGCGCTTTCCATAGCGAACTGCGGTATGCCCTGGACTGCGCGACGAAGATGCCGCTGGAGGACATGTTCATCCTGCCGGCGAGGCTCGACGATTGCGAAGTTCCGCGACCGGTAGCCAGCCGGGTCCAGTATGTGGACTTGTTCCCGGACTGGGATCGCGGCGTGCGGCGTCTGATCCTGACCATGGTGCGGGAATCGGTCCGGCGGAGGCAGCTTCAACTGGCGAGCTAATCGGTTCTGTCGCGCCACTTTGATAATGTCCCCTTGTGCCCTCGTTAGAAATGTCCCCTAATCTGAAGACCTCCGAAGGAGGTTTGGGTGAGAAGGACATTGATGAGCGAGATCGAGTTGAGACGAGTGGGAGCGCTGGCGCGAGTGGAGAGCGAAGAGCTGAAGCTTGGGGATGCCGCGCAATTGATGGGGTTGAGTTACCGGCAGACCAAGCGACTGTGGCGCCGGTATCGGACGGATGGCGCCAAGGGACTGCAGCATGGGAGTGCCGGCAAGCCGTCTAACCGGGCCCAGCCGGAGAAACTCAAGCAGCGAGTGCTGAGGCTGGTAGCGAAGAAATACTCCGGCGCGATAGGGGAGCGGTTTGGGCCGACGCTGGCGGCCGAGCATTTGGCCAGCGAGGACCAGCTGGAGGTGCATCCGGAGACGCTGCGGCGATGGATGCTGGCGGCGGGACTTGTGGAGCCGGGCGCGGCGCAGGCGAGAGCACCGGCAGCGGCGGGACAGGAGGGAGCACCGGGGAGAGCTGGTGCAGATGGATGGGAGCTTTCACCAGTGGTTCGAAAAGCGCGGGCCGAAGGGCTGCCTGATGGGCATGGTGGACGATGCGACGGGCACCCCGCTGGGGCGGATGGGGAAGCAGGAGACGATCTGGGCGGCGGCGGGAGTGCTGCGGATCTGGATCGAGAAGTATGGCGTTCCGCTGGCCTTGTACACGGACTGGAAGGCGGTGTACGCCAAGGAGCCGAGCGAGCAGCAAAAGCTGCGGGGCGAAGTGCCCAGGACGCAGTTCGGGCAGATGTGTGAGCGGCTGGGGATTCGGATTATCACCGCCAATTCGCCGGAGGCGAAAGGGCGAGTGGAGCGCAACCACGGCACGCACCAGGACCGGCTGGTGAAGAAGCTGAGGCGGAAGAAAATCCAGGCCTACGAGGCGGCCAATGAGTTTCTGGAGAAGGAGTACTTGCCGGAGCACAACCGGCGATTCAGTTGCGCGGCGGCTGCGGCGGGAGACGACCATCGGGCCAAGCCGAGCCGGGTGGAGATGGATGAAGTGTTCCGTTTGGAGAATGAGAGAGTGATCGGAAACGACTGGGTGGTGCGGTATGAGAACCGTTACTTCCAGGTGAAGCGAGGAGGCCGACAGTACGCACCGGCGAAATCGAAGGTGGTGGTGTGTGAGTGGGAGGACGGGCGGCTGGAGATCCGGTACCGCGGACAGAAGGTGGCTTGGGAAGAACTGGCGGGCAAGCCGCAACCCCCAACGGCAGAGAAGAAGAAGACGCGGCCCTACGGCGGAACACCGCCGACGACCAGCCACCCGTGGAAGCAGAGCTATCGGGAGATGACGGCCAGGCGTCCGCCGGTGGCGGCAGGCGCGCGGACCGGACCAGTAGTCAAACGAAGGGGACACTTCTAACGAGGGAATATAGGGGACATTTCGTAATTGATTAGCGGCGGAAGGGCGCGTCAACCGTTTTGTGTAAATAGCCAGTCTTTGTTTCGTGTTTTATCCCTGGTAGACTGAATGGACCTGAACAGCTCGCCTCTCGGTCCAGGAATCCTGGCGCGAAAGCGATAAATCTCGGGGGTTTGGGGGCAGCGCCCCCATCCCGAAAATGTTCTTCTTCCGATTTTTCATGCTGCGACGATTTACACCATTTCTGCTTTTGGAACCCGGTCACCGAGCAGAATCGCGAAGCGCTGCAAGGCCGCTTTCCAGTTCTGCACCG
>JANXRE010000056.1 GCA_025353165.1 Acidobacteriota bacterium | reverse complement strand
ATCATTCTGCGCGGGGATTCCGGCTTCTGCCGAAACGCATGGATGAGCTGGTGCGAAGACAACGGCGTGGACTTTGTGTTGGGGTTGGCGCGCAACCAGAGACTGCGGAAGATCATCGGGGCCGAGATGCATGCAGCGACCGAGCAGTGGAAGCAGACGGGCAAACCAGCACGAGTGTTTAGCGAGTTCAGCTATCAGACCAAGAAGACGAAGAAAGGCGGCTGGGACCGCGAACGGCGGGTGGCAGCGAAGGCCGAGCACATTGACGGGAAAGAGAACCCGCGTTTCGTGGTGACCTCGCTGAGGAGTGAGGAATGGGCGGCGCCAGCGCTGTATGAAAAGCTTTACTGCGCCCGTGGCGATATGGAGAACCGGATCCAAGAGCAGTTCAGCTTGTTCGCCGACCGTGTGAGTACCGAAACGATGCGAGCCAATCAGATGCGACTGTACCTGTCCACCATGGCCTACGTTTTGGTGAGCGGGTTGCGGCGCCTGGGACTGAAAGCAACGGAACTGGCACAGGCGCAGGTTTCCACCATCCGCACGAAGCTGCTGAAAATCGGCGCGCAGATCCGAGTGACGGTTCGTAAAGTCTGGGTTTCGATGGCTTCCAGTTATCCCTGGCAGAACCTCTACGAACAGGTCTGGGCGAACCTGCGCTGTTGAAACGCCAGCGGGCGACCTCGATCTTTCAGAGTGGAGCAAGCCGAAGCGCCCCGGCTCGGATCAGTGCGGTCCCACGGGCGATTCCGGCCTCCTCCTGCCCCCGGCGCTGTCGCATTGACCCGTCGTACAGGGGCTAAAAACGGCCACTTTTTTCAAAAGCTCCTCGGCCCAGCCAGGTTCGCCCCGCCAACCTCAAATCTGGCCTCTCAAGAAGACTCTGTGAGAAATGCGGGTTAGGTCTGTCAGCATATCTGGAGAGATCGCGCTCCGGCAACGAAGGTCACGTGTGGATCTTTTTCGAGCGCCCGCTCCCTGCCGCGATGGCCCGAAAAGTGGGATGCGCGATTCTGACCCAGACCATGGAACAGCGCCACCATTTGGGATTGGATTCCTACGACCGCTTCTTTCCGAACCAGGACACCATGCCCAAAGGTGGATTCGGCAATCTGATCGCGCTACCGCTTCAGTGGATGCCTCGACAGGACGACAAGAGCGTGTTTGTCGATGAGAGCCTCCGCCCGTATCCGGATCAGTGGCAACGGCTGGCATCGGTCCGCCGTGTCCCGGCCGACCAAGTCGACTGGATCGTCAATGACGCCTCTCGTCGCGGTCAAGTGCTGGGCGTGCGGGCACCGATTTCAGACGCGTATTCCGAGGAGGAGCCTTGGACTCTGCCGCCATCGAGAAAGAGAACGGAGACGCCGATTCAAGGGCCGTTCCCGAAATCCGTTGAGATTGTCCGAAGCAATCTTGCTTTTGTCCCGAAGGACGGACTGCCCGAAGCGATGCTCAACCGGACCATCCGGCTCGCCGCCTTCCAGAATCCGGATTTCTATAAAGCACAGGCCATGCGGCTTTCCACCTGGGATAAGCCCAGAATCATTTCCTGCGCTGAGGAGTTCGCCCAGCATGTTGCGCTACCGCGCGGCTGCCTCCAGGATATCGGCGATCTCCTGAAAGAGTACGGAGTTCGAGTATCCGTTCGAGATGAGCGCTATACCGGCAAGCCAATTGACGTGACGTTCCAAGGCGTTCTGCGCGACGAACAGGCTGCAGCTGTCCGCCAAGCGCTACGTTACGACGAGGGTGTACTTTGCGCCCCGACTGCCTTTGGCAAGACAGTGGTGGCATCGAAATTGATCGCCGAACGCAGAGTCAGTACACTCGTTTTGGTCCACCGCCGGCAGTTGCTGGATCAATGGCGCGAGCGCTTGGCCGTGTTTCTGGATCTTCCCACAAAAGCAATCGGGCAGATCGCCAGCGGCAAAGTATCCCGCACCGGATGCATCGATGTAGCCCTGCTTCAGAGCTTGCAGCGGAAAGGCGAAGTGAAGGACTTTGTCGCCGAATACGGGCAAGTAATTGTTGATGAATGCCACCACGTTTCAGCCTTCAGCTTCGAGCAGATCATGAAGCAGGTCAAAGCCAAATACGTGCTTGGCTTGACTGCGACGCCTACTCGCAAGGACGGCCACCATCCGATCATATTCATGCAGTGCGGCCCGATCCGGTTCAATCTCAGCGCGCGCGATGCCGCTGCACGCTCGCCCTTTCGGCACTTGGCGATGCCGAGGTATACCGCCTTCCACGCGCCGGCAAACACGACCGAGTTCACGATTCAGGACGCTTACACTGCGCTCGTGACCGACGCGGGGCGCAATGATCAGATCGTTACCGATATTCTCGACGTTGTCAGCGCAGGCCGAACACCACTGGTGCTCACCAGCCGCAGGGAACATCTGGAGCGCTTGCTTGTGGGCCTATCGGGCATTGAGCACGTGATAACACTGAAGGGCGGCATGGGCAAGAAGCAGCGTCAGGCAGCCGCCGATGAACTCGCTTCCATTCCCGATGGAATTCCACGGGTGATACTTGCCACCGGAAGCTACATTGGCGAAGGCTTTGACGACTCACTGCTCGACACGCTTTTCCTGACGATGCCGATTTCGTGGCGCGGCACGCTGCAACAATACGTGGGTCGCCTGCATCGAATTCACGACGGCAAAGAAGGTTGTTCGAGTTTACGACTATGTGGACGCACACGTTCCGATGCTTGCGCGGATGTACGAGAAGCGGCTCAAAGGATATCGCGCTATCGGGTACGAACTGGAAGGCGAGCCCGACAACGACGTGGACGTGTAGACTGCGGCGGGGGTTCGGCGGGGACGATAAAAGGGACATCAGCCGGGCGCAAGACCACTGTAGATGATTTTGTAGCTGCTCAAAGCCTCCAAGCTCCACAGAGTCTCAACAAGTTTCAATAGGCCGCTCCCATCTCATTGAAACGTAAGTATTTGAAAACAGGGCATTTTCGGAGCAGGCCAAGAACTGCCTTGGGCGCAGGGGGTCGTGTGTTCGAATCACACCGCCCCGACCAATCGTTTCAATGAGTTGCGGGCCATTTTAGCATCCTGGCCAAATTCACTGTAGTCGATTCTGTAGCTGTGCACTTCCGCCAGTTTCAACAGGCATATAAATCTGGAAGCGGCCCAGGCCTCTTGGGCGCAGGGGGTCGGGCGTTCAAATCGCCCCACTGTGTCCGGCTAACGGCGTATAGCCCACCGGGAAGTGTCTTATTCACAAATGGTTGCGCGCGAATATAGGTTGCCGCGATTTGAACGGCGACGCGCCACGCTCCCCCTTCCGCATAATCCCTAGGCCGAAGTTCTGACCGCTAAGAAGGGAAATCTCTTTGTTTTGATGGTAGTAGGAGGTTTTTGGCCTGATTATGTAGGCATGTAAATGTGCGATTATATGCTTGCAATCAACAGTATTGTGCCTTATTATGTAAGCATGTACGTCGCCACCGTACCCAATCGCAACTCCCCTCCAGCCATCCTCCTCCGCGAATCCTACCGCCTCGAAGGCAAAGTCAAGACTCGCACCATCGCCAACATCACTCATCTCGCCCCTCATCAGATTGAAGCCCTCCGCCTGGCTTTGTCCGGCTCTCTGACGGGCTCCGCAACCCCGTTGCCGGAGTCCTTTCACATCTCCCGCTCACTGCCTCACGGCCATGTCGCCGCAGTCCTCGGCTGCTTGCGCAACCTGCATCTGGATGCCATCCTCGACCCGGCTCCCGGCCGCCAGCGCGATCTCGTCATCGCCATGATCGTTGCACGCATCATTGAGCCCGCCTCCAAACTCGCTACCGCTCGCGGGCTTCACTGCGATACCCTCCACCACAGTCTCGGTGAGATCCTCCACTTAGATTCCGCTGATGAAGCCGAACTCTACCAAGCTATGGACTGGTTGCTCCCCCAGCAGCCTCGCATCGAGCAAGCCCTTGCCAAACTCCATCTCTCCCAGGGCGGCCTGGTGCTCTATGATTTGACCTCCACTTACTTCGAAGGGCGCCACTGTCCTCTGGCCAAACTCGGTCATTCGCGTGACGACAAATCCGGTACATTGCAGATCGTCTTTGGCCTCCTCACCAACGCTGCCGGATGTCCGGTCGCTGTTGAAGTTTTTGCCGGCAATACTTCCGATCCCAAAACCGTCGCGACCCAGGTCGATAAACTGCGCCAACGATTCGGTCTCTCCGATATGGTGTTGATTGGCGACAGGGGCATGATCACCAGCGCTCGCATTCGGGAAGACTTGCCGGCCTCAAAGGGAATCCAATGGATCTCCGCCTTACGCGCCACCCAGATCCAGAAACTAGCTGCCGGCGGCCAGTTGCAGATGTCTTTCTTCGACCAAACCGATCTCGTCGAGATCGCTCATCCGGACTTCCCTGGCGAACGCTTGGTGGCTTGCTTCAATCCTCTACTGGCCGAAGAGCGCGTAAGAGACCCGAGTTGCTGACTGCCACGGAGAAGCAACTGGAAAAGATCGCCGCTGCTACCAAGCGCCTCAAGCGTCCCTTGCGCGGCAAACAAAATATCGGGCTGCGCGCAGGCAAGATTCTCAACCGCTACAAAATGGGCAAGCACTTTCAGTTGCGCATCGAAGAGGACAGTTTTCACTACGAGCGCAAAAATGCCAACATCGAGCGCGAGCAGAACCTGGACGGAATCTATGTCATCCGGACCAATGTCAAACAGGAAGTGTTATCCGGTCAGCAGGTCGTAGCAAGTTACAAGAGCTTATCCAGCGTGGAGCGGGCCTTCCGCAGTCTGAAGACCGTCGATCTGCAGGTGAGGCCTATCCATCACCGCTTACCGGACCGCGTCCGCGCCCACATCCTGCTTTGCGTGTTGGCCTACTACGTGGAATGGCATATGCGCCAGCTCTTGGCACCCATCCTTTTCGACGACGATGATAAGGCGCAAGCACAGGCCGCACGTGCTTCCATCGTCGCTCCCGCCCAACGCTCCACCTCCGCCAAGCTAAAGGCCCTTACCAAACAGACCGCGGACGGGACCAAAGTCCACAGCTTTCAAACGCTCATCGGCGATCTGGCAACGATCGTCAAAAACAGAATTCAACCAGCCGACAAAACTATCGCCGTCTTCGATATGCTCACTCAGCCAACCGCGATTCAGCATCGCGCATTGGATTTGCTCGGCGTCACGCTTCGACCCTAGTCCCGCATTTGTAGGCAGTAGACCGATCCCTGAACCCCTCTAAGCCCTTGATTTCCCTAAACATTCTTCAGCAAGGTCAAAGAACTTCGGCCTAGGGTTGCCCTCGACAACCGCATCCAGTTGGATGGCCAGCGCCACGAGTCGGCGGACCCCGGGGAATGCGCCCCGCCCGAACTAACAGCAGCCGGGATTAATCACTTCCTGGCCCCTTTGGATGAAGGGATCCGAGCATATTCCAATCGAAGGATGAGCCTGAACGACGGAGAACCCGGCGTTTAGGGGATTCTCCTTTCTGAGTTTTTGTAAGAGAACAGGAAGCCGCGACGGGAAAGTGGGAATCCTGCTTCTGGATTTCCACTTTTCCTCGCGGTAGTCGTCGGGGCTGTGGGAATGTGGGAATCGCGCTTTGGCGATTTCCAAGAGCTGTGGGAAACGTTGGAAAACCTGCCTTTGGTTTTCCTCGTTTTCCATAGACCGTCATTTCCATAGCTCTGCTTTCGTTGTCTTCATGCCGTCTGCCTTAGCCCGAAACTGGCAAACAGCTTCTGTTTGGCTTTTTGGCATCCGGCGCGCGCTGGCGGTGTCGCTCTCGCTGCCGGCTCTCTGGTTCATCACCTCCACGGTCAACTCTGGCCGCATATATCGCGCCATGTCCGGCAGCTGCCACAGGATCTCCCAGGGCGTCGCATACCAACGATAAATCCTTCTCTGCTTCCCCTTGGCGCCGGTCAGCACTTCCGGCACTCCGCACGGCCGATGAAAGTTCAAGTAAGGATTGAAGTGGTCCCGATAGAAGTCGTTGATCGCCGCCGCGTGGGCGGCCTGGATGTGTCCGAATCCCATGTGCTTTCTCAACACCGAGCCGTTCTTGCACTCGGCCAACCCATTGTCATTGCTGTGCCGCGGCCGCGACTTCGTCTGTTCCGCCAGCAGTTTGTTCAGCGGCTTGGCCACGGTATGGTTGATGAACTCGCTGCCGTTGTCGGAATGAAAACCCAAGATGCGAAACGGAAATTGTTCCAGCATCGCTTGCAGTACCGGCAGCAGCCACCTCTCGCTAATTTGCGCCACCGCCCCTACCACTTGCCACTGCGTCACCTCGTCCACCGCATTCAGGTGATACATCCCTTTGCTCCCATCCTGGTCTCCCTGGTGGACCGTGTCCACGCGCAGAGATCCGGGCCGGCCTTGCGGGTCCGGCTTCCGCCTCTCCCCGATGCTCACCGCCGTTGGGTGGGTGGCCTGATAGAAAACCCGCCGTCTGCGATAACTCCCGGTCTTGCGCAGGTTGTAGAGGTGTGCCACCGACAGCCGCGCCAGTCGCTCATATCCGGCTTCCCCATACTCGTGAAATTCCCGGTACAGGATCTTCTGCGCCGCTGGTCCGCTGAGCGTCTCATGCGCTTCATCCACTTCGGCCAGCAGTTCGATATCCCAGCGCGTGTACAACCTCGGAAAGCGTCGCCTGAGGTACCCGCTTTCTTCCACCTGCCCCGTCGCCAGATACTGCCCGACCAGCCGTGTTACCTGCGCTCGGCTCAACCCTGTCGTCTTGGCCACGTAGCTTCGCAGCATCCCTTTTCCCGCTTTGCCTTGCACGCGATACTGCTGCTCGGCCAGAGTCTGCCCCAACCAGTTGTAGATCTCCGTCCGATTCAAGCCTTCAAAT
>JANXRE010000021.1 GCA_025353165.1 Acidobacteriota bacterium | reverse complement strand
ATCGAAGCAGTGCGGGCGCAGCTTGCCTTCGAAACGAACCCAACCGGTCGGTGGATGCGCGTGGTACAGGTGAGCCGACTTGCCATAAAAGCCTTTCCGGCCATGCTCTTCCTCGTAGGTGCCTTCGGGCAGGCCGACGTGAGCCTGCTGCGCGATCTTGCCCTTTTTCAATGGATACATGGAGAGATTATCCCATAGCCCCACATTAAAGTGGTGCTATTCTGAAACTGGCCATGCCGCTCTACATCCAGCAACGCTACGATCTTTACACAGAAGAGGATCACGAGGCGTGGCGCCGCCTGTACTCCCGGATCCACCCGCGCTGGGCGAAATACGCCAACCCGCACTTTCTGCAAGGTGTCGACGCGCTCTGCCTGAACCCCGACGCCATCCCGAGGCTGGAGGACGTGAACCGGTTCCTCAAACCTCTAACCGGCTTCCAGGCCAAAGCCGTCGCCGGATACGTTCCCTCGTTCGTCTTCTTCGACTGCCTCCGGAATCGCGAGTTCCCCACCACGATCACCATCCGCCACAGGGACCAGCTCGACTACCTGCCGGAGCCGGACATCTTTCACGACGTCGCCGGCCACGTTCCCATGCACACCGACCAGGCGTTCGCCGATACCCTGGTGCGATTCGGAGAATGCGCGCACACCGCGGCCGAAATTGCTTCCGGAATTCACGACCCGAAGGAACAGAGCCGGGTCCTGACCAGCATGATCAAAGCCATGGCCCGGTTCTTCTGGTTCACGGTAGAGTTCGGCCTGATGCGCGGGCACGGCGGCCTGAAAGCCTGCGGGAGCGGCCTGCTGTCCAGCTTCGGCGAGCTGGAACACGCCATCGAGTCGGCCGAGGTGCAGCGCCATCCGATCCAATTGGAATGGGCGATCAACCAGACTTTTGAAATCAACCACTACCAGCCGCTGCTGTTCATCGTCGATTCCTTCGACCACCTCTACAGCCTGGTCGACCAACTCGAGAAGTGGATGCGCGAAGGGAAACTGGAGAATGTGGCGCCCGGCGAACCGGCGGTGAACGAAGTGGACCTGCGCAGTTTCGCCAGCGCACATGGCCGCCTGTGTGAAATCGCTCAGTAAGAGACGTCATCGGCAAAAGCCCCAATCGTTTGTAGAATTTACGATTCTCGAATTCAATACCGTTACATTCGCTCTTCCCCCGTCACGGAACCGCTAAAGCTGCATCCTCCCTTCCGAGAGAGACCCGTCCCGGCGCCGGAAGCGGGACGGAATGGAGAACCCATGATTACTCGGACTCGGATTGTTTTTTTAACTGCAGCGTTACTACTGATCGCGGGAGCGATGGTCTCAATGGAGGGCGCCCCCAACGCGAAGTGGACGATCGTCGCCTGGAACGACCTGGGCATGCATTGCGTGGACGGGAACGACTACTCGGTCTTTTCCATCCTCCCTCCGTACAACAATATTCACGCCCAGGTCATCGACAACACGGGAAAGCTGGTCAAATCCTCGACCGGCCTTACCATCACCTATCAAGCTGTCGCCGACCCGACCGGGTCCATCAACAGGACATCCTACGGCAAAACCAATTTCTGGCAATATGCTCTGCCACTCTTCGGAGTCTCGTTGAGTCCCGACGTCGGGCTGGCAGGGAACGCCATGCCAGGCAAAGCGAACAAGCCGCAGGGTACGGCTTTCGATGCCAAATACGATTGGTTCATTGCCCAAGGAGTGCCAATCCTCCCGTACGACGACGCCAATATCAAGAATTACTACCCGCTAATGAAGATTGTGGCGAAGTCCGGAATGAAGGTGGTCGCATCGACGAACATCGTCCTTCCCGTCTCCGACGAGATCGACTGCACCGTCTGCCATGGGTCGGGAAGTGTGTCCGCGGCCCAGCCGCAGAAGGGCTGGGTCTACGATCCCAATCCCACCAAGGACTTCAAGCGCAATATCATTCGCTTGCACGATGAGCGCAAACCCGCCTCCGCCGCAATGTTGGCCTGGGCGGGGTACAAGTCGGGAGGACTGGAGGCCACCTATAACGCCGGCACTCCGCTGCTGTGCGCGAAGTGCCACTCTTCCAATGCCCTGGGAACGGCGGGATACAGCGGAGTTCCGCAGCTCACAACGTCGATCCACGGCGCGCACGTGAATGTCGTTGACCCGATCACCAACATGACCCTTGGCGCGGAAACAAATCGGGACGCCTGCTATCGCTGCCACCCGGGCTCCACCACCAAGTGCCTGCGCGGCGTCATGGGCCAGGCGGTCAACCCGGACGGATCCATGATGATGCAGTGCCAGAGCTGTCACGGGCTGCTGGCCGCCGTCGGCGCTACCAACCGCGCCGGCTGGCTCGACGAACCGAACTGCCAGGCGTGCCACACCGGAACCGCCGTCCGTAACAGCGGGCAAATCCGGTACACCTCGGCGCTGGATGCCGGTGGCAAACTGCGCATCCCCGCGGACATTACGTTCGCCACCACCCCGAACACGCCGTCCGCTCCCTACTCGCTGTACAAGCTGTCCTCCAGCCATGGCGGCATGCAGTGCGAGGCCTGCCACGGTTCCACTCACGCGGAGTTCCCCAGCGCCGATGTCAATGACAACCTGCAAAGCATCGCCTTGCAGGGCTACGCGGGATCCCTGGTCGAGTGCAAGACTTGTCACGCGAACGCTGCGATAACGGCCAACGGCGGACCTCACGGCATGCACACGGTCGGAGCTGACTGGGTTTCGTCGCACCACGATTACGTGAGTGACGGAAACACCGCCGCCTGCCAGAATTGTCACGGCCTGGATTATAAGGGCACTGTCCTTTCCATGGCGAAGACCAATCGGACCTTCAATATCGGCGATAGAGGCAACATCACCCTTACGGCGGGTACGCAGATCGGCTGCTACACCTGCCACGACGGCCCTGGCGGAAATTGAGCAGAAAAGGGGACAGGCGTATTTTCAGAAAATGCGTCTGTCCCCTTTTTATTCGTACGCTACAATAGACCCAAAAGCGTGCAAATCGGTCGTTACCGGGTGATCGGAGAGCTGGGCAAGGGCGCGATGGGCATCGTCTACCAAGCCCTGGACCCCGCCATCGGCCGCACCGTCGCCATCAAAACCATCCGTCTTTCCGACCTGACCGAACCCGCCGAGCGCGAGCGCCTGAGAGACCGCCTGTTCCGCGAGGCGCAGTCCGCCGGCATCCTCTCCCACCCCAATATCGTCACCATCTACGACATCCTCGAGCAGGACGGGCTGGCGTACATTTTCATGGAGTTTGTGAACGGCCCGCCGCTGGAGCGCCTGCTGGCAGGCGAACATCCGCCCTCCCGCGATTCGATCCTGGCGACTTTCTCGCAAACCGCCGCCGCCCTCGACTACGCGCACAAAAAGGGAATCGTACACCGCGACATCAAGCCGGCCAACATCATGATTCACGAGGACGGCATGGCCAAGATCGCCGATTTCGGCGTGGCGAAGATCCTCTCGCAACAGATGACGCAGTCCGGCGCTATGATGGGCACCCCCAGCTACATGTCGCCGGAACAGATCCAAGGTCAGACGGTGGATGGCCGCGCGGACCAGTTCGCGCTGGCCGTCATCGCCTACGAAGTCCTGACCGGCGAGAAGCCCTTCACCGGCGATTCCATCCCCACGCTGCTGTACAAGATTTGCCGGGACGATCCGCCGCCGGCGCGCCAGTTGAATCCGGCGCTGGGACCGGATGTCGATCGGGTTCTGCGCCGAGCCTTGGCGAAAGCCCCGGAGCAGCGATACCCGGCGTGCGTGGAATTCATCGCCGATCTCCGGAGGGTGCTGAACGCCTCTCCGTCCTGGAAACCCCTGGCGCGTGGCGTAAGCCAGAACATGGAGACCATCTCCTCGCTCTCGGCCCCGCCCGCTCCCGCCGTCGTCCGGCCCATACGCGAGAAGCCCTCCAGCCATCTCGTCCGCAATATCGTCCTGGCGGCCATCGCATTCGTGGCCGTCGGCGTCGTCTTCCTCATCGCGCAGAAATGGGCGGCGCCGAGCGCCCCCACCCGTGACGTTCAAGCGAGCAGCACGCCGCTGGCCGGCGCGCCGCCTCCCGAGAAACCGTCGGCACTGGTGAAGGAGCCGGAGCCAAAACCGGCCGCCGTGGAACCCGCTGCGCAGGAGCCGGCGCCCCCGCCGTCCGCCTTACCCGCCGAGGCGGCGATGGTGCCATTCCAATTCGATTCCGTGCCCGCCGGAGCCAGCGTCGTCGTCGACAACAATCCGGTGCTCACCTGCCGGACGCCGTGTTCGTTCCCGCTGGAACCCGGCCGCCACGTGGTGCGCGCCAGCCAGGACGGCTATCGGAATATCGCCCGCGTCTTCGTCACCCCCGCCGACTCCAGCCTGACCATCGGCATGGATCAGATGCTCGGGACCCTCAGCGTCACCTCCAATCCGCCCGGCGCCAATATCTTCATCAATGGCAGTCAGCGCCCGGACAAAACCCCGGCCGTGGTGAAGCTCCCCCCCGGCCCTTACCGGCTGCAAGTGAAACTGGGGCCAGTGGAAACCGAGGAAGAAACCGTCGACATCCGCGACGGCGGAATCTCACAGCGGATGTACAAACTTCAATGAATCTTTCCAGAAGAGACCTGTTCGCCCTCGCCGCGGCCTCAGCCGTGCGAGCGGCTCCTGGGCCGGTGGCCGTCCGCAAACGCGGCATGATCGTACGGTCCAAGCGTCCCGAAGACCTGGAAATGCCGCTGGACGGATTCCGCGACCTGATCACGCCGACCGAGCGGTTCTTCGTCCGCAGCCACCATTACGTTCCTCACGTCGATCCGTCGTCGTGGCGTTTGCAGGTGGAGGGCGAGGTCCGAAAGCCCCTGACGCTGGCGCCCGGTGAAATCAAACGCCTGCCGCGCACGGAGCTGACCGGCGTGCTCGAATGCGCCGGCAACGGCCGGGGACTGTTCGAGCCCACGATGCCCGGAGTCCAATGGGAGTACGGCGCGATCGGAAACGCGCGCTGGGCCGGCGTGCGGCTGCGCGACGTTCTACAAAAGGTGGGGCTGACGCCGGCCGCGCGAGTGGTCCTGTTCTCCGGGGCCGATGCGCCAATCGGAACCATGCCGAAGTTCGAGCGGAGCATCCCGATGGAGAAGGCTCTGGATCCGAACACGCTGTTGGCGTTCGAGATGAACGGGCAGCCGCTGCCAACAGAGCACGGGTTTCCGCTCCGCCTGATCGTTCCCGGTTGGGCGGGAGATACCTGGGTCAAATGGGTCTCGCGGATTCGCGTGCTGGACCGCGATTTCGACGGCTTCTTCATGAAGACTGCGTACCGGCATCCGGAAAAGCCGGTGCCGCCCGGCACCGCGGTGGATCCCGCGCAAATGGTCCCGGTCACCAACCTGGCCGTGAAGTCGATCATTCACACGCCGCTGCCGGGCGGTGAACTTCGCGCGGGTGAGCCCGTGCAGGTGGCCGGAGTTGCCTGGGCCTCGGGCCCAGTTGCCGGCGTCGACGTCTCCCTAGACGGCGGGAAGAGCTGGAAGGCGGCGACGATGGGCGATGCGCCGGGCGAATTCTCGTGGCGTCCCTGGTCGTACACCGGCCCTCCGGCTGTGGCGGGGCAATATCTGATCATGGCGCGGGCCCGCACCGCGGCCGGCGAGCAACAACCCTTCGAGCAACCCTGGAATCCGTCGGGCTATCTCTGGAACACATTACACGGCGTGTCCGTCCGTGTCTACCCCCCGGGCTATCCGGAAGCCTGCCACGGCTGTCACGGCGAGGACATCGTCAAGAGCCAGAAGCTCACCCGTGCGCAGTGGGAGCGCGAAGTGGACAAGATGACCCGCTGGGGCGCACAGGTGAAACCCGAGCAGCGCGAAGGCATCCTTGAATATCTCCTTCGCAAATAGACCAACTCCGAGCTGCGGCCCACAGGGTTCGGTCGCGTTTCACGACCTGCCGCCGGGTGCGGCCTCGAGTAGCCAGTGCAGCTCGCACCGAAAACGCAGAGACTGAAAGGCGTGTATCAGCTCCGCGCTCACACCGCCCCAGGTGCCTCGCCAGGCCAAAGTCGTGGAACTGCGTTATTTCGGCTGACTGAACGAATCCCACCTCGCACCGTCCGGCGCGACTGGGAGTTGGCCCGCGTCTGGCTCGCCCGTGAGCTCCGCGCTGGATGGCAGCCAGGCGTGCCACCCTGGCATTCGGATTTCCGGAGTTATCATAAGGAGCGTCGCCGTCATGACACCGGATCGTCTCCAGCGAATCGAGGACCTGTACCATTCCGTGCGGGAAGCCTCCTCCGACGAGCGCGCCGCTCTGCTTGCGCAGGCCGATCCCGAATTGCGCCGCGAAGTCGAGTCTCTCCTCG
>JANXRE010000111.1 GCA_025353165.1 Acidobacteriota bacterium | reverse complement strand
CGTCGCCTTCGCTCTGCTAGGTGCGTTGATGTTCTCCATGATGATCGCGCCCGTGTTGGCCAGCTTTTTCTTCCGTTCACAGGTAAAGGAGTGGCGCAATCCAGTGGTCGAATGGCTGACGCGGATGTACGAGAAGCAGGTGCGGCTGTGCATTCGCTTTCGCTGGATCACGGTGGGCGTTGCATTGGCGATGCTCGCTACCGCCCTCGGCCTGGCCGCCGCGGGCTTCGTCGGTTCCGAGTTCCTGCCGCACCTCGATGAGGGCGCTATCTGGGTGCGCGGAACGCTCGCGTCCAGCACCGGCCCAACCGAGGGCGAGCGCGTCATGCGCGCCGCGCGGCGCATCCTGGTGGCTTACCCCGAGGTCACCCAGGTCGTCTCGCAGGTGGGCAGGCCGGATGACGGCACCGATTACCCCGGGTTCTTCAACACCGAATATTTCGTCGACCTCCAGCCGCGAGACCACTGGAGATCTCAATTTCACGAGAACAAGGAAACTCTAATTGCGGCCATGGAGCGGGAACTGGGGCAGATACCCGGCGCCAACTGGAACTTTTCGCAGCCCATTGCCGACAACATGGAAGAGGCCATGAGCGGCGTTCGCGGCCAGCTTGCCATCAAACTCTATGGGGAAGACCTCAAGACGCTCGAATCGATGGCCGAAAAAATTGTAGGTGTGATGAGCCATATTCCCGGCGTCGAGGACCTCGGCGTATTCCGTGTTGTCGGGCAACCCAACGTGAATATCCGCATCGATCGCGGCAAGGCCGACCGCTTCGGGATCAACGTTGCGGACGTCCAGGACGCAGTCGAGACCGCCATCGGCGGGAAGGCCGTAAGCCAGATCCTCAAAGGCGAGCGCCGCTACGACCTGGTGGTGCGCTATCTCCCCGAGTATCGAAACAACATCGACGCCATCGGTAACATCCGGATCCTCGCGCCCACCGGAGAGCGGGTCGCCCTAAACCAGCTTTCGAAAATCACGGTGGAGGACGGAGCCTCCGTCATCTACCGCGACTCGAACTCGCGCTACGTCGCCATTAAGTACAGTGTGCGCGGCCGCGACCTCGGCAGCACGGTCGAGGAAGCGATGCACAAAGTGGGGAAGTCCGTCAAGCTGCCGGTCGGATATACAATCGACTGGGCCGGCGAATACACGAGCGCGCAGCGCGCGCAAAAGCGGCTCGCGATCATCGTACCGTTGACCATCCTCGTCATCTACTTCGTGCTTTACTCGGCTTTCAATTCGTTCAAATGGGCCGGGCTGGTTCTGCTCACGGTGGCCATGGCGCCCGTCGGCGGAATCGCAGCACTGCTGCTGACGCACAACACTTTCAGTGTGTCCTCCGGCGTTGGATTCCTGGCGCTCTTTGGCGTCTCCGTGCAGATCGGCCTCATCATGATGGAGTACATGAACCAGGTGCGCGCCCACGGCGCTTCCATTATGGACGCGGCGGTGGATGGATCCGTGCGCCGATTCCGCCCGGTGATGATGACCATGCTGGTCGCGACCCTGGGGTTGTTGCCGGCCGCCCTGTCGACGGGCATCGGCTCGGACTCGCAGCGCCCCTTCGCAGTCGTAATCGTCGGCGGCTTAATCGGCGTGTTGTTGATTTGCGTGCTGCTGCTGCCGACGCTTTACGTTTGGTTCGCGCGCCCCGGCGATCGCCTGGAGCATTAGGCTTGTCTACTCGTACCGAAGCGCCGTGGACGGATGAATCCGTAGGGCGCGCAGGGACGGAATCAGCGACGCCAGAATCGCCACCACGCCGGGCACCAGCGTAATCACGCCGAAGATACCCGGGTTGGCCGGCTTGACGTCATACAGCATCGCGGTCATGAACCGTGTCAGTAAAAACGCAACGATCGCGCCACCCGCCAGTCCGATGAACGACACCCTCAGCCCCTGCACTATGATCATGGCAAGAACATCCTGCGGCGATGCCCCAAGCGCCGTCCGAATCTCTATCTCGCGCGTCCGCTGCGTCACCGAGTAAGCGAGAACCCCATAAATCTCCACCGCCAACGGCAGCACATCGAATATGGCCAGCTCGGGATCGGCTTGAGCAACCAGTTGGCGCACAGCCGAAATGATCCACGCAGCCTCGCGATCCGTTTGCGCAACGAAATGCACGCTGTGAACCCCGATCTGCCGATACGGAAAGAAGACTTCGCCGACGGGATTCTTTTCCGCCAGATTCGAAGTCTTCACGTTGCCAGCCACGCCCACCACCGTGAAGACCGGGGGCCTTCGGATCTTCCGGGTCGCCGAGCTTCAATTGCGATACCAACGCATCGCCTCTGGGCCAGTACCGGCGCTCGAGGAACTCATCGATGATCGCCATCGGCTGCGTTTGCTCGCTGTCAAAATCCAGAGATACCGCGCCCGCGCAATATGGGAATTTTCATGGCGGAAAGATATCCCGAATCGCAGGCATTCGTGGCTGGGACCGGAGGCTTCTGGCCCGGCCCGAGAGCCCGGCCCACCAGAG
This sequence comes from Acidobacteriota bacterium, assembly GCA_025353165.1. Taxonomy (GTDB): domain Bacteria; phylum Acidobacteriota; class Terriglobia; order Bryobacterales; family Bryobacteraceae; genus TMP-7. The sequence goes on along the minus strand of JANXRE010000111.1, from coordinate 1,949 downwards.
TGACGAGGCTGGCGTTCCCCTCGCCACTGAACGGAAGCAGCGAGGTCAATCCCAGCGTGCGCACGCCCGGTATCGTTTGCAGCCGCTCCCGCAGTCCGGCGAAGAAGTTATTGGCGGAATTGTCGTCCTTGTATCGTGAGTTTGGCAGCGAAACGCGCACCGACAGGATATTCTCCGCCTGAAACTCGGGCTTCATGTTCAAAAGCGTGGCGAAACTGAAAGTCAGCAGGCCGGAGCCGATCAGTAGGACAAAAGCCATCGAAATCTGCAAGGCGACCAGCGCGGATCGAACACGGCGCCCCGCCCCGCCGTCCCGGCCCGCTCCCTGCCCCGGAACACTTCGTTCAGGTTCTGACGGAACAAGTGCACGACAGGCACGGACCCGAACACGATGCCGGTAAGAACCGCCGTCAGCGCGGTCACCCCAAGCACTTGGGCATCGATCTGAATGCTACTGCCGCGCGGAAGATCGCTGGCGCCGAGCCGGGCCAGCAATCGAACGCCGCCGAACGCAATAAGCACGGCCAACGTGCCTTTCAGCACCGCCAGCGTTCAGCTCTCCATCATCAACTGCCGCCCGATTCGCCCGGTGCGTGCAAGCACTTTGAGACACCCGGCATGGGAGTTTAGTGACTTCCCGCCTCTCTCGTTTGGCCGGGCGGTGCCGGCTTGTTGATCCAAACCTCCGAAGGCAAAGGCAGTGGTTTTGGTGGATGCCGCACGAAGCGGTCGGGATGCGCCTGGTAGGCGGCATCCAGCACCACCTGGCGGTGGGCCAGGACAGTCGGGGCCTGGCCGAAATGAACGACCGCAGGCGTTAGCAATCCAATGCCGGAGTGACAGTGCTCCTGGTTGTACCAGTGGAAAAACTGCTGGCAGAAGGTGCCGCTGTCTTGGATACAGCCGAAGCGATCCGGGAACTCCGGGCGGTACTTCAGGGTGCGAAACTGACTTTCCGAGTACGGATTGTTGTCGGAAACGTAAGGCCGGCTGTGGCTCTTGGTGACCCCCAGATCGGCCATCCGGTAGGCCACCGGCTTGGACTCATGACCCGGCCGCGGTCGGCGTGGAGGGTGATCTGGCCGGCGGGGACTCGGTGCTTGCCGATGGCTTCCTCAATGAATTACTTGGCCAATTCGGCGCTTTCGCGGTAGGCGATCATTCAGCCAATGACGGAGCGGCTGAAGACATCGAGGATCACGTAAAGATAGAAGTAGGTCCACTTGGCCGGACCCCGCAGCTTGGTGATGTCCCAGCTCCAAAGCTGGTTGGGTGCGGTGGCCAGCAACTCGGGTTTTTGGTACGGCGGATGGACGAGCTGATCGCGCCGCTCATGCGATTCTCCCTCCTGTTGGAGGATGCGGTACATGGTGCGGGTCGAGCAGAGGTACTGGCCTTCGTCCAGCAAGGTGGCTTGAACAGCTGCCGGAGAGCAGTCCTGGAATCGCTGTTCATGCAGGGCCGTCCGCTCCGCAGGCGACGCTGGCTCCGGCGCCGGAAACGCGAGAGGCCCTGGGACAGGACGCTGCCGGTAGAAGGAAGCACGGGCCACTGCCAGGAAACCGCAGGCGGCGACCACGCCCACCGTAAGGGCCAGTTGGGTGACGGCGGTAATCCGGGTTTCTCCTTGGGGTCCGCCATGGGCAGGGGCCAACCCAACAGTGCGCCCACTGTGTTTTGAATATCAATGACGATCGCGGCCTTGCGCAGTTCCTCGGTCAGGCGCTGGTTCTCCCGGCGGAGCTCGTGCATCTGCTTGCGCATCTGCTCTTCCTGTGGATTGCGTTTGGACTTGGGGCAGCGCTGGAGTGGGGTCAAGCCCTTGAGAATGCCGGCCTGCCGCTCACTGCGCATTCCGATGATGTCGATCAGTCGTTCCGAAGTGATGGCGATCAGTGCGGAGCGAAGCGACGCAGGACTTTCTCAGTGTGAATCAGTGATCGACATCC
>JANXRE010000089.1 GCA_025353165.1 Acidobacteriota bacterium | reverse complement strand
CCGTGGCGCACGCACTCGTGCGACCTCTTGGGGCCCAAGACAGGCGTCGCCAGGAGTGGCGACGCGGCACGTACGAGTGCGTGCGCCACGCAAATCCTCCCTCTCTTCACCGTCATTAGAACGCCTGCCCCAGAGAGAAATGAAACTGGAATATGCTGATGTGCTGCGCCACCGGTGTACACGTGACCTTCTGGCCGGGTGGCGCGCACAGCAGTAATTGATCCCGCGAGCCGGTAAATCCATTGAAGCGCGGCGAGTTCGGGCTCAACGACAGGTCGACGCGGATCGGACCGATCGGCGTGCGGTAGCGGATTCCGAAGCCGATCCCCTGCACCATGTAGTTGAAGTCCTGAAGATTGCGCTGGCGGAACCGAAAACTGATATCGCTGACGCTCGAATAGACGTTACCCGCGTCGTGGAAGAGTACGCCGCCCACGTTCTCGCCTACGAGCGGAAAGCGGAGTTCGAGCGAGTTCATCAGCAGCGCCTTTCCGCCGAGAGGGAATCCGGTGGTCGTGTCGCGAGGTCCGGCCTGATTGTCGGGAAACGCGCGCATGGAGGAAGCGCCGCCCGAGAAGAACACTTCCGGCAGCGGGATCGCGGCCAGTCCGCCCAGCCGTTGCATCCACCCGAAACTCGTCGATCGCGCGAAGGTCAGGTCCCGCGTGAGGCGGTGGTAAGTGGCGTTTCGCGCATTGATACGCGTGAATTCCGATTCCGAGCCGAAAGCCTTGAGCGATAGCCCAAGATCCACCGTGTTATAGATCCCGCGGCGCGCGTCGGTCGGGTCGTCGCGCCGGTCCTGAATGAAACTGCCGCCCAGCACGCCGTCCCGGACGGATTGCGAAAGCAGCGGGATCAAATCCGGAGTGATCTTTACCGAGAGTGGATCCACAAAAACGTCGCGGTATGTGAATCGGTATTGGAAGGTCGTCGCGCGGCTGACGCGCTGCCCTAACTGAATCGATTCTTCCAACCGCCGGGCCGCGAACGTCCGTACGTCGTGAGAATCGTCGAACAGCGTAGTGAGTGTCAGGTTCCAGTTATCGAGCCCCTTGAATTGCGGGATGTAGTAGGAGACGAGCGCCCGCTGTTGCAAACTGGAGACGCGCGTCTGAAGGCTGAGCGTCTGGCCGAGCCCCATCAGGTTCAACCGGCTGACGCCGAACGAAACCCGCGGCGAGAACGCTCCGCTGCCGGCGGGCGAGTCGAAGGTCGTGACTCCGCCCCCAATGCGAGCGATTTCGGCGCCGAATCCGAAGTTCACGGAATAGAGCCGCGCCTCCTCCACCTGGTACAGCACGTACTTGCCGTCTTCGACTCCGTCCGGATTCTGGATGGCCGTCTGGACCTTCGCGAAAATCCCGAGATCGTACATCCTGCGCTGCGTTTCGGCGATCTCGATCTGCGATAACGGATCGCCGCCGTGCAAGGTAATGCGGTTCTGAACCAGGTCCGGATTGGTTCTCTCCAACCCTCGGACGATCACGTCGCGAACGAACCGGCGCGGCCCCGGAGTGACCAGGAACCGCAGCGCAACCCGATGCTCTTCGCTGTCGGCCTGCGACCAGTCGAACTGCGCTTGCGGATAGCCGTTGTTGTAGTAATAACTCAAAACAGCGTCGCGATCCGTCGCGACGTTGTACTCGCTGTACGTCTGGCCCGCCGTCGAATGGAGGATGGAGAGCAGGTGTTCTTTCTCCTCGGCCGACGCGCCTTCGAGATCGAGCTTCGAGACGAACCACTGCGCGCCTTCGGCGATGTGCAGCTCCACCGCGATGTCGTTCTTGCGTCCCCGATAGTTCTCGCTCAGCTTCGAGGTTACTGTCACGTCGCGAAACCCGTTGGACCGGTACAGCTCCTCGATCGCCTGTATATCCTTGCTCAGATAGCGTTCGCTGTAACGGCCGTGGCGGTACCGCACAAAGCTCGAGGGCTGAATATACAGACGCTCGCGAATGGTCTCGGAGTCGAAGTACTTGTTTCCTTCGATCTTCAGGTTGGCCATGGTGTGCCGCACGTCTTTGTCGATGACATACTGAATTGTCTCGACTCCCTTCTCCTGCGGTGTTTCTTCGAAGTCCACCGCTACGTCGAAGTAGCCCTGCGCCTGGAAATACTCGACCAGGTTCCGCCGTCCTTCCACCAGAAGGCTGCGGTCCACGGAGCGCTCCTGATAGATCGGAAGCAGAGCGCGCAGCTTTCCCTTGGACAGTTTGGCTCCCTCGGCGCGCACCTTGACAATCGGGCCGGCGTCGATCCGGAGCGACGGCGTCACCGTGTTCGTTTGCTCGTCGTAATCGAGTTTGCTCAGGGTCACTTTCGCGAGCAGTTGATCGTGCTTCTGATAATACGAGCGGACGTTGTCGATGCCCGACTGCAGCCTCTTCTCGGTCATCGGCCTCCAGCTTCCAACCAGAAACCGCCGCCATCGCGTCATGCGTATGATGTCGGCCACCGGCTTTCCCGGTTCGCCCTCCACGACGACGTTGCCGAACGCCGCCCTCTTTCCGGGATCGATGGTGAAGTCGATATTCATTTGCTCGATCGCCGGTTCCGGTTCTTGGCGGTGGGAGACAGTGGCGCGATACAAACCGTTCGCCCGCAGCCGTTCGATAATGTTGTCCGTCGCCTGCCCCAGGTCCGGCGCCGAGAACCGAGTGCCCAGGCCCAGCTTGGTCGCCGTCGCCAGTTGCCCGGAGTTCGGCGGATCCGGGGAGCCCTTCGCGCTAACGCGGCCCAGGAAATAGGTTTTGGTGGTGAGGAACCGGACAGTTACGCCGGCGCTTGCGGGGGAAGCGTCTACCTGAATGTCCGAGAAACGTCCCGTGGAAAACAGGTTCTGAATGGCCGTCCGGACGTCCGCGGCGCGATACAGTCCGCCGCTCCGCAAGGGGGAGACCAGCGTGAGCATCTCCGGGCCGGGTAGCGGTTGATCGGCCGGCTCGAATTCGATGGCCACGACTGGACGCCCTTCCCGGTTTTCCTGCGCCGGGAACGCCTTTCCGCAGAACACGAAAGCCAGCGCGAACACCATCGGGCAGCATTTGCTCGGCGGGGCACGCACGTTCCCCAATAATACCGCACCGGTTGCTACCATCTGGGTGGTATGGAGGATCGCTACTCGCGCCAGCGCCGGTTCGCCGGGATTGGCGAACAGGGACAGCAAGGCATTGCAAACGCGCGAGTTGCAATCGTGGGGTGCGGCGCCCTCGGCGGCGCTCAGGCGGAGATTCTGGCGCGGGCGGGGGTCGGATTCCTGCGGATCGTGGACCGCGATTTCGTCGAACTCTCCAACCTCCAGCGACAGATCCTGTTCGACGAGGAGGATGCTGCCGCCGCGCTCCCGAAAGCGATTGCGGCGCGCAACCGCCTGTCCCGGATCAACTCGGCGGTTTGCATCGAGGCGGTGGTCGCGGACCTCGTTCCCGCCAATATCGAAGATCTTCTGGGCGACGTCACTTTGATCCTCGACGGGACCGACAACTTCGATACGCGTTACCTGGTGAACGACTTCGCGGTCAGCCGCGGCGTGCCGTGGATTTACGGCGCGGCCGTCGGCAGTTACGGACTGAAGATGGCCGTCGTCCCCGGGGTGACGTGCTGCTTTCGCTGCGTGTACCCGGAACCTCCAGTGGGCGTGCAGCCAACCTGCGAAACGGCCGGCGTGTTAGGTTCCGTGACCATGGCGATAGCGGCGCTCCAGACCGCGGCCGCGCTGAAGATCCTCTCCGGCGACTCGGTGGCGCGGGTCATCACGACACTGGATGTGTGGTCCGGCGAAGTTCGTCAGGTGGATCAGCCCAATGCCGATCCCGATTGCCCGTGCTGCGCGCGCCGCGATTTCGCGTACCTGCGCGGCGACCATCGCGCGCCCATCAGCCTGTGCGGAAGGAATGCGGTGCAGATCCACGAACTCGCGCGGCCGATCGATCTTCCAACGTTGGCGGCCCGGCTGGCAGGTCTCGGCGAGATTCGATCCAATGAATTCGCGCTGCGAGCCCGCATCGATCCATACGAACTGACGGTCTTCCCAGACGGCCGCGCGATCATCAAGGGCACCACCGACATCGGCCTCGCGCGCAGCCTCTACGCTCGATACATCGGGAGCTAATTAACCTTCTACCCCTCTCCCCCTGCCCGTTAATCAATTCGAACCCGTATACTGGATCCGAGGACCTTTCTCTGCGAAACGCATTGACCTGCGCCATGGCTTTCGGCCTGTTGACTCTGTACCCGCTCAAGGCTGAGACTGGTCCGTCCAGGTTGGTCCACTCACTGCGCCCTCGACCCTTGGTCAGCTCAATTACAACCTTCTATCAACAGATTGTGCCGCTTGTCATTGTCGGAGAAGGCTGGAGTCAGCGAATCGTGTTCCTGAATGTGGATAGCGCGCTGCCTGTGATAGGCACGCTCCAGTTCTACACGAAGGACGGTCAACCATGGCAGGTCCAAACGAAAGATCAGGGAACGGCCTCGACTTTTCTGGTGAACCTATCGCCGGGACAGACCGCCATTCTTGAGACGGTCGTGAAGACCAGCACCCAACAACTCGGTTGGGCAATGCTCGAATTGACCAGCCAGGGCCTCGGTGACGTCTTTGGTCAAACGATCTTCCACAAGCAAACGCCTGGCTTGCCGGATTTCATGTGTTCGATGGTACTGGGTGGCGAAGGATTTGAAAAGCTGTCCGTGTTCTTCGACAACACAGCCGGTAAGTACACCGGAATGGGCATCCTGAGTTCGGAGATTTGCACGTTCAGCCCTTGCGATCCATCCCAGCTAAAGGTAACCGTCAAGCGCCTTGATGGCAGCATTATCAGCCAGCGAACGATAACCCAGAATCGGGGTGCGCTCTACTGGATGAATCTTGGGGTGGATTTCCCTGAGACGGCTGGCCAGATCGGGACGTTCACGGTCGAGGTAGTACAGCAGTTCAGCACCACCTTGACCGGGTTCAGCCTACAGTTCGCTGGCAACGCGTTCACGGTGATCACCCCGTTCGAGCAGTGAACGCTGGTCATGCTGAACAGGGCTTCATGAGACACCAATCGGAACAAACTGTGACCGGGCGGGGGACACTTCACCGCCGGCCAGTTGCTGTGATCGGCCACCGCGTCGATCTGGCGGTCGAGGCCGCACAACGGTACTCATCCGTGCCGCCGTGCCCGCTGAGGCCCGACTGAAATCGTCGGGCGACTGAGCGGCGACGTTGACCGTCCAACTGCACCGCGGTCTTCTGGAGCTTCACCGCTTAAGCAGCCTTTGGCAGAAACCGCCCCCTGATGGTCGTGGTCTTAACGGATTGGCGCTACTGAGCCGCGCGCGTCGGCAAGCGGTATCTGGCGACTTCGACGACAGGGCTCGTGGAGTAGGCAGCCTACTCGTACCGGAGCGCTTCCACCGGCGCGATTCTAGTCGCGCTCCGGGCCGGGTACAGAGTCGCCAGCAAACTCACCAAAATCGCCGCCGCGCCAATCCAGATCGCATCCAGCCATTGCGGCTCGAACGGGACATAACTCAGCGAGTACACCTGTTCGTCCAGCCGCACCCACCTGTATCTCTCAGCTAAGAAACAGAGGGAATAGCCGCCGATCAGCCCGATCGCCGCGCCCACGGCTCCGATCAGCACTCCCTGATAAACGAAGATGCGCCGTATCTGCTCGCGCCGTGTCCCCATCGACATCAGAATGGCGATGTCCCTGTATTTCTCCATCACCATCATCACCAAAGTGATGAGGATGTTAAGTGCGGCCACCAGTTGAATCAGTCCGATGGTGATGACGGTGACCACGCGCTCCATCCGAAGCGCGTTCCGAAGCTGCCGGTTCTGCTCCATCCACGTGGTCGCCGACAGCGCCGGCGGAATTGCTTTGTCCGCCGCGGCCGCCACCTCCGGTGCCTGGTAAATGTCGTCCAGCTTCAACTCAATCGTGTTCACGACATCGCCGACCGACAACGCCCGTTGCGCCGCCTGAAGCGACGTGAAGGCCCAAGCGGAGTCGAGATCGTAAAACCCCGATTCGTAAATCCCCACCACACGAAACGGAAGGTACGCGGGACGAGCTCCGTAAGGCGTCAACTCCCCCTGCGGGCTGATCACGGTGACGACATCGTTCATGCGCATCCCGATGTTCTCGGCGAGCCGCGCGCCGAGGATGATGCCCGGTGCGCGCCCCTGCCGCTTCAGCCCATCGAACGAGCCTTGCTTCAAGTGCAGCAGCACTTCCTGCGACGGAGTTCCCTCCGACGGAATCCCCTTGATGACGCCACCCGACGACCGCATTGGCCCGCTAAACATCACCGTTCCGTAAAGACCGGGATTGACGGTAGCAACGTGGGGGATACCAGGTAGCTTCCCGGCGATCCGCCGCCAGTCCGCAATGCCCGAGCCGGGCTCCTTCTCCAGAATGCTGACGTGCGCCGTCGCGCCCAGCAGATTGCGTTGCAGCGTATTGCGGAAGCCGTTGTTGATGGCCAGCGCAATCACCAGCGCCATCACGCCCGCCGCCACGCCCACAATAGAGATGACGGTGATGATCGAAATCACCGCCTGCTTGCGTTTCGCGCGCAGGTAGCGTCCGGCGATAAACAACTCGAAGCGGGACAGGACCGCCATTTTACTCGGCGTCGCGCAGGCGCTGGGCGATTCCGATCTCGCCCTCCGGCCGCAGCAGAGGGAACAGGATCACGTCGCGGATTGACTTCTGCCCGGTGAGAATCATGGTGAGGCGGTCGACGCCGATGCCCTCGCCGCCCGCGGGCGGCATCCCGTAGCACATCGCGCGAATGTAGTCCTCGTCCATCTGGTGCGCTTCTTCATTGCCGCGCTCCCGCATCGCAAGCTGCATCTCGAACCGGCGGCGCTGTTCCTGCGGATCGTTCAACTCCGTGAACGCGTTTGCGAGTTCCATCCCGCATGCATAGAACTCGAAGCGCTCCACCATTTCGGGCTCGTCCGGCTTCTGCATCGACAGCGGCGAGACCTCGATTGGGTAATCGTAGATGAAGGTGGGTTGAATCAGCTTCGCCTCCGCGACCCGCTCGAAGATATCGGTGAGGGCTTCGCCCGGAGTGCTCTTTGCCGAATGGCGCAAGAGCCACTCGCGATCTCGCACCTGCTCCCGCGAGGGCTTCTCCGCTTCAGGCCAGAATTCGACGACCGCTTCCCGCATGGTCAAGCGGCGAATGTTGCCGAAGTCGATCTCGTTCCCGTCCCAATTCACCACGGCGCTCCCGGTGGCGTCCTCGGCGACCGTCTTCAGCAGATCGGCGGTGAGGTCCATCATCACCTTGTAATCCGCGTATGCCTGGTAGAACTCGAGCATGGTGAACTCGGGGTTGTGCCGCGTCGAGATCCCCTCGTTTCGGAAATTGCGGTTGATCTCGTACACCCGCTCGAGTCCGCCGACAAGCAGGCGCTTCAGGTACAGTTCAGGCGCGATGCGAAGGTACAGGTCCACGTCGAGCGTGTTGTGGTGCGTGACGAAGGGCCTCGCCGCAGCGCCACCGTACAGCGACTGCATCATCGGCGTTTCCACTTCGACATAGCCGCGCTCCTCGAGTTGCCGTCGCAGCGAGCGAATCACCCGAGCCCGTGTCAGGAACACCTTCTGCACATCGGGATTCGCTATCAGGTCCAGGTAACGCTGGCGGTATCGCGTCTCGACGTCCTCCAGGCCATGCCACTTCTCGGGCATCGAAAGCAGCGTCTTGGAGAGAAAGTGCAGCTTGTCCACATGCACGCTCAACTCCCCCGTTCGCGTGCGGAACAGGTAGCCGTCGCAGCCCACGATGTCGCCGATATCGAGCAATTGGAACAGCGCGAAATCGTTCTCCGGAACCGCGTCCTTCTTGACGTACATCTGCATGCGCTCACCGGACTGGCCGAGGTGCGCGAAGCCCGCCTTCCCCATGCGGCGGATCGTCTGCACCCGGCCCGCAATGCGAACTTGCACGCGCGACGCTTCCAGTTCCTCGCCTGTCTTCGCTGAAAATCCGGTCAGGACTTCCGGAATCGTGTGCGTAAATTCAAAGCGCCGGCCATACGGCTGGAAGCCAAGCGCTTCGATCTGCTTCACGCCTTCCAGGCGCTGGCGCAGGAGATCATCTTCGAGGGACAATAAAGGCTCCTAAACCTTCTATTGTAGTGCCTGCCCGTTCGCGCTATGGCTGCGCAAAGAATGCGATCAGCGTGGCGACTTACCCCGGTTTACGTCCGCCGTGTAAACGACGGAACCGCGGTCGTGTAGTTCGTGGAAGGAGTCCTGGTCCTCGCGGCAACGCGGCCATGACAATTTGTTGCACTCCGGTTCTGAGATTCAGCGTCTCTGCATAAATGACTTGCTCTTCAGTACCGAAGGTCGCGATCCTTTTCTTCCTCGTATTCGAACACTCGGAGCGGGCGCAAGTCAACGTACTCACAGGGAACTACGACAATTACCGCACCAACGCAAACCCTCATGAGACAATTCTCAATTTCTCCACTGTGAATGCCTTAACGTTCGGGAAGCTTTTCACGCTTCCCGTGGATGGCGTCACCTATGCGCAGCTGTCTGTTTCAGATCTGGCCATCCCCGGCCAGGGAACCCACAACGTCCTGGTCGTCGCGACGATGCACAATTCGCTCTATGCGTTCGACGCAGATACTTCCGGACCTAGTCTTTGGCAGGCGAATTTCGGTCCCTCGGTGCCGACCGCGGACTACGCTTTCAGGGACATTCTTCCGGAAGTCGGCATTCTCAGTACTCCGGTGATCGATTTGGCATCGGGGACCGTCTACGCGGTCGCCGATGTGAAGCAGAACGGAAGTTACTCTTACCAACTGCATGCCCTGGACCTGGCGACAGGCGCGGACAAGCCTGGGAGTCCGGTGGAAATTCAGACAGCGATCGTTGCAGCGGTGCGCTTCGATCCTTTTCAGCACCTGCAACGCCCGGGCCTGCTGCTGTCCAATGGCGTTGTGTACGCGGCATTCGGTTCGCATGCGGACTCCATCCCCTTTCACGGATGGCTGTTCGCATATGACGCGGCCACGCTGCAGAACAAAGCAGTGTTCAATACGGCAACCACCGGTTTGGGCTCCGGAATCTGGCAGGCAGGCCGCGGAGTAAGGAGTTGAGAGCGTACCAGTAGACCGCGATGCACGCGGCCGCCAGCGCGCCGGGGAGCAGCGCACGCTCCGCCGTGGTCATGGCTTCGCGAGGAATCCGATCAGCGTGGCCACTACCCCGAGTTCCCGCTGCTCTACGCCTGCAGGTTGCAAATGCTTATCCAGCGCGAATTCGACGGTCGCCGAATCGCCCTGAACCGCCGTTCCCGGCACGTCGCGCGAGTACGTCTGCTCGCCGCCGGTGGAGTAAGTCTCGGGCGGCAGCGCGGTTCCATTAACAGACGCCGACAACCTAAGCGGCTTCAGTTTCTGGATGACAGCCTCCGGGATCGTGAATTTAAAAAGCAGCGTGGCGCCCTTCGCCGCCGCTCCGGCGGGAGGCTTCAGGATCACGGCAAACTGTCCCGCGGTCCAGCGCCACGCGTTGGCTTCCACCGGATGAAATCCGCGAATCAATTGCGGCGCGATGCGCGGATCGGCCGTGCTGAGGACCGACGCCAGGCCCATGACAGGCTCCTCGGCGCGCGATGGTTGCTTTGGCTTGCGCTTGCATCCGGGCGATACAAGCAGCAGGGGAACGAGGACGAGAATCAATCTCCGCATTTTTCGATTTGCACGAGACAACTGTAGAATACCGGGCCGCCGCCCATGTCCGTGAGACGATCGGACGTCAGCGCGTTTGCGTTGTTGCGGCCCGGCGACATCTTGTTCCACCGCACGCTCGGCGCGCGAGCCACGCCTTCACGGACATCCGGGCTGACTTCCGCCGTGTACACCACGGAACCGCGGTCGTTGTGTGCACGCACTCGGTCGCCGGTGGAAATCGCGCGCGCCTGAGCATCCGCGGGATGAACCACCAGCCGCGAGGTCTGCGCATCCGTCGCCCCACGGTAACCGAACGTCGAGTTCATGCTGTCGTCGTTCTTCGACGACACGAGCTCCAGCGGGAACCGCGCGCGCAGCCCGGCGTCGCCCAGCCGCGATTCCACCGGCGGCGTGTAATCCCACAAATCGGCGCGCAACTCGCACTTGCCCGACGACGTGCCGAATCCGCCCTCCGCGAAAGGAAGAAACGGGTCGCCGATATTGAGACGCACGGAGCGTTCCCGCTCCAGCCGCTCGAGCGTAATCCCCGCCAGAAACGGATGGCCCGAGTCCAGCAGCGTCCGGATCATGTCGTCTTCCGAATCGTCGAAGCACGCGTCGTTGAAACCCATCCGCTTCGCCAGCGCGCGGAAAACATCGACGTTGCTCCTGCACTCGCCCGGCGCGGGCAGCGCGGGCCGCGCCAGTTGCAGGTAGTAATGGCCATACGCAAGGTACACGTCGGTATGCTCCAGGAACGTCGTGGCCGGCAGCACGATGTCGGCGTAATCGGCGGTGTCTGTCTGGAATTGCTCCAGCGACACAGTGAAAAGATCCTCGCGGCGCAGACCTCGCAGCACCAGGTTCTGATTCGGAGCGATCGCCGCCGGATTGGAGTTGTACACGACCAGAGCCTTCACCGGAGGCGAATCGAACTCGGTGAGTGCCTTGCCCAATTCGGTCATGTTCACGGTCCGCGTGGGGCGCCCCGGCATCTCGAGACCCGCGCGGTTGAAGTGAAACGCCTGCGACAGCGAGAGCTGCAAGCCCCCGCCCACATGCTTCCACGATCCCGTCAGAGCGGGGAGCGCCGCGATGGCGGAAGTAGCCGCGCCGCCGCGCTCGGATCGCTGAATGCCGTAGTTCAACCGAATGACCGCAGGCCGGATGGTGGCGTATTCTCGCGCCAGCGACACGATGTCCTCGGCCGCAATGCCGGTCAGGCCCGCCACGCGCTCCGGCGTATATCCGGCAACCTTCTCGCGCAACGCCTCGAAGCCGGATGTATGTTGCTCGACGAACCCGGCGTCCTGCAAACCCTCGCCGATGATGACGTGCATCAGGCCGAGCGCGAGGGCCAGGTCGCTGCCCGGATAAATCGTGAAATGCTTATCGGCCAGCCGCGCGGTCCGGGTCGTGACCGGATCGATGACGTAGAGCTTCGCTCCATTCCGCCGCGCTTCGACGATAAACGGCCACAAGTGGACGTTCGTACCGTGGATGTTCGCGCCCCACGCGACGATCAGGCGCGAGTGCCGGAACTGCTCCGGCTCCGTCCCGTAGCGGTTGCCCAGAGTTGCGTTGAGCCCCGCCAAGCCGGCGGCCGAGCAGATGGTCCGGTCCAGCCGCGACGCGCCCAGGCGGTGAAAGAAACGGCGATCCATGCCCGAGCCTTGCAGCAGTCCCATCGTGCCCGCGTAGCTATAGGGCAGGATCGACTCCGATCCGTACGCATCCGAGATATCTTGCAGGCGTTCGGCGATGGTGTCCAGCGCCTCATCCCACGAGATCCTCTCAAAGCGCCCTTCGCCTTTTGCGCCGGCTCGCTTCAGCGGATGGAGCAGCCGTTCCGGCGAATATTCCCGCTCCAGATACCGCGCGACTTTGCCGCATAGGAAACCGCGCGTGACCGGATGATCCGGATCGCCGCGCAGTCGCGAACCGCCGCCCTCTTGATCCACGTCGATCAACAACGCGCACGTATCCGGACAATCGAGTGCGCAAACGGAGTGCCGGATCACTTCCCCAGTGTAGCCTTCGCCCGCTTCTTTTCGTAGTTGTCGAACCGCTGCGAATACTCGCCGTAGCCTTTGCGGCCCATCAGCGCGAAGGTGAATTTCTTCCCGAGCTCGACGCCCTCCTGATCGAACGCATTGATGTCGAGCATCTCACCCACGAATGCCGTTTCGAATTCCATCAACTGCAGGAATGCGCCCAGGTGTTCCTCGTCCACGCGGTCGAGCATAAAAGTGCAGTTGGGCCGGCCGTTTTCGGTGAGCGCGGCGGCGGTGGCGCGGCGCTCGGCGTCGATCAGTGTCGCGAGGTTCTGGCCGGCCAGGTAATCGAACGCTTCAAAGCCGGTGCGGTCTTTCGGGATCCGTCCGGCGTCGGGAAACTTGTTGACACCCCAGAACGTGAACACCTTGTCATTGGGGCCTTCCATGTAGAGCTGCACTTGGGAGTGCTGATCGGTGGTGCCGAGGGCGGCCACCGGAGTCTGCCCCGTGTGCACTTGCACGCCCTGCCGCGTCCTGGCCTTGCCGAGGGATTCGGCCCACAACTGCCGGAACCAGAACGCCGTACCCCACAAGCGGTTGGAATAGGGGAACGCCACCTGAATGGTCTTGTTCCTGCTCTTCCAGATCAGGTGATGCAGCATCGCCGCGCGCAGCGCAGTGTTGGTGTCCAAGCTCTTCTGCCAGGCAGTTTCGGTCATCGCGGCCGCGCCCTTCAGCAGCTTGCGAATGTCGATGCCGATCAGCGCCGCCGGCAGGAGTCCCACGGCCGAGAGCACGCTGAACCGTCCGCCGACGTTATCGGGTAAGTAGAACGTGGCGTAATCCTCGTTTGCGGCGAGCTGGTTCAGATCGCCCTTGCCCGCCGAGGTGACAACGGCGATCCGCGCCGATGCCTTCCGCCCGAGTTTCGCCGTCAGCCAGTTGCGAACGATGAGGAACGTGGCGATGGTCTCCGCCGTCGATCCCGACTTCGCCACCACGACGGCCAGCGTCTTCTTCGGATTCATCGATTCGAGCGCCGCCGCGATGAACGACGGGTCCACGTTGTCCAGGATCACCAGCCGCGGATTCGCCGCCGAAAAAGCGCGCTGCACCGGATGCGGTCCGCGCATACCGCAATCCAGCGCCCAGGATCCGAGCGCGCTCCCGCCGATGCCCACCAGGCAAACGGTGTCGAAGGTGCCGCGAACCTCGCCGGCGTATTTTAGAATCGATTTGGCGATCTCGGTCTGGTACGGCAGCGCCGGGAAGCCGTACGTGCCTGCATCGAAGCCCTTGCGGAGCGAAGCCAGCGCGTGGCGCGCGCCAGGCCCGGCCTGCTTGATCTCGGCCGGAGTGAGGCCGTTTTCCTCGCCGATTACGGACGCCAGTAAATTCGAATGATCGAAGAGAATTGCCATCCGTCCAGAATACGGCAAAAAGCAGAGGGGGATTTTCCGCGCCGCTCCGACTGAACCATTGCGTAAGTTAGTTTTTACAAAACTGGAGGAGTAAAGAATGTTTAGAAGGTTTCTTTTTGCCGGGGCGATGTGCGTTGCCGCCTCGGCGTTTGGTGCGTCGTCGCCGGAATCGGGAGGGGATAGCGACGTCGGCGCAGTTTACACGATGACGAATGCCGCCGGTCCGAATAGCGTCATGATTTTCAATCGGGCTGCCGATGGATCGTTGACGCCGGCCGGCATGGTATCCACAGGAGGTACCGGAACGGGCGCCGGGCTGGGCAGCCAGGGCTCTCTGGTGCTCACCGGCAGCCATCGCTGGCTCCTGGCGGCCAATGCCGGTAGCAATGACATCACCGTGTTAGCGGTGAATCCCGCCGGCCTGACGTTCGCCAGCAAGGTCGCCTCCGGCGGGTTGATGCCGATCAGCATCACGGTCCACGGGACCCTGGTCTATGTACTGAACGCGGGATCGCCCAACAACATCACCGGGTTCCGGCTGAATGGCGCCGGCATGCTGACTCCGATTCCCGGCTCGACGCAAGCGCTGAGCGCCGCCTCCGCCGGGCCGGCCCAGGTGCAGCTCAGTCCCGACCAGGATCTGCTGCTTGTCACCGAGAAGGCGACGAACCTGATCGATGCCTTTCCGGTCGGCACAAACGGCCTTGCCGGGGCCCGCGTCTCTACCCCGTCCAACGGCTTGACGCCCTTCGGATTCGCATTTGGCAAGCACGGCCAGGTGATCGTCTCCGAAGCCTTCGGCGGCGCTGCCAACGCCAGCGCATTATCGTCGTATGTCGCCAGGGACGACGGTAGTCTCACCCTGGTGACCGGCTCGGCGCCGAACAACCAGACCGCGGCATGCTGGGTGGTGGTAAACAGCAGCGGCCGGGTGACCTACACGGCCAATACCGGCAGCGCTTCGGTCACCGGATTCCGGATAAGCGCGAGCGGCGCTCTGACGATTCTGACCCCCGGCGGCGTCACCGGCATGACCCCGCCCGGAAGCTCTCCGATCGACGAGAGCCTCAGCAGCGGTGGACAGTTTCTGTACGTCCTGACTGACACCCTCTCGGGTATTACCGGCTTCCAGGTTGGATCCAACGGCGCTCTCACCTCCCTCGCCACGGTGGCGGTTCCATCCACCGCAGTCGGCCTGGCGGTGCGATAATCGCAGCGGTGCCACGCACGCGGCCGGCCCCATAGGCCGGCCGGTCCATACCTACGGAGAGCCCGGTATCAGCCCCAGTACACAATCCGGCGAACGGGAACTCATCGCCGCGGTTCTCCGCAAAGACCGAAAGGCGTCCGCCGAATTCGTGGATCTCCATGCGGACGCCGTCTACTCCTACGTTCGCTATCGCCTGCTGCCGCGCCGGGACCTGGTGGACGACCTGGTTCAGGATGTCTTTCTGTCGGCCTGGGAAAACCTGCGGTCCTATCGCGGCGATTCGCCGGTGCGCGCCTGGCTTTTGGGAATCGCGCGTCACCGCGTGGAGGATTTTTACCGGAGCCGCCTGCGGGAACCGCTGCCTCCCGACGACGACGCCGGCGATCTGGCCAATCTAGCCGATCCGGCCCCCGACCTCCGGCTGGATGAAGCTCTCGACCAGGAGCGGCTGTCCCGAAAGACCAGCGAAGTTTTGGAGAGCCTGCCGGAGATCTATGGCATAGCTCTGCTTTGGCGCTACTGGGAAAAGCGCAGCACTAAGGAAATGGCGGAGCTGTCCGGACGCTCGGAGAAATCCATCGAGCGCATCCTGGCCCGCTCGCGCGCTCTGTTTAAGAAGAGGTGGCAGGGTGAGTAATCCACGGGATGACGACGCCCTCTTCGAACGGCTTGCCGCAGAAAGCAACCCGTCCGAACTGCCGCCTGAATCCTCGCCCGCGGGACTGAGGAACAAACTCTATGCGTCGCTCGCCGCGCGGCAGCGGGACGACGGAGCGTTCGAAACGCTGGCCGCCGTCACAACCAGGGAGGCCGCCATGCCATCGCTCAAATCCAGGATCTACTCCGCCTTGCTCGCGCGGCAGGCGGAATCGGGGCCTTTGCTCGCCCTGCCCGCGGTAAAGGCGGGCGGACGCGGACTCTGCGTATTCGAACACCTCGTGCGCATCACTTCGGTGGGAGAGAAGCTGCAGTCGTTCAACTACTGCCGCATCTGCCACGCCCGCGTTCTCGGCGAGCGCATGAATCACGCTCCCATTTACTGGCCCCAATGCCCCTATGTACGATTTCAGGGGCGGTGAATCGGAATCACGAATCCGAACAGATTTTGGAACTGGGCCAGGGGCCTCTGCCCGGGAGGCGAAAGGTAACGGCTGAATTCGTTGCCCTGGATCGTCTCCGCGAAGCTGAAGCGGAACTGGACGCCGTGCCCGAGGGCAACGTCGATACCCACCGAGGAGCGAAAAGCCGCCTTGGCCGCGCTGAACTCCTGTGGTGGCGGAGACGGCGTCCCGCTCACATGGTTTAGCTGCTTAGCTGTGCTCCGCAGGAACTCGACGCCGGCCCCGGTCGCCAAATAGGGCCGCACCCAACTGCTGCGTTTTCGGAAATAGAGCAGGAAGTCTCCCACGATTCCATCCTGGCGGCTTGTTCGACTCTGCTCATATCCGGTGGCTCCGCCCTGGGACGGCGCAATCGAAGAAATCATTGCGACATCGTTGCGGTTCCGGATGTAACTGCCCTGGAGGGATAGGTAATCGTTGAGGTGAACTCCGCCGAAAACGTTCAGCGCGGGCCCGTTCTCCGGTTTGTACAGCGAAGTGGAGGTGACGCCCGGAGTGAAAGTCGCACGGCCGTCGGCGGAGAGAGCCGAGACGCCGCCCATCCCGCCCGCATAGAAAGACGGTTGCGCTGCCAAAGAACAGCCGAAAGCGAACAGCACAAGCAGCGCGCGGTGCACTAACCTACGCGCCCACGTTGACGGTCGGAAACGTCTTCGAAATATGGTCGTGCCAGGTCAGGCTCTCTTCGTCCACCAGCGCCCAGATCACGCCCAGGAACGCCGCCACGATACTCAGACCGGTCGCGAGTAACCGGCGTAACCGCTGTTCCCGATCCGGAAGCTGCCCATCGAAATTGACCAGTCGCAATTGCGTCCATTGCATTCCCGGCGTGTCGCCGTCTCCGAGGCAGAACAGCAACTGGTAGAAGAACCACAGCACACCGGCGATCCCGGCGAGCGCCGGAATCGTGTGCTTGTCGAGCACCATCTCTCCGCCGCCGATCGCGAAACTCGCGACGAACAGGCCCATCGCGGTCAGCACCAGGCTGCCATCCAGAGCCGCGGCCAGGAAACGGTGCGTCGGGGAGGCCGCTTTGGCGTCGCAGAAAATCACCGCGTCCACCTGGGCATCAATGGCCTGCATGGCCGCGGAATCGTGGAAGGCGAGCGCTTGCTGATCCTCGGAACTGCGCCGGGCCGCGGGTCTGTGCTGCGCGCGCGCAGAAGGCGCAGCGCCTGGGCGGACGCCGTCGGGCGCGGGCATTACGTTGGGAATTTCCCGGAACAACGTCCGCTGGAAGGCCGTCCGCCTCTTTGCCTCAGCCACTGGGGGGGTGGAGTGGATGCTCTCAACTGCCTGTCGGATTTCCAGAAGCGCCGGCGCGGTCGCGGTGGTCAACGGCGGATAGGATCCCGGCGCCGGACGTACGACACTCGCTTGCAGGCGGCGTCCGCACCGCCCGCAGCGGTGCTCGTCGTCGCTATTCAAGGCTCTACAGTACCGGCATTCCATACTTTAGGCGATTCCTCTTATGCGCTTCGGTTGCCGCCGGGCATTTCGGCGTGTTAGCGTTCGGCTTGGACCCCACCCGCAGCTTTCGCGCAGTAGCCCTACCGACCCTTCGTAACATATTCGGCGTTTTTTGTCACGAACTTTTTTGCCTCACGGTAGTAAGTGTAATCGCCACGACAATTCTCGCACCAAATGTTCAGGCGCAGGTTTACCGTCCGGGATACCTCGGACTACCTCCCGCTTCCGCCGCGCCCGCGCCGCAGCCGCGTCAACTGAAAACCATCCGCCCGAACGCTCCGCCCAAGGATGTCGTTCTCGTGCGCGCTGTCAATCAGGAAAAAGTCGGCAGTGTGACCCACCTCCGAGGCAACGCCGAGGTGGAAACGACAGACATGCTCCTCAAGGCCGACCAGATCGACTACGACGAAGAGTCCGCCAACGCCGAAGCCCGCGGCAACGTCCGCTTCGAGCAATTCGTTCACGGCGAGAAAATTCAGGCCTCGCGCGCGGAGTACAACCTGGACGACGAAACCGGAAAGTTCTACGACGTCACCGGCACGTCTCCCGCGAAGATCGATTCCCGGCCAGGCATGCTCACCACCAGCAATCCCTTCTACTTTCAGGGAGCGTGGGCCGAGCGTATCGAGGATAAATACGTGCTTCACGACGGCACCGTCACCGACTGCCAAATGCCCGGCGGCTGGTGGACCCTGCGCGGACCGAGATTCGATCTGTTCCCCGGCGATCACGCCATCGCCTACCGTTCCATATTCCGCCTCCGGGGCATTCCCCTTCTATACGCGCCCGCGCTCTACAAATCGCTCAAGAAGATGCCTCGCAAGAGCGGCTTTCTCACCCCCAACATCGGCAACAGCTCCCGCCGCGGCAAGATGATCGGCTGGGGATATTATTGGGCGCTCAACCGCAGCTACGACCTGACCTACCGCGAGCAGTATTTCACCGAACGCGGGTTTGCCCATCACGTCGAGCTCCGCGGCAAGCCGCGCGAGGGAACCGACTTCGACGCGGTGCTTTACGGCGTGAACGACCGCGGCGTGATGATCGGCAACACTCTGCAGAAGCAGGGCGGGTATATCGTTTCGGTCACCGCCCGCTCGATTCTCGGCGACGGATGGGAAGCGCGCGGCGAGATAAACTACCTGAGCTCATTCCTGTTCCGCCAGAACTTCACGGAGTCTTTCCACGAAGCGGTGATGTCGCAATCGCACTCCACCGGCTTCGTGAACAAGCACTGGTCTTCCTTCGGCGTCTTCGGCATTTTCGACGACGACGTCAATTTCCAAAGCACGCTCCCCCACGACACCATCGAAATACGTAAACTGCCCGAGGGCCTTTTCGTCCTGCGCGAGCGCCCCATTTCGACCCGGATCCTGCCCATCTACGTCTCCGTCGAAGCCAGCGGCGGCTTTCTTAAGCGCTCCCAGTCGGGCTTCGAATCGCCCGAGTTCGTGACGCGCGGCGATTTCGCTCCCACCGTCACCACGGCTTTCAGCTGGAAGGGATTCCACCTGGTCCCGTCCTTCACCTTCCGCGACACATTCTGGGGATCCAGCGTCTCCGCCGGCACCGTTCATGTGCAGGGCCAGTACGTCTATCGAAACTCGCGCGACTTCTCGCTCGACTTCGTCCTGCCTTCTTTGGAGCGCGTTTTCAAGGCCCCCAAATGGCTCGGGGCGGAGAAGATGAAGCACGTGATCGAGTCGCGAATGACCTACCGGGACGTGAACGGCGTGCACGACTTCAACAACATCATCCTGTTCGATTCGACCGAATTGATCTCCAACACCAATGAGCTGCTGGTCTCGATCACCAACCGGCTCTACACCAGAACCAAAGACGGCGCGGTGAATGAGTTTCTCACCTGGTCGATCGCGCAAAAACGCTATTTCGATCCGACGTTCGGAGGCGCGTTGATACCCGGCCAGCGAAACATCGTACTCAGCGTCGCCGAGCTGACTGGCTACACCTTCCTGGATGGGCCGCGGAGTTACTCGCCCATCGTCTCGGCGCTCCATGTCAACTCCAAAATCGGGATGGAATGGCGGACGGATTACGACCCGCTGAAAAAGGAGATTGTGAACAGCGGCTTCACAGTCGACTATCGCAAGTCCAAGTACTTCTTGTCCGCGGGTCACAATCAGGTGCGGGACGATCCCGTTCTCGGGCCCAGCTCGAATCAGTTTCGCGGCATGGCCGGAATCGGCAACGACAACCGGCGCGGCTGGAACGCGGGTTTCAGCGCGTACTACGATTACAAGAAAGATATCCTGCAATATGAAATGACGCAGATCACCTACAACACGGATTGCTGCGGATTCAGCGTGCAGTACCGGCGCTTCGCCTTCGGCACGCGCAACGAAAATCAGTTCCGAGTGGCGTTCGCCGTCGCGAACATCGGCAGTTTCGGAACCTTGAAGCGGCAGGAAAGGATGTTCTGATGGATCTGCTCCGGCACGGGAATAGACAAATCGGGGTGAAATGCTATACTTTACTTGGTAGAGTACTTCGCTCGCCGAGGATCTGGCGAGTTACGGCTATGTAGTGGTGGGTTCCGATTCGCCGTACAGCACCTCCGTCGTCGTCTTCCCCGATGGACGGGTGGTGGAGAGGACGCCGGCGGGCCTCCGCCGCCGGAAGATTCGGGTCCAGAGGAGCAAAGCCCGCTGGCGCGCTCACGCCGAGCGCGGCGCACAGCATCTCGACGTCGTCCTGCAGCGCCGCCGCCGCGACATCGTTCGATCCTAGGCCGCAACCCGCAAACGATTCGATTCGTTCCCACAGAGCGGCGAAGGTGACCGGCAGGCGGCCCGGAGCAAGAATCGCGAGCGCATCCGGCGTCTCAACGACGCGCAGCCGCAGCTCTTCCAGCAGCGTAGTGGCGCATCCCGTTTCCGTCACGCTGCTAGGCTATCAGACCAATCGCGCAAACTGACCGCGTCGGAAAGAAAATGGGACAGACGCACCTTCCGCCAAACCTAAGCGATAACCGAGACGACGAAGGCTTGGCCGAAGCCCTCATCCGGACCCCCGACCGCAAAACCGCAATTTCTTCAGCGCATTGAAACCAAAGGAAACCGCCGCGCCTTCCACCGAAAATGGCTTCGTTTCGCAAAAGCCCGTGGGGAGGGCGTCCTCGCCCACGCCAAGGCTCCTGCCGGCCCTCCCGCCGTTCCCCGGGTGGGTAAACTCTCAATGAAATAGCGAAAGGAGGCCCAAACTTGGTATACAAGAAGTTCACCGACGCACCACCACACGGAGGTTCTGTGCTCATCCGTTCCGCCCTGATCGCGGCGCTGGCCATCCTGCCCGCCTTCGCGCAAACCAAGCTGTTGCGCTTCCCGGACATACACGGCGACAAAATCGTCTTCACTTACGGAGGCGACCTTTGGACCGCGTCAACAAGCGGAGGGACCGCCACCCGGCTCACCTCGCATCCCGGCATCGAGGTGTTCGCAAAGTTCTCGCCTGACGGCAAGTGGATCGCCTTCACCGGGCAGTACGACGGCGACGAGCAGGTCTACGTGATGCCGGCAACAGGCGGCGTCCCGAAGCAGTTGACCTTCTACCCAGCCCGCGGGCCGCTCGCTCCGCGCTGGGGTTACGACAACCAGGTATACGGCTGGACCAACGACGGCCAGCGCATCCTCTTTCGCTCCCTGCGCGATGCCTGGACCCTGGGCGCGACCCGCCTCTACACGGTGAGCGTGGACGGAGGTCCCGCCGAGCCCCTGCCGATGCCGGAATCGGGCGCGGGCTCGTTCTCGCCCGGCGGCAACAAGCTGGTCTACTCGCCTCGCGCGCGCGATTTCCGAACGGAGAAGCGATACGCGGGCGGCCAGGCCAACCAGCTTTATATCTTCGACACGGAAACATACGAAGCGAAAAAAATCACCGACAACCCGCGAGCCAATCGCGATCCCATGTGGATCGGCGACAAGATCTACTACGATTCCGACCGCGACGGCCACTTCAACCTCTACGCCTACGACACGAAAAGCGGGAAGACGTCGCAGATCACAACCAACAAGCCGTGGGACCTGCGCTGGCCGAGCACCGACCACAAGGAACGCATCGTCTACGAGCTGAACGGCGAGCTGGAGATCCTTAATATCAAATCCGCGAAAGCCACGCAAGTCAAAATCGGCGTTCCCGACGACGGCGTGAACCGCAGGCCGAGCCATGTCTCGGCGGCCGCCCTGATCGAGGACGCCAGCCTAAGCCCGAAGGGCGAGCGGGTGGTGTTTGCCGCGCGCGGAGACATCTTCTCGGCGCCCGTCGAGAAGGGTCCCACGCGCAACCTCACGAACACTTCGCGAGCCCACGAGAAGTGGCCCCGCTGGTCGCCCGACGGATCGAAGATCGCGTACATCTCCGACAAGACCGGCGAGGAGGAAGTGTGGATCGCCGCGCAGGACGGCCTGACGCCGCCCGAGCAAGTTACCAGCGGCGGAAAGGCCATGCGTTATGCGCCCGAGTGGTCGGCGGACGGCAAGCGCCTCGCCTTCAGCGACAAGGACGGCGGCCTGTACGTTCTGACGATCGCCGACAAGAAGGTCGCCGAAATCGCGCGCTCGCGGCGCGGCGAGATCTCCGGCTACGAGTGGTCGCCGAAGGGTATCTATCTGGCGTTCAGCATGAACAATCCGAATGGATTCGGATCGGTCTACATCTGGAACGGAAACGACAGCAAGCTGAACAAGGTGACCGGTGAAGATTTCCAGGCCGGTTCGCCCACCTGGGAGCCGGCGGGAGACTACTTGTATTTCCTCAGCGTGCACGAGTTCGCGCCGCTGATTTCGCAGTCCGAGTTCAACTACGCGACCAACCGCGGCGCCGGCATTTATGCTCTGGCTCTGCGCAAGGACGTGAAGCACCCCTTCCCCCCGGAGAGCGACGAAGTCACCATCACGAAGGAAGAGGACGCAACAAACAAGGATGAGAAGAAGGACGAAAAGAAGAAGGAACCCGCGAAGGAACTGACCATCGACTTCGACGGCCTCGGGCAGCGTGTCGCGCGCGTCCCGGTGGAAGCCAACAACTACTCGGGCGTGGCGGCGAAGGCCGGACATCTTCTGTATTCCGTTCGTCCGGCGTTTTACTACGGCAGACAGGCCGGCACGAAGTCGTCGCTGCGCATTTACTCGTTGAAGGATCGCAAGGAGACCACCCTGCTCGACGATATCGGAGGCTGGTCGATGTCGCGCGACGGTTCGAAGGTGCTGGTGCATTCGGGACCAACCTGGACGGTTATGGACGCCACTCCCACCGGCGCGGCCGCGAAGAAAACCGCCCCCACAACCGGCCTCATGGTGGACCGCGTACCCGCCGACGAGTGGGCCGAGATCTTCGACGAAGTCTGGCGGCGGTATCGCGATTTCTTCTACGCTCCGAACATGCACGGCTACGATTGGGAAGCGCTGCGGCAGCAGTACAAGCCCTGGCTGGATCATGTCGCGCACCGCTCCGACCTCAACTACGTGATCGGCGAAATGATCTCGGAGCTGACGGTGCAGCACGCCTACATCGACGGAGGAGACTTCCAGCTTCCGCCCCGCCCGAAGGTGGCGCTCCCCGGAGCGCGCTTTGAGCTGGACAAAGCATCCAACCGCTTCCGCATTTCGAAAATCTTCGAAGGCCAGAACGAAGAGGATATTTACCGCGCGCCCCTGACCGAAATCGGAGTGAACGCAAAGGCCGGCGATTACGTTCTGGCCATCAACGGCGAAGATCTGAAGGGCAGCGACGATCCGTACCGCTTGCTCCGGAACGTGGCGGACAACCCCGTCGCGCTGCTGGTGAACGACAAGCCGTCGAAGGAAGGCGCGCGCACCATCACATACAAACCGGTCACCAGTGAGACGGATCTGGTCTATCTCGACTGGGTCACCCGCAACCGCAATATGGTGGACCGGCTGTCCGGCGGCCGCATCGGTTATCTGCACGTACCGGACATGGGCGCGCCAGGCATCCGGGAGTTCATCAAGTGGTACTACCCGCAATTAAAGAAGGAAGGCCTCATCGTGGACGTCCGCGCCAACGGAGGCGGCAACGTGTCGCGGATGCTGATCGAGCGGCTGAGCCGGAAGCCGCTGGCCGCGCAGTTCTCCCGCACTGTGGAGGACGGGTTCCTCTATCCCGACGGCACGTTCACCGGCCCCATGGTCGCGCTGCTGAACGAAAACTCCGCCTCCGACGGCGACATTTTCCCCGCCATGTTCAAGCAGGCCAATCTCGGTAAACTGATCGGGAAACGGTCGTGGGGCGGGGTAGTCGGCATCACGGATCACGGCCAGTTGATCGACGGCGGCCGAGTAAATGTACCGGAGTTCGGTTTCGCGAATCTGAAAGGGCGGTGGATTATCGAGGGATACGGCGTCGACCCCGATATCGAAGTGGAGAACGATCCGCGCTCCGTAATCCAGGGCAAGGATCCGCAATTGGAAGCCGGCGTCGCGGAGATCCTAAAGACGCTGAAAGACAATCCTGTGGAATGGCCCAAGCGGCCACCCGATCCTGTCAAACTGAAGTGATGCCTGTATATTCCCGTGGCGCACGCACTGGTGCGTGCCGCATCGCCACTCCTGGCAACGCAGGTCCCCGATGACCTCCGCCCAAGTCAAACGAACCGCGCTCGACTGCGGCTTCGAACTGGCAGGCATCGCTCCAGCCGGGCCAAACACCGACGTCGGCCGGTACCGCGACTGGATCCATCGAGGTATGGCCGGCGAAATGTCGTACCTGACCGACCGCCGCGCGGACGTGCGCGCCGCCCCGCGAAACCTGCTGCCTTCCGCGCGGTCCATCGTCTGCGTCGCCAAGTTATACAACGGTCCGCAGCCGTACTCGACTAACTTCACCGCGAACGATCTGGCGTGGATTTCAAGATACGCCTGGGGCGACGACTATCACACCATCCTGCGCGGCGGACTGACCCAGTTGGCCGGGCGCCTCCGCGAACACGCCGAGTTCGATTACAAAATCTGCGTCGACACCGCGCCCCTGCTGGAACGCTCGTACGCGCGCGATGCCGGGCTGGGTTGGATTGGAAAGAACACTTGTCTGATCAACCAGCACGCAGGCTCGTGGTTCTTCCTGGGCGAACTGATCACCTCGTTGGAGCTGGAAACAGACGCGGCCGCGGCCGACCGCTGCGGAACCTGCACGCGCTGCATCGACGCCTGTCCGACCGGCGCGATCGTTCCCGAGGGAGTGGACTCGCGCCTCTGCATCTCGTACTTCACCATCGAACTCCGCGGACCCATCCCCGAAGAGCATCGCGCAAGTATCGGCGCCAACGTCTTCGGCTGCGACATCTGCCAGGATGTCTGCCCTTGGAACAGCCGCGCGGCGATGACGTTGGAGCCGGCCTTCGCGCCCCGCGAATTCGCGCCACCGTTGGAGCGCCTGGCTGCCATCACGCCGGAGGAATTCCAGCGGCTCTACCGCGGCACGCCGGTCGCGCGCTCAAAGTACTCAGGCTTTCTGCGCAACGTCGCGGTGGCGATGGGGAACTCGCGCTAATGCATAAGGTCGTCATACTCGGCGGAGGATTCGGAGGCCTCTACACCGCGCAGGCGTTACGCCGCGCGCCGGCGGACGTCACCATGATCGATCGCCGCAACTTCCACTTGTTTCAACCGTTGCTCTACCAGGTAGCCACCGGATCGCTGTCGCCGGGCGAGATCGCGTCTCCCTTGCGGGCGATCTTGCACAAGCAGGCCCACACCCGCGTTCTGCTCGGAAAAGCGGTAGATCTCGATCCCGAACGCCGCCGCCTCATCCTGTCCGACGAGGAAATCGACTACGACACGCTCGTGGTTTCGACCGGTTCCAAGACCTCTTACTTCGGGCATGACGAGTGGGCATCCATCGCGCCGGGGCTGAAGACGATTGAAGACGCAACCCGCATCCGGCACAAGATTCTGTTTGGGTTCGAGGCCGCGGAGCGCGAGCCAGACCCGGAAAAACGCCGCGCCTGGCTGACGTTCGTCGTGGTCGGCGCCGGGCCGACCGGAGTGGAACTGGCCGGCGCATTGGGCGAAATCGCGCGCGACACACTGAAGAACGAGTTTCGCTCCATCCGTCCCAGGGATGCGCGAATCCTTTTGCTGGATGGTTCGCCGCGCGTGTTGCCGCCCTATCCCGAGGCGCTGTCTCACGCCGCCGAGAAGCTTCTCATCGGACTCGGCGTGCGCGCGCGGAACAACGTAAAAGTCATCGGCATCGACGCGGACGGAGTGAATCTCCAAACGCATCAGGGCGTCGAGCGCATTCAGGCAAAGACGGTGATCTGGGCCGCCGGTGTTCGCGCGACCTCGTTCGGGAAGGTGCTCGAAAACCGCTGTGGAGCGTCGCTGGACAGGACCGGCCGGGTCATGGTCGAGCCCGATCTGACGGTTCACGGCCATCCTTACATCTTCGTCATCGGAGATCTTGCGAATCTGCAGCAAGACGGGCGGACTCTGCCGGGTGTCGCTCCGGTCGCCATGCAGCAAGGCCGCTACGTCGCGAAAGCGATTCAAGCGCGCATCTACAACAAGGGCGTGAAGCCATTCCGTTACTTCGATAAAGGCAGCCTCGCCGTGATCGGGCGCGCTGCGGCGGTGGCGCACGTCCGCAAGGTCGACCTGCACGGCTTCATCGCTTGGATCGTTTGGCTATTCGTACACCTGATGTACATCGTGGAGTTTGAGAACCGCGTGCTGGTGTTCATCCAGTGGGGGTTTCAGTACCTGACATTCAATCGCGGCGCGCGGCTGATTACGGGCGAGCTCGAAGGCGCGCAGCCGCCAGGCCGCGTTCGAGATCGGCAATAATATCCGCCGCGGCCTCGATCCCGATGGAGAGCCGGATCAGGTTGTCGCCGATACCCATGCGCTCGCGCTGTTTCGGGGCGATGTCCCGATGCGATGACATTGCCGGGTAGAGCACCATGGTGTGGACATCGCCCAACGACGTCGCGCGCAAAATCATTTTGAGCGCGTCCATGAAAGCGAACACCTGGTCGCGCCCGGCGTCTTTCAACTCGAAGCTGATCATCGCGCCCAGTAATTCCACCGGGAACAGGCGAGCGACGGTGGCGGCATCCGGATGGTTGGGATCGCCCGTGTAATGGACGCGCTCCACTTCGGGGTGAGTGGCGAGCCAGCTCGCAATCCGGCGCGCGTTCCCGCATTGCCGCTCCATTCGCAGCGGAAATGTTTTGATTCCGCGCATGGTCAGATACGCTTCAAACGGTCCCATCACCGGTCCAATGGTTCTCGACAGCGTTCGCAGCGTACCGTGGTGCGATTCGTCGCACACAATGATTCCGCCGAGCACATCGCCGTGCCCCGCCAAATATTTCGTTGCGCTGTGGACCACGAGGTGCGCGCCCAGTTCGAGCGGCCTCACCAGCAGCGGCGTCGCGAACGTATTGTCGACAATCAGCGCCGCGTTCGCCGCGCGCGCGATTTCGGCAACACGATCGATCTGTCCGACCCGCAACAGCGGGTTCGATACGGTCTCCATCAGCACGCAGCCCGGCTTGTGCTGGTCGACGGCCACGCGAACCGCGTCCAGGTCGCAGATATCGACGAAGCGGGTCTCCACGCCGAACGGCTCGAAAAACTTCGTGAGCATGTTCAGCGTCGCTCCGTAGAGCGCGCTGGCGGCGACAATGCGCTTGGGACGATCGAGCAGGGCCGTATGGATCGCGGTCTGGATGGCCAGCATGCCCGACGAACAGGCCAGCGCTCCGTATCCGTTCTCTAGCGCGGTGGCGAGCTCTTCGAGGGCGTTGTTAGTCGGATTGTCGTAGCGCGAATAAGCGAAGCCCGGCTCTTCGTTGCCGAACACGCGGTCCAGTTGCTCCGTCGTCTCGTAGAAGAACGTGGTCGCGGAAACGATCGGCGTGGTGGCCGGTATCTGCGGTCCGGGCTTCTTCCGGTCGCCGGCGTGCACCGCCTTGGTGAAAATATTCATTTGCGCTTCCACCGCACGCCTTCACGCGTGTCCTCGAGAATCACGCCCGCGGCGGCGAGTTCCTCCCGGATTTCGTCGGAACGCTGGAACTGTTTCGCCTTCTTGGCCTGGTTCCGCTCCGCTACCTTCGCGTCGATCTCGGCGTCGGACAGCCCCGATGTCCTTTCGGTCGGGCGGAGCACATCGAAGACGCCGTCGAACCGGCCGAGAACGCTCAGCGCTCCCTCGACATTGCCGGTCTGCATGTCTCCGGCGTCCATGGCGGTGTTGATGTCGCGCACGTATTCGAAGACAGCGGCCAGCGCTTCCGCCGTGTTCAGGTCGTCGTCCAGCGATTCTTCAAATGCCGCTATCGCGGCCTTGGTCCTATCCGCGATAGCCTCGCTCAATCCTTCGGCG
Organism: Acidobacteriota bacterium; assembly: GCA_025353165.1. GTDB lineage: Bacteria > Acidobacteriota > Terriglobia > Bryobacterales > Bryobacteraceae > TMP-7. The sequence continues at coordinate 2,320 of JANXRE010000089.1, read as the reverse complement.
AACTTTTGGTTGCGCAGCCGCCACTCAAAATTCCGCAGCCGCTCGATGGAGGCCTTCGCGGCGTCCAGGTTTTCAAAAGTGAAATTCAACTTGCTCCGGTAGGGCACCGACGCGAGCAGGTAGCGGAGCGCTTCCGGCGCATAGCCCATTCCAACAATGTCGCGCAGAGTGTAAATGTTCCCCAGGGACTTCGACATCTTCTGCCAGTCGATACTCAGGTGCTCGGCGTGCAGCCAGAAGCGGGCGAACGGTTTCCCTGTGATCGCCTCGGACTGTGCGATCTCGTTCTCATGATGCGGAAAAATCAGGTCCACTCCCCCGGCGTGAATGTCGAGCGTCTCGCCGAGATACTTCATCGCCATCACGGAGCACTCGATGTGCCACCCCGGCCGGCCCTCGCCGATGGGCTCCTTCCAACTCACCTCGCCTTCGCGCTTGGCCTTCCAGAGAACGAAATCGCGCGCGTCGGCTTTCTCGTATTCGTCCACGTCCACTCGCGCGCCGGCCACGTTGCCCGAGAAGTCGGAATGCGAGAGCTTGCCGTATTCCGGGAACTTCGCGATCCGGTAATACACCGAGCCGTCGCTTTCGTACGTGAAGCCTTTCTTCCGCAGTTCCTCAATCGCGGCGGCCATGTCGTCGATGCAATCGGTGGCCTTCACGATGTGCTCGGGCGTTTGCAGCCGCAGCGTCGCCATGTCTTCCAGGAACGCCTGGTAGTAAATCGCGGTGTACTCGTAAATGCTCTTGCCCTGCGCCGCCGCGTTGCGGATGATCTTGTCTTCCACGTCCGTGATGTTCATGACGTGCTTCAGCTTGTAGCCGCGCGCGCCGAGCCAGCGGCGGAGCACGTCCTCGAAGGTGAACGTGCGCAGGTTTCCGATGTGGGCGTAGTTGTATACCGTGGGTCCGCAGGTGTACATGCGCACCTCGTTATCCTGCAGGGGAGTGAACTCCGCGACACTCTGGGTCAAGGTGTTATAAAAGCGCAATGCCATAGGGAGAGTAAACTCCATGGTAACAAGGGCGCATCTTTGTGTTTGTTAAGATCGGGTAACCAAACTTGGGCGGCCATGACCCCGGAACGCTTGCGACAAATTGAGCAGATTCATCAGGCGGCGCGGGAGCGCGCTGCGGAATTCCGTGCCGCCTTTCTGGATGGCGCCTGCGGTCCGGATGCCGGGCTGCGTCAGGCAGTGGAGGAGGTACTGGTTCGCGATCCGCTTTGGCCTCAGGACGAGACAAGAACGCAGGCCGCCGCCGGAGCCCTTGGCCGCCGATTCGGTTCTTACCAAATCCTGTCTCCCCTCGGCGCTGGAGGCATGAGGTGTATCGGACGCACGACAGCAAACTGGGCCGCGATGTCGCTGTGAAGACGCTGCCGGCTGCCTTTGCCTGCGATCTGGAGCGTCTGGCGCGCTTCCGGCACGAGGCGCGGACGATGGCTTGGCTCAACCACCCCAATATCGCTGCGATTTATGGATTGGAAGAATCCGATGGAGCCACCTGCCTGGAACTGGTGGAGGGCGAAACATTGCGCGGACCGCTGCCCCCCGGGATTTGCGCACTGCGATTGTCGCCGGACGCGAAGCGGCTTTATCTCTCCATTTCTACGGCGATGCAATCCGCCGGCGCTGCCGGCCGAACATACGTCCTGCCGCTGCTCGCCGGTAAGATGTTTCCTCCTATTCCCGCCGGGGGCTTTCACTCGGAGGCGGAAATCGCTGCGCTTTCCATTGGTGGCGTGATCGAAGGGGCCGACGTAGCGCCAGGGCCGGGCGCGAACGTGTACGCCTTCTCTCGTCAGACCGTACAGCGCAACTTATATCGGATTCCGATTCCCTGAAACCGTTACGGCTTGAACTTCGGCGGATTCGGTTGATCCCCGAAATCGAAGCCGGCGACGTAGGCGAGCTTCAGAATTTTCCCCATCTTGGCGAAGTCAATTTTCTCCACCGTGTCGCTGGTCTGGTGGTAATCGGGGTGGAAACCGGTGAACCACCAGACCGCCGGAACGTCGCGCAATGTGAACGGATACTGGTCGCTGCGGAAGAAGATGTTCAGCGCCGGCTCCTGATCCCATTTGTAAATCAAGTTCAGGCCGATCATGTTGTTCGCGCGCTCGACGGTGGCGCGGTAGTCGGGGCTGTAGTTGGTGCCGATCAGGTTCAGCTCGTTAGTAGTGTCCGCCGCGATGTCGATGACGCCTTCCGTCTGCCGGCTGGGGGTTTCGTCGCGCCCGATCATGTCGAAGTTGATCTCGGCGCGGGTCTTTTCGAGAGGGCGTAGCGGGTGCGCAACGTAATAATACGATCCGAGC
>JANXRE010000068.1 GCA_025353165.1 Acidobacteriota bacterium | reverse complement strand
CTGGCCCGAGTCCGCCGCGGCCGCCTCGGGACCAACTTCCGACCATTGCGTTCCTGCAAACATCGGCTGTCCGGCGTAACGCTGGAATGTCTGGATGCCCATCCCGGGATTAATCAGAACCATGTCCATTTGTTTCGGACGCACCACCACCGTCGACTGCCCGCACAGCCCCGCCGAGGTCAATACGAAAAGGACGAACGCTCGCATGTTCCTACTAGTGTTACACCCGGCTGTTATGATCGCCGTCGCCCTTCCAGATGACCAGCAAAATCCACGGCGTACGAATCGCGAGAGTTGCAAGCGCCGTCCCTACGAAAACAGTCACCCTAGCCCAGACAGCAGGTTGAGATCGCGAAGATGACCGGCGTCCGCAACCGGTCCGTAGCGCCCGCCGGCATGTGCGCTTCGGACCTGGCCTGCGCCGCCGCCGCGATGCTGCTGGCGGACTTAAACTGGGATTCGCAAACGATCGAAGCTCTGTCGTGGTTTCGCAGACTCACGATTACGACTTGCCCGGCACCGCTTGCTGTCTGCAGGAGCGCCTCGGCATTCCGAAAACATGTGCGGCCTTCGACATGGCTCTCGGATGTTCGGGATACATCTATGGTCTTTGGGTCTGCTCGACGTTGCTAGCCGCCGGATCGGCGAAGCGAGTTCTCCTGCTGGCGTCCGCCACGGCCCTGGAGCGCGACGAGAATGCGCCTCCGATGAGCTTCGTGGTGGGCACCGATGGCGCGGGCCGGGATTACCTGATCGCGCCGGGCAGCGGATACCGGAATCGCGTCACGGCGGAGACGATCGAACGGCGTCCGGGAGCCGACGGCGTCCTCCGGTCTTCCCTCGATCTATACATGGACGGTTCAAAGGTGTTCGCCTTCACGCTTCCGCAAGTGCCGCCGTTGATAAATGATGTGCTCTCGCTCTCGGGGTGGCCAATGGATACGATGGACGCGTTTGTGAACCGGCGAACCTGATTCTCGCGGGTTTCGGAGTCGGCTGGAACTGGGGCGCGCTCGCGGTGCAGTGCAGTCCGATGGTCATGCCCGACATCATCCGCCTCGGCCAAACATGATGTGCTTCTCCCTAAGGCGGCGCCGCGGTTACCACCCGACTTTGAGCCGTTCTTTTCCCCACGTACACGTCCGCGTACTGATAGGTCGCCACTTTTCCGAGAACCTGTATATCTTCCGTCCGGATTCCGGATCCGTACGGCGTCTCTCCTGGCTTTGTAATGATAAGCAGGTCCCCGGAAGGAGATGGCCGATAAGATATCCGATGCGCGAACATCTGGAACTTGACCGGTAACGTGTGAGGCTCCGCGGACACCAGAGTAGCGCCATGTTCCAGTCGATCCCGGAAAGTCATGGCGAACGCTTCGGCGTTGGGGAATCCGTACTCTTCGGCGTTGTGGAACTTGTATTTCTCGCCGCCTGGACGGTAAAGAGATCCTCCGCGGACAACCTGCAAACCCATCCAGCCCGAAAGGACCACCGCCAGTACAGGAATGACCCACCTCGGCTGCGGGAATCTGCTGCAGAGAAAGCTCCATCCTTCCGCTGCCGCCCCGAGGTAAACGGGCAGAAGGAACAACCACGCCCGGCGCGGCGGATGCACCCGCTGAAACACGACCATCGCCGCGGAAACGAGCACAATCGCGAGCAGCATGGGGAAGCTTGACCGTCCATGGGCTACCCGAATGATCACGCTCGCTACCACGCCCAACGCGATCAGGACGGCGAGAAAAACCGGCAGCCTCATGTTCCAGTACTCCCAGAGAGAACTCAATGCGAATGGTATTCGCGCAAGGAACTCCCGGAGCTGAAGCGGTGCGACCCATTGATTGTGGATGAGGCTGGAAGAGCCGGTAACCGCCAGGGGCGGAGCATAAAGGACCAAGGTCGCGGCAACCGCCGCTAGGCTCAGAAGGAGAACGCGGCCGGCCGATTTCGTTGTCATCAAAACCCACGCAAAGAGCCCCGCGACGCCGAAACACATGGTGGGGACCGAGTAGATTGCCAGCGCGGCGGTGGCCGGGAGCAGAGTCCACGCCGCCCGTTCACCTCGGATTCCCAATCCGGCGAGCAGGATCATGAGCAGGAAGAACGCCGTTCCGATGCTGTATCCACGGGCGTTTGTTGAGTACTCGATGAGCGGAAAACTCGCACTTGCGAGTGCCGCCGCAAGCAACGCTGTGTCCCTGCCTTGATGCACACGGATCGAAGCATACGTGAGTGGAACGATGAAGACGCCGGCGATGACTGTAGGAAGGCGCAGAGCCCATGGCGAGACGCCGAAGACCGAATAGGACAAGTGCATCAACAGCGTGTTGAGTAGGTGATTATTCGGGGTGTAGTAGGCAAGTCCGACGAACAGGGGACGCGAAGCGAAACTCAAGAAAGTGTCCGACTCGTCCCAGCGCATCGCTTCGTTCAGGAAAGCGAACCGGAGAATAACGGTCCACAGGATGATTGCGCCCAGAGCGGCAAGGTGCAGCCTGTCCGCGTCCCGCAACTTCCACACGCCCGCGATGGCGACGCCATAAATCGACCGGAGGTCGCGCCCAAACGATGACAGACGCCTGCCCAGCGGAACCGCCGCCCTGAAAAGAACAATCGCGAGCGCCAGCATCACGATCGACAGCACGCGCGTTCCTGTGACCGCTTGCGAATAGCGGCCTACCGTGAACAGGTCTCCCTTGCCCGGAGGAAGATAGGGCAGGAGGAGAGCTTTCACAGTCTCAAACGGAAATAGGCCTGCCGCCGCCAGCACGGCAGCGGCTACGCCGCAGCTCATAGAGGCTATCCTCACCAGTACATGGGAGCGGATTTTCATGTTCTTCGTGCTCGGGTGTGTCCCGGGTCAATCCCGTTAGCCCAGATCCGGCCGGGCGAATCGGCCTCAACCGCCTCGACATCCCCCTACCAGTGTTATATATAATCGGCCCTGGTATGGCCAACACAGGGAAGGTAAAAGTAGGAATTATCGGCTCGCAATTTGAAGCCGACATTCATGCGGCATCGTTTCAAATGTTGCCCGGGGAAGCCGAAGTGGTGGCAGTCGCTTCGCCGACGCCGGGCAACGCGCAGAAGCTTGCGGATCGCTACGGCATCCCGCGCGTGTTCCTGGATTACCGGGACATGCTGAAGGAGCCGGACATCGAGCTGGTCACCATCACCGCGCCGAACTCGCTGCACGCGCAAATGACCATCGACGCCGCGAACTCCGGCAAGCACGTGCTCTGCGAGAAACCGCTCTGCATCACACTCGACGAAGCCGACGAGATGATTGACACGTGCAAGCGGAAGGGTGTTCTCCTCCTCTACGCGGAGGAATTGTTCTTCACGCCGAAATACCGGAAGGCGAAAGAAATGGCCGATCAGGGCGCGTTCGGACGCGTGTATCTCATCAAGCAAAGCGAGAAGCACTTCGGCCCGCACAGTCCCTGGTTCTGGAACGTCGAGTTGTCGGGCGGCGGCGCGCTGATGGATCTCGGCTGTCACGGCATTGCGTTCTGTTACTGGTTCCTCGGCCGGCCGCGGATCAAATCGGTCTACTGCCAGATGGGAACCTACGTACACGGAGATAAGACGAAGGGCGAGGACGATTGCCTCTGCATTGTCGAATTCGAGAACAACGCCGTCGGCCTGATCGAGAATAGCTGGGCCCGGCGGGGAGGCATGGACGATCGCATTGAAGTCTTCGGCGAGGGCGGAGTGACTTATGCCAACCTGCACATGGGCAACGCGCTTCCTACTTACAGCGAATATGGCTTCGGCTACGCGGTCGAAAAAGCGCCGACCACTCAGGGCTGGAGTTATCCCGTCTTCGACGAACTCTGGAACTACGGCTTCCCGCAGGAGATGTCACACTTCGCCCGCTGCGTCCGCGGCAAGGAAACCCCGCAAGCTACCGGCGGAGATGGCCGTGTCGTCCTGGAGGTCATTTACGCCGCATACGCGTCCGCGGGCCAGGGACGCAAAATTGCCATGCCTTGGAAGCCGGAAGGACTGCGGACGCCGATTGAGGGCTGGCTGGGTAAGCTGGGAGCGTGACCGGCCCGGCGCTGGCCATCGACATCGGTGGCACCAACACGAAGGCCGGATTGGTGGATGCAGCGGGCGCGGTGCACGGCATCGTCGTGCTGCCCACCACCGGTCCGGACCCCGCGCGTTTTCTCGATCGCGTCCTGGGCGCCATCGATCCTCTACTCTTGCGGCCGTGCTCCGGCGTCGGGATCTCGGTGGCCGGTTTTCTCGATGAGAACCGCGCGCATCTCCTCTTCAATCCCAACCTCGAGTGGCTCCAGGGATATCCGCTGCGCGAAACATTGGAAAGGCGATTCCCGGCCCCAGTCGCGCTGGAGGTCGATTCCAACGCGGCTGCCTTGGCGGAGGCGCGCTTCGGCGAAGGGATTGGCAGTAAGCGTTTCCTGTGCGTCACCGTCGGCACGGGGATCGGCGCCGGAATGATTTCGAACGGAGAGCTATTGAGGGTAGCTCACGGATGTATCGGAGACGCGGGGCATGTGATCGTGCGGCCAGACGGGCGGGCATGCTCTTGCGGCGGTCGCGGATGCGCGGAGGCCGAGGCGGCGGCGCCCTACATCGTGAATCGATATCGCGAGCGCGGCGGCGCAATGCGAACGGACTCCGCGGCCGTCGTTATTGCCGCCGCAAGCGCCGGAGACCCGGAGGCAACCGCTACTCTGGCCGAGGCCGGACACAACCTCGGCGTCGCTCTCGCTTCGCTGGCGAACATTTTCTTCCCCGACACGATCGCGGTCGGCGGAGGCGTGTCGGAGGCGGGCGATCTGCTACTGTCGCCCGCCATCGCAGCCTTCCGCCGGTCCGCCGGTCCGTTCGCCGGTTCGGCGAGAGTCGTGCGCGCTACTCTTGGATGGCAGGCGCCGTTGGTCGGAGCCGCCCTCAGCGCCCTTGGCGCCAGCGAAGGTAATCGAAACTGAACCGCATGACCTGGTTCCAGTCTTTCGGAGCCCCGAAGCCGGCCACCAAACTGTAAGTCGCCAGCTCATCCGAGAAGGCCTGGTATGTGTTATCGCTCCCGCCGAAGTTGCGCCACCACCAGGCGTAGATGCTCGCCACCATCCCGTCGATGTTGGGGTGATTGTTCTGGCCGCAGCCGCCGTTCCCGTTCGAGCCTATGTACCATCCGTAAATTGGGTCGTTGTTCACCACGGTCACTCCATAACACCACGGGCCATCGGAGAACTTCATCCACTTGATCGCGTGAGCGGTGTAACTATATCCCGCGTAGATATCGTCCAGGAGTAACTTGATGAGATAGACCGCGCGCGGATCGTGCGATTGCTCATAATACCTCCGCAGCGCCTCGGTGATCAGGCCGCCGGTCATCCATGACTGGTAGTCGACCGGTCCTATATCGTATGGCCCGCTCGCGGCGGGATTGAAATTTTCCAAGACGATGCTGCAAAGCGCGTCGGCGATGCGCTGGTATTGGAGTCCGAATGCCGTAATAGTCCCGTCCGGGTTTCGGAGCGGCACCCCCAGGTGTTCGCGCATGGCAGTCGCGATATTCAGCGCGTAGGCCGTCTCCCGCTCATATCCGATGGTGGCGCTCGGTCCGCCGTTGCCCGGCGACGACCAGTCGGAGCCCCACAGCCTCCACATCGCCGCAACCATTCGCGCGTTCCATCTATTGGGCACCGCGGCGTCGGAGTACACTCCATCGTTGAACTGCGCCATACCCATTCCGATGCCATCCGGGAAAAGCCTCCAGTTTTTGCCGTAGGCGCTCGTCCCCAGCGTGTTATACGGTCCAGGATTGAACCCGATAGGATTCCCTGCTACTCCCGGCGTGCCCGGACCGAACTGCGTGTAGCGCGATACGATCATGCGGGCGCAGTTTGCCCACTTCGGATCGCCAAACCAGTTGGCGACATTGAAGAACTGCTTCGCTCCATCGTAATACCAGACCGATATATCGGACCCCACTCCCTCCTGGCTGAGCGTGAGATACTGCGGCGGGGAACGCAGCTCCATGAAGTTATCCGGGTTGTGCGTGTCGGAGCACCAATACGCGCCTCCCCTCTGGGCGTCCGTGTTGCCCGCCGCCGCAAGGTTCTGGAAGGAGCAATTTCCGCCGATGACCTGAAAGTTGGAATTCAGGCATGGAGCGGGATCCACGAACTGAGCCGGCAGGGCCGGAATATTGGACGGAGCCGATTCCGTGTAAGTCGGTGTCCGTACAACCTGAATCGGCCAGGAGATTGTAGCGCACCCATTTCCGAGGTTGTCGGCACATAACGTCCATCCGGTATTATAGGTGCCTGGAGCGGCGTCGGCTGGGATCGTGACTTCCGTGCATCTGTAATTGCTGCCCCAATTCCAGTAACTTCCGGACGCCCCCGCATCGCTGCCGTAGCAAGACGTGAAGACAAAGCCGTTCCAGTAGCGAAACGTCGTGCCGGCGGGCCACCCGCTTGGCGAAATGTTCTGCAAGTACATAGGGTGTGTGTTTTTGTAGTTTCCGCCGCCCATAAAGAATCGTATGGTTCCAGTCGATGTGATCGTAACCGCCGCTCCGGTGGGAGCCCGATTGAGCGTCCAGTGTCCCGCGGCGTTTCCGTTAGAGGCGATGTTTGTAGCTTTGTAGGTCGGTACGAACTGCTGCCAGACCTGATTCTGCACTCCTCCCGGCGGTGTCCCGGAAGGATCGATGTTGAAGGTCTCCGTGCCGTCCGGCGTGTACGCCGCACTGTAGCAGTTATTCAGCGCGGCATCGCATGTCGCCACGAACGACCAGTGCGGAAACACGTGATAAATGTGGGTGTATCCCGCCAGCATCCGCTGCGGGCCGTAATTGAAATACTTGAAATAGTCGATCGTCGGCGCCGAAAACGCCCCCATCGCAGCGAACAGTAATAGTGCAAGTTGTTTCATTTGGTGTCCTATTCTCTGCCACCGTTGCTACTGGTGGACCACAAGCGAGCCAATGTGTTGCACGCCGGCAGAATGCTCCCTGGATATGCGGTCGGGCAGCTGGCCGTGTAGATTGTCATGGGACCGATGTCCGTTGCGTCGTGCGCCGCGCCCTTCAGATCCTGGTTGCTTGGCGCATAGATTGCGTGCATCGAATTCAATAGAGCTTGGATCGGAGTGCAGGATGCGCATCCCACCGCGGGGTAGAAGCCGGACGTCGGGCGAGTGGCATTGTCGGTAATCGTAGCGCCGCTCAGCACGGCCTGCGAGAGGTAATAGAATCCTCCCCACAACCAGTTGTTCTGCCACGCCGCCACACCCATGGTGTTCACCTCGGGCTCCGGATTCATCACGCCCGGTCTGCGGCCGGAGTGCGGGCAGCCGGAGAGGTTAATGCAGACGTAGTTGAACTTCTGGTTGCCGTACCTTCCGTCGGGAGTCCCGTCCTGGCGCCAGGTGTAGTAGCCCGAAACGGCCGCGCCGTATGCGTAGTCCGTCACCCCGTCCCAAGTCATGCCCGATAACGGGTATCCGAGGAACCACTGGTCCCAGTTTAGAAGACTGTTTGACCCATCCTCCGGGACCCCGTTCCAGGAGTGCCGGAAAGCTGGCGGGTTAGCGTCCCTGTCATGGTAGCCAACTCCCCCGGGTGTCCCCGGCGTTACGCTCCAAGCTCCCGAGTACCCGAGGGCGGCGTTGGCGCACCCCGTGCACGGGGACTGTACCGTCCAGCCACTGTAACTGTTATAGTCGCAATCCGCAGCGCTTGCGCACGCGTCAGTAGGCGGTGCAAAATTTGACCAATCGAACTTGTATCTCTTTGGCGATGCGCTGAGCGACCACGCCGGAATCCACATCAGATTCGAGCGGAAGGTGATCGTTCCGGCGGTGTTGGATTGGTTCTCGTCCATCTGAATGGCGCCGAAGGCATTCTCCCCCGTCCACAGCGAGTGCTGCAAGGTGATGTGTTGTCCGGACATCATTCCCAAATCGCCAAACTCAAGTCCGCCCCATCCATCGGAAGATGGAAGCAGCCAGATGTGGTTATAAGTCAATGTGCTGTTCGGCGTTTGGCTGAACAATTCTCCACTATCGTTGGTGTTGGATCCGGCGATCTGAAACATGAAATCGGTGACCGTCAGCCCGCTGGCTGCATTCGAGAAGTAATGAAGGTTAGTTGCCCAATCGCAATCATATACGTGATAAAAGTCAGACGGAGAGAGTCCCGAAATCAGCGTTCCGAAAGACACATAGCAACCGGTATGTCTCATCACATTGTCCGTGTAGAGCCATGTCCGGTTGGTTGGGTTGTGGTAGATTCCGCCCAAAAAGACATTGTTGGAGATGGTGAAGCTGTTGATGTCCATGCTCAGCGTCGGCTTTCCGAGCGGCTTGTCAAATACCGAGTTTACGATCTGGCGCACGCCGGTGGTCGGAAGAGCCGAGCCCGACAGGATGTTCATGGCATAGTTGCTGAGTGTTCCACGAGTCTCAAAGTTGCTCCAGTCCAAGTAGAGCTTTGCTCCGTCTTGCGGGGTTACCGTCTCAATCGCGCCGCTGTTTAGCCACAGCGTATCGTGCATCCGTATGCCCATCGCGTTGGTGGTGTCGCCGTTTTGCGCGATGGTCAGCCCATTCATCTCGGCATCGCCGAAGCACTTAACTGTAATGGGTTTGGTCGCGCCGCTCTGCGGGGTGGGAAGCCAGGAAACGTAGGGCCCATTGCCCGTGGCGCTGCGGCTGATCAGTCTCACGGGCGCGACCGCCGTCCCCTCCAGGGAGCAGGGGGATGCCGACGTGCAGGCCGATACGTCCATCAACCGGAAGGTTCCCGCCGTTGGGCCTATTAAGTCCTCCGAGATTGTATAAACGTAGGGGCCGTATGTCCCGGCGCTGGCGCTGCCGTCCACAATGAAGTGGGATCCTCCGCCGAACGTCAGCCAAGTGGACGAGTCCGGGTAGGTTCCCTGAGTGAACCCCACGTCTCCGCGAACCCTCGCCGTGACGCCCGGCGCCAGGACGATCTTTGCGTTCTTTGTGACTCTCAATGCCAGCGGCCCGCCGCCCGCCTCATAGTTCAAGACGTATGTCGCCGGAGTTGCCGGGAAAGTGTCGATCTCCTGTGTCATCGTCCAGAAAGCGTAGGTTCCGGATCCCGTGACGCTCGCTACGTTGACCACCAAGGTGGCGCCTGAATAACTGGTGACCGTCCCGGTCAGTTTGTGCGTGCTGTCGTACTGCACGACGATGTTGTTGTTGACTCCGTACATCTGGCCGGAGCTGACCGTAAAGGTTTTCGATCCCGTCCCAATCGTCGTGGAGGTGGTGGACGCGTCAACGACGCCGGCGGGAGTTCCGGTAAGCCCGCTGGAATCGAAATCGATGTCCACCACCCTGACTCCAGCGGTTTGCGAATACTGGTTGGTGGCCACCGAATTGTCTACGTCCTGTACAACGGTCGCGGCGTGCGGGCCGTTCATCCCACTCCAGGAGCCGGCCGCGCCCTGAAGGGTGACGTACTGGACCGAACCCACCACCCAATAAGGCTCAAGCGAGTACTGCATTCGTGTCTTCCCTGCCGGCACTACCCTCCCATCTCCGGTAGTCGTGCCGGTTCGGTAGGTCCTGGCCCCGGCGATCGTGCCCAACCCAGTGGTAGTGATGGCCGACAGAGTTGTAGGGGCTAGCGTATAAGACCCTCTATCGTAGGGTATGAAAGATAGTTGGCCGTTGATGATGGTGCATTGGACCTTCGCGGCGTGACCAGCTCCTCCAGAGACCACTCCCGCGGTGCAACTTTGCGTTTTGTCGCCGGCATATCCACTGGTCCCACCCGACCGTACAAGCCTCACATAGCCCGTAAGTGGAGGTAGATTACTCCCGATGTCTATATCGGCGTCGATGGTGAGGGTCGTTGTGGCCGAATTGTCGCCGATCACAACGAGGTCCCCGGGTTGTGGGGTGGTCCCGTTGCATGCGGTCCAACTTGCCGGGGATGACAAATTGTGCGACCCGGTGACGGACGTGCAGGTGTTGTACGCCCACGCCAGCGACCCGCACAGTGTAAGCAGTGAGAGGAAGTGTTTCATGGTATTTATCTCGCGTTGCACGACACCGTCACGTTGCTCCCGGCGGTGCCCGTCAGCGCGGCGGTTATGTAGTCGCCGTCCGCTAGCGCCGCGTATGCCGAGAACGTGGTTACCGAGGCCGACGTGACCGGGCTGGTAATCGAGATCGGCAAAGTCAAAATGGAGTTCGCACCGTTTTTCCTCAAATCCACGGCGATGGTCCCGGAGGCCAGGGTCATCGCGTTGATTCTACATTTGTAGACCGTCTCGGCCTGCATAGCGATCTGGCCGGGTCCGGCGGTGTCGTTGGCGCACGGACCGGGGCTGCAGAAGACCCATTTCCAGTTGTCGGCGGGAACCCCTATGTCGCTCGCGGTGACAGTCACATTGCCGGAGAGGGGATGGCTGTTGACCGTGGTGGTTAAAGGCGCCTTGCTGGAGTCCGCGATGGTAATGTTCGCGGTCCCGTCGAAGTTGACTCCGTTGATCGCTCTGGCGGTTTGCAGAGCGGTCGCCGTTGTGGCATTCCCGCTCGTGTTAGCCGCATTCGGGGGAATATCCCCGGATACGAGGGCCGGGAGTTGGCCATGCGGGAGAGTTCCGATCGTCAGGTCCGAGGCGGATACCACGACGTTGGAACTAAGCGCATGTCCGTTTACCGTGGTTGTGGTAAGCGCCTTGGTGGCATCCGCGATGGTAATGTTCGCCGTTCCATCGAAGGCCACGCCGTTGATAGTGCGCGCCGTCGCGAGGGCTGTCGCCGTCGACGCCCCGCCGGTTGTGCTGGAAGTGATGGATGCCGGCAAGCGGGCTGCGTTCAGAGTCCCGCCGGAGATGTTGCCGGCATTCGTCGTGTCGACGGTAGCCGAGGGGGCGAATGACGCGCCGTTGGTCTTTGTGGTTAACAGAGCTCCGGTGGAGGTGTTGAGCGTGCCGTCGCCGTTCATCGTGGGAACTGCACCAAAGGCGCCGGCATTGTTGTACTGGAGCTGGCCGGGAGAGCCCGCGGGTGCAGTAGCTGCTCCTCCGCCCGTATTGCCACAGGAAAACGAGTGAGTCGTGGTGTTGTAGTTGAGGTGATTCCCGCTGGCATCCTGGCAGTTCGGAACGGCAAACCAGGAAGCCGATGCCGCCGCCGTCGTTCCGAGCATGGTGTCCGCCGCGGCGTTCGCCGGGACGCTGGTGCCGTTGATCTTCAGGACCTGGTCGCTGGCCCCGATGTCGGCTCCGCTTTGCACTAATTGCACAAACCCGCCATTGTTGTTGCTGGCTTTAATGCGATGGGCGGCGTTATCCGCGCATAGTACATCCAGTCCGGCGAATCCGGCAGCCGGGCACGCCCGCTCCACCAAATAGAGCGGAACCCCGAACTCCGTTAGGGGTGTGGAAGGAATTGCCGGTGTTCCGGTGGTGTACTCCTCGACCCATTGCTCTGTTTTTGATCTTCCGAGGAGCAGATCGGTGATGGAGTAGTTGGCTCCGCCGGCGCTCAGGTTTCTTACGGAAGAACCCCGGTTAAAGGCGCTGTTCTCAAATTGCACGCAGGAATAGACCGTGGCCGTGCAGGACGGCGCGACGGCGTGCAGTACGATCGCTTTGGGATTTGCATTGGTAGCAACTTCTTGTCCGATTCCAACATGCTCAACATGGATTCCGTTCGCCTGTACGTTCATCCCCACCACGGACGCGCTTAAATCGCCGAAACCGGAACAGTCTCCGGAACAATACACCGCGGCATAGGTAGGCGCGAGGGCGATGCTGGAGCCGGCCACCGCGGCAAATCCGGCCGGGTTGCCGGCGAGCAAAAAAGTCATGCCGGTGCAGACATTAGACACGCATCCGGTGGTGGACAACACTGGCCAGGTGCCATTCCATCCTATCGGAAGTCCGGAAATGGTGATGAAGGTTGGCGCACCTTTCGGCCCGAGGTTGGGAGCGATTCTTGTCCCGCTAAACCCCGGAGAAATTCCGGCGATCGTCCCGACCAGGCCGGAAGCGGTCCCGCTGGCGGTGGCGATCGGAAAGTTATAGCCGTTCAGCCCGTTCAGGGTGGCGCCCTCGATGGGACGCGGGTTCCCGACGTTCGCCAGCAAGAGCTGGATGGAGGATGGCGTCGTTGCCGCCGCCGATCCGATGTTCAATCCTCGCAGCATGAAATTAGTGGCCTTGATACTCGACAGCCAAACTCCGACATTCGGGCAATTTCTGACTCTAACCTGGGAAACTTCGCTGTTCTCTTGCGCCGAGGAGTTGAAAATGCCGCTCATCCCGCTGTTCCCGTTACAGTCGACATCCACGTCTCGGATGATCGATCCAAAAGAGTCCTGGGTGGTGGAGGTATCGCCGAGTATCATCAGTGGCAACCCAGTCTCCAACGCACCGGCACGGATGATGGAATTCGTGTCGGACAACGAGAGGCCCGCGCCTGCGCCGGTGATATGCCCGCCGTTCCCGGTAGCCAGACTGAAGGGCGCGGAGCATGCGCCGTCGTAGGTGGTTCCGGAGTCGCACAACGTCAGCACCCCGGGACCGAGGTGGAGGTTCACGTTAATGCGCTCCGTGTGGTCGGCCTTCCAAGGGAGTTGCTGCATCGTTTCCGGCAAATTGGAATCGTAGATGTCGCACGTTCCAATTCCGCCATTGTTAGCTGTCCGGTTAGCGGAACAAGCGTTGTAAGCCTCGCGGATCGATTTATAGGTAACACCGTCCACGACGTAGACATTCGGATTCGGGAGTATGACGTCGGACGTGCCGTCGAAAGCGACGCCGTTGATGCTGCGAGGCGTTGTGAGACAGGTCGCCGTCAGCGCATTCCCGGTGGTGTTCGCGTTGATCGTGGCGGGCAGGCGGGCCGCGCTCAACGTCCCGATGGCAATGTTGGCCGCGTCCGTTGTATCGACAGTCGCGGAGGGCGCGAAAGACGCGCCATTGGTTCTCGTAACCGTCAGCGCTCCCGAGGACATGTTGACGGCTCCGTCGCCGCCGACAGTAAGCCCGGCGAACGAGCCGCCATTGTTGTATTGGATCTGGCCGTTCAATCCGGCGGGAGATCCTCCGCCCGAAGCCCCGCCGATGGCCTGCCACGTGCCGCCCGCGCAGGCCAGCCACTTCGTGCCGTAGACCGCAAATTCCAGCGGGTTGGTGCAAGAAGTTCCGGTCGGATCGGAGGTTTGTGTCCGGGTTATTGTCAGACCGAAGATGGTCGTCTGAGCCAGCGCTAAAGAGTAAGAAAACAGTGTCGATATTACAATCTTGGAAATCATGACTGAGTGCTCCTATCGGTTTGCTTCCAGCCAAACGTAGGCCAGGGTAAGAGTTTGTGGCGAGCCGAACGCGGCGGTCTGATAGATCCCCAGGTAAGGCGTCATCGCCGAATTGGCGGGAAGTTCCGGGCCCCATGCCGTCCCGGCGCACACCTCCGTCGTGTCTAAGTAGAAATGGATCGTGTTCAAGGCGTCGTCGATGAAGATCTGGAACTGGTGGACGTTTCCATCCACCGTGCCCTGCGCGCCGGTGTCCGCCACCAGGGGCGTGGTGCCGTCGACGGACGCGACGCATTTCCATCGCGCGTCCCCCGCCGCGGTGTTGAACCGGAAAGCGGCCAGCGGCGCGGCGTAGCTCCCCGCCGAGTAGCTCAATACCCCGGACGACTGCGCCGCCGCGGAACCGACGACGCCAATCAGGTAACTGATGTTCGCGGTCGCGGAGACCTGTACCTGCGTGTCGAACTTAATCGTGGTTCCCGCCCATGTTGGCGGCAAAGATCCGTTGGAGATGTAACAAGACGACCCCGGTGCGGTTCCGCCGGAGCTGTATTGAAGCATCATCGGGCGGACGCCCGTCGGCGCCAGGGCCACCGGTCCGGTGCTGCACCCGGTTAGGAAGGGCAGCATACCGTCCGATCGCAGAATGGTGGATCCGTCCACGATCCAGCGGCGCGGCACCCGCCCGCTGCCTGGATTCGTGGGCGTTCCCGCCCCCGCCCAGGCCGATCCCGTGTAGCGCCCGTAGTCGTACCTATTGGGCGTGGCCGTTGCCAGCGGCGCGTTTTGATTGATGGACTGCAGCACCTCCAACGGTGACATCGCTGTCGTGTTGTCGGTCCCCGAGATGGCCTCGGTAGTCGTTGCATGGCGCAGGGACGAGTGAATCTCCCACCTGTCCACCTGCTGGTGGTAAACCAGCGTCACCGTGCGCGGATTCACCGGGATCAGCTTGCTCGCATCGCCCAGGCAGCCCACGCAGGTTCCCGTGAAGACGCTCACATACCATTGCGCCGTGCCGTTGTCCCATACCAGGTCGCCGATCACGAACGATTGGTTGCCGTTGTAAGTCTTGGTGGCGGCGTGATTCCAGAGCGCGATCGGGCTCTGGGACATGTGCCCGGCCCCCAACTCGGTGGCCTCGGAGTTCATCACCTTCTTGGCCGTTCCTCCGCAGTACGCGAACGTCGAGTTCGACGTGTTGGCGTACTTCGCGCGAAACAGGATGGCGAATCCGTCCGTCAGCGCGGGAGCGCCCGCCGGGCACCCGGCATAAGCGTTTGCCGCCGCGCCGGTGTCGTCCACCAGCGGCATCCCGCCAGAGGTTCCGCCGCCCCCGCCGCTGCTGGTGGTGCCGCACGTGAAGGCGTGGATCGGCGTGTTATAGTTCAGATGATTGCCCGACGAATCCTGGCAGTTCGGGATCGCGAACCACGCTGCCGTGGCGGCACCCGTCGTACCCAGAACCGTATCGGCGCTCGCGTTCAGCGGAACGCTTGTGCCGTTGATCCGGAGGACGTTGATGGCGGCGCTTCCGCCTGCGCTCGATACGTCGCCTGCGAACACCGGCAATCGTCCGCCCGGGAGCGTACCCGCGGTGATGTTCGAGGCCGACGTGGCGTCGATCGTCGCGGACGGCGCGAAAAACGCGCCGTTCGTCTTCGTGACGGTCAGCGCACCCGTGGCGGTGTTCAACGTTCCGTCGCCGCTGACCGTGAAGCCGTTGAAGGAGCCTGTGTTGTTGTACTGAATCTGTCCTGGCGAACCTCCGGCGGTCGCGGCTGGCGCCGCCACTTGCGTCCATGCGCAGGGCGAAGCCGAAGTCGCCACGTACAGGTTCTTGCCGGGGGCGGCGTCCGATTTGAAGAACACCTCGCCCACCGCGCAGGCTGCTGGAAGACTGGTTCCAACCTGCGCGGGACGTGTGTGCGCCATGCCCGAAAAATCCACGCTCTTGGACTGGTGGGCTAGGTCGACGGCCGTCTGGGCGAAGCAGCCGCTAAAAAAGAGCGCCACTGTCGCGAATCTCATGGATTACCTCCAAAATTTCGGGCGGGCAACGGAATCAGGTTCGTCGTCCCTTCCCGCCTCAGAAGTAGCATCCCGAGGGCGTAAAACCGCCTCCGAGGACCCGTTGTATCAGTCAATAAAGCCTGTAACTCTTTTATATGGTTAAGAGTAGCTGCGGCGGAATGTGCGATCGAAAATCATGAACCCAGCCGCCTGTTTGCCACGTCTAAACTGCAAGTTGACCAGCCTTCTCGCCATCCTTCTGCTCGTCCAACTCGGGTCTCCGCAAGGGCCGGGCCTTCCGTTTCCTCGACGCTCTAAGCAAAAAGCTGCCGCTGAGAAGAAGCATCTGGACGGCTGGATCACCCGGCTCGAGGCCAAGGATCTGGAGATCGAATGCCCCGATCATCGAATCATCGTTTTCCGGTTAAACGAGAGCACAAAGAGAGCGGATGCCCTCGCTTCCGGCGATTACGTGCAGGTGGAAGCGACCGAGGACGACCGGGGCTTTTTCACTGCTACGTCCGTGACCAAAGGCGAGAATCCTCCGGTTCGTGAAGCCGCCGCGAGTCCCACGCCAACCCCGCCCGAACCCGGTGCCGTCGTAAGACCGCCGCCGGCTTTCGATCCCGAAGACGAGGGGCCTCCGCAGTTGCGACGGGGGATTCCCAAGCCGCGCCCGCAGCCCGCGGCCAAGGCCGAGGAAGAGCCCCCCGAGCCGGTCGTCGAGACCAAGGCGGAATCCGCGGCTCCGCCCTCGATGATTGAACGCGCGCGGGCCGCGTCCGAATCGTTTCTCACCGGACTTCCTAACTACATGTGCCAGCAATTCACCACCCGCTACTACAGCGAGGGCCGGCCCGTGAGTTGGAGGCCCAAAGACGTCGTGTCCGCCGACGTGGTGTACGAAGATGGCAAGGAGCGGTACGAGAAACTCGCCATCGACGGGAAGCCGGTGAAGGGGGCGATAAAGGAAACCGGAGCCTGGTCCACCGGCGAATTCGCAAGCATCCTGTCGGACCTGTTTTGGCCGGCCACGCATGCCGAGTTCAACTTCTCGGGAGAGCGTTCCACATCGGGCCAGGAAGCGGTGGTGTACAAGTTCGAAGTGGAGCGCGCTTACTCGCACTGGACCGTGGAAGCGTCGGCCCAGACCGTGCGCCCCGCCTACCGTGGCACCGTGTGGATCGCCAAGGATTCGGCGCGCGTGCTGCGGATTGAGTTGCAGGCCGTTCAACTGCCGAAGGGATTCCCCAACGACGCGGTGGAAACCGCCATCGACTACGCGTGGGTGAATCTTGGCACCGACAAATTCCTGCTGCCGTCGCACGCCGAGACGCTAGCGTGCTTTCGCGGAAAGTCCGACTGCATTCGCAACGTCGTCGAGTTCCGAACCTATCGAAAGTTTAGCGGCAAGTCGGAAATCATCTTCAAGTAACCCAACCGCCGTGGGGTTCGCCTACTCTTTTTTATGCGAGTCCCGCTTTCGTTCCTCATCGCCGCCATGCTGATGGCATCCGACGCTCCGCGTAGCGGCATCGACCGGTCCGGCATGGACACCGCCTGCAAGCCCTGTGACGACTTCTGGCGTTACGCCAACGGCACTTGGGTAGACAAAAACCCAATACCCGCGCGGTACCCAACCTGGGGAACGATGTCGGTAATTGCCGAAGCCAACCGCGAGCGCCTGCACGCCATTTTGGACGCGGCGTCCGCGAACAAAGCCGCCGCGGCCGGTTCCAACGAGCGCAAGATCGCCAGTTTCTATTCGAGCTGCATGGCGACCGCCGACATCGATCTCCGCGGCGCGGAACCCATCTATCCGGACCTCGCCCGCATCTCCGCGATTTCTTCGGCCAAGGATCTGAATGCAGTGATCGTGGAACTCCAGCAGCACGGGCGCATCGGCCCGGTTGCCATAACAGGCTCGCCGGACCTCAAGAATTCCAAGCAGACGATCGCGAATGTCAGTGCCGGCGCTCTATCGCTCCCCGATCGCGATTACTACTTCAAGGACGATCCCAAGTCGAAGCAAATTCGCGAGGAGTTTGTGGGTCACGTCTCGCGGATGATGCAGTTGCTGGGCGACAAACCGGACGCCGCGGACGCGGAAGCGAAGATGATCCTAACGTTCGAAACCTCGTTCGCCGAGGCCACGCCGACCAACGTGCAGCGCCGCGATCCTTACTCTCGTTATCACAAAATGGATTTCGCCGGAATGTCCGCGCTCACGCCGAACTTCGTTTGGAAGCCGCTGTTCGTTCAGTTCCACCTCGACACGGCTGCGCCGATCAACGTCACGGAGCCCAGGCTTCTCGAAAAACTCAACGCGCAGATCGCCGCGTCGCCGCTGGACGATTGGAAGAACTGGCTGCGCTGGCGCGTCGTCAATGCATCCGCTTCTCTGATGGCCGAGCCGTTTTTCGATGAAGAGTTTACTTTCGAAAGTAAAGTACTCAACGGAGTAAAAGAGAAGTTGCCCCGCTGGCAGACCTGCGCGAACGCGGTGGACCGGTCGATGGGAGACGCACTCGGGCAACTCTTCGTGCAGAAGTATTTTCCGCCCGAGGCCAAGCGCCGCATGAGCAAGCTGGTGGAGAATCTGCGCACCACGCTGCGCGAGCAACTCGATGCCGCGGACTGGCTCGCCCCCGAAACGCGAAAGAATGCCCTCCTGAAGCTGAACGCATTCGCGTCCAAGATCGGCTATCCCGACCGGTGGCGCGATTACTCCGGCCTGAAGATCGAGCCCGGGAACTACTTCGACGACGCCCGCGCTGCCGGCCGGTTTAATCAGATCTATCAACTCGCGAAGATCGGAAAGCCGGTGGATCGCAACGACTGGGGCATGACTCCGCCGACTGTCAACGCATACTACAATCCAACGTTCAACGAAATCGCGTTTCCGGCCGGTATTCTTCAACCGCCAATGTTCGACATGACCGCCGACGACGCCGCGAATTACGGCGCAATTGGCGCCGTGATCGGCCACGAGATGGGCCACGGCTTCGACGACCAGGGATCGAAATTCGACGCCGAAGGCAACCTGAAGAACTGGTGGACCGACGAGGATCGCAAGAAATTCGAGCAGCGCGCCGGGTGCGTGGTCGACGAGTTCAACACCCTCGAAATCGGCGACGGCCAGCATCACAACGGGAAGCTGGTGGTCGGCGAGGCGATGGGCGACCTCGGCGGTTTGACGCTCGCCTACAAGGCGTATCAGCGTACACTGCGCGGCAAACCGGCTGCGGCCGAGCTGGACGGCTTTACGGCCGACCAGCGATTCTTCCTCGCGTTTGCGCGGGTCTGGGCCAGCCAATACCGTCCCGAAGCCACGCGCCTGCGGCTGAACACCGATCCGCACCCGCTACCCAAGTTTCGGGCGAACGGCACGCTTCAAAACATGCCCGAGTTTCGGAAGGCGTTTCAGTGCCAGGCCGGCGACCCCATGGTACGAGCGGCGGACAAGCAGTGTCAGTTGTGGTAGTAACCACTCTAGGCAAGCTGTGATGTCAACTCGACGAGAATTCCTCTACTGCCTGCCCGCGCCGCTGATCCTTGCCGCCGCGGACAACCCCGGGGTTCGCCGGGTAGACATCATTCATCACTCGCATACGGACGTCGGCTTCACCGATCTGCCGTCGGTGACGCGCGATTTGCAGAAACGCTATCTCGACGCCGCGCTGGATGCATGTCAGAGAAACAAGCATTTCCGCTGGACCGCCGAGGCGATCCTCACTGTCGACGACTGGTGGCGCGACCGAACGCCAGTTCAACGCCAACAACTCGTCGCGGCCGTTCGGTCCGGACAGATGGACATTATGGCCCTGCCGTTCAACCAGACGCCGTTTCAAAACGCGATGCAGTGGGGACAGATGTTGTCGTGGCTGCCTGCCAATGTGTGGCGCGCGCTCAATCCGCGCGCCGCGATGCAGAATGACGTGAACGGTTTCCCGCGCGCCGGGGCGCTGCGGTTGTTGGACAAAGGCATCTCGCATCTGCTGATGGGCATCAACCCGGACAGCGGCGGGCCTCCGTTCCGGCGGCCGTCGGCATTCTGGTGGAAGATGCCGGACGGACGCCGCATGTTTGTGTGGCTGGGCGATCATTACGGAACGGCGTTCTCGTATTTCGAAGCCAAGGCGTGGCTGCGCGGCGGGCGCGCCCAGGACACGGCGCTCGGGCCGCCGCGGCCGGGCGATATGCTGCGAACCGACGAGGCATCCCTGCGTACGGCGCACGCGCATTTGCTGGAGCGGCTGGCGAAGTTGCAGGCGGAAGGCTACGATTACCCGACGCTGATGTTGTCCTACACGAATCAGTGGCGATGGGACAACGACGGGCCATTCCCGCCGCTCGCAGGATTTGTCGATGCATGGAACAAGCTCGGATTGGAGCCGGCATTGCGATTCACGACGGCGACGGACGCCGTGTTCTCGATGGAGAAGGAGATCGGTGGGCGTGTCCGCACGCTGGAGGGAGAGTGGACGGATTGGTGGGCCAACGGAGACGCATCCGGACCGCGCGAACTCGCGGCCAGCCGCATCGCGAAGCGCAAGCTGATCGCCGCGGTGTCGCCGGTATGGGGACCAATGCCTGTCTCGGCGCGGGCGAGTGTCGAAAACATTTTGAAAAACTTGTGTCTTTTCGACGAGCACACCTGGGGCGCGGACGCGAGCATTCGGGAGCCAGACGGAATCGAGACCATCGGGCAATACACCGAGAAAAGCCTGCTGGCGCACCGGCCCCGCGGCGCGGCGGAATGGCTGCTTTCGCGGCGCGCGCGCACGAAGATCGATCCGCTGCCGGAAGGGTTGTATGTGGCGAATACGAGCGGCGAGCCGTACACCGGTTGGGCTCGCTTTTCGACGCGCGCGATGCGCGACGATTTCGTAGCGGTAGAAGACGCAAAATCGCGAATCGCGCTGCACGCAGGCAAGGAGGGCCTGACGAAATTGTGGGTCGGCGGGATGCCGCCGCGATCCATTGCCGCGTACCGGCTGACAAAGACCGCGGCGGAAGTATCGGTGAACACCGGCAAGCCGGCCGTCGAAACGGACAGCAACGGCTGGCCCGTTTCCGCGACATGGCCGGGAATGACGAAGCCGTTGTTCGCGGGAGAGGCCGGACACTTTCTTTCCGTAGCGGCCGCGAACCGGCCCAACATCGGCGAGATCCACGGGGCCAAGGACGCGCGGGAACGCGAAGCGCTGCGCCATAAGTACCTGGTCGCAATGGAACCGGGCTACGGGACCGCCGGCGTCGAAGAAACCGCGCACACGATGGTCTACACGCAGCCGGTCAGTCATCCGAGATTGAGAGACAGCACGCGGCGGATCGAACTGTACAAAGACGAGCCGCGGGCGCGCGTGACGGTGCAGCTGAACCGCGTCAGCTCCACCGCGCCGGAGGTGTTCTACCTCGCGTTCGCGTTCCCCACCGAGGGGCGCATGCCGGTGTTCTCCAGCGGAGGCGTTCCGTTCACGCCGTACACCGACCAGCTCGAGGGCTCGTGCCGCGACTACTATGCCATCGACGGCTGGGCGCACTATGCCGCGCCGGAGGGTGGCTGGATGTGGGTGACGCGCGACGCGGCGCTGGTGTCCGTCGGCGGTCCGCACACCGTCGAGCGCCGCACCACCGCGCCTCCCGACACGCATCGCCTGCTGGCGATGGTGTTCGATAATTTCTGGCACACGAACTTCGTGGCCGACAGCCATGGAGAGATGGAGTTCAACTTCGAACTGGCTTGGCGGCAGGGCATCGCGGACCCGGCGCGGCTGGGCGATGCGCTGGCGTCCGACCCGCTGGTGGTCTTGAACCCGTCCACCCGCGAATCGCCCGAGAACCTGAACAATCTTTTTCGCCCATAAGCAACAATGGGTGCATGAAACACACGAACCGCCGCCGTTTTCTCCAGGCGGCTATCGCGAGCGCCGCGTCCTATAACCGCGTACTCGGCGCGAACGATCGCATCCAGGTGGGCGCGATCGGGACCGGCAGCCGGTGCCAACACCTGCTTTCGCTGCTGAACCGGATCGGCGGCAACGATATCGTCGCGGTCTGCGATGTGTACGAGCCGCGCCGCGCGGAAGCGCGGTCGAAATTCACGGCGGGCGCGAAGGATACCGTCGACTATCGCGAAATCCTGGATCGTAAGGACATCGACGCCGTGGTGATCGGAACGCCCGATCACTGGCACGTGCCGATCACCATCGACGCTGTGCGGGCGGGCAAGGACGTGTATTGCGAAAAGCCGGCGACTCATCTGATCGAAGAGGGCGAGCCTCTCATCGCGGCGGTGCGCGAATCCAAGCGCGTGGTGCAAACGGGAACGCAGCAACGGAGCTGGGACCACTACCTGCAAGCCAAGGAGATTGTGGCGTCGGGCAGACTCGGACAGGTCACATTCATCCGCACGTACTGGTATCAGAATCACATCGCGGGCCAGGACGCCGGGTCGAACCTCGATACGTCGAAGCTCGACTGGAAGCGATTCCTCGGGTCCGCCGCGGACCGCCCGTTCGACGCCGATCAGTTCGCGCACTGGCGCTGGTATTGGGATTTCGGTGGCGGCGCGATGACCGATTTGTTTGTCCACTGGGTGGATGTCGCGCACTGGTTCATGGGCCAGGACCTGCCCTCGCGCGCGACGGCCTCCGGCACGCGGGCCATTCTGAAGCAGCGGCAGACGCCCGACACCATGAGCGCGGCGCTCACCTATCCCAACGCCATTGTGGAGTTCGACAGCGCCCTGCTGGGCTACATCGAAGGCGGCGGGATCCTGTTCCGCGGCACGGCGGGCGCGATGCGCCTGCACCGCAGCGGCTTCACGGTGTACAACGAGATCCCGCGCTACAGCGAGAATTACGAGCCGGACCACCCGGCGATGCAGGTGAAGAGCAAGGGCGACGGCGCGCCAGACCACATGAAGAATTTTCTGGAGTGCATGCGTAGCCGGAGCACGCCGAATGCGCCGGTGGAAGTGGGCGTAGCCGCGGCGCGCGCGGGTCACGTGGCGAATTTCGCGCTGCGTGGAAATGGAGTGTGGAACGGGTGATAGGATTAACAGCCATGAAGCGATTTCTCGCAGTGTTTGCCGCGGCGGCGCTGGTTCCGGCGCAGAACGTTCGTCCCACCCTGGGCGAGGTGGTCCGCCTGGACGCGCGCATGAACGATCTGATTGATCGCGACGCGAAGATCGAGGTGCTGGCGTCGGGGTTCGAATGGGCGGAGGGTCCGGTCTGGGTGCGCGACGGTGGATACCTGCTGTTCTCCGACATCCCGCGGAATTCCATCATGAAGTGGACGGAAACCGAGGGCGTCACGCTCTACCTGAAGCCGTCCGGATTCACGGGCCGCGTGGATTATGGGCGCGAGCCGGGCAGCAATGGTTTGACCCTGGACCATCAGGGCCGCCTGGTGGCGTGCGAGCACGGCGACCGGCGCGTCTCGCGGCTGGAAAAAGACGGTGGAAAGCGAACGCTCGCGGACAACTACCTGGGCAAGCGCTTCAACAGTCCGAACGATCTTGTTTACAAATCGAACGGCGATCTGTATTTCACCGATCCTCCTTACGGGCTGCCGAAGAACTCCGACGATCCGCGGCGGGAGCTGGAGTTTTATGGCGTGTACCGGTTGTCGGCGGATGGAAAGCTGACGCTGCTGATCAAGGACTTGAGCCGGCCGAACGGGATTGCGTTCTCGCCGGATGAGAAGACGCTATACATCGCGAACTCGGATCCGGAGCGCGCGGTGTGGATGAAGTACCCGGTACTTCCGGACGGTACGGTCGGACCGGGACAGGTGCTCTACGACGCGACGGACGCCTTCAAGCAAGGCTTGCCCGGTCTCCCGGACGGGATGAAGATCGACGCGAATGGAAACCTGTTCGCGGGAGGGCCCGGTGGGATCAATGTAATCACGCCGGACGGGAAGCTGCTCGGCCGCATCGACACGAAGCAGCGGACCGCGAACTGCGCGTGGGGCGGGGATGGGTCGGTTTTGTATATGGCGGCCGATCACTATCTCTGCCGGATTCGAACAAAGACGCGGGCCGCCGCCACTCCCTGACGGTCGTGGCTCGGAAACGGTTGAGAAACTACCGCCCGCCCATCGAGTCGGAGATGGTTTCCACGCTCGTACTCTGGGCGGACGGGGCATAGTCCACAGCACCGCGAAGGACCACGAAAACTCCAACCCAGGATGCAACCGTCATCAGGACGATCACCAGCGCGGGGACCAGCCGCGCCAACCCTTCACCGCCGGTTTCGTCTGCGCCGAAGTTGTTCATGTTTCGCATGTCCTTTCCAATGCACGCTCGTTGCCGAAAGCTAAGCCGTTGAAAACAGGTTTGGATAAACTTGATTTTGCTAACCATTTGGTTAATCGTTCGCGCGCGGGTTAACGCAGTCTCCCCGCACGCCTTTCACCCAGGCGCGGATCAGTTCCACGCCTTCGCGGTGCACGGTCGAGCGGCCGATTTCGGGCATCATCACCTTCGGCTCGACCGAATCCATGCGGTGTATGAGGATCGACTCGTCCGGCTTTCCGTGGACCATGTCGAACCGCAAATCGCCCGAGCCGTGGCCCGCCGCTACCGGCACCTTGCAGAAGCCGATCCGCAGAGGATCCGGCTGGTCGGCTGTCAAGTACAATCCCGTGTTATCGGCGGGGCCTTGCGGGTTGTGGCAATGCGAGCAGTTGGCATCCAGATACGCTCGCGCGCGCTGTTCGAGCGTGCCGGAGGACGGATTGTCCCAAGCCGCGTTTCGCGGAGCGCTCGCCGGGTACGGCGCGCCGGTCAGGTAGCCGATTTTCGTCCAGTGCTCGAGTTGATTCTCGGGTCCGGTCGAGTACGCGTAGGTCTTGTTCAGGTGCCGCGCTTTGGGACCGATGGGCACCACGGTCTTGGACCGGTCGTGACACGATTTGCACTGGTTGGTGTTCGGAATGATGTACTGAATCGTGAGGTTCTTCCAATGCACCGTGACGGGATCGGGCGCGATCTCGAGCGTCGCGTCGGTCTGCCGATCGTTCCACACATAAGGAACCCCGACCCATCCTTTCCTGGTGTTCACCAGCAGGCGGGTCTCGACGATGCGGCCGGAATAGGAGAACGTTTTCGCGAGCACCGCCCCCGGCGGAAACTCGAAGGCTTCGGTAGGGCGGTAACGGGCCGCGGCTCCCTTCGGCATCCACACGTAGCGCGACTTGTCGGCGTAGTCGGAAAACAGCGGCGTGTTCAGGTCGTAGGGGACCACGCCTGCGTTGGGCCGCAGTTGCTTCAGGTCGCCCACAAACAGCCGCCACTCGGAGAGCTTTTTCGGAAACGGCTCGTCCAGGACCGGCCGGACGTCCTTGCTGAAATAGCCGCACGACGATAGCAGACACGCCGCCAGCGCCGGTACCGCGCGCTTCATTCTCACGCTCCGGAGGGCAGCGTGACCGCGGGCAGGGCAGGGAGGCTGCACTTATGCGGCGAGATATCGCGGCTCGGCTTCTTGAATTCGTGGGCGGCGTCGTAGTTCAGGAAGGTCGCGTCGCCGTTGTTCTCGATGCAAATGCGCGCTTCGTCCGGCAACTGCTTTTTCGCGGTCATGCGCTTCGGATTGACGACGCCATCATACAGGATGCTTGCGAGCGGCGCGCCGACCGCTTTCGCGAGCGTCGCGACCTTTCCGTCGGGAGCGTCGCCGCCGCCCGAGAACGTGTTGTCGTGAACGTGGATGGCCTCGGTGTACGGATCGTAGGCCGTGTCCTTGATCGGATTCCCCGTGCTCTGATAGCTGAGTATGTTCACGTTCACGGATTTGTTGTCTTTGAACGTGTTCTGGAAGACCTCGATCTGGCTGGTCGCAAGAACGATCACGCCCGTGCCGGAAGACACCTGCGCGACCATGTTCCCCTTGGGCGCGAAGTTGGGATGATTGTTCGCGAATACCTGGTTCTTGTACACGCGCGTGATCTTCCCGCCTTTCATCGGCAGGTCGGGGAGATTGAAGACCAGGATGCCGCCGGCGTTGTTGGTGGCGACGTTCTCGTAGACGTCGGCGTTCACCGAGTTCTCGATCTCGATGCCCGCGACGTTCATCTCGGCGCGGTTTCGCCGCACGACGATGTTGCGCGACTGGCCGACATAGAAGCCCGCGTCGGAAGCGCCCTTAACGATCGAGTCCTCGATCAGGACGTCCTTGCACTCCACCGGATAGATTCCGTAGGAGCCGTTGGTCTCTTTGGCGCCGCCGGTCCACTCGGCGCGGAAGCGGCGGAAGGTGACGCCCGTGCCGCCCTTGATCTTGATGCCGTCGCCCTTGG
Source organism: Acidobacteriota bacterium (assembly GCA_025353165.1). Classification (GTDB taxonomy): domain Bacteria; phylum Acidobacteriota; class Terriglobia; order Bryobacterales; family Bryobacteraceae; genus TMP-7. The sequence goes on along the minus strand of JANXRE010000068.1, from coordinate 61,858 downwards.
TGTCCTCGACGGCCAGATCCTCGACGGTGAAACCGTTCGCCGTAACCGTGAGGCCGGCGGATCCGGAGGTCTGGTTCAGGAACGACAGGACGCTTTTGTCGATTCCCTTGCCGCGCAGCGTGACGTTATCGACGGTGAGCGTGAGCGGCCCGTCGATGTCGTGTTTCCCTTCCGGGATCTCGATCACCGCGCCGGGCTGGGCCTGAATGAGAGCTTCCTGCAAGGCTTTGCGGAAGCCGGGGCCGGGAGTCAGGCCGGTTTGTTTGGAGCAGGACCCCAGAATCAGCAGACCGCTAAGAACAAGAACAACGCACCCTCTGGACATGTGCTCAAGGATAGCTCAGTCGGAGGGTGGTGGGGCGTACGCCCGTCCGCGCGGGTCTTCCCGGGAACCGCTGTTTTCAGCCCGGCGAGAGGCCGAACGGGGGAGTCGGCCGCGGTTCAGGGGGGCCGCCCATAAGCGCCAACCTAAGTTTCTTGGGCAGAAATGTCTGCCGGCTTCCGAGAACGCCGCTTCTGGGGCACCGACCACCAAATGTCCGTGCCGGGGACTACACGACCTTGTGGACTTATTCCGAGACGCGAGTGGGAGAATACGCAAAACGGCCGTCGGTCCGAAGATAACGAGACCGAAGCCGCCGTAAATCGCAGGCATGGAACGAATCGGTATCAACCTTGAAGCTCCCGGGACTCCCGACTAGGCACGCTTGCCAGCACACTGGGAAGAACACGAGCGTGCGCGGGTCGTCTAGTGCCGCACCGAGCGTAGGCGCTTGACCCTCGACAATAACGGGATTATCACCGGTAATGACCGGATCGGACCGATCCCCAGTGACCCGAAGACACCAGTACATCTTCGAGAAGAATGCCGCACCTTTGTCGATCTCGCCACGCATTTTTGTGATACTCATGTTGCGTAGCAGCGTTTCAAGTTCCGCACCCGTTTCGGTGAGAGGTTCATACCGTATCGCCGTCTGTCCGGTTTTGGGGTCTTGAAACACTTCCTTTACTCGAACCATCGTGGCCTGACGCGCCTGAGCCAAGTCCTGTTCGCGGAACAGTTCGGTTCTTGCGCGCAACATCTGCGCGTATCCGAGAAGAAAATCGAGATGTTCTTGCCAGCTCGAAAAGCCTTTACCGACCAGCTCGCGCACGACATTAGGAAACTTCTCTTCGAATTCTCTGAAGGCTTCGTCTGCAGTCGTATCCGGATCGCTGCCATGTGAATAATCGTAGAAACCACGGATCGCTGCCACACGGGTAGTGCCGCTCTCAAACCATAGTTGCTTTCTTATGTCGTAAACGAAAAGTTGGCCCGGGATTGATGGGTCGGTGAACCCGTTGAGGTAGCCCTGCGGCAGTAGATGATCAAGCCGGCCGCGGCTGGGCTCGGTTTGTCTCGAGACGGACACGATCCATTCTAATCCGACCCTCACTTAGACGATCACGGGCGAGCGTCAACTTGACGGGAAACGCCCTAGTCGTTGAAGTGAACCCGCGCTGGCCGGAAGCCCGGATGTGGGAAATCTGGCCTCCCGTCACCCGGGCCGACTGCGCCCGGCAACCCACGCCAGGAAATCGGCCAACATGGTTCCTGCCGGCCCACGAGGGCACCTTCGACGCCGCGCTCTGGATGGTCAGCCGGGGCGCGCCGAAGCCAATCCTGGCGATCTGGTCACGGCGAGGTGTCAGTCAAGTTGGAAATGCGAGATCGAACCAACCGGATGGCGGAACCGTCCGAACCACGTGCATGACTTGGGCAAAACTGTCAGGCAGATATCGCGACTGGGGGTGCAGCGCAGTCGCGGCTTCGACCACCACTCGCGCCACCACTGCCGGATCCGCCCCAAAGCTCGAGCTGCTTCCTGAATTGCCGTACCGGGAACGCCCGGGCAGCCGCGTACGCCTGAATCGGAGTGGCTACGGGCGAGTGTTGGGCGATATCCGTTCGGATGAATCCCGGCTCGATCGCGATCACCCGAATGCCGAAGCCGCGCACTTCGTGGTCGACTGATTCAGACAGGCCGCGTAGGGCGTGCTTGCTGGCGCAATAGGCCGATGAATACGGCATGGGAAGAAATGCCATCACCGATCCATATTCACGATTCGGCCGCCGCGCTGCTTGCGCATGATCGGAAGAACAGCCTGCATCATGCGCACAGTGCCAAACAGGTTCGTCTCAACCACGTCCTTGAATTCGCCAATCGCGGTCTCCTCGAGTGCGCCTTCCAAAGCAATGCCGGCGTTATTCACGAGCACGTCAATGCGCCGTGGACGGCGAGAAGTGCCAAACACCACAAGACCCGCGCGCGCCAGTTCCTCCGCGCACGCCTGTCCTATGCCCGAGCTCGCACCCGTAACCAGCGCAACGGCTCTACGCGATCGTGTGCGGCGCCGGTCCATCGTGCTGACGGTATACCCTTAAACCGCGCCGACGTTCATCCGAGAATCGAAGGTCCAGCACCCGGCCTCAAGAGGTGCGGATTCCTGGAGGTTCCGACGTGGATGATGCATGCAGTCCACGCGCAACCAAGACACATTCGTAAGATGGCGTTTTCTTAAGCGAGACGCTTGGTACAGATGCGATCTTGCCTCAATCCAGAGCGATCTCGTCGCCCGGCCGGATGGTCCCCTCGGCCAGAACGGCACCGTAGATCCCAGCCATGCCTTCATGGCCGCGAGTCAACCGCCTCATCACCTCGGGGTTCGGCTGTGCAGTGTCGGGATCGAGCGTGATCATCTTGCAACGGGAGTCGCGTTTAACCACTGCGATCGCCGTTTTTGCGCCAATCCGTAAAGTCCGGCCCACGAATTCGTCTTCGCCGAAAGCATTTACGGATTCGAGCTCAACATAGAGGTTCGCGCGAAATCGCCGCTTGTCCAAATCGATTCCAAACTCTTTGCTCAGCTGGCGCACGGTTTGCATCGAAAAGATCGAGACCGGACGGCAATCCGTCATCGCCCGATGGGATCGAAGCAGAGTCAGCTCATGCCTATCGCGAATGCCCTCGCGCAGCATGCTCCTCAGCCGGGGATCATCAATGGCGAGCCGCTCCCCTGCCGGTGTCTCGACGTCCACCACAAAATCGGAGAGGTCCGCGTAGACCGGGGTGAGACCAGGCCCTATCGCTTCAGCCTCCGCGAGGTTGCCCGGCTTCTTCGTGCGCTCCAGATGCCGATATCTGGGGCGATACAACAGCATTGCTTCTTGCTCCCGCCCTGTCAGCCACGGGAATCCTTTCGGGGCCGCCGAACTCCGAAAGGCGTAAAGACGGTCACCGTAGACGCCTGGAAACCCGACAAAAGCCTCTTGCAACTCTTCACCGCCCATACTCTTGACCGGGTAGCGCCATAAACTCTCGATCTTTCCCACGACTCTCATTCCGGTCCTCCGCGGTTATTTTAAGGTATTCGGAATTCTGCGTAAGGTTCAGCTAAGACGGGACCGCTCCACTCAAGTTGTTCTGAGACGCCAGGATTGCGCGCCGCAGCGCGGCGTCCGGAGCGGCGCCGTCCAGCGCCACGGTATCTTCCTTCCAGACGACGCCGAGGCGCTTCCACATGGCGGCGAGGTCCACGTCCACTGGCCTGTCCTTCCACTCGTCGTACAGCGGAGCGAGCACCGAAACACCGGCCGCGGCATCGCCGGTTTCGAGGGCGCGCCGCAACGGCCAGTCCCGCTGGATCGTGCCCCCCGCCCGCACGATGCCCCGCAGCGCGTCCCGCAGCCCCATCCGGTTTCGCGTTCGCTCGCGGATGTGTACGTCGCACACGAAACAAAACAGCGCGCCGCCCCAGTAGGTCCGGCCCCAGGTGTGAGTGCGATCCAGGCCCAGATCGCCCGCTTGCGGAAGGCCCTGGCGAACGTCTCGCGCCAGTTCGAACCAGTAGCGCTCGGGCGTCATTTGCCCGGCCTGCGCGCGGGCCAGCGGCTCCACGTAAGTAGACAGCCCCTCTTCCATCCAGTGGTGCTCGCGTGGCAGGGAGGGAAAGGCGAGGTGAACGAACTCGTGGGTCAGCATCCAGTCGTTCGCGAGTTGCTGTTGCGCGGTGTGCCCGCCCACCGAAATCCGGACGCGCGGGCTGGGTTCGCCGAACGTCGTTCCGCCGAACACGCCCCGCTCGCCTTCCACCGCCCGCACGCGGAGATCCACGCGCGGCACGGGAAACCCCCCATAGAACGCGGCCACGGCTTGCCCGGCGCGGCGGATCCATTCGAGGAGCGCGGTCCGGCCGAGATCGAAACTGCCCCCTTCGAAGCTCGCCTGAATAGTTCCGCCGCGCACCGGAATCTCCGAAGTGCCGGCACCCGCCAGACCGGCCGCCATGGTCAGAAGCGCGCTACGTCTCGAGGGGCTCATGTTCCGAACTGGCGGAGATGATGATCGGCGTGCAGGTATCCCCAGCGGAGCCATTCGGCATCCGTCAAAGGGCCGAACATCGGATGCGGGTACTGGTCGAGACGCCGGTCCGGCGCGGTGAAGCGTTCGACGACGCCGGACAGGTCCGCTCGGTCGCGGGCGAAATCGGAAGGCGGCGTTCCTCCGCGCCCCTGTTCCATCTCGGGCCGGGTCGGAATGCCTTTAGGCCAGTACATGGGCACGTACAGCGCGAACCATTTCACGACGGTCCGTTGTAGCGGGCTGGTGGCAGAGCTGGCCGGCCGCTCGCCGAGCGCGAGCCGGAAAGAGTCGCTGAGATGGCAGAGCATCTGGTGCGCCGACATGCGTCCCCATCGCGCGCGAGCGCCGGGTTGAATCCGAGCGATGCGGTCGAGCGCTGCGCGGCAGTCGGTTGCATTTCCCAGGGACCTCATTTACCTCCAGGGTACGCCGTTTTTCGCCGGGAGCTATAATACAGCCGGAGGTTCGTATGCATAGCCTCGACATACCCGAGATTCTCATCGGCCTTCTCACGCTGGCCGGCTTGATCTGGGCGGCGTACCACTACCGGCATCCCGAACCCGGTTCGCCCAAAGGCCCACGCTAAACCTTCTGCCAGCCGTGAAACACGGCCATCAATTCGATGCGCCCGGGTCGAACGCGGTAGGGAACGAGGTAACGTGTATCCGGAACGGCTAGTTCTCGGGTCCCAAGCACTCGGCCAGCACCAATGAAACGGAGCAATACATAGTTGACAAGTATTTCGGGCCGGAAGCGAGAGCCTGTTCGCGTGGCGCACGCACTCTTGCGTGCCGCGTCGCCACTCCTGGCGACGCCTCTTCGCGTGCGAAGACTTGTCGGCCGAATCGTCCGGGCGAGCGACAATGGAGAATTCCCCGCCATGCATGCGATCGACGTGAACGGCAATCCGGCTGCCTTCGTAACGTATTCAGAACAAAACAGGCGGCCGGAAGGCGATGTTCGTATGTGAGACGCCGATACCCGAAATCGCGGACTACTTCCCGAGCTTGAAGTTCTCCATCCCGGGAAGCGACTCCACCAGCTTCGCGCCTTCCGGCGGAGTGAACTTAAACTCGTCCGGCCCGAAGATGGGCGACAGATCGATCGTCGAGACCGTCATTTCGGAATGCACCTTCATCGTCCCCGGGGTGGCGCTCATCTGCATCTCCATGTCTCCCACCTGCTTCAGCAGGAACTTCCGGTCCTTGGAGATCCACGACGTCTGCCGCGCGTTGCTGATGGTCGGCGCGCTTGTGCCGGCCAGCGTCGTTTTGTCCAGCTTGGTTTCCACCACGTAGCATTCCGTTTTCTTGCCAGCGAAATCGATGGCATCCTCGCGCACGATGTTTGCCGACATCGCGTCCTTCATCTGCTCCCCGAGTCCGCTCAAGCCCGGCATGATGGACTCCGCGAGCCCCTCGGGCGAAGACGGCGCGGGCTTCTTCATGTACTGGTTCAGCGGCGCCAGCCAGAAATAGAGGGACTGTCCGTCCGACACCACGGACACGCCCATGGGCGACATGTCCATCCGAAATTTTCCGGTCGTGGCCGCCATCTTTATGGTCAGGGTTATTTTGTTGCTCACCCCTGCGCCCTGCATGTCGATCAGGGTCTGGCTCTCCATGCGAACCGGGCCACTCCCGAACAGGCTTTTCCCGGAATCGCCGAGCAGTCCCTTCGCGTCCGGCGCCTGGGCCGTCAGGGAAAATGCGGCGCACAAGGCACCTATCATACCGATCGTCAATCGCATTGTGAACTCTTTATTGAGTATATCCGGGCCGCATATCTCATATGATGGTCTTTGCTATGCGCAACATTCTTCTTGCCCTTACCCTGTCGGCCGGCCTGTTCGCTCAAGGCCAGGGCGGAATCCGCCAGCTTCCGGACCGCAAACTTTGGGTCATCGATACCGGGCTCAGCACCTACGTGCTCGGAGTCAACGATCGAAACGAGCTGCAGTTCCAGCACTGGGGAGGCCGGATTCTCCGCGACGAGGACTTGCCCCCCGCCCGCTCCAGCGCCGAGTGGGCTTCGTTCGATTCCAGCCAGAGCCGCACCGCCGAGGAGTACCCGGGTTGGGGCGGCATCCGTTACATCGAACCCGCGGTCAAGATCACGTTCCCCGACGGCGTACGCGACCTCGTGTTGAAATACGATTCCGCCGGCATCGGCCAAAACACTCTCACCGTCCGCTTGAAGGACATCGAGCGCGACGTGTTTGTCGACGTCAGCTATAAGGTGTATCCGGGCACGGGAGTGCTCGCGAAATCCTCCGTGATCGAGAACAAGACGCAGCAGCCCATCCTGGTGGAGAGCGCGCAATCCGGCGTCTGGTACATGCCGCGCGGGACCGACTACCGCATGACCCACCTCTACGGCCGCTGGGCGGGCGAAACGCAACTCGTGCGCGAAATTCTGAAGCCCGGCAAGAAGGTGATCGAAAGCCGCCGCGGAAACACCGGCGCCCAATTCAACCCGTGGTTCGCCATCGACGCCGGCGACGCGGACGAGAATCACGGCCGCGTCTGGTTCGGCGCGCTCGGCTGGAGCGGAAACTGGAAAATCACGGCGGAAACGACGTCGTTTCAAACCACGCGGGTCGTCGGCGGCTTCAACGACTTCGATTTCGGCTACAAGCTGAGCCCCGGCGAAAAGCTCAAGACGCCGCAGTTTTACGGCGGCTACACCGACCGCGGTTTCGGCGAAGCTTCGCGCATCCTCCACCGTTTCGAGCGCACCGAAATCGCTCCCGACCGCGCCCATCCGCACGTCCGGCCTCTGCTCTACAACTCCTGGGAGGCCACCGAATTCGCCGTCGACGAGCCGGGCCAGAGCATCCTCGCGGACAAGGCGGCCAAGCTCGGCGTCGAGATGTTCGTCATGGACGACGGCTGGTTCGGCCAGCGCAACGACGACCACCGCGGTCTCGGCGACTGGTACGTCAACCAGCAGAAATTTCCCAACGGACTGAAATCCCTCATCGACCATGTGAACTCGCTCGGCATGAAGTTCGGCCTGTGGGTTGAGCCGGAGATGGTCAACCCCGACAGCGGCCTCTACCGCGCGCATCCGGATTGGGCCATGCATTTCCCCGGCCGCCCGCGCAGCGAAGCGCGGAATCAGCTCATTCTGAACATGGCCCGCCAGGACGTCAAGGAGCACATCTTCGGCGTGCTGGACAAGCTCCTGACGGAAAACAGAATCGCGTTCCTCAAGTGGGACATGAACCGCAATTTCGGCGAACCGGGCTGGCCCGCCGTCGCGCCGGACGAGCAGAAAAAACTCTGGGTCCAGTACGTGCGCAACTTGTATGAGATCATCGACCGCCTGCGCGCCAACCACCCGGGCGTCGAGATCGAAAGCTGCTCGGGCGGCGGCGGCCGCGTGGAGCTCGGCATCATGGAGCGCGTCGATCAAGTCTGGACTTCGGACAACACCGAAGCCTTCGATCGTCTCAAGATCCAGGAAGGCTTCAGCCAGGTCTATCCGGCCAAGGTGATGATGGCCTGGGTCACCGATGTTCCCAACATGAACGGGCGCTCGACCCCGCTGAAATACAGGTTCCTGGTGGCGATGCAAGGCTCGGTTGGCATCGGCGGCAACCTGAATAAGTGGTCGGCCGCCGACATGAAACTTGCCTCGGACATGGTGGCGCAGTACAAAGGCATCCGCGACACGGTCCAGCAGGGCGACTTATATCGCCTCAATTCGCCGCGCGATCCATCGGGCCTGACGTCCAACGAGTACGTTTCGACGGACGGGAAGCAGGCCGCGATCTTCGCGTTCTACGACCACCAGCAATACGGCCAGGAAGTGCCGGTGGTATACCCGCGAGGTCTGGATTCCTCCGCCACCTACAAGCTGACCCCAGGACAAACCACGCTAAGCGGCTCGTACCTGATGAACCACGGCATTCAGTTCAAGTTAACCGGCGACTACGACAGCACGCTGCTGGTTCTCGACCGCCAGTAGAACCCCGTGGCGCACGCGCCCACGCGTGCCGCGTCGCCACTCCTGGCGACGCCTGTCCCAGTGGCAATCCACGCGGCACGTAGCAACCTGGCGCGGCGCGCACGTGAAGCGGAAGCTGGCGGCGTCTGTATCAATAACCAGTCTTGCCGCTGCGATTGGAGCAGAGGTCAATGTGGAGCTGCTCATAGGTGAGGCGTACGAAGTCCTCGGCCTCCTCCGCCGTTCCAAAGTCGACGTGGCTCACCAGCCGATCCAGCGAGAAACGAACTGGGCCGGACCAGATTCGGCGGATTCTTCCGATCGGGATCGGGACCGCCCGCCCTACAGCCCCTCGCCGGTCGCAAGCCAGCGAGCGCATTCCGGTCCTACCTCGGCCAGTGCCCTCGCCTCATACTCCGCCGATTCCGCCTCCGTCAGCGTCTCACGCCACCGCCCGTTGGTGCCCTTGTTGATGAACGTCTTGATGCCGCCTTTCCACATGACCCCGCCCAAGGGAACGATCTTCTCGCCGTGCTCCCGCATCCAGTCGAAAGTGCAGTGTTCGACGATGACATCCCACTTGCTCTCGTCAATCGTGATGTCCAGAAACGCGGCGATCCGGCGCATCTCCTCGGGCATGTGCTTCTTCAGGACATCGAAGTGAACCATCAGAATGTTCGGGAGATTGCGGATCGCCCACCAGCTGCGAACGTTTTCCCAGAACGACCAGTACGGGAACCCGTCCCCATCCAGCCAGCTATGCCAATATTCGCGAATGTCGTCCGTCGGAGGCTCCAGCGGCGGGCCCACCCGGCCGGGAGTGTCGTTCAGCGCGTGGTACATGGTCTCGCTACCCATCAAGTGGTGGTTGTAGAGACTCCATAAGACGTCGCGGCCATCGCGCCCGATGTAGATGTACCTGGCCTTCGGAGAGTACACCAGGGCATCCACCGGAAGATGAGTCTTCACAAAGCGGCGGTGAGTCTGAGCCTCCACGGCGGGCAGCTTCACTTCCTTCGGCGGAACCCTTAAGTCGATCCACGGGGACATCGCCTGGATGTCCTGTTCGGTGTCGCCGGCGAACAGCATCTGCGCGATAATCTGCTGCATCCAGGTTGTGCCGGACTTTGCATAGGTCGAGATGATAATGTCGTCATCCCGAAACTTGAAGCCGTTCCAGAACGTGGAATCGATGTGCTGGTTGTGCATCTCCCTGGTCTTCTGGGGCCATGCTGTGTCCATCGTGGTCGTCTCCATAGGTTGATTCACGTAATTAGAACACGATTACACACCGTCCGCAACATCTCCGACGCAAAGAAACACCGATCCGCTCCGTGGGCTGGTACACTGGCGCGAAGGGTCCTCATGCCGCACGTGCGCAGATTTCTGTGGGTCATCCTGGCCATGTCAACCGCTGGCGCTTCCGCCGACCGCGCGCGAGTGATTCTGCTGGGATCCGGCACCCCGGTACCGGATCCGTCCGCCTCCGGTCCCGCCGTGGCGGTGGTCGTGGGCCGGCAGGCGTACCTCTTTGACGCCGGCCCGGGCGTCGTACGGCGCGCGGAGGCCGCGGCCGAAAAATTCCGGCTCGCCGGGCTGCAATCCACCAATCTCACCAGGCTCTTCCTCACCCACCTGCATTCCGACCACACGCTGGGCTACCCGGACCTGATCTTCACGCCCTGGGTGATCGGGCGCACGGAGCCATTGGAGGTCTACGGCCCCCCCGGCACGGCCGCCATGACCGAACACCTGAAACAGGCCTATGCAGCCGATATCAAGATCCGGACGGAAGGCTTGGAAGGGCTGGACGGCCGAGGCCTTCGTGTAAACGTGCACGAAATCCCGGCCGAGGGGCAGGTCTATCGGGATGCCAACGTCACGGTGCGCGCCATCGCGGTGCGGCACGGATCCTGGCCCCTGGCCTTCGCTTATCGGATCGAGGCCGCCGCGCGCACCATCGTTATATCGGGCGACACCACACCCTCAGCCGCCATTGCGGAGGCCTGCGGCGGGTGCGATCTTCTCCTTCACGAGGTGTATTCGGCGGAATGGTACAAGGTTATGTTCGGACCACGCGGCTCCCAATATCATCCCAGCGCCCACACCTCCACCACCGAACTCGCCGAGCTCGCCGCCAAGGCCAACCCCAAGCTGCTGGTCCTGTACCATCAGCTCCGCCTCGGACTTCCAGGGCGGGTGGATCTCAAGAAAGAAATCCGGCGGACTTACAAGGGCAACGTCGAGGACGGCCGCGATCTCACCGAGTATTGATGTGGATCTCGTCCACCGCCTTGTCGCCCATGGTGCCATACTGATACTCCATGCGGAGTTTCCTGAGTGTCCTGATTATGTCCGCCGCACTGTGCTCGGGCGCGGACGAAAAGCCGCTGGCCGTTCACCTCTATTCCAGTCTGCCCTCGCCGCAGATGGTGGGAACACCCGTCGGCCTCATGCCGCGGGTCGAGAACGAAGGCAAGGGGATGCTCGTCGTCCGCTACTCGGTCAGCGTAAACGGCGGGCCGTTCCGGATGGTACGCGACTACAGCCAGCAGCTCCATTTCGCCTGGGCCCCCGAACTGTTCGAGCAGTCCGCGATCATCCGAATGAACGTGCGCAACAACGAGACGAAAGCGACGGCGCAGGATGAATTGGCTTTCCGCATCCTGCCGCGGGCGAAAGGCGCGCCGGTGGTTACGCCCACGGCGCATCCGCTGGTCGCCCTGTTCAGCGCCCCGCCCTGTCCGGAAGGAACTCAGTTCCGCGTCGCCTTTTCGGCCGTTGGCGAAGAGCCCAGCCGCACACCGGCCAAAGCTTGCCGCGCATCCGTCACCAGCAACGAATACGTAGCGGGAATGCGCGCCGAAACCGAGTACCGGCTGCGCGCCGAGTGGACCACCGGCGGCCGCGTGAAGACCGGCGGCTGGTTGCCCTTCCGCACCGGCATGCTGGACGGGAATTTCAGCCCCGTATCGGTCGCCGTGCCCCGGGCCAACAGCGCTCCCACCTCCGCTCCCGTGCTGATCTACGCCGCCGCCTCTCTCGGTGCCGAAGTCCGGCCGATCGCCACGGACCTCGAAGGCCGGGTGATCTGGTATCTGCTCTCACCGGCGTTTATGACCCGGGTCCTCCCGGGCGGCCGGTTCCTGGCCCTGGTCGATGGATCGAATTCGGTCAACGCCACGACGTCGCACCAACTGTTGCGCGAGATGGATCTGGCCGGGAACATCGTCCGCGAGACCAACATCGGCGCCGTGGCCGAACAGTTGGCCTCCCGCGGAATCCACTCGGATTGCCGCATTGGCGGCAAGGAATGCGTATCGGGCTTTCATCACGAAGCTATCCGCCTGCCCAACGGCCACACGCTCGCCATCGCCGGGCTGGAACGGATGCTGCCGAAGAAAACTCAGGGATCCAAGAAGCCCGTGGACGTCCTGGGCGATTTGGTCGTCGACCTTGACGAAGACTTTCAGGTCGCGGGCGTCTGGAACGCTTTCGATCATCTGGATATCAAGCGCAAGTCTCTTCAGGATGGAAAGTGCCAGACGGGCGGAGGCGGCTGTCCCGCGGTCCTGCTCGCTCCCGAAGCAAATGGATGGCTGCATAGCAATTCGCTGAACTACATCCCGTCCAGCGGCAATCTGCTTATCTCCGTGCCGGAGCAGAACTGGGTCGTGAAAGTGGACTGGCAAGACGGAAAGGGCAGCGGCAAGGTGTTGTGGCGGTTCGGCAAGGACGGCGATTTCAAGGCGGAGTCCAGCGACAAGAACCCGTGGTTCACCGGCGCGCACGACGTGGGTTATGAACCCGCTGGTTCGAACATCTTGACCGTCTTGAGCGACGGAGACAAGGAGATGGGCGTCCACGCCCAGGCATGGAAACTCGACGAAGAGAAGCTTATCGCGTCGCCAGTCTACAACGCCGCACTGGGAGTTCACACCAGGTGTTGCGGGTCGATGCAGACCCTAAAGGAAGGCGGATACAGTGCGGTAGCGGGCTGGGTCCTTCCGTTGCACGGTAGGACGGTGGAAACCAACCAGGACGGCAAGGTTGTTTTCGCGATCGACCTCGAGGGCGCGATCGTTTACCGCAGCTACCGCGTGGACGACATGTACTCCGCCCCCATCAAATAGAGTGGGAGCTCGCGCCGGCCGACCGCACGGGATTATTGTCCCTGAGAGGAATCTTCGTCACTGACGACCTACACAGCCTATTACCAGGTGTCAAACCTGTTCGTGTCGGAGGGCAGCCAATGACATGCGGACCAGGCATCCGGGCAAGGTGCCGCCGGGCTGACGATGCCGTGCATATGCGAACCACCAGACTTTGCACCACAGCCGAAATCCGGCGATAATGCACGGTCGGGACACTTTGCACCCGCAAAGCGTTCCGTCACTCGACGTAACAGCGGAGAACACCATGTCCCCTATTGCCACCCGCCCGATCCCGTCGAGCCTGCCCGCCGCCGCTTAAACCCGGCCGGACCGGCTCCCGTCTCTTGTCAACCAACCAGTTGAGGTGCGCCTCGGCGCAAACAGGGAAGCGTTGTTTTGAAACACCATAGTCGTCGCTGCGAAGAATCGCAGTTCGAAGAAGCTTTGTAAGCAAACGAATCCGCCGGCCCATATTCCGGCCGGCAGTCACAACGAAAGGCGCTGCAGCTCTGTCGGCAAGTGCAGCGGGCCTTAAACCTCGCCCTCGTCGATAGCGGCCTGTTCGTCAACGGCGTTTCTCCGGCGCCGGATTGCGGGCGCCTTCTAGTGCACGTGTTCATCCCGGCCGGCCACTCCGTTGAGGACGCCATCGGCGCGCTCCGCCTCGATGCGCCGCGTCTGCGCTCGGAGGTTGCCATGGCGATCACCCGCAAGCGTGCGCCGGAGCAAGCCGGACGGCGGCCCGCGGCAAAGTCACGGAACGGAATCTTCGCCGCCAGATGGAGGGAATCTGGTACGGCTCCCGCCTCGCCGCGAAACTCCGCGACGAAGCGCCCTCCGCTTACAAAGACATCCGCGCCGTGCTCAGAGCGCAGAAGGAGCTGGTGAAAGTGACCCGTACCCTCTGTCCAATTCTCAACTACAAGGGAGTGTGAGTCACTGAAACTTCCGGAGCGCGCAAACGGAATGACTTCCCGCTAAGCCGGTACAGCAGAAAACCGGTCGCCACGCACGAGGCGATGCTGATGGCGGCGTCCATCCCGAAACTGCCCGCGATTCCGCCCAACGAGTAACCGCCGCCGTCGAAGACCATCATGTAAGTGATCGGCACATACGTAGCCGCCGACAGAAGCGTGAAAGCAGTCGCGGCGAGCGGATTGTTTTGCCCGATGGCCTCGAACATAATTCCGACTTGAATGGAAAACGCGATCGCCTGGAACAGATACTCGCCTGCCAGCACCAGCGCAAAGGTTCCGGGAGTGTGGGGCAAAAATATCGCGCTCAGAGTAAACAGGCTGCCTAGAACGCCGACGGCGAGATAGAGCAACAGCAGCGGCCGCCGCCTCGCCAGGATCGGAAACAGCAGGCATCCCAGGATCCCCGGGAAGAACGCGCCCGCGCCCCCGGCCAGGCTCACCACCCGCGCCGAGGCGTGGAAGTCGGCGCCCAGGCCCCCCAGCAGGTTGGTCAGCGCGAAAGAACTGCAAGGGGAAATCAGCAGCAGCAGGGCCATCGACACGTCGCGCCGGCGCAGCAGCGCGAGCACTTCGCGGCCAAACTCGCGGAAGCTTTCGCCGGCCAGCCGCTCGTCGGGCCGCGCGCAAGGAATGAAGAGGAAAATGGCGGCCGGCAGAAAAACGATGCCGCCCAGAAGGCACGCCGCCAGCCCGACAGGCAAATAACGGACCATCTCGCCTCCCAGCACGGATGTGACCCCGGTGCCGGAGATTACCGCGATATTGACCCACGCGCTGAGCTTGTTCTTGTCTTCCTCGCGGCAAACCGTGGAGAGCCATCCGCACAGCGCCGTGGTGCAGAGCATAGCCGCCGCCGCGCCCGCCACCAGCGCCGCTTCCAGCACCGCCGGGTGCCCCAGGTTCAGGACCGCGATTGCGGCCAGAATACCCGCCAGCGCGGCAAACAGGGTCGCATACCGCCGCCGGCTGAACCACACATCGAGCACCGGACCGAACACGAACGGCCAGAAATTGGAAGACATCGCCGCCGCCGTGATGACGGCGATTCTCGCTTCGGAGACGTGCTGCGCCGCCAGCAACTGGGGCACCGCGAAAAAGGCGATACCGCTATTGAGACCCACCGAAGAGTTGGAGAGACCCATCAGCCAGACGGGTGGGACGCGTTGATTGGGCTTCACAGGATCCCCATTATGTTACACGCTCTCCGGTGTGTCACAAGCTGTGCAATTCTTGTTGAGCCTCGACGAATTCGTCTCGGAACGAAAACCAACGAAAAAACTATCGAAAAACCGGTCAGCCTGAACTGTGCGATTTTCGGGTGCGGTGCTATGGGCGGTCTGGGAAGGGAACTCTGCCTCAAGTTAGCGCTTATGGGGAACCCCATGACCGCTAACTTGAGCTTCTTGGGGATGAAGTGGCTGCCGACTCTACAGAAAGCCCTTTTCGTGCGGTCTACCGGCGGCGCCAGTTCAGCGGTATGCCGATGTTACGTCCATCTGGCAGACGTTCAGCGGTCGTAAGCGCGTTTCCCAGGACTGAACCGCACCTATGCTGACAAGGCCGCCTTCTCAATCTGCTGCAGCCTTTCCGTCAGCAATTCCTGCTCCCGCAGGTTTTGAGTCATTGTGATTGCGCGTTGGATTTCCTCACGCGCCTCAGCGAACCTCCCCATCTTCATAAGCAGGTCTCCGCGAACACTGGGAAGCAGATGGTAGCCAGCCAAGGCGGGGTCGGCGGCCAACCTATCTACGGCATCGAGTCCAGCTACCGGGCCTCGCGCCATGCCAACAGCAACCGCCCGATTCAATGCCACGATGGGAGACGGGCTGATCTGCAGCAGTGCGTCGTAGAGAAGGACGATCCGCTCCCAGTCAGTTTCTTCGATCGTGCGGGCTCGTGTGTGACAGGCAGCAATGGCTGCCGGCAAGGCATAGTTACCCGCGCCCCCACCCATCTTTTGCGCGTGTTCGAGCGCGGCCATTCCTCGCTGAATCTGCGCGTAGTCCCACACAGAGCGGTTCTGGTGCAGCAATAAAACTGCTTCGCCCTTTCGCCCCCGGCGTGCCGCAGTGCGCGAAGCCTGCAACTCCATCAGCGCCAGAAGACCATAGACTTCAGATTCGCCGGGAAGAAGTTGCACCAGCATGCGTCCGAGTCGCAGGGCATCGTCGCAGAGTGCAGCCCGCATCCATTCCTCTCCCGATGTCGCGGTATATCCCTCATATCCCTCATTGAAGATCAGGTAGACCACCGAAAGCACGGACTCCACCCGGCGGCGCAACTCGTCCCCGCGCGGCGTCTCAAAGGGAACACGAGCTTCCGAGAGAGTCCTCTTGGCGCGAAAGATCCGCTGTCCCAGTGTCTTCTCAGGCACCAGAAAGGCGCGGGCGATCTCCGCCGTGGTCAGGCCACAGATTAGACGCAGCGTAAGCGCGATGCGTTGGAGCTGGCCCAACGCCTGCATCACCAGCCGGGAGAAGGTTTCGGCGAGGTCTCGCTCGTCCCAGGAGCGCCGCCTTCGCCATTCTCGTCGCCTCGATCCCAGGTGCCAGCAAAACCAACATGCTGAGGTCCACCCGAATATTCTGAGTTAGATACATCCCGGGCCCACTTGGCGCACGCACTCCTGCGTGCCGCGTCGCCACTCCTGGCGACGCATGGCGAGCCGCGTTTTCATCCCCAGTTGTGGCCTTCGGCCATTGGCCGGTGACATACCTCGTTTTCCAAACATCTACCCTTAAAATCAACAACTTCCAAAAATCGACCCCCTGAAATTTTCGGCGCGTGTGATATGAGTGGGGTAGGAAGTACTAGCGAGCTATTCATGTCAACCGAAAACCAAATCGAGGCCAACCGCCGCAACGCAAAGAAGTCCACGGGTCCCAAGTCCGAGGAAGGAAAAGCGCGCGCCGGCAGGAACGCCCTCCGCCACGGCCTGACCGCCGAACAAACCGTCCTCCCCCACGAAGATCCCAAAAACTACGACCACCTCCGTGCCGGCCTGATCCAGGCCCACGCCCCCCAGAACGCCGCCGAGCAAACCCTGGTCGAAGAGCTAGCCAACGCCTACTGGCGTCTGATGCGCCTCCACCGCGTCGAAACCCAGTACTGGGAGCACCTCGGCGGCAGCTACAGCCGGGGCGATGAAGGCGTCGCCGAAGCGCTCATCCAAACCCCCGACCGGCAAATGCGCAATTTCTTCCGCTATTACGGCCAGATCGAGAAGTCGTACTACCGGGCTCTGGCCGCGGTAAACCAGATCCAGCGCGACCAGGCGCAGAAACCAAAGGCCTTCCAAGCAAATGGCTTCGTTTCGCAAAATTCCGCCGAGCCCCCCGCAAATCCCCCTCAACCCCCCGTGGGGCGGGCCCCCGGGCCCGCGCTTGTCCTCCCGGACCCGCCCTTCGACCCCATCCGCATCCGGCTGAACGGTGACCGGCCGAGCTGACTGCTCGTCTATCCTGAAAGGTAGGTATGGAAAGCTATAAGTGTCACGATGTAGTCGAGGCCGAAGGCCACCTGATCGACTCCCACATCATGGAGCAGATCTTCGACAGCGTAGTCGAGCACGACGGCCGCTTCGAAGTTGAAAAATTCTACATCGGCAAAACCAACTCGGAGCCCTCGCGCCTGCGATTGAAAATCGAGACCCCCACGCAGGCAGACATGGACCAGTTGCTGGTCCAGTTGCTGGGCCTGGGCTGCACCCCCGTGGACACCAGCGACGCCCACCTGCGTACCGTCGACCGCGATTGTTGCGCCCCGGAGGATTTCTACTCCACCACCAATCACCGCACGCTGGTAAGGTGCGGCGGCGACTGGCATGAGGTGCAGAACCAGCGCATGGACGCCCTGGTCGTCATCCGTGGCGGCAAGCCCTCCTGCCGCAAGCTGCGCGACCTGCGCGCCGGTGACGAAGTCGTCGTCGGGATGCGCGGGATCCGGGTGATCCCGGAGTCCAAGGAGCGCGACCGCCTGGCCTTCGCCTTCATGTCCAACGGCATCTCGTCGGAGCGCCAGGTCGAGACCTCGGTGCGCCAGACCATAGCCCTGATGCGGCACGCGCGCGACGCGGGCCAGAAGATCATCGCCGTGGCCGGCCCCGTGGTCGTTCACACCGGCGGCGCGGGCCCGCTCTCGGCGCTCATCCGCGCCGGCTGGGTGGACGCGGTGCTCAGCGGCAATGCCCTCGGCGTCCACGATATCGAGGCGGCTCTGTTCGGCACTTCCCTCGGCATCCGGCAAGTGGACGGACGCCAGGAAGAGCACGGCCACCGCAACCACATGCGCGCCATCAACGCCATCTATCACGCCGGCGGCATCGCGCGCGCCGTCGAGGCCGGCCGCCTCAACAGCGGCATCATGTACGAATGCGTGAAAGCCAAAGTGCCGGTGGTGCTGGCCGGAAGCCTGCGCGACGACGGGCCGCTGCCGGACACCATCACCGACATGAGCCTCGCGCAGGATGCCTACGCTCACCACCTGAAGGGCGCGGGCCTGGTTCTCTGTCTCGGCTCCATGCTGCACTCCATCGCGGTTGGAAACATGTGCCCCAGTTGGGTGAAGCTGGTCTGCGTTGATATCAATCCCGCCGTGGCCACCAAAGTCAGCGACCGCGGCACCGGCCAGGCGGTCGGCGTGGTCACCGACGTCGGCCTGTTTCTCGATCTGCTCTCGCGCACCATCGGGACGAAAGTCGAGGCGCAACATGGCGGATAAAAATCGATACACCGGCCAGCACGCGCGCGCGGGAACGGACGCCAAGTTGCCCGCCATCGAAACCTGGGAGAACCAGTACCCCGGCTACGTGATTGAGATTCAGACGCCGGAATTCACCAGCGTCTGCCCCAAGACCGGCCTCCCCGACCACGGCGAGATCACCATCCAGTACGTGCCCGGCAAGCTTTGTCTGGAACTTAAGTCGCTGAAGATGTACCTGATCGCCTACCGCAACCTGGGCATCTTTCAGGAAAACGCGGTGAACCGGATTCTCCGCGACGTGGTCGCCGCCTGCGATCCCGTGGAAGCCACCGTGATCGGCGAGTTCACGCCGCGCGGCGGCGTCTTCACCAAGATCACCGCCGCCTACCAGCGCGATAAGAAAAGGAAGAAGCGTGGCTGATCCGTCCAAGGCCGATGATCTCGCGGAGGTGATCCGCGAGATCCAGCAGCGGGTGCGCACGCGTTTTCCCCAGACCTCGGGCCATCCCCCCACTCCGCTCGTGGACCTTGTTCCGCTGCTGCACGCGCGCGACGCCACCGAAGGGAAAGTCGCGGCGATCGGCCGCGTGAATCCGCGCCCCGGCGGACTGGTAAACGGCATCCTGCAGTTCGCAAAAAAGGCGATTGCTCGTGCGCTCGACTGGCACGTTCGCGACCAGATCGAATTCAATCGCGGGGTCATGCAGTGCATCCAGGCAACGCTCGATGCGCTCACCGAGAACAATCGAACCATGGCGGCGGTGGTGGAAGAAGCGCACCAGCTGAAGGATATTCGCGAGCACTGGTACACCTGGCGCGATGCACTGGAAGAGCGGACCAACCGGAACGAGATCCATATGTTGCGGACCATCTCGGAACTCCAGCAGTCTTTCCAGCATCGCCTCACGCAGAATACCGGCCTCATGGAGCAGGCCGTCAAACAGCAGCACCAGGATTACCTGGGCGCGCTGGACCGGGCTAATTTGGATATCCAGCAGCGGCTTTGGAAAGACCTCGACTACATTCGCATCGAATACGAGCGGCTCATCTACAACGAACTGAAAACCGTGCGGCAGCGGCTCATGGCGGTGAGCGCGACCGCAACGCCGGAGTCCGCCGCGCATCCATCGCCCCTTTCCATCGATTGGCTTCGTTTCGCCGAACGTTTCCGCGGATCCGAGCAGCGCGTCCGCGCCATGCAGGCCCAGTACGTCGAGACGTTCGCCGGCGCGCGCGACGTTCTCGACATCGGCTGCGGCCGCGGCGAGTTTCTGGAAGCCGCGCGCGAAGCGGGCATCGGCGCGCGCGGCATCGACCTCAACGAAGAATCGGTGGCGCTGTGCCGGAGCAAGGGCCTCGACGCCGAGGTCGCCGACCTGTTCGCGTATCTGCCGGCGCTCGCCAGCCAGTCCCTCGGCGGCCTGTACTGCGCGCAGGTGATCGAGCACATTTCGCCCGAGCGTCTCCCCGAAATGATCCGCCTCATTTCCTCGAAGATGGCGCAAGGCGCCATCGCGGCCTTCGAAACTCCAAACCCCGAGTGCCTGGCCATCTTCGCGTCGCACTTCTACATCGATCCCACCCACACCCGCCCGGTCCCGTCGAGCCTGCTCGCGTTCTATCTGGAAGAAGCCGGCTTCGGTCACATCGAAGTGCGCCATCTCGAGCCCGCCGTCGACTCCTGGCCCGAGCTCGCATCCTTGCCCGCTGCCGTCCGAGACCGCTTCTTTGGCGGCCTCGACTACGTCCTCTTCTCCCGAAAGCTGTAGCGGCCCCCTCGTGGCGCACGCACTCGTGCGTGCCGCGTCGCCACTCCTGGCGACGCTTCTTGAATTGACAGTCCCCAGGGTGCCATGAAAACATAAGACTTAAAGGCCCGGAGATCTCTTGTGAAAAACTCGTCCCGCCGCTGCTTTCTCCTGACCGGGACCGCACTGGCAGCCGCCGGCTGCGGTGAGCGCAAAGGTCCATGGCGAGCCCTCGCCCAGGACGAAGTCCGCACCCTTGACGCCCTCTGCGATCAACTCATCCCCGCGGATCAAGATCCCGGCGCGCACGCCACCGGCGTCATCGTATACATCGACCGGCAGCTCGCCGGCCCGTACCGCCGTCATCTGGAAACGTACCGCGCGGGACTCGCAAAGACCAAGCGCCTGTTCGAACAAACGCCGGACCGGCTCGCCGTTTGCCGGCGCCTGGAAGAAGAAGAGCGGCCGTTCTTCGACCTGGTCCTGGCCCACGCGATGCAAGGCTACTACGGCAATCCGCGCCACGGCGGCAATCGCGAATACGCCAGTTGGCGCATGCTGGGAGTGCCGGTAACGCAAGTCCGTGGCCGAAACCTGTACGACCTCCGCAAGGATGGCGCCTGATGGCGTACCGGCAGGTGGATGCCGTCGTCATCGGCGCGGGAGCGGGCGGCGGCGTCGTCGCCAAGGAACTCGCGATCGCGGGAATGACCGTCGTCCTGTTGGAGCGCGGCCGTTGGGTGACCCCCTTCGACTGCCGCAAGGACGACCTTCGAAATCAGCGCACCAGTTTTCTCGGCGCCAGCTTCGGCCCGGACGACGATCGCCATCCTCGCGTCTTCGTGGATCGCCAAGGCCGCGAGCGAGTGGTCCGTCCCAGCGACTCGCCTTACTCCAACAACGCCGCCTGCGTCGGTGGCGGCACGGCGAGCTACGGCGCGATGGCCTGGCGCTACATGGCCGAAGACTTCCGCATGAAGTCCAAGTACGGCGCGCTGGAAGGGAGCACGCTCGACGACTGGCCCATCGCGTACGATGACCTCGAGCCGTTCTACGAAAAGGCCGAGTACGAAATCGGCGTGTCCGGCAACGTGGAGCCCGATCCGTTCAAAGCCCCGCGCCGGAAAAAACTCCCGATGCCGCCGCTCGCGCCCACCCGCGAACACGAAATCCTGAAGCCCGTCGCCAAGCGCCTCGGCTGGCACCCGTTCGACATTCCGATGCTGCGCAACAGCGTGCCCTACAACCATCGCGGACCCTGCATGCGCTGCCGCTGGTGCGTAGGATTCGCGTGTGAAGTGAACGCGAAAAACGGCACGCAGAACACGGTCATTCCAACTGCGCTTGCTACCAGGTCGTGCGAGCTGCGCACCGATTGCATGGTGAAGGAAATCGCCACCGGCGACAACGGACGCGCCACGGGAGTCACTTACTTCGACGCGCGCGGCCGTGTGCAAACGCAGCCTGCGCGCATGGTTGTGGTGTGCGGAGGCGCCATCGAAACTGCCCGCCTCCTGTTGAATACGAAACACCGCCTGTACCCGAACGGCATGGGCAACCGCTACGACTGGGTCGGCCGCAATCTGCAAGGCCACGCGTATCCCAAGGCCGTCGGTCTCTTCGATTTCGACACGTACGATGACGTGGGCCCCGGTGCGGGCATCGCCATCTGCGATTTCAATCACGGAAATCCCGGCCTGCGCGGCGGCGCGATGCTGGCGAACGAATTCATCCGCCTGCCGATTCATTATGTCGGAACACTCCCTCCAGGGATGCCGCGCTGGGGCCAGGCGCACAAGGATTACATGCGCCGCTTTTACAGGCGGTCGATCGCGGTGATGGGACCCGTTCAGGAAATGCCGCTCTTCGACGCGCGTGTTCAACTCGATCCGCGAGTTCGCGACGCATGGGACATTCCGGTGGCGCGGCTTTCGGGCGCGCGGCACCCGCACTCCGTCGAAATCGCCCGCTACGTTGTAACCAAGGCGGAGTTGTGGTTGAAGGAAGCGGGCGCGATCCAAACGTGGACCCAAGTGCCGGGCCTCGATCTCAGCGGCGGCCAGCACCAGGCGGGCACCTGCCGCATGGGCAACGATCCGAAGACCAGCGTGGTGGACCGCAACTGCCGCGTGCACGACGTCGATAACGTTTACCTGGCCGATGCGAGCGTGCATGTCACCAACGGCGGCTTCAACCCCGCGCTGACGATCCTTGCGAATGCCTATCGCGTTTCCGAGCAGATCGTGAAGGAGCGTCGCCGCGCATGAAACTCACGATCGCGGGTCTCGTTCTGATTTGCGCCGTAGCAGGATCGCTGTTTTACGGAGCCGCAAAACCAAAGCCGCGCGAGGCCGGCTACTGCGCCAGTTGTCATGAAATGCGCGGCACCGCCGACATGTGGCTCGGCTCGGCGCATCGCGACGTGGCCTGCTCGGATTGCCATGGCGGCGCGATGCAGCCGGGTAACGTGCGGCGCTTCGTCGAAAGCATGCGGGACAATACCGGCGAGCAGATCCGCTTGCGGCAATGGTCCGACCTCGACGCGGTAGTGCAGCGCTGCGCCCAGTGCCACCGGGAGGAATCGGCGGCGTGGCGCTCCGGCCCGCACGCGGTGACCTACGCGCAGATTTTCACCGACCAGGATCACAACCGCAAACGCGCGCTGATGGACGACTGCTTCCGGTGTCACGGCATGCACTTCCAGGGCTCCATCGGCGATATGGTGACGCCGGCCGGGCAGTTGGTGAATCCGAAATGGGCCGGCCGCACGGCCATCCCGTGCGTGGCTTGCCATCATATTCACCAGCCGGGCCAGCCCGCGGGACCGCGCGAGCGTCGCCCCGCGTCCGCCGGCAGCAACCAACAGGTAGCAAGATCCTCGCTGGCGTTCTTCGATCGCCGTGCCCAGGACCACATCGCGCTCGCGCTGCTTCCGTTGCCGCAAATTCGGGAAGGGGAGCGAACCGTCAAGATGAGCCCCGACCAGCGCCAGGCGCTCTGCTATCAATGCCACGCGTCGATACAAGGCGCGCAAGTCGGAAGCGGAGACGACCGCACGCCGGTAGGAGTGCACGAAGGAATCAGTTGCCTGGGCTGTCATCAAACTCATGGCCAGCAGACCAGGGCCTCCTGCGCCACCTGTCATCCGAAGATGTCCAACTGCGGCCTGGATGTCGAGAAGATGGACACCACCTTCAGAGCGCGGGCCAGCACTCACAATATTCACTTCATGAAATGCCTGGACTGCCACGCGAAGGGCGTCCCAAAGCGTAAAATCCCTGTGTGAGGCTGCTCATTTTTTCCGACATTCACGGCGATCTGCGCGCGCTTGAAAAATTGATGGCCATAGAGGCCGATTATTACTTCGCCGCGGGCGACCTCGCGACGTGGTCGCGCGGGTTGGAGAAAGCCGCGCCGCTGCTTGCGCCCAAGGCCGAGCGCGTTTACGTCATGCCCGGCAACCATGAATCGGAGCGCGACATCGCACAGTTCTGTTCGCAGCACGGATTCCAGGAGTTCCACGGACGCACGCTGCAACTGAACGGCTGGCACATCGCTGGCCTCGGCTATTCGACGCCTACTCCGTTCCACACGCCTGGAGAATACAGCGAAGAGGAGATGGCGCGGCGGCTGGAACCCTTTGCGGGATTGAAGCCGCTCATTCTCATCTGTCACTGCCCACCACTCGACACGGATCTCGATAAAATCCGCAACGGATTGCACGGCGGCTCCCGCGCAGTTCGCGAATTCATCGAGCGCGAGCAGCCCGAGCACTTCTTCTGCGGGCACATCCACGAGGCGGAGGGCGTGACCATACAGATGGGGCGAACCCGCGCCACCAACGTGGGAAAGCGGGGGTTCCTATTCAGCGTGCGGTAGCTCGCGCCGCGGTAACTTATCCGGGGCGTTCGCCGCTTCATAAACGCAACTCGCAATTACTGCCGCGGCCTGCATCAGGTCCGCTGGAATCGCGTGATCGTACGTATCCATGTCGGAGTGGTGCGTGATGGTGCCGTAGTCCAGCGGGTCTTGAATGAACTGGAATCCGGGAAGTCCAACGGCGGCGAACGACAGGTGATCGGTTCCGCCCGTGTTGCCGATGCTGACGGTGGTCGCGCCCAGATCGTGGAAGGGAGCAAGCCACTGCTGGAACAGCGGGCGCATCGCATCGTTACCCTGCAGATACACGCCGCGAATCTTGCCGCTGCCGTTGTCGAGGTTGAAATAGCCGGATAGCTTTGCGTGCTCGGGTTTCACTTGCATCGTGGCCGGATCGGCGAAGTGTTCCTTCACATATGCGCGGGAACCAAACAGCCCCTGCTCTTCTCCGCTCCACAAGCCGATGCGTACGGTGCGGTCCAGCTTGAGGTTCATCGACTTCAGGATTCGCATCACCTCGATCATGACGGCGCTGCCGGCGCCGTTGTCGGTGGCACCCGTGCCGCTGTGCCAGGAGTCGAAGTGCGCGCCGATCATGACGATCTCGTCCTTCTTGGCGCCGCCCGGAATCTCGCCGATGATGTTGTGGCCGTCCACATCCTGATCGGACACAAAAGCTTTCAAACTCACGCGGACCTGCACCGGGATCTTCTTCTGCACAGCGCGGGCGATGCGGTCGTACTGCTCCGCGGTGAGAACGAATGTCGGCGGCGCGAGCGGGTCCTTGCTTTTGAAGGAACCGGCCGCTTCGGCGAAGACCATGCCTTCATGGGCGCGCTGATCTTCGGTTAGAATCGCCACGGCGCCCTCCTTGGCAAAGAAGGAGCCGCGATCCGACGCAACCGCGTCGTACTTGTCGAACAGCTTTTCCATTAGCGAGTTGGGAAGGCTGCTGAAGAATTTGTCCACATCCTCGGAATTCTCGGGCCACTCCACATCGTCGAGCGACTTGACTGTCAGCTTAGCCGAAGGCTCGGGCGCTTTCGACATGTCGCCTAGTTCGGCGTCTGTCAGACGCTTGAATTGCGGATTGGACTGCTCGCGCGGCTGCTTGGGATCGTTTAACAGAACGATCTTTCCGCGAAGTTTGCCGGTCCACTGTTTCTTGTACGCCTCGAATTTCTCGTCGAACTTTTTCGGTCCATCCATGAAACCCGCGCGCAACGGCGCGATGATCAATTCGCCGGAGACGGGACCGGGAGACGGCGCGCTCCACGCTAGCGGCGCGACCGTCAGTTGCGAATACCGCGGCTCGGTCATTTCGACCGACCACTGCTGAGCGGACCAGCTACGCCCGAACGGACCCCAACGCTCCAGGTGCACGTTTGCGAGGCCATACTCCTTCAATCTCTCCATCGCCCACTTGGCGGCGTCGTCAAACTCGGGCGAGGCGGTGAGCCTCGGTCCGTGGATGTCGGTGAGGTAATACAGATGGTCCATGACTTTCGAATGATCGAAAGCTTCCGTCTTGATGCGATCGACAACTCCGAGATCCGTGGACTGCTGCGCAGCCAGGGGCAGCGCGATTATGGCGAGAACTCCCAGCTTCCTCATGGGGAGAAGTATACCGCGCGCGGCTCCGGTCTTGATACGATGACAACGCATGGAACACGCAAGCCGTAGGGATTTCATTATGACAACGCTCGCCGGCGCGGCGGCCCTTTCGGCCCAACCTGCCGACGGGCCGGTGCGGCTCGGAATTGTGGGCGCGGGGATACGCGGGCTCGAGCTGATGCAGGCCGCACTGAACGCCGGCGGAAAGATCGTGGCGGTGTGCGATTTGTACGACGGCCACTTCCGCCGCGCGCAGGAGATTCAGGCCAACACGCCGACGACGCGCGATTATCGCGAGATCGTCAACCGCAAGGATATCGACGCGGTCATCGTCGCGACCTCCGATCACTGGCACGCGCCGGTGGCGATCGCCGCGATGAGGGCCGGCAAGGACGTCTATTGCGAGAAGCCGATGGCCCACACTATCCCGGAGGCGCTGGAGATGGCGCGGGTTTCCAAGGAGACCGGGCGGCTGGTGCAGGTCGGCAGCCAGAGCCTCAGCATGGGGGGCACGCAGAAGGGCAAACAGTGGCTGGACGCGGGCGAGATCGGAGCCGTGTTCATGGTGCAGTGCGAGATCTACCGGTCGAGCGCGGTCGGGGCATGGCGCTACCCGGTGCCGCCGGACGCCAA
This sequence comes from Acidobacteriota bacterium, assembly GCA_025353165.1. Classification (GTDB taxonomy): domain Bacteria; phylum Acidobacteriota; class Terriglobia; order Bryobacterales; family Bryobacteraceae; genus TMP-7. Next base: position 35,798 of record JANXRE010000068.1, on the reverse strand, counting down.
TCCGCAAACCGTCGACTGGGATCGCTTTCAGGCCAACGTGGCCAAGCTGCCGTTCAACGCGCAACGATTTTTCCAATTCCGGAACTGGTGGGAGTACGGCACCGGCATCGCGGGCGATGAATACGTCCACCTGCTGTCGCGCGTGCACTACCTGATGGGGGTTCAGTTTCCGCTTACAGCGGTGGCGAACGGCGGTATCTATAAATGGACTGGCGATCGCGACGTGCCGGACATTCACAACACGCTGTACGACTACGGCAAGTTTCAGGTGCAGGTGAGCGCGAACCTGATCAGCAATTTCGAGGGCGGCGAGATTGTGCGTTTCATGGGCGACAAGGGCACCATCGAGCTGACCGAAGAAGGAGCGAGGCTGCTGCCGTACAATCCCGTCGAGGATTATAACTATCCGCTCGAGAGCTGGCCGAAGGATACGAAGGACGTTTTCGCCGCGGAACATAAGAACGATCCTCTGGCGGATATCGGGACCGCGCGGACGCAGCCGCAACGGAAGCCGGTGGAATTCAAGCAGGAGCGCGAGGGGACCGAAGATCACTTCAAGAACTTTTTCGAATGCACGAGGACGCGCAAGCAGCCGGTGGAGCATGTGGAGTTCGGGCTCGGCACCGCGGTGGCCTGCCACATGGCGAATCTCTCTTACCGGCAGGGCGGCAAGCGCCTCGCCTGGGATCGGGACAAGCTGAAGTATTCGGTCAAGACGTAAGATGCTGCGGCGCGAGTTTTTGTCTCTGGCCGCTTCGACCTACCTGGCTCCTCGATTCGTGTTTCCAACGAAGCCGATCGACCGTCTGTCGGTTGCTTCCTATCCGTTTCGAGAGTTCATCGAGCACGGGATGAACCTGGTCGAATTTGGAAAGCGCGTCAAGAAGGAATGGGGGATTCACAACATCGAACCGTTGAACACCCATTTCCGCTCGACGGAGCAGGATTACCTGGCCGGACTCAGGGAGGATCTGAAGAGCGCGGGCATCGGCATCGCGAACATCGCGGCGGATCTGCCGGGGTCGCTCTACGATCCGGACGACGCGGTGCGGGCCAAGGCGATCGAGGTGCGAAAAAAGTGGATCGACGTCGCGGCGAAGGTCGGCTCGCCGAGCGTCCGGCTGAACGATCCTCCGTCGAAAAAATCGGGGCCGGACGCGGAGCGCGCGGGGGACAGTTGTAAGAAACTAGGCGCTTACGGCGCCGAGCGCGGAATTGTCGTGAATCTCGAGAACGACAATCCGGTCAGCGAGGACGCCTTCTTCATAGCCAAGGTGATTCGCCAGGTAAACAGTCCCTATGTCCGCGCCTTGCCGGACTTCTGCAATTCGATGATGCCCGGCAACGAGAAGTTCGCCTACGATGCGATGCGCGCGCTGTTTCCGCTGGCGTGGAATGTCTGCCACGTCAAGGAATTCGAATCCGGCGAGAAGGGCACAGTTCTAAGCGTTGATGTCGCGCGGGTTTTCGGGATTTTGAGGGAATCGAAGTTCCGGGGATACTGCTCGATGGAATTCGACAGCGAAGGCGACCCATTTCAGGGCACGGCGGCGCTCATTCAAAAGAGCCTGAAATATCTCGCCTGAAGTGCGCTAAAGAAGATTTCCACTTGGCCGGGCGAGCGCAGCGGCTTGTTCTGTTTCATCTCCCCGTAAGTTGGAACTCCTCGGCGATTTGGATGGAGTGGTGGACAAGGTGTTTAGCAGATTCCCCCCGACAACCAACGCTGAAATGCAGACGCTAGTGGACGTTCTCGGCCGCCGCTGCCGCGCGGAAACAGAATCGGGGCAAGTAGGTGCCGGCAGGAACGGGTCCGGCCTATTGGCGGAACTTTGGTCCCGCCAGGAGGTGGTCCGCCGCTTCTCACCGAAGAGTGCAGTAGTTTCCGCGCGGCTCGCCGAGCGTCGGCAGGAGTGCCGACGCGGCACGCACGAGTGCATGCGCCACGCAAATCCTGTTCCCCGGTGCGGGTGTTAGCCTGGAATTCCCGGATGCTATTGTTCTCGTTCACGATTTTCGCCAGCGCATTCCTTCTGTTTCTGGTTCAACCGCTGATTGCGAGAATCATTCTGCCGTGGTTCGGCGGTACGGCGGCCGTCTGGACAACGTGCCTGATGTTTTTCCAGACCACGCTGCTGGCCGGGTACCTATACGCGCATGCCTCGGTGCGGTTCCTGACCGCGAAGAGGCAGGCGGCGGTGCACGCGACGCTGCTGGCGCTCAGCCTGTTCGCGTTGCCGATATTGCCGGGCGCGCGGTGGAGGCCGGCCAGCGGCGAGCAGCCCGAGCTGCACATTCTGATTCTCCTGGCCGTCAGCGTGGGGGTTCCCTATCTTCTGTTGTCCACGACCGGGCCGATTCTGCAGGCCTGGTTCGCGCGCCGGAATCCCGGCGTATCGCCGTACCGGCTGTATTCGCTGTCCAACGCGGGGTCTTTGCTGGCGCTCATTGCGTATCCGGCCGTTATCGAGCCGGCGCTGCGGTTGGGCGCTCAGGCATACGCCTGGTCGGCGGCTTATGTTCTGTTCGCGATGGTGTGCTGCGCGCTGGCCGTCGTTGTCGGGCGGCAACCGGCTTCGCCCCCCGCGAAGGTTACCCCGCAACCGCGTCCGGCCTGGAGCCGGTACGTTCTGTGGGCGGCGCTCGCGTTCTGCCCTTCCGCTTTATTGCTGGCGTTCACGAGCCACCTCACGCAGAATATCGCGCCGATTCCTCTGCTTTGGGTTGTTCCGCTCAGCGCCTATTTGCTGAGTTTCATCTTGACGTTCGAAAGCGGGCGCTGGTACGGCCGGCGCTTCTGGTTTCCGGCCTTCATTGCGGTGGAGGGTATTCTGCTTGCGTTTCTGTTTCCCTCGGCCCGGAACGCGAGCGTGCTGATCCTCGTGCCGGTGTTCGTGATCGGGTTTTTTGTTTGCGCCATGATCTGCCATGGCGAGCTGTACAGAATCCGGCCCGCTCCCGCGCATTTGACTGCTTTCTATCTGATGATCTCGCTGGGCGGCGCGCTGGGAGGCATCTTCGTCGGCGTGATCGCGCCGCTGGTTTTCCGCACGTACCTGGAAGCGCCGATTGCTTTACTCGGCTGCGTTGTTCTGGTCGCGCTCGTGCTCCGCGAAGGCAAGCCGTCGCTGCCGGGCCCGTCGGCGCGGATGGTCGAATGGGGGCTGCTGGCGGCGCTGGCGGTTGGTTTCGTGTACCTGCTCGGCTACGAAATACCGCGCTGGATGGCCGGCTACCGCGTCGTCGACCGGAATTTCTACGGAGTTCTGCGGGTGGCCGATACAGTGGAGACCGAGGACCAGGACTCCATGCGCGAGTTGTACCATGGGTCGATCACCCACGGAGCGGAGTTTCTGGCACTCGAGTCACAGCGCTCGCCGACGACCTACTATGGACCGAAGTCCGGCGTGGGCGTCGCCATCTCGAATGCGCGCAGCGCAACCGGGCGGCGCTTCGGAGTGGTCGGGCTGGGCGCGGGGACCCTCGCCGCTTACGGTCATTCCGGCGACGCGATCCGCTTTTATGAAATCAATCCACTGGTGGTTCGGATTGCGCGCGGGCAGTTTCATTTCCTCAGCGGATGCTCGGCGAAGGTCGACATCGTGACAGGCGACGCGCGGCTGTCCCTGGAACGCGAGCAGCCGCAACACTACGGCGTGCTGGCGGTCGACGCATTCTCGGGCGATTCGATTCCGGCGCATCTGCTGACGGTGGAAGCATTCCGTGAGTACTTCCGGCACGCGAGCGCGGACGGAATTGTCGCGGTTCATGTTTCAAACAAATACCTCGATCTTTGGCGCGTCGTGGGGGCGGCCGCGAGGCGGCTCGGGAAACAGGCGATCGAAATCTCGGACGCAGGGGCAGACGCGGGTCTCGACAAGTCGGATTGGATTTTGCTGGCGAACCGGGCGGGAGAGTTCGACGATCCGAAGTGGTCGGTTCCCGGCCGTTCCGGTCTCGCGAACGATGGCACCCGGTTGTGGACCGACGATTATTCGAACCTGCTCGCGATCCTGCGCGGCCCGAGCGAGAAGAGCTTCCAGGTTTTCCAATGATCGCCTTATCGAGACTGGACGAGGTCCTGAAGCGCGCGCGCGAGGTGCGGGTGCTGGTCGCGGGCGACCTCATGCTCGACGAATTCCTGTGGGGAAACGTCGCGCGCATTTCGCCTGAAGCGCCGGTGCCGGTAGTCGAAGTCACGCGCGAGACGGAGTACGCGGGCGGGGCGGCGAACGTGGCGCGGAACCTCACGGGGTTTGCCGGGAGCGTGTCGGTGATGGGACTGACGGGGCGGGATGCCGCGGCCGAGCGCCTCATTGCGTTGCTGCGCGCGGAGCGGATCGATGTCGCCGCGGTGCGGATGTGCGAGGACCGGCCTACCACCATCAAGACGCGGATTATCGCGCGGCACCAGCAGGTGGTTCGCGTCGACCGCGAGCGGCGTTCGCCGCCGTCCGCCGAGGCGCAAGCCGCTTGCATCGCGCAGGTGAAGGCGATGCTGCAGGGCGTGGACGCGGTGATCCTGTCGGATTATGGCAAGGGTTTTCTTCAGGCGGACTTCGCGCTGGAGATTTGCCGGCTTGCTGCGACTGCCGGCAAGATCGTCACCGTCGATCCGAATCCCGGCAATCCTGTCGAGTGGGCGGACGTGACGGCCGTTAAACCGAACCGGGCCGAGGCGTTTCGGTCGGCCGGGATGGAGCACCGGCTCTCAGAGCCGGATGCGCTCGATGAGGTTGCGACGGCGCTTCTTCGGCGGTGGGGGGCGCGGATGCTGCTGGTTACTCTCGGCGAGGATGGGATGCTGCTGGCAGATCGCGAGGGCGACCGGTATCACACGCCTACGCGGGCCCGGGAGGTGTTTGATGTTTCCGGGGCGGGGGATACCGCGGTCGCTTTGTTTACGGTTGCTCTGGCGGCGGGCGCGTCACCGCGGGAGGCGGCGGAGATTGCGAATTATGCCAGCGGCGTTGTTGTGGGGAAGCTGGGGACGGCTACGCTTAGTCCGGTCGAGCTCGCCGCTAGTTTGGCGTCGCCATGAGTGGCGACGCGGCACGCACGAGTGCGTGCGCCACTGGACTCAGGCCAGCGGTGTTTTTGGATCGCGACGGGACGCTCATCGAAGAGGTCGGTTACTGTTCGCGGCCGGAGGATGTGCGGGCGTACGTGGGAGCGCGGGAGTCGCTGCAGGCTCTCCGCGATGCGGGGTATCTGCTGGTAGTCGTCACGAACCAGAGCGGGATTGGTCTCGGTTACTTCACGGAAGCCGACTATCAGGCGGTGAATGCGGAACTCGAACGACAGATTCTGAAGCTCGACGGGATCTACTTCGCCGCCGACACGCCGGAGGCTCCGACGGCGCGCCGCAAGCCGGGGACCGGTATGATTCTCGAGGCCGCGGATGAATTGGGAATCGACTTGGCGCGCTCGTTTTTTGTCGGCGATCGCGGTAGCGATATCGAATGCGGCCGCAGGGCCGGGATGCGCACGATCCTGATCGAAACGGGGTACGGGTTGAAACACCTGGGATGCGGTGCGGACTACGTGGCGCGCGAGATCAACGACGCCGCGCGGATTATTCTTGGCGGCGGACGACCTGATCCTTCACTTTCGCCAGCATCTCCCGCACCGTCTTCTTGAAGACGGGGTGCCGCAGGTCGGGCGCGAGTTCCGCTAACGGCTCCAGGACAAAACGGCGCTCGTGCATGCGCGGGTGGGGGATGACGAGATCCGGAGTGTCGACGACGAAGCGCCCGAATAGCAGGATGTCGATGTCGATGGTGCGCGGACCTTTGTCCAGGTCGCGGCGGCGGCCCAGGTCTTTTTCGATTCTGGCGATGCGCGCCAGTAACTGGCGCGGGAACAGCGCCGTTTCGATTTCGGCGGCGATGTTCAGGAACCAGGGTTGGGCTTTCAGGTCGCGCGGTTCGGTTTCGTAGAAGGCCGACCGCCGGACGAGGCCTCCCAACAGTTCCAGCGCGCGTTCGATGGATGCCGCACGGTCGCCCAGGTTGGAGCCGAGGGATAGGTAGGCGGTTTTCATGGTTCGCCATGCGTCGCCAGGAGTGGCGACGCGGCACGCATCAGTGCGTGCGCCACGCCGGATTGGAAGACATCGGAAGACATCACTAGAACAAGGCGTTCTGCAGGCCGCCGCGGCGGCGGGGATCGACTTTGAAATACTCGAACGCCGCATCTGTTGCTCGCCGGCCGCGTGGCGTTCGGTCGATGAAACCGAGCTGGATCAGATACGGTTCGTAGACTTCTTCGATGGTGTCCGGCTGTTCATCGATGGACGCCGCGATGGTGTTCAGGCCGACCGGGCCTCCGCTGTATTTCTCCAGCAGGGTCAGCATGATTTTCTGGTCGATTTCGTCCAGTCCGAAACGATCGACCTCCAGCATGTCGAGCGCGGCGCGCGCGATATCCAGATCGACTTCGCCCGAGGCTCGGACCTGCGCATAGTCGCGGACGCGGCGGAGGAGGCGGTTCGAGATGCGGGGCGTTCCTCGGCTGCGTCTTGCGATCTCTTCCGCGCCGGCCCGGTCGATGGTGAGCGAGAGAAGGCCGGCCGAGCGCAACACGATTCGAGTCAACTCCGAGACCTCGTAGGGATTGAGCCGCAGCACCAGGCCGAAGCGGCCGCGCAGCGGGGCGCTGATTAGTCCGAGACGCGTGGTCGCGCCGATGGCGGTAAAGCGCTTGATCTCCATCGCGACGGTGCGCGCGCCCGGGCCCGTTCCGATGAGAATGTCCATGCGGAAATCCTCGAGCGCCGAGTAGATCATCTCCTCCACGTCGGGCATCAGGCGGTGAATCTCATCGACGAAGAAGACTTCGCGAAACTGTACGTTGCTGATGATGCCGACCAGGTCGAGCTTCTTCTGCAGCACCGGGCCGGACGTCTGCTGGAAGCCGACTCCGAGCTCCTGCGAGATGATGTTGGCCAGCGTGGTCTTGCCGAGTCCCGGGGGTCCGTACAACAGAACGTGATCCATCGCCTCGCCGCGTTTGCGGGCCGCTTCGATGGCAATTTTGAGCACTTCCTTGACGCGAGTCTGACCGGAGAAGTCGTCCAGGCGGCTGGGCCGGAGGGCGGCTTCAAACTGGCGGTCGTCGTCCTGAGGGGCGGACGAGACGATTCGCGGGTCGGGCATGAACTTCCAGTTTAGGTCACCACGCGCCGAACCGGCCCGCGCCGAAAGTCCGCTTATCCATCTTGCACAGGTTGCGTTCCATGGCCCGCGTCAGCACCGGCCGGTGCGGGAGGACAAACAGGTAATCCGGAATCGGCCACAGAGGCTCTTCGGAAGTCATCCAGTGGATGCGGTCGAATCGCGCGAGGTTGACGGGGCGGGAATAGCGGCGCATAGTTTTCTCCCGCCGCAGGTTGAAGTAGTGCTCGAAGTAGGACATGGCGAGTTCGCGCAGCGTGCGGTATACGGGCTCGCGAGAGCGAAGGCCGGTGTAGTTGGATTTCGCGATGGCTCCCCATGCGCCTTGCGTCCGGTAAATCGCGAGCACGTGATCGTCGTCGCGGACGGCCTCGAGGTCCAGCAAGAGTGGTTCGAAGCCGTTGACGCGCAGCGCGGCGGCGGCGAACATCGCGCCCTCCATACAGTGCGCGAGACGATGACGCAGGACGAGGCGCGGGCCGTAGCAGGTGGGGGCTTCGGGCTCCTTGTTATAGGCGATCTTCTCGTCCAGGAATCGCTGGATCTTTTCGGGTGTGTTCAGGCGGCGGTAGAGGGCGCGCTCGCCCGGCGTGAGTTCGAACATTGGGCCGATGTCGAAATCATACAGGAAGACGCTATCCTGTGCGTAATGCGAATGTTCGGATTTCTGCTGTGCGCGATGGGCGCGTTCGGCGCGGATCTGCCCGATCTCGACTGGGCGAAGATTCGCAGCGAGACTCTTGAACACTACACGCACCTGCTGCGGATCGATACGAGCAATCCTCCCGGCGGCGAGACGAAGGCCGTCGATTATTTGCGATCCGTGCTGGACCGGGAGGGCATACCGTATCAGGTATTCGCGCTCGATCCGGCGCGGGCGAACCTGGTGGCGCGCATCCAAGGCAATGGATCGAAACGTCCCGTCATCGTGATGGGCCACACCGACGTGGTGGGCGTTCAACGCGATAAGTGGAGCGTGGACCCGTTTGGCGCGATCCGGAAGAACGGCTTCATCTACGGCCGGGGCGCGACCGACGATCGGGACAATTTGACGGCGAGCCTGATGGCTGTGATCGTGCTGAAGCGCGCGGGAGTGGCGCTGGACCGCGATGTGATTTTTGTGGCGGAGGCCGGGGAGGAAGGCACGACGCAGGTAGGGATCGACTTTCTTGTGGGGCAGCACTGGGACGCGATCGACGCGGAGTATGCGCTGGCCGAAGGCGGCGCCGGCGCCGAGCGCGACGGCAAGGTTCGGTACATGTCCGTGACGACGACGGAAAAAGTTCCGCGCGGCGGCAAGCTGGTGGCGCACGGCACCGCGGGGCATGGATCAAGACCTATTCTGGATAACGCGGTGATTCACCTGGCCGACGCCGTGGCGAAAGCGGGGCGGTGGGAGACGCCGATGCGGCTCAACGACACGACGCGCGTGTACTTTGAGCGGCTGGCCACCATCAGCCCGCCCGCGGACGCCGACCGGTACAACCACATCGCGGATCCGGCGCGTTCCGCCGGGATTCAGCGATATTTGGCGGAGCACGACGAGAACAGCTACTCGATCCTCAGGACCTCGATCGTGCCGACGGTGGTCAACATCGGGTTCCGGAGCAACGTGATTCCATCGCAGGGCGAGGCGACGCTGGACGTGCGGGCTCTTCCGGACGAGGACATGGGTAAGTTCTACGAGCAACTCCGGCGTGTCATCGGCGACCCGCGCGTCGAGGTCGTACCGAACGTCGGCAGCCATCGGCCGGCCAGCCCTCCTTCCCGGCTCGATACGGAAATGTTCCGCGCCCTCGAGAGCGCTACGAGCGCAATGTATCCCGGGGCGATTGTGCTTCCCTCGATGCTGACCGGCGCGACGGATATGGCGCAGCTTCGCGGGAAGGGAGTGCAGGCGTACGGCATCGGGCCGGTGGTGGACGAAAAGGAAGGCGCGCTGGGCGCGGCGCACTCCGACGATGAAAAGCTGGCGGAAGCATCGCTGTATCAGTTCGTCGAGTTTCAATTGCGGGCGGTGCTGGCGGTGGCGGCGCATCGATGAGGGAACGCCTGGAATCGCTGGATGTGTTCCGCGGCATCACCATCGCTTCGATGATGCTGGTGAACAATCCCGGAGGCGCCGCGGTGTATCCGCAGTTGGATCACGCCGAGTGGAACGGGTGGACTTTCACCGACACGGTGTTTCCGTTTTTCCTGTGGATTGTCGGGGTCGCTATGACGCTGTCTTTCGCGAAACGGCGCGAGCGCGGCGAAGACCGGGGACGGCTGTGGCTGCACACGCTGCGCCGCGCGGCGATTCTGTACGCGATCGGGTTGTTCCTGGCGGGCTTTCCGTATTTTCATCTGGACCGGATTCGGCTGGTGGGCGTGTTGCCGCGCATCGCGATCTGCTACTTCGTGGCGGCCACGATCTTTCTGTTTACGCGCGTGCGCGGGCAGGTTGTGGCGACTGTCTTTCTGCTGATCGCGTATTGGATGCTCATGACGCTGGCGCCCGTGCCGGGGCTCGGTCCGGGGCATCTGGAGAAGGGTCAGAACTTCTCGGCGTATGTGGACTCGCTGGCGCTGAGCGGCCACATGTGGTGGCATACGAAGACGTGGGATCCGGAAGGGACCGTCAGTACGCTGCCCGCTATCGCCACGACATTGTTCGGCATTCTCGCGGGGCACCTGGTCCGCCTTCGCCGCGACATTGCGGAACGGGCCGCGTGGATCTTTTCGACCGGTGCGGCGCTGATGTTCGTTGGCCTCGCGATGAGCGCGTGGCTGCCGATCAACAAATCGATCTGGACGAGTTCGTACTCGGTGTTTATGGCGGGGCTGGCCAACGTCGAGTTCGGCGTGATTTTCTGGCTGCTGGATGGCCGGGGATGGAAAGGCTGGTGGTCGCGCCCGTTCGCCATTTACGGCATGAACGCGATCGCGATGTTTATCGCCGCGGGCGTGGTTGGACGGTTGCTGGGGCTGGGCGATCCATCCTTTCAACAGGCGATGTTTCGAAGCGCGTTTGCTCCGCTGGCGTCGCCGGTCAACGCATCGCTGCTCTATGCCGTCGCGAATGTTGTGTTCTTTTATCTGATTGCGTGGTTGATGTACCGGCGCGGTTGGTTTCTGAGGTTCTGAGACCCGGGCGTCGCCAGGAGTGGCGACGCGGCACGCACGAGTGCGTGCGCCACGGTGGAGATTTTGAGGATGTTCCGAAATAGATTGGTTGCAATTATGCCTGCGGCGCCTATCGCACAGCAGGCGAAGTTCCGGATGTCAGGAGGGGAAGCGCGATGAAGAAGTTTGCGGAGAGAGTGGCGGTGGTGACGGGCGGCGCCAGCGGGATCGGCCGCGCGATGGCGGAACGATTTGCGCGGGAAGGGATGAAGATCGTCCTGGCCGATATTGAGCAGGCGGCGCTCGACCGGGCGGAGGGCGAGATGCGCGCGGGTGGAGCGGATGTGATCGGCGTCCGCACCGACGTGACGGAAGAGGCGCAGGTGAAGGCGCTGGCGGCGCGTGCGGTGGAGGCGTTCGGCGCGGTTCATCTGGTTTGCAACAATGCCGGGGTGGGGTCGTCGTTCGGGCCGACTTGGGAGCAGAGCGCGGCGGATTGGAAGTGGGTGCTGGATGTGAATTTGTGGGGCGTGATTCATGGCGTGCGCGTGTTTGTTCCGATGCTTTTGGCGCAGGGGGATGAGGGGCACATTGTGAATACTGCGTCGGTGGCGGGGCTCTCGGCTGCTCCTTTTATGGGGCCTTATAACGCGTCTAAGTTTGCTGTCGTGGGGCTGACGGAGAGTTTGTATTACGAGTTGAAGGTGATTCAGGCGCAGGTTTCCGCGTCCGTGCTTTGCCCGGCTTGGGTGAAGACCCGCATTGCCGATTCGGCTCGGAATCGGCCCGATGCTGAAGTGGGATCGGGGCCAATTACGGCGATGCTGTCGGAGAAGTATAAGGGGATGGTGCTGAATCTTCTGGCCGATCAGGGGATGGAGGCGGCGGTTATCGCGGACCGGGTTTTCGAGGCGGTTCGCGAGGATCAGCTTTATATTTTCACGCATTCCGATTTCGCTCCCGCGATTTTGGAGCGCACGCAAAATATTGTGGAGCAGCGGAATCCGGATCTTTCGACCGCGCTGCGTGGATTTAGTCCGAGCGTCGCCAGGAGTGGCGACGCGGCACGCACGAGTGCGCGCGCCACGTCAGAGGTCGAGTAGGCGGGATACTCCTTCGCGAAAGGTCGCGGGGTCCGTTAGAAGGCTTAGGATGAGGAACGCGTCGCTTTCGAAGTCGTAGAAGAATCCGGGCTGCACGAGGACGTTGCGCTCCCGCAGGAGGGACTCGGCCCAATCCTTGGTGCGCGGAACCCGCAGCGTCGCGTACCAGCCTCCTTCGCAACGGAGCAGTTCGATGTCGGGCGCGGAACGTAAGCGGTGGAGGTTGGTGAGGAGTCTTTCGCGGATCCGCCGCTGAATGTCGTGGCGCAGCGCCAGCAGGCGCTGGGCGGCCACTTGCACCGGCGTTCCCACCGACAGGTAGGTGTCCGCGATCAGCTCCAGTTTGTTCCACGCGGCGCGTTGATCGCGCTCCGGTCCCCCGAGCACGATCCATCCGAGTTTCATTTGGGGGAGGCCGACGATCTTCGACAGCCCGCTTAGGGAGAATGCCGGCACGGGCGATTCGCCGGCTACGAACCCGATCCGTTCGGCGTCGTCCTCGAAGGCGTAATCGGCGAATACTTCATCGGAGACGATCGCGATTCCGCGGCGTTCGCAGATGGCGGCGAGGCTTTCCCATTCGGCGCGCTTGAGGAAGTGGCCGGTCGGGTTGTTGGGGTTGACGAGCACCAACGCGCGGGTGCGATCGGTGATGGCGGTCTCCAAAGCGTGCGGGTCGAGGTGCCAGCCGTGATCGTAGAACAGAGGATAGTGCCGCACGTTTATGCTCTCCAGGCGCGCAAGATATTCCAAGAGCGGGTAGGAAGGGCGGGGGACTACGATCTCGTCGCCGGGGTCGCAGAGGAGTTTGAACAGGTAGCTGTACGCTTCGCTGGTGCTCGCGGTCAGAAGAATCCGGTGCGGCGCGGCGGCGCCGTTGTAGTAATCGGAAATCAGTTTGCGAACGGCGAGCGATCCAGCCGGGTCGGGCTCGTAGCGCAAGATTCGCGGGTTGTCGAACGCGGCGGCGATTTCGCGCTCGGGATACTCGATTCCCGCGTGGGTTGGGTTGGACTCGGTCAAATCGAGGATGGGCTCGCCCGCCGCGCGCTTGGCCTCCAGCATCTGGGTGAGCGGATTCCGCGGGAGAGCCCAATCCAGGCGCGAGGAAAATCTCACGCGATTGTCGCAGCCTCTTCGATGGTCAATGTGCGTTTGTCCGCGTCGAGGCTGGCCATGACGCCGTACGGCAGCGTGACCTGGTCCTCGGTGTGGCCGATCACCAGGCCCGAGAGGACCGGGATTTCCAGCTGGCCGAGGATCCGGTCCGCGACCTCGGCCGTCGAGAATGTGGATTCGAAGGCCGGCTTGTAATCGAAGGGCGCGCATTCCGAGCACTCGCCCCACACAATGCCCGCAGCCTGTTGGAGTTTGCCGGCGAGGCGGAGTTGAGTCAACATGCGGTCGAGCGAGTAGGGCTGCTCGCCGATGTCCTCGAGGAAGAGAATGGCGTCTCGCGTGTCGATCTCGAAGGGCGTGCCCATCGTCATGGCGATCAGCGACAGGTTGCCTCCAACGAGGCGCCCGCGCGCGGTGCCGGGCCGGATTGTGCGCATGCGGTGGTGGGGACGCAGCGCGTTGGATTCCGGCGGATTCGCGACCGCGCCGATGGGCTTGGGCTCGAACAACGCTTTGCGGTAGTACTCCTGCGTGTAGGGCGTGAAGCTGGAGGTCAGGACGGGGCCGTGAAACGTGACCAGCCCCGTGCGCTGGTGGATGGCCAGGTGCATCGCGGTGATGTCGCTGTAGCCGATGAAGACTTTCGGGTTGCGCCGGATCAAGTCGTAATCGATTTTGTCGAGCAGTTGGCCCGAACCGTATCCGCCGCGAATCGCGAAGATGCCGCTTACCGCGGGGTCGGCCCACAGCGCGTGCAGGTCGTCGAGGCGCTCCTGGATGGTCCCGCCCAGGTAGCCGGCGCGCTTGCGGACGTTCGGCCCCCACTTGGGCGCGAGACCGAAATAGCGCGCGGTGTCTTCCACCATTTGCAGGCGGTCGGGATCGGAGACATAGGTGGCGGGGGTGATCAGGCCGATGGTATCGCCGGGCTTCAGGGCGCGAGGTTTTAACAGCGCGGACGCGGGCTTCGCAAATGGCGCGGCGGCCACCAGGCCGAATAGATCTCTGCGGCGCACTTTCTCATCGTATACTGACGCGAGATATGACTTTGCCGCTGGAGATCGCCACCCGAGAAGTGAAGCGCCTGCTGGACGCCGGCGAGAAGTTGTTCCTGATCGATGTTCGAGAGCCTTACGAATACGCGACGGCGAAGATCGAAGGCTCGGAGCTGGTGCCGATGCGCTCGGTTCCGGCGAGCCTGCAAGCGCTCGAAGCGCAGGCGGACGAGGGACTGCTGGTGGTGTACTGCCACCACGGTATCCGGTCGCTGCAAGTGGCCAACTGGCTGCGCGAGCAGGGCGTGGAGGGGTGCCAGAGCATGGCCGGCGGGATCGACGCGTGGAGTTGCGATGTCGATGTCGGGGTACCTCGTTACTAGCCGGGTGTCGCCAGGAGTGGCGACGCGGCACGCACGAGTGCGTGCGCCACAATGGACAAGATGGACTGGGGCTGTCGCCCGCCGAGCTGGATATGAAGAACCAGCCGCCGTCCGATCCTGATGGAGGGCAAGCACATGATGCTCGGCTTGGATGAAACCGAGTACGAACAAGCGGTAAAATCAGCCACATGAGTTCCCGGCGTACTTTTGTGCTTTCCACCGCGGCGGCCATCACCAGCGTCCAGGCCAACGCGAACGACCGTCTTCGCATCGCCGTGCTCGGCGTGAATGGCCGGGGCAAGGATCATATCGAAGGCATACAAGCGCAGAAAGATGCCGAAGTCGTCCTGCTTTGCGATCCCGACATGCAGGTCGCGGAAAAAACGGCGGCGGATTTTGCCGCGAAGTACGGGCGCCGGCCGAAGATTGAGCAGGATTTGCGCCGGGTTTTCGATAACAAGGAAATCGACGCGGTCACGATCGCCACGCCGAATCACTGGCACGCGCTGGCGGCGATCTGGGCGGTGCAGGCGGGCAAGGACGTGTACGTCGAGAAGCCGATGTCGCACAACGTGTGGGAAGGGCGCAAGCTGGTGGAGGCCGCGCATAAGTACAACCGCATCGTCCAGCACGGCGTTCAACTGCGCAGCTCGGAGGCGTTGCAGGAGGCCGTCGAGCATCTGCGCAAGGGGACCATCGGCAGGGTGTATATGTCGCGCGGGCTGGTGTACCGCTGGCGTCCTTCCATCGGAAAGAAGACGCCGGAGCAGGCGCCGCCGTATCTGAACTGGGATCTCTGGCAGGGGCCGGTGCAGGCCCGCCAGTTCTCCCGGCGCTACGTGCATTACAACTGGCATTGGCACTGGGATTACGGCAATGGCGATGTCGGCAACCAGGGGATTCATGAGACGGATATGTGCATGTGGGGGCTCGGCGTCACTACCCTGCCGAAGAAGATTACGGCGATGGGCGGCAAGTTTTTGTTCGACGACGACAAGGAGACTCCCGAGGTCCTGTCGTCGAGCTATCTGTATCCGGACGAAGGCAAGATGATCGAGTTCGAGGTACGGCCGTGGACGACGAACGCCGAAGACGGCGCGACGGTGGGAAACATTTTCTACGGGTCCGAGGGGTATCTGGTCATCAAGAATTACGACACGTACGAGATCTATCTGGGACAGAAGCGAGAGAAGGGACCGTCCCGCAAGGCCGGCGGCGATCACTTTGCGAACTGGATTAAGGCCATTCGCAGCCGCAAGACTTCGGATCAGAACGGGCCGGTTGAGACGGGCCACCTGGCTTCGGCGCTGGCGCATTTGGGGAATATTTCGTATCGGCTCGGGCGGGTGCTGGAATTTGATTCGCAGGCGGAGAGGTTCGTCGGCGACGAGCAGGCGAACGCGATGCTGACGCGGCAGTATCGCGCTCCCTATGTGGTGCCCGAGAAGGTCTAATCCGCCACGGATCTTAATTGATATGCTGGTTGCGGAAATAGGGCTCTTAATACCCCATGCTAGAAAACGCTTCCAGCCTCGGCGGCGACCGCATTGCGTACCTCGATAACTTAGTCGGCCAAGCGAGAACCGCCGCCGCCATCTTCACGCAATATTCCCAGGAAGACGTCGATCGCATTGTCACAGCGATGGTCCTGGCCGGGCTGGGACAAGCTCAATACCTGGCCCGGCTGGCGGTCGAGGAGACCAAGCTCGGCGTTCTGGAGGACAAGGCCATCAAGAACATGGTGGCTACGGAATTCGTATACAACTACGTCCGGGACAAGCGCACCGTCGGCGTGATTCGCGAGTATCCGGACCGTGGCTTGGTGGAGGTGGCGGAACCGATCGGAGTCATCTTTTCGGTCACCCCCATTACGAACCCCACCTCCACGGTGCTCTTCAAATGCATCATGGCGATCAAGACGCGCAACGCGGTCATCTTCGGCCCGCATCCCAAGGCCTGGCGCTGTTGCCAGGAGGCCGTGCGGATCATGTACGAGGCGGCGGTGAAGCACGGCGCTCCCGAAGGCGTTTTTACGTGCCTGGAATCGCCTACGATCCCGGACAACGTCTACCTGATGCACCACCAGGATGTCGCACTGATCGATGCCACCGGCGGACCGGGCGCGGTGAAGGCCGCCTATAGCTCCGGCAAACCGGCGATGGGCGTCGGGGCGGGGAATACGCCGGTCTATCTGGAGAAGACGGCGGATCTGAACATGGCGGTGGTGGACATCATCACGTCCAAGACTTTCGACAACGGGACGATTTGCGCCTCGGAGCAGACGGTGGTGATCGACGATGAGATCTACGATCTGGTGCTGAGAAAATTCGCGGATTTGGGCGCGCACGTCTGTAACGAAAAAGAGACGGAGTTACTCGGGCGCACGGTGATTAACCCGGAAACGGGCGCCATGCAGCCCATGGCGGTCGGCCAGCGAGCCATCGATATCGCCGGCGCGATCGGATTGCGGGTGAAGCCGAACACCAAGCTGCTGATCGCTCCGATTCAAGGCGTGGGCCGCGATTATCCGCTTTCGGTCGAGAAGCTGTTCCCGGTGCTCGCGGTGTACCGCGCGAAGTCCGTCGATGAGGCGCTCCGGGTTTGCATGGACGTGAATCATGCCGGGGGGCTGGGACACACCGCGGTCGTTTTCTCGCGCAATGACGAGGTCATCCGGAAGTTCAGCGAGGTGATTAACGCCGGACGGATTATTGTGAATTCGCCCGGATCCATCGGCGCGTTGGGCGGGGTTTACAACGATATGGTGCCCACGTTCTCGTTCGGATGTGGGACCGGCGGCGGCAACAGCACCACCGATAACGTCAATGTGTATCACTACCTGAACATCAAACGAGTGGCTCGGAGGGCACAAGCGCATATGTGGTTCCGCGTACCGAATCAGATTTACTTCAATATGAACGCGGTGGAGAACCTGCGCCAGTTCACTTCGCGGTCGACTGTCATCGTCACCAATCCGGCCTTGGAACAGCTCGGGTTCGTGGACATTGTCCGGCGTTCCATCCCGGCGCAGACCGTGGTTCGGGTCCTGACAATTCCCGACGCCGAGCCCGAAATCAAGGTCGTCCTGCAGGGAGTGGAGTCGCTGAACGCCTTCGGCGCGGATCAGATTATCGCGCTCGGGGGCGGGTCGGTGATCGACGCGGCGAAGATCATGAAGCTGAAGTACGAATCGCCGGAAGCCGACTTGGGGGAACTGGCCGCGCCGTTTCTCGATATCCGCAAACGCGTCGTTCAGTACCCGGCCGAAAAGACGAAGCGGTCCCGGCTGATTGCGATCTCTACGACCAGCGGAACGGGGAGCGAAGTCACTCCGTTCGCCGTACTGTTGGACAAGGAGCGGGGGCGCAAGGTGACGCTGGTCGATTACTCGCTGAGTCCGGATGTGGCGATCGTCGATCCGCAGTTCGTCATGTCGATGCCCAAAGGCCTGACCGCCGATACCGGAATCGACTGCCTGACCCATGCTCTGGAAGCCGGGGTTTCGATTTTCGCTTCGCCCTATACCGATTCCAACGCGATGCAGGCGATCCGGCTGGTGTTCCAATACCTCCCTATTGCATACGAACACCCTGACGATGAAGAGGCGCGCAGCATGATGCACAATGCGGCGTGCATCGCGGCGCTGGCGTTTTCGAATGCGTCCGTCGGGGTGAATCACGCGCTGGCGCATGCGTTCGGGGCGCGGTTCGGCGTGTCGCACGGCCGGGCCAACGCACTCATGTTGCCGCACGTCATTGCGTTCAACGCGTCGGTGCCGACTAAGTTCATGCCGTCGCCGAATCAGCGTGGGTATGTCGCGAACAGGAAATACGCCGTGGTGGCGGACTTGCTCGGGCTCGGCGGCGATACTTGCGCGGAGAAGGTGCGGAGGCTGGTGGCCGCTACCGAACAGTTGCTTGATCAATTGAAGATTCCGCGTTCGATCGCCGAGTTGGGAATTTCCAAGGAAGAATTCGCGGCGGCTGTGCCGGATTTAGCCAAGATTGCTTTTGATGATCCTTCCTGGCGGTCGAACCCGCGCATGCCGCTGGTGAGCGAACTGGTTGAGCTGTTCTGGGCGGCTTATCGCGGACGGGGGACGGAGGACTCCGAGGAGAGCCACAAGTATGGCAACGAATACCAATTGGCCTGAGATGCGAGAGGCGCTCGAGACGCTGAACGGCGACGGGGGCGAAGTGGTTTTGGATTGCTCGTCCGTGCAACGGATTGATCCGAGTGCGCTCCTCGCCTTGGAACAGCTAGCCGGCGCGGCGGACGATCAGTCGGTGAAGGTGGTGCTGCGCGGCGTCAATGTGGGTGTGTACAGGGTTCTGAAGCTGATGAAGCTGGCGCCTCGATTCTCGTTCGTGAGTTGAGAAATGCGGCGGATGAGGGCCTCGTGATGTACCTACAAAAGAGGTACACTCAGATAGGGCGATGAAAGGGCCCGATTTTGAATTTGACTGGGACGAGGCGAATGTTGGCCACGTGGCTCGCCAGCATGTCCTGCCTGACGAGGCGGAGCCAGTCATCATCAACGACCCGCTGGACCTCGGCATGGAGATCGTCGAAGGGGAGGATCGCTACCTCAACCTTGGAGCGACGGTGCGAGGCCGCGTTCTTCTCGTGGTGACTACATGGCGTGAAGATCGTATACGCGCCGTAACGGCGTTCGAACCAATCAAACGACTCATTCAGTTTTACTTGCAAGAACGAGACAAGTGATCCAATGGCTAAGAAACAACCACGCTTCGAAACTGAAAAAAAAGAAGCCGAGTGGTGGGCAAAGAATCAGAACCGCATCGCGAATCGATTTGAGCAAGCCAAGGCCGCCGGCAAACTCGGCAAGGGCACCGTGGCGCGAATCGCCGGCGAACGAGCCAGCCAAGCGGGCCCGTCACCAACCATTACGATCCGGTTAGCCGAAGAGGACCTTGCGCGAGCCAGAACTTTGGCCGCCGAGAAGGGACTGCGGTACCAGACGTACCTAAAGATGCTGCTTCATCAGGCGTTGGATTCCGAGGAGAACAGGGCTGCACACCCTTCCGGGAAATAGAATGATCCGCGGGTGAAGGGCGTCCGCCGGACTTGACTATGCCGGCGGTTCTTCGATACACCTAGGGGCTTGCATCCCTCCGTTCAGACTCCTGGACTGCGCCGTGAACTCGGGTCGTGGGCCGCGATTGCCATCGTCGTTGGAACGACGATCGGGAGCGGCATTTTTCTTGTTCCGTCTTCGATGATCCGCGAGGTCGGGTCACCTCTCACTTTGTTCGCGGTTTTCGTTTTCGGCGGGCTGCTGTCGCTGTTCGGCGCGCTCACGTATTCGGAGTTGGGCGCGGCAATGCCCGAGGCCGGCGGCGAATACGTGTACCTCCGCGAAGCCTACGGGCCCTTCTGGGGGTTCCTCTATGGGTGGACTCAGATGTGGGTCGGAAGAACCGCGGCCACCGCAACGCTGGCGACGGGATTCTTCTACTATCTCGCGAATTTCTGGCCGCAACTGAATGCTGCGATGCTGTCCTGGCCCTTTCCGATCCGCTACGGGCAGGTCTTCGGGATGGCGTTGATCCTCGTACTGGGCGCCCTCAATTACCAGGGTGTCCGCGTTGGCGGCGATGTACAAGTGGTGACGACGATCGTGAAAGTCGCGCTCATCGCGGGCATCATCGTGATCGGGTTGGGATCCGGGCAGGCGTCCACCGCGAACTACTTGAAGTCGATTCCGGCCCCCGGGGGCGTGGCCGGTTTTTTCGCGGCGCTGGTGGCGGCGTTGTGGGCCTACGATGGCTGGAACGCCGTCACGATGGTCGCGAGCGAGATCCGGCGTCCCGCGAAAAACCTCCCGTTCTCGCTGATCGCGGGCATGGCGATCATCATCGCCGTGTATCTGCTGGCGACCGCGGCGTACTTCGCGGTGCTGACCCCCGCTGAGGTGCAACCTCAAATGGTCGAGGGCGGCCTGGTCACCACGCGCGTCGCCGGGGAGATGATGCGGCGCATCCTGGGCGGGGCGGGCGCGAACGCGGTCGGCGTGGCGGCTATGATTTCTATTTTCGCGGCTCTGAACGGCACCATTCTTTCCGGCTCGCGGGTTCCGTATGCGATGGCGCAGGACGGGCTCTTCTTTCGCCGGTGCGCGGAGGTGAACGCGAAACGTCGCACGCCGGGAGCTTCCATCGCGCTGCTCAGCGTGTGGTCCGCGGTGCTCGTTCTCACCGGCCGCTACGAGCAGTTGTTCACGCTGGTGATCTTCGGAAGCTGGATCCTGTACGCCATGACGGCGGCGTCCGTCATCGTGCTTCGCCACAAGCGACCCGAACTTCCTCGCCCGTACCGCGTGCTGGGCTATCCGGTCGTGCCGGTGTTTTTCGTTCTTGCCGCGATCGCGCTGCTCGGTTCCACGCTGGTCCACAGCCCGAGGGAATCGCTGCTCGGACTGGGGCTGATGGCGGCCGGCGTACCGTTTTATTTTTATTGGAAAAAAAAGGCCGCGGCTTAGACGATCGCCGCGGTGTTCACCAGCTCCCCGATTTCGGGAACGTGGATGCGGACAACATCGCCGGGCGCGAGCGCCGCGGTCTCCGGAACAATGATGCCGGTTCCTGTCAACAGCACGGATCCGGCGGGGACGGGATTCGAACGGAGCAGGAATTCGATCAGCTTTTCGATGGTGCGGTTGAGACGGGAGGTAGAGGTCTCGCCCGAAAAAATCGTTTCCAGTCCGCGTTGAATGGTGCAGGTGATGGTCAGGTTGGCCGGCGACAAAAGCTGGTCCGCCGTAACGATTACGGGCCCCAGCGCGCAGCAGGCCTGATACAGCTTCGATTGCGGCAAATACAGCGGGTTCTCGCGTTCGATGTCCCACGCCGAGACGTCGTTCGCCAGCGTGTAGCCGATGATGTGGCCTTTTTGCCCCAGCACCACCGCCAGTTCCGGCTCGGGCGCGGTGAATTTGGAGTCCGCCCGTATGCCGATGTTTTTCCCGGTCCCGACGCAAACGCGGCCGGTTCCCTTGAAGAAGATCTCAGGCCGCTCGGCGTGGTGCACGTGCGAGTAGAAACCTTCGCGGGTTCCGTGCTCGCCGTCGCGAAACGAAGCGCTGGTTTCGTATGTGCAGCCACACGCCCATACTTCTTTCGGCGCCAGCGGGATGATCGGCGGGATGTTCTCGCAGTGCGCCGACGCCAGCCGCTTTGCGACCTCGGGAAGTGGGTCGCCCTCCTTTTCAGACCGGGCGATGAGGTCGGCCATGGTGTACTCCGGTATCGGCCTGGCGTTCCCGCCTTCGAAAATTGCAGCCCTTATCTGGCTATTCCAACGGATCTGCCCAAGTTGCATCCATCCCTCAATATTTCAGATAAACGGTTTTGTAGTCGGTATAAAAATCGAGCGCCGCCGGGCCCTGCTCCTTCGGCCCGAAGCTCGAATCCTTGGTGCCGCCAAACGGCAACTGGTACTCGACGCCCGCGCTCGGCAGGTTCACGGTCAGCAGGCCCGCCTCCATGCCGTAGACGAAATCGAAAACGCGGGAGACATTCGTCGTCTGCACGGACGCCGAGAGCCCGAACGGGATGCCGTTGGCCAGCCGCATCGCGTCGCTGAAATCCTTCGCGCGCAGAACGGCCAGCACCGGGCCGAAGACCTCTTCCTGCGCGATCCGCATCTCCGGTGTCACGTTCGCGAAGATAGCCGGCTCCATGAAATAGCCCTTGTCGTAAGCTCCGCCCGTGAGCCGCTTCCCGCCCACCAGCGGTTCGCCGCACTCCTGCCGCGCGATTTCGACGTACTCGAGGTTCGTGTCGAGCTGCGCCTGATCGACCGCGGGACCGATCTCGATGCCCGGCTCCATTCCGTTCCCGATCTTCAGCCGTTTGGTCCTTTCCACCAGCGCTTCCAGGAAGCGGTCGTGAATGGCATCCTCAATGATGACGCGGCTGGTGGACGTGCACTTCTGGCCGGTGGAGAAGAACGCGGCGTTCACCACGTTCTCGACCGAGGCATTGAAGTCGCAGTCGGCGAGCACGATGGTCGGGTTCTTGCCGCCCATCTCGAGCTGAATTCTGAGCCGTCGCGCCGATGCGCGCTCGTGCAGCCAGTGTCCGACACCGCAGGAGCCGGTGAATGACAGCGCCTTCAGCGGGCGCGCGTTTACGAGAGCTTCGCCCAGCGCTCCGCCTGGCCCGGCGACGAAATTCACGACGCCCTTCGGAATGCCGGCCTGGTGGCAAGCCTCGACAATCCGCCACGCGCTGAGCGGCGCGACCGATGCGGGCTTCAGGATGACGGTGTTTCCGGCGATCAATGCCGGCGCAAGTTTCCATGCGGGGATCGCGCTGGGAAAATTCCAGGGCGTCACCAATCCGACGACGCCCAGCGCTTTGCGGATGGCGAACATGTGGACGCGGTCGCGCTCGCTGGGGACCTGAAGGCCGAACATGCGCGATCCCTCGCCGCCGAAGTAGCGGAAGATGTTGATGCTTCGCCGCACCTCGCCTTTCGCTTCGGGCAGCGTCTTGCCTTCCTCGCGCGTCATGTCGGCCGCGATGTGGTCGAGCTTGCTCTCCAGGATCTCGGCGACCTTGTACAGCAAATTCCCGCGCGCGGGTGCGGGCATCCCCGACCAGGACGGGAAGGCACGTTCGGCCGCATCCGCCGCGTGTTCGATGTCGGCGGGCAATCCTTTTCCGAACAGGCCGACTACTTCGTCGGTATTGGCGGGGTTTCGATTCTCAAACGTGGCTCCGCCCGTCAGCCACTGGCCGTCGATGTAGTTTCCAAAGATCATCTAGAATTGCACCGGCGGCACGGTCCGCGCTCCGGCGTCCGCTTTGAAATAGGCGTCCTCGCGCTGGAATCCGAACATGCCCGCCGCGATGTTCTTCGGGAACAACTGGAGGTCGGCGTTGTACCGCATGACTACGTCATTGTACTTTCGCCGCTCGACGTTGATGCGATTCTCCGTGCCCGCCAATTCATCCATCAGCCGGTTGAACTGTTCGTTCGCCCGCAACAGCGGGTAATTTTCGACGACGACCAGGAGCCGGCCCAGCGCTCCTTCCAATTGCGAGTTCGCCTGAATCTTGTCCTGCGGCGTTCGAGCGCCGGCCATTTGAGCGCGCGCGTTGGCGATAGCGGTGAACACGCCCTCTTCATGTTTGGCGTACCCCTTCACGGTATTCACCAGATTCGGAATGAGGTCGGCGCGGCGCTGCAAGACGGTATCCACGTCCGCCCATTGCTTGGCGATGGACTCTTTTTCCATCACCAGTTCGTTCCGGGTACTGACGAGCGACCCGCCGAAGATGAGAAGAGCCAAAACCACAACAGCGGTAACGATGAGAGCTACTTTCATGATTGCCTTTCCTCCATGCGGTCCACGAATGCGACGAGGGCCGCGATCTGTTTCAGGTACTTGTCGAACAATGCCGCCGCGTCGGTGTCCTGCGGCGCGGTCGTCCGCTCGCGAATTGAGAGCAGGTCTCCAAACGCGGTCATGGGAATGCCCAGCGCAGTTTCCATCTCGCGCAGGATCTCCCGCTTTGTCACCGGCACTTGCTTTCCCGAGTACAGGAGAGCGTGCCGGCCCAACACTACAAACGTGGAGACGGAGTCGAGGCACAGCCTCAGCAGACGGTCGCGATCGGAGAGGATCCCCGCCGCCTGCTGCCGCAAGCGCAGAAGTTTCACGCGCAAATCGTGTTCGAGTTGAGCGCGCCAAAACGTGCAGTCGATTTCAATTTCCGCGATGACGTCGCGGCCGAAGAGCACCTTGCGGCGCTCCTTCATGTCCTGGAACTCGATGGGGAAACAGTCGGTGGAGCTTCGGGTCTCCTCCTCGGTCATCAACAGCGGCGCGGGATGGCCGAGTTCCCGCCACCAACGGAAGACCGGCTCGGAGTCGGCCAGTTCCTTCGGCGTCAACTGCTGGAGCACGCAGAACACGTTGATGTCGGAGAAATGGCCGTGGTGGTCGCCGTCCGCCGCGGAGCCGTAAAGGACCACGCTGACCAGCCGGCCGCCAAACGCGCCCGTCAACCGGTTCACCAGTGCTGTAAGTTCCCGCTGCATCGTCTCCTCCGATTGTCGCGCCTACCAACCGCCGGACGCGCCGCCCCCGCCGGAGTCTCCCCCGCCGAATCCGCCAAACCCGCCGCCGGAGTCTCCTCCGCCAAACCCGCCTCCGCCCCATCCGCCGCGGCCGCCGCCGAGGAGGTTTCCCAGCAATAAGCCGGCGAGCAACCCACCTCCTCCGCCACCGCCGCGGCTGATCAGCAAAAACAGGAGGAAGATCCCCAAAAGCAACAGGGGCCAGGGGATACCGCCGCCGCGGTGCTCCGGCGCGGCGCTACGCGGCAAGCTCCGCTGGATGGCCACGCCTTTCGCGTCCGCGATTTTCTGGCCGATCTCCGACACTCCCGACCCAATCGCCGCCTCGAAATTCCCCTGCTGCAACGCCGGGCGCATCTCCCGGAGCACGCTGCCGACGAAGCCGTCCGTCAGCACCGGTTCGAGGCCATATCCGACTTCGACGCGGCTCTTATGATCCGCCGTCGCGAGCAGGAGCAGGACGCCTTCGTCCTTGCCCTTCTTGCCGATGCCCCATTGACGGTACAGCGTGTTGGCGGCTTCCTCGATGGGTTGGCCGTCCAGCGTCTGGATCGTCACCACCGACATTTGCGCCCCGGTGGCGCGTTCCACACCCCCGCAATAGCGTTCGATGGCGGTGCGCGAACCCTCGTCCAGCACGCCCGCGAAATCGTTTACATAACCCTGGGGTTTGAGCGAGGAGAGATCGGCTGCCAGCATCCAACAGCAGCACAGGAGAAAGGCCGATGTGGCGCGGATCCTCAGTGGACGAGATCCTCTCTCGTCATCTTAAACCCGTCGAGACGGCCCAACATCGTGAGCGCGACATCCTCCGGTTGCAGCAGGTCGCGCGCGACGGTTTGCACCTGCCCGGCCGTCACCGCTTCAATGCTGGCGAGCATCTCGTCGAGGGTGAAGAACCGCCCGAAGTACAATTCCTGCCGGGCGAGATTGCCCATGCGGCTGGAGGTGGATTCCAGGCCCAGCACAAAAGACCCCTTGAGGTGGTCCTTGGCCCGCCTGAGTTCCTCGGCGGTCACCGGCTCGTCGCGGATCTGGCGCAGCTCGTCCATGACGGTGGTAACCACTTTGCGCGCGGACTCGACGGAAGTGGCCGCGCAGATCGCCAGGCAGCCGGCGTCGTGGTACATGCTCAAGTCGGAGTACACCGAATACACGAGGCCCTGCTTCTCGCGAATGTTCTGGAACAGCCGCGAACTCATGCCGCCGCCGAGAATCGTGTTCAGAACGTAACAGACGAACCGGGACTCGTGCGAAAGCGCATACGCCGGCATGCCCATGTAGACGTGAACCTGTTCCAGCGAGGCCTTGTTGCGGAAGACCATGCGGGCGTGCGGAACCGGCGGCGCCGGAGTCGGCGGGACGCCGTTTCCGGAAAGCGTAGAGAACTGTTCGCCGGCCAGACGGACCAGTTGGTCGTGGTTAAGGTTTCCCGCCGCGGTGATGACGATGTTTCCGGGCGCATAGACGCGGCCGAAATAATCGCGAATCTGGTCGCCGTTGAAATGCTTGATGTTTTCCTTGCTGCCGAGGATGGGCTTGCCGAGCGGGTGGTCCTTCCAGAAATTGCTCGAGAAAATCTCGTGGATCAGGTATTCCGGATTGTCCACCTCCATCTTCAGTTCCTCGAGGATGACGCCCTTTTCCTTCTGAATGTCGTCGTCGCGAAAAAGAGGATTCAGGACCAGGTCCGAGAGTACGTCGAAAGCGATCGGGACGTGCTCATCGAGAACCTTGGTGTTGTAACTGACGAGTTCTTTCGACGTAAACGCGTCCAGTCCCCCGCCGATCGAATCCACCGACCGCGCGATGTCCTCGGCGGACCGGTGGGTGGTGCCCTTGAACACCATGTGTTCGATAAAGTGCGAGATCCCATTCTCCTCTGGGGTTTCGCGCCGGGATCCCGTGCCGATCCAGATGCCCACGGAAACGGAGCGGACGTGCGGCATGAGTTCCGTGATGATGCGGATGCCGTTCGGAAGGGTCGCTTCCTGAATGTCTCGAGTCTTCGGTGGCGCTTTTGGGGATACGACAGGCATGGGGGGATCGGTCTAGATACCATTTTGGCACACTGGGTCCAGCCTTTTTATTCGTAAACCTCGCGGCGATGTGTGGCCTGAGTCGCACTGACGATCCTGGCCGCGTCGTCGATGATGTACACCACCCGCCCGTTATTGACGCGAACGCGCCCCAGATTCTTGCGGCCCTTCTCGCCGGTCTGTCCGGTTCACGCCGGCAGGAATTCGTTTTGCCCGGCAACAATCAGCAGCAGAGCGCCATGTTCGGTGGTAAGCCGGGGGTGGATGGAACCGGCTCGCGCCACCACGAAATCGCCGGCCCGGTATTCCAAACCCTCCCAGCGGAGATCTCCCTCCAGCACCAGGCACTGCTCCGCATCGTGGTGCTTGTGTGCCGGGTAGATTATCCCGGGGTCCATGCGAACCAGGACGGTACTCAGCCCGTGGGCGGGGTCGTGGTACAGCGGCTTGATCGCAACTCCGGGAACTTCGGAGGCAACCCAGTCGCCCTGCGCGGCGCGGATGCAAACCGCGGGCCGGTGTTCCGCCTCCGCCGCGATGCGCGCCATCAACTTGCCCTTCACCCCGGTACGGAACGGCTCCGGATCCAGACAGAGCGCCAGTAAGGCCTGATCGCTCCAGGTCTGAAGGCCCTCGGACATCATCATACTCCTCCTTCGATCGATTTTCGGACTCTGGCCAAGCCCAGCCGAATTCTCGTCTTTACCGTGCCCAGAGGGACGCCGAGTTGTTCAGCGACCTCCATATGCGTCAAGCCTTCGAAAAACGCCAACTCCAGCGCGGTCCGCTGCTCAAGCGGGATGTCGGCCATCGCTCGCTTTACCGCAATACGCTCGTGCGGCCAGGGATCCTGAGCCGGCGCGGCCACATCACGACGTTCGTCCAGCCTGTCCGCCGCGACCCTCGTCCGAATCCGCAGGCGGTCGACTGCCGCGGAACGCACCATCATGATCAGCCATGCCATCGGCGATCCCCGCGACGGGTCGAACCGGTCGGCGGTGCGCCAGGCTTTGGTGTAGACTTCGAGGGCAACTTCCTCGGCATCTTCCCGGTTCCTCAGCATTGTTATCGCCAGGGCGTTCACCGTCGAACTGGTCAAATCAAAAAGAATCTCCACCGCCTCCTGATCGCCCTTCGCGATCCGGGCCACCAGCAAGCCGAGAGATGCACGTACCTCGGTTCGATCTACGCCAATAGCGCTTGCCCCGGATCCATAAGTCATTCGGAAACTCTATGATACATGCGCGCGGCCCTTATCATGGGAACGTGGTTTCACCGGCCAGGTTAATCGCGTTCGACGTTCTCCGGAACGTGCACACAGGAGGATACGCCTCGGATCTTCTACTCGTGAAATCCGCGCGGCTCGATTCGCGAGACGCGGGCCTGGCATCGGAAATCGTCTTCGGGTGCCTCCGGCGCCAGGCCCAACTCGATTTTCTCATCGACCATTTTGCCGGGCGTCCGCTGAAACTGGAGCCGGACATCCGGATCGCGCTGCGCATGGCCGTTTACCAGGTGCGGCACCTGGACCGCGTCCCGAAGTATGCGGCCGTGGGGGAGAGCGTGGAACTCGTGAAGCGTACCCATAAGCGGTCCGCCGTGGGACTCGCGAACGCCGTGCTGCGGAAGGTCGGCCGGGAGCCGGTCCCATGGCCGGATCGAGCCACTGCGCTGTCCTGTCCCGGATGGCTGCTGGATCGGTGGTCGGCCCGGTTCGACCTCAATACGGCCGAAAGGATCGGCCGGGCGGCCCTGAACGCACCCGAGACATGGGTCCGCTGGCCGCAACCGGCCCCGAATCTAGAACCTACGGATCTGCCGGGATGTTACCGCCTGCGTTCAGGCGAACCTCCGCCCGGAGCGCGGATTCAGGATATCGGGTCGCAGTCGATTGTGCCGCTGCTGGATCTCCGGCCGGGTGAGCGGTTCCTGGATCTTTGCGCCGCCCCGGGAAACAAGACGGCCCAGGCCCTGGAAGCGGGAGTGAGCGCTATCGCGTGCGACCTCTCCTGGAACCGCCTTCGCATGCTTCCAGGAATCGACGCTCACCGCGTGGTTTTGGATGCCTCCGCGCCCTTGCCCTTCCGCGACCCCTTCGACCGGATTCTCGTCGATGCGCCGTGCACCGGCACCGGAACGCTGTCCCGGAACCCGGAAATCAAGTGGCGCATCCGGCCCTCGGATATGGGACGATTACAGGCTCTCCAGATCCCCATTCTGCGCAATGCGCTGGGCTGGCTGTCGGCATCCGGGCGCCTGGTCTACTCCACCTGTTCTCTGGAACGCGAAGAAAATGCGGAGGTTGTGGATGCGATTCTGCGCGACCAGGGGGGATTCAGGGTCGTGGAGACGCGCGAACGGATCCCCGGGCGCGAACCCGGAGACGGCTTCTTCGCGGTTGCCATCGAACGCGCGGGCGCAGCCGTTCTGCCGTGATACCATTAGCTTAGCCCTTGAGGATGATCGAGATTCTCCCGTCCATACTGTCCGCCGATTTTACGCGCCTGGGAGAGCAGATTGCTCAGGTAGAGCGGGCCGGTGTCTCCATGCTTCACCTGGATATCATGGATGGGCATTTTGTTCCGAACCTGACTATCGGCCCCCCGGTGGTGAAGTCCATCCGCAAGGCGACGAAATTGATTTTGGATGTCCACCTGATGGTTTCCGATCCCGACAAGTATGCTCCGGTCTTCATCGAAGCCGGCGCGGATCAGGTGCTGGTTCACCAGGAAGCGGCAACGCATCTGGACCGGACGATCCGGATGATACAGTCGGAAGGCGCGAAGGCGGGAGTAGTTTTGAATCCGGCGACTCCGGTGTCCATGCTGGAAGATGTACTCCACATTGCCGATTACGTTCTGATCATGAGCGTGAACCCGGGTTTCGGCGGCCAGCGCTTCATCCCGAACGCCCTGAATAAGGTGCGGCAATTGGACGCCAGGCGAAGGGAATTGGGATTGCCCTTGCCTATCGAGATCGACGGAGGCGTTTCGTTGGAGAATATCGCCGATGTCGTGCGAGCCGGCGTGAATTGGGTGGTCACCGGGTCTTCGGTTTTTCACAGTAGTGATCCGGAAGCAACGGTTCGCGCCATGCAGAAGGCGGCGCGCGAAGCCACGTCCGTGCAGGTATAAATAATGAACTGGAAACATTTCTGGATGACGCGGCTGGTGGTAGCGGTGACCCTGGTGGGCCTCCTGACCTCCTGTACCTTGCGGCGCAAGAAGTACGAGAACCCGATTACCAAGGATACGCAGCAGCCCGACAAGGTCTTGTACGACAAGGCCGTCAACGATATTGAGCATGGCCGCTACGAAGTGGCGCGTATCACGCTGAACACGCTGATCAATACTTACGACACCAGCGAGTTCCTGGCCAAGGCTAAACTGGCGATTGCCGACAGTTGGTTCCGGGAAGCCGGCACGCACGGTTTGGCGCAGGCGGAAGCCGAGTACAAGGACTTTCAACTTTTCTACCCCACGATGGAAGAGGCTTCGGAGTCGCAGTACAAAATCTGCCAGATTCACTACAAGCAGATGGAGAAGGCGGACCGGGACGCCACGCAGGCGCTGCGGGCTGAGACCGAATGCCGGCTGCTTCTGGAGAAGTTCCCCAATAGCAAGTACGCGCCGGGGGCCGAGCAGACGCTTCGCAATATTCAGGAGGCGCTGGCCGAGAGTGAGATGCGCGTGGGCCAGTTCTACCACAACAAGGGAAGCCACCCGGCAGCGGCGAACCGCCTCAACGGGTTGGTGGACCAGTATCCGCTATACAGCGGCGCCGATGAATCCTTGTGGCTGGAAGCGGATTCTTATTCCCGGATGGGCCCGAAGTTTCGGAGCAAGGCCGGTGAGGCGTACGCGCGAATCGTGCGCGATTACCCGCTCTCAGGCTATACCGATGCCGCGAAAAATAAGCTGAAGGATATGGAAATGCCCATACCCGAAGCCGATCCCGTCGCCCTGAATCGAATGAAGTACGAGCAGGAGAATCAGACCAGGCAGAGTCTCCTGAAACGCACTTTCGATCCGTTCCTCCACAGTCCCGACACGCACTTGGCCGCCAAGTCGGGTACCCCGGCGATGACGCAGCCGCGCTCGCTGATTCCGGCGAGTGTTCCGATTCCGGGTGTAACGCCCGGTTTCCAGGGCGAGGTTTCGGCGACCACGGTGACGGACTCGACGGCTCTCGATACGAAGCCGGACGCACGCCAGAACCCTCCGGCCCAGGGCGGCCAGCCGCCGGCTGCCGTGGCGCCGGTCCAACCGGCTCAGACGCCGCAGCCGCTGCCGACGAACCAGCAGGGAACTAAGCTGAAGAAGCAGAAGAAGCAGAAGAAGACCAAGATTGCGCCGGCGGTTCAAACCGAGCAGCCGGCCGCCACGGCGCCACCGGCTCCCGGCAAGTAGAGCGTCCCTGTTACAACAGTAGGGATGAGCCGAATCCTGCTGGCCGACGATAGCCCGCACGCCCAGCGCATGGGCGAGCGCATTCTGCGCGATGAGGGTTACGAAGTGGTCAGCATCACCGACGGCGATACGGTATTGGTGCGGCTGGCGGATGTCGATCCCGATGTCATCCTGGCCGACGTGTTTCTGCCGTCGGCGTCGGGCATCGAGATCTGCCGCTACGTCAAGGCGCACGCGCGTCATCGCCATGTCCGCGTGGTGATGATCGCCGGAGTGCTGGAGCCGTTCGACGAAGAAGAGGCGCGGCTGGCCGGAGCCGACGCGGTCATCAAGAAGCCGTTCGAAGCGTCGGCGATGATGGAAACCATCCGGCCGCTGATGGAGCAGGCGCGGAAGGACCGGGAGGCTTTCCCCGTAGCGCTTCCGAGCCACGACCGTGAGGGGGTGGTCGAGCCCGAGCGCGTCCGCGCCGCGGTCACCATCGCGCTGGACGCCGCCATGCCGGCCCTCATCGACGAAGTTACAAAACGCGTGCTAATCGCACTAGGACGTTAAGGAAAAATGCCAGACAACACATTCGATATCGTGTCGCTAGTAGAAATGCCCGAGGTCATCAACGCCATTCAGCAGGCGCTGAAAGAGATCCACCAGCGTTACGATCTCAAGGACTCGAAATCCACCATCGAGCTGATCGAAAAGGACAACAAGATCATCCTCGCGAGCAAGGACGAGTTCAAGCTCAAGGCCGTCACCGAGGTGCTGGAAGGGAAGCTGGCAAAGCGCAAAGTGCCGCTGAAGGCGCTCACCTTCGGAGCGATAGAGCAGGCCGCCGGATCCACGGTGCGGCAGGAAGTCACGCTGCAACAGGGTATTCCGATCGAGAAGGCCCGCGAGATCGTGAAGTCCATCAAGGAGATCAAGAAGAAGGTGCAGGCGGCGATCCAGGGCGACCTCGTGCGCGTCAGCGGCAAGGACCGGGACACGCTGCAGGACGTCATGCAGCACCTGCGCTCCCAGGATTTCGGCATCGATATGCAGTTCACAAATTACCGGTCGAACTAATGCCGCACCGGATCGAGAGGCTGACGCTGAACGGTCCGGCCGGACGGCTCGAGGCGCTTCTGGAAGAACCGGAGGACCGGGAGCCGGTGGAGGCCGCGCTGGTCTGCCATCCCCACCCGCTGCATGGCGGCACCATGCACAACAAGGTGACGCACCGGTTAGCGCGAGGGCTCCGCAAGGCGGGTTGTGTAGCGTTGCGGTTTAATTACCGCGGCGTGAACCTCAGCGAAGGCAAATACGCGGATGGAGAGGGCGAGGTCGAGGATGCGCGCGCGGCGCTCAGTTACCTCCGGAACCGCTACCCGCACCTTCCGTTCACGCTGGCCGGATTCTCCTTCGGCTCCCGCATCGTCCTGCGGCTCGGCTGCGAGCGAATTGGGGCGCGGAGGGTAATCGCGGCCGGTTTTCCGACCGTCTTCAAGGATGTCAGTTACCTGAACGGGTGCAATGTCCCGCGAGTCTTCATCCAGAGCGCCCACGACCGGTACGGGCCGGTGCCCGAATTGACGCGGCTCATTGCGACCTTACCCGAGCCGAAGCAGTTGATTGTCATTCCAGCGCAGGATCACTTCTTTGCCGGGGGGCTACAGGAATTGGAAGACGCGGTGGTTTCCCTGACCGCGCCAGGCAATTCAGAGCGCACCCGCGTAGGATAATGAACCTGTGTCGGAATCTGCGTTGAATGCATTCGTTGGTAGGCCGGTGCCGACGGTCCGCGCGGAGGACCTGAGGCGTGTATGGATGTTTTTGGCGTCCGAGCAAAGCGAAGCCCAAGCCCAGCGATCAGTCAGCTTGAATATCGTGGCCGGTTTTTGCGCGCCGAAAGCGGACGCGCTAGCCGTGTGGTTTCGTATCACCCTTATCCAGGCTTTACTGCAGCGAGGTCGATTGGACCCATGGCGGGATGGGAGCAGCTTGCAGGATAAGGTCTTCGAGGCGGCAGCAAATTTCCCGCTTCCAAAAGGGCCGGCTGAAGCGGATCTTGACGCCTTCGTTGCTGTAATGGAGTAGTCTGGACCGCCCGTCGCCGTCGGCGGCTAAATTGCTCCGGCAGCCCTGGATGCAGAGCGACAAGCTTCTTCAATTCGCGGTCGAACCGGCTTGTCGTCAGAACCAGGAATTCGGTCATTTGAGCCGGTGGCGCGAAGGTTTAACGGAAACGCCCGCCAGTTTCCGGGCCAGCTCTTCGGCAGGCCGGGTTCGCCCGGCAAGCACGTCCTTGTTGCTCTGGCGGATCTGGGCTTTGAGCTTCGGGTCGCGGAGTTCCAAGTAGTCTTCCATCTCATCGGCATCCATAATGCCGATGACCGGGATGCCGTCCTTCTCCAGGATGAAATACTCATTGTTGAGGTGGGCCCTCTTGGCCAGTTGGCCGAGGTTAATGCGGGCTTTGGTAATGGGGATACGACTGACGGTCGCGGCGGTGGGCTTTCTCAAAGCGAACTCCTTAATTGATTAACGTTGATTAAACCTAACAGACCAGCAAGCCCAATGTCGACACGAAGGCCGGCTCGAACCTGCCCCGTACCGTCGATAATGAAAGTTCCAATGACGCAGGAGCCATCGACGCCGCTGATGCGGCAATATCACGCCATCAAGCAGCAGGCGCCCAACGCGCTGCTGATGTTCCGGCTGGGGG
The DNA here is from genome assembly GCA_025353165.1 of Acidobacteriota bacterium. Classification (GTDB taxonomy): domain Bacteria; phylum Acidobacteriota; class Terriglobia; order Bryobacterales; family Bryobacteraceae; genus TMP-7. The sequence goes on along the minus strand of JANXRE010000068.1, from coordinate 2,659 downwards.
ATTTCTACGAGCTGTTTTACGACGACGCGGTGATCGCCGCGCGCGAGCTGGAGATCACGCTTACGTCCCGCAACAAGGAAAAGGGCGAGCCGATCCCCATGTGCGGCGTCCCGTATCACGCTTTAGAGAACTACCTTTCGCGCCTCATCCAAAAAGGCCATCGCGTGGCGCTGTGCGATCAGATGGAGGATCCGAGGCTTGCGAAGAAACTGGTCCGCCGCGAGATCACGCGGATCGTCACGCCGGGCACGGCCACCGAATCGAGCCTGCTGCGCTCGCACGAGAACAACTACCTGGCGGCGGTGTACGCCAACGGGGCGCGCGCGGGACTGGCCCACGTCGATGTCTCGACGGGGGAATTTCGAACCACCGAGATCGATCTCGCGGATGCTGGCGCGGCGCTGGAAAACCTGAACGCGCGCGAGGTGCTGGTGCCCGCGGAGAAGCGCTTCGATGCGCCCTGCCTTCAGACCGAGACCGAAGGTTGGGTGTTCGGCTTCGATTACGCGCAGCGCGCCTTGCTCGACCATTTCAAGCTGCTCGCGCTGGATGGCTGCGGGCTGGAGGGCAAGCCGCTGGCCGTCGGCGCGGCGGGCGCAATCCTGCATTACCTCCGCGACACGCAGCGCTCGGCGCTCGATCATCTGGATCGGCCGGCTTACTATGACCGGACCGACGCTCTGGTCCTGGATGCGGTCACGGTCCGCAATCTGGAACTCGTCGAGCCGCTGTTTGCGGGCGAACGCAAGGATTCCACGCTGTTGTGGGTGCTTGACCAGACCACCACCGGAATGGGCGGACGGCTCTTGCGCCGCCGCTTGCTCCGGCCGTCCATCGATGTTGCGGAGATCGAGGCGCGGCTGGACGCCGTCGCGGAGTTGCACCAGGCGACCATCGCGCGCTCGGAAATCCGGAAGCCGCTCGGCTCGGTGCTGGACCTGGAACGTCTGCTGGCGAAGGCGACGCTCGGCACGGCGACGCCGCGAGAGATGCTGACGCTCGGGCGGTCGCTGGCCGCGATACCGGCGCTGAAGCGCCTCGCGGGGATGCTCTCTTCGGCGAGGTTGTGCGCGATCCACAACGCGCTGGACGAGGTCGCGGAAGCGCGCGATCGCATCCTGAACGGGCTCGCGGAAGAGCCGCCGGTGAACCTTACCGACGGCGGCACGATTCGCGACGGCATCCATGCCGAGTTGGACGAACTCCGCGATATCAGCCGGAACAGCAAGCAGTACATCGCGCAGATCGAGCAGCGTGAGCGCGAGCGCACCGGCATCGGCTCTCTGAAGGTCCGGTTCAACAACGTATTCGGCTACTACATCGAGATTTCGAAGGCGAACATGCACAACGCGCCTTCCGATTATGAGCGCAAGCAGACGCTGGTCAACGCCGAGCGTTTCACCACGCCTGAGCTGAAGGATCTGGAGCGCAAAATTCTCGCGGCCGAAGAGCGCATGCTCGCCATCGAGCGGGAGATCTTCAGCGAGATCCGCGCATTCGCCGCCGCGCATGGGTCCCGCATTCGCGAAACTGCGGCGGCCGTCGCCGAACTCGATGTCACCGCGGCTCTTGCGCAGGTCGCCGCCGAGAACCGGTATACCCGGCCGCGCTTCTCCGAAAGCGGCGAGATGCGCGTCGCTGGCGGCAGGCATCCAGTAATCGAAAAGCTGACCGAGCGCGAAGCGGGACGGTTCATCCCCAACGACCTGTATTTCGGCCCGCAGGACACCATCGCGGTGATCACCGGCCCCAACATGGGAGGCAAGTCGACGTATCTGCGGCAGGCGGCGCTGGTCGTTCTTCTCGCCCAGATGGGTTCGTTCGTTCCGGCGGACTCCGCACTACTGCCGGTGGTGGACCGCGTGTTCACGCGCATCGGCGCCGCCGACAACCTGGCGCGCGGCCGCTCCACGTTCATGGTGGAAATGACAGAGACCGCCGTTATCCTGAACACGGCGACCAAGCGCAGTCTGATCGTGCTCGACGAAATCGGGCGGGGCACGGCCACGTATGACGGGCTGGCGCTGGCCTGGGCGGTGATCGAACATATACACCAGCGCATCCAGGCGAAGACTCTGTTTGCGACGCACTACCATGAACTCACCGAACTCGCCGAGCAACTTGAGGGCGTTCGAAACCTGCACGTATCCGTCAAGGAGTCCGGCGATCAGATCATCTTCCTGCGCAAAGTGGAACCAGGCCGCGCCGACAGAAGCTACGGCATCGAGGTAGCGCGCCTGGCCGCATTGCCCATCAGCGTCATAGAGCGGGCCAGACAGGTGCTCACACTGCATGAGCAATCTGAACATGCCGTTACTGAAGAACTCACGCCGCGCCGGTCAGGCCCAATGCAGATTCAACTTTTCGAGCCGGTAAACTATCAGATCGCCGACCGCATCCGGCGGCTGAAGCTCGACGAGTTGCGCCCCATCGAGGCGCTGCAATTGCTGAGCGAATTGCAGAAGGAGTTGAAGCACTGATGAGAGTGGCAGGCATCATGAGCGGGACGTCGCTGGACGGGATCGACGTCGCGGTGATAGACATCACCGGCCGCAAATTTGAAGTCGTGGCGCACTGCGCCACGCCGTATCCGCGGAAGGTTCGCGATCAGATTCTCAGCGTATCGAACAGCACCGCCCACACGTCGAACGCCTGCGGC
>JANXRE010000040.1 GCA_025353165.1 Acidobacteriota bacterium | reverse complement strand
ACCAGTTCGGAAAGTGGGCCCTTGTACGGCACGCGCCCCTCAATGCCCTCAGGCACCAATTTCCCGTTGTTCTCCTGCGCGTACCGATCCGACGAGCCTTGCGACATTGCGCCGATCGAGCCCATCCCACGGTAACTCTTGAACGTCCGGCCCTGGTAGAGAATGGTCTCGCCCGGACTTTCTTCGGTTCCCGCGAAGAGGCTACCGATCATGATGCAGTCGGCGCCGGCGGCGATCGCCTTGGAAACGTCGCCGGAAAACTTCACGCCGCCATCGGCGATCAAAGGAACGCCGCTGCCGCGGGACGCCTTCGAGCACTCGGCGATGGCCGTGATCTGAGGAACACCGGCGCCTGAGACGATCCGCGTTGTGCAAATCGACCCCGGTCCGATGCCGACCTTGATCCCGTCCACGCCCAGCGCGATCAGGTCGCGAGCGCCTTCGTACGTCGCGACATTGCCGGCGATCAACTGCACGTCGGGGAAATGGCGCTTGATCTGAATGACGGCGTCCATCACGCGGTCCGTGTGGCCGTGGGCGGAATCGATGGCCAACACGTCCACCTTCCGCTTGACAAGCTCCTGCGCGCGCTCCAGAAAATCGCCGCTTGACCCGAGCGCGGCGCCTGCGCGCAGGCGGCCCTGCGGATCCTTGGTCGCGTTCGGATACTTGATCTTCTTCTGGATGTCCTTGACGGTGATCAGTCCCTTGAGGTTGTAGTTCTCGTCGACGACCAGCAGCTTCTCAATCCGGTGCCGGTGCAGGATTTCCTCGGCGTCCTCGAGCGTCGTGCCGACCGGGACCGTGATCAGGTTCTCCTTCGTCATCGCCGACGAGACGGGCACGTCGTAACGGGTTTCGAAGCGAAGGTCGCGGTTGGTGAGGATCCCGACCAGTTTCTTATTCTTCACCACCGGCACGCCGGAAATGCGGAACCGCCGCATCAACTCGAGGGCGTCTTCGATTTTCTGTTCGGGCTCGACGGTGACCGGGTCCACGATCATGCCGGACTCCGAGCGCTTCACCTGATCGACTTCCTCCGCCTGGCGGTCGATCGACATGTTGCGATGGATGATCCCCAGCCCTCCTTCGCGGGCCAGGCCGATGGCGAGGTGAGACTCGGTGACGGTGTCCATCGCCGCGCTCACTAGCGGGATGTTGATGGTGATCTCGCGCGTCACCCGCGTGCGAGTGTCGGTCTGGTTCGGCAGGACGCCGCTGCGCGCGGGAACCAGCAGGACGTCGTCGAAAGTTAGGCCTTCCTGGATTACGTCGGGGATCATTCTTTCCATTTATGATAGCAACCGCGCATTCCGTGTCTCGGGAAGCGTGTAGACGAGAACCGCTCCAATCAGGAAAAACGCGGAGTTCAATCCCAGCGCGAGGCCGAGACCCGACCGGTCCGCGATCGCGCCCACGGCAAACGGGGCCAGTGCGCTGAGCCCTCGCCCGAAGTTGTATGCGAAGCCCTGGCCGGCGCCGCGGATCGGCGTGGGATAAAGCTCGGCCAACATCGCGCCGAAGAGCGAGAAATAGCCGGTTCCGAAGAAGCCGATCAGGGGGCCCATGGCCAGGAGCCACGTTCCGGCGCTTGCTCCCGCCCAACGCGGGATGGATCCATACAGGGGCGTGAGGACCGCCGCGGCGACCACGTAGATCGCGAATGCCGGCCGCCGGCCCAGGCGGTCCGCCATCCACCCGAACACAAGGTATCCACAGAACGTACCGATCTGCATGACGATGATCCACGTGCTGGTGCGCACCATGTCGAGTCCGGCCCCTCCGCTTGCCACCGGCGCGGACAGGAAACCCGGAAGCCACGTGAAGACCCCCCAATAGGCGAACAGTACCGCCGTCGCGAGCGACGTCGTAAGCAGCGTGATCCTCGCGAACGGTGGGCGGAAGATCGCCGTCCAACGCGCGGGGCCGGCCGATTGGATCCACGCGGGCGGCTCCTGAACGTAGCGTTGAATGAAAGCGGTGAGAAACGCGGGCAGTACGCCGACCAGGAAAAGCGCCCGCCAGCCCCAGCGCGGAAGGATGACCGCCGCAGCGGCAGCGGCCAGCACATACCCGATGGCCCAACCTGACTGCATCAGTCCCATCGCTTTTCCACGATCCTTGGCGGGCCACCATTCGGCGACGAGCGTCGCTCCCGCGGACCATTCGCCGCCGAGCCCCAAGCCCACCAGCGCCCGCCAGAACATCAATTCGCCGATGGACCGAGCCGTCGCGGTGCCCGCCGAGGCCAGCGAGTACGTCAGGATCGTCCAGATCAGGGTCTTGCGGCGGCCGATGCGATCGCTGAGGATTCCCGCCAGTACTCCGCCGCAAGCCGAGAACACGAGGGTAGCCGAACTGGCCAGTCCGGCCATCGCGTTGGACATGCCGAATTCAACCCGAAGCGTCTGGATCGCAAAAACATACAGGAGGACATCCATGGCATCGAGCATGTAGCCGGCCATGGCGGCCCAGAGCGCGAGCCAGCGTGGTTCGGAGAGCAGAGGCGATCGCGGCAAAGCGCCAGTATAGCGGACCGGTAACGCGCGGCAGTTCTTTCACGCCATTTCCTATTGGTATCCGTCTAGTATTCTGTAAATAGTCGACATGTCCGCCGCAATCCAGCCGGTTGAGTCGCCGGTAACTACTCCATCCCCGCCGGTCCCGGCGAAGATTTTCACGCCAGGGAAGCCGTTATGGCTGAAGCTGTCGATGGTGATCCTCGTCTTGATCGCCGGAGCCGCGGCTGCTTATTTGGCGTTTCGGCCGCAATCGAAAACGCCGGCAGCCGTAGCAGGACCGGCGACGGTCCAGGCGCATGCAGGTCCGCTGGTCACCACGCTGCGTATGTCGGGAGCAACCTCGGCGCGGAACTTTGTGAACATCACCGCCCCCCTGCTGCGCGGTCCGGAGAGTCGCGGCTCGCTCGTGCTGCTTTATTTGGTCAAGTCCGGCGTGAGCGTACGGAAAGGCCAGAAGATCGCCGAGATCGACGCACAGTCCGCAATCGACCACATAGACGACGTGAAAGACACGGTGCGGCAAGCCGAGAGCGACGTGCTTAAGAGAAAAGCCGAGCAGGCAGTGGAGTGGGATACCTTACAGCAGACCGTGCGGGTTGCCAAGGCCAATTACGAGAAGGCCCACCTGGAAGCGGGCGCCGGGGAAGTAAAAACCGACGTGGAGCGCCAACTCCTCAAGCTGGCGGAAGAGGAAGCCGCGGCTCGATATAAGGAGCAGGAGCAGGACCTTCCGAACAGGAAGGCCTCCCACGAAGCCGAGCTCCGAATCCTGGACCTCACGCTTTCGCGGCACAAGATGCACCTGGGCCGCCATACGCACGACCTGCAGCGCTATACGATCTTCGCCTCGATGGACGGACTCGCGGTGATGCAGACCATCTTCCGCGGCGGCGAACTCGCGCAGATGCAGCAGGGCGACCAGGTATGGCCGGGACAGGGGATCATGAAAGTCGTCGATCCGAAGAGCATGCAGGTGGAAGGCTCGGTCAGCCAGTCCGACAGCGGGCGCATCCGGGTCGGCCAGGAGGTTGAGATCGGGCTCGACGCTTTTCCGGATGCGAAATTCACGGGCAAGGTGCACAGCATAGGAGCGCTGGCGGTCGGCGGCTGGCGGCAGAACTACTACATCCGCAGCGTGCCGGTCCGTGTGTCGATGGACACGCACGATGCCCGCGTTATTCCCGACCTCTCGGCTCACTGCAACATCGTGCTGGCGCGCACGGCCGAGGTGCTGCAGGTTCCGCTAGCGGCGGTCCGGGAGACGGCGGAGGATCGCGGCGAGGTGTGGGTCAAGACCGCCAACGGGTTTGAGAAGCGCGAGATTACCCTCGGCGCGCGCAACAACACGAACGTCGGAGTGCTCGGCGGCCTGAAGGCTGGCGAACAGATACGGCTGAACGGAACGGGATCAACTCCGTAGCAGCAGTTCGAAACGAGCGCCTTGCCCCGGCGCGCTTTGTACCGTGATGCGCGACCCATGTGCCTCCGCTATCGACTGGGCGATGGCGAGGCCCAGCCCGACCCCGTTTCCACTGGTCCGCGCCGTATCCGCGCGGTAGAAGCGCTGGAAAATATGCGGTAGCGACTCGGGCGGAATGCCCTCCCCCGTGTCCTCCACCGCCAGCAGAACTCCGCCGTCGCTCTCCGAGCAGGAAACGGTGACGCTGCCGCCGGACGGCGTATGCTTGAGGGCATTGTCCACCAACGCGAGCAAGACCCGGCGGATTGCCGGCGCGTTCGCCGGCGCAACTGCAGTCCCGGAACTCACCCGCATTTCGATGCCCCTGGCGGCTGCCGCCGATCCGGCCTGACCGGCAATCTGCCGCACCACTTCGCCCAGGTCCACGCGTTCGAGCGGCATGGCCGCGCCAGTGGTGTCGGACCGCGCCAGCGCGAGCAGCGATTCCGCCAGATCGGTCATGCGTTCCGCTTCCGTCCGGATCTCGGCCAGCGCCGTCCGGTAGTCCTCGGGCGTACGTTCCCGGCGAAGAGCGAGCTCGGCAGTCGCACGAATTACCGCGATCGGGCTGCGAAGCTCGTGAGAAGCGTCGGCGGTGAACTGGCGAATGCGATCGACCGCATGTTCCAGCCGCTCGAGAACGTCGTTCCACGCCTCCGACAAACGTTCGATTTCGTCCCCCGTTCTGGGGACAGGAAGACGCCGCGACAAGTTTTCCACCGTGATCGAGCGGGCAGCCCGGGTAATGGTGTCCACGGGCGCCAGCGCCCGGCCGCTGATCCAGTAGCCGCCGAGGCACGCGACGGCCAGCACCGCCGGGATCATCAACAGAAGCAGAGTGCGGAACTCGCTCAGCACCGAGGAGACTTCATCGAGGGAGCTTGCAATCAGGACGTCGTAATCGCTGCGATCGTGCTGGAGGCGCAGGCTGAGGACGCGAATGCCGCGGCCGTTGCGCGACGCATTCCGGTACACGGGCGGGCCGGAACGGAAGCCGGCCGGGAACTCCAACGGCGGGGAAGGCAGCAGCAGGTAGCCGGACGAATCGCGCAATTGAATGAGGCCGCCTTCCGGCACTTCGCGAGCGAACTCCGACAACTCCTCCATAAGTTGAAGGCGGCTCATGATCGCGCCTTCGATGGTGAGGACGGTCCGCAGCCCCTCCGCCCGCTCCGTCAGGCGTGCATCCACGGCCGCCATCAAACGGTGTCCGATGGAGAACCAGAGGCCGCCTCCGAACAGCGCCAGGCCGAGCAGCAGTACCGCCGAGTACCAGAGCGTGAGCCGGAGCCGGACGGATGCCCGGGTCACGAATCCTCCGGGCGGAGCGTATACCCGACGCCCCGCACGGTGTGGATGAGCTTGGGCTCGCCGGCCTGTTCAACCTTCGATCTCAGCAGCCGGACAAATGCGTCGAGCGTGTTGCTTTCAATGTCGGAATCGTCGCCCCAGACGGTTTCGATCAACCTGTCGCGCCCGACCACGCGGCCCGAATTCCGCATCAGCAGCTCGAGAATCGAATATTCGGTTTTCGTCAGCGCAATGCGGCGTTCTCCCCGGCGCACTTCCCGGGTACCTTCGTCCATCGACAGATCGCCCGTGCGCAGACGAACCTCGCGCGGGATCGGGCCGCGCCTGGCGACCGCGCGGACGCGCGCGAAGAGCACGTCGAAGGAAAACGGCTTGGTCAGGTAATCGTCAGCGCCGAGATCCAGGCCCTGGATGACATCCTGCGGAGCGTCTCGCGCCGTGAGCATGAGAATGGGCGTCCGGTTGTTCCTTTCCCGGAGACGCTTCGCGATCGTGCACCCGTCCATGCCGGGCAGCATGACGTCGAGAATGAGCAGGTCGAAAGAACTGGCTTCGGCCATTGTGAAACCCTCGCGGCCGTCCGAGGCGACGACGACAAAATGCCCCTCCTCGGACAGGCCCTGGCGCAGCAGTTGCGCCATCCGGCGTTCGTCCTCGACCACAAGAATGCGCATGATCCGCTTCGCAACCATCCTAATGCCGCAATCTGAAGATCGCCTGTAGACGCCGCTCTTCAGATGGTTTTCAGGTTTACCGGGTCTACTGGTATTGTGCATTAAGGTGCATCGACAGGAGGCTGTGTGAAATCGATTGTGTCCATTGCGCTTCTGGCTGCCATCTCCGCGATGGCGGCCCACGTTGCCGGCAAGATTCAACTTGGCGGCGACGGATTCTGGGACTACGTGACGATGGACTCCGCCGCCCGGCGACTCTACGTGTCACACGGTACCCACGTCACGGTGATCGATGTAGACACCGAAAAAGTGGTTGGCGATATTCCGGATACCGCCGGCGTTCACGGCATCGCCATCGCCTTTAAACTGAACCGCGGCTACACCAGCAACGGGCGCTCCAACAACGTCACCGTATTCGACCTGAAAACGCTGAAGGAGATCGCGCGCATCCCGACCGGCAAGAACCCCGACGCCATCCTGTACGACCCGCACTCCAACCGCGTCCTGACTTTCAACGGAGGCTCGAGCAACGCCACCGTGATCGACGCCTCGACGGACAAAGTGGTGGCGACCCTCCCGCTGGGCGGAAAACCGGAGTTCCCGGCCACCGATGGCGGCGGCAAGGTCTGGGTGAACATTGAGGACAAGAATGAGATTGCCGAAATCGACCCGGCGAAGGCCGTGGTGACAAAGCGGTACGCGCTGACAGGTTGCGACGAACCGAGCGGTCTGGCGATGGACGTCAAGGGGCGGCGCATCTTCTCCGTGTGCGGCAACAAGGTAATGGTGGTTTCGGACCCCGATGCCGGCAAGGTTGTCGCCACCCTGCCAATTGGTGAAGGCGCGGACGGCGCTGGATTCGACCCGGGGCTCGGATTGGCCTACAGCTCGAACGGTGAGGGGACGCTGACGGTCGTCCGCAAATCCGGCGGCAAGTACGAAGTGGTGGAGAATGCGCCGACCGAGCGCGGGGCTCGCACCATGGCCGTGGACACGAAGACGCACAAGCTCTACCTCCCGACGGCAAAGTTCGGGCCGCCGCCCGCGGCGACAAAGGAAAACCCACGGCCCTGGCCGTCGATCGTGCCGGGCAGTTTTCTGGTGCTCGTAGTCGCGCAGTAAAGCGGGAGAACGATGAGACCAGCGATTGCCGTCTGGATTGGGTTCGTTTCGTCGTTCGCGGCGGGCCAGGACGTTCTGTCGTTCGATTTGAAAGGTGCGCTGGATCGGGCCCGCGCTTACAGCCAGCAATATGTGGCCGCGGGCGTCGCCTCGGCGCTGGCGCACGAGGACCGGGTCCAGGCCAAGGCGGCCCTGTTTCCCACCGTGAACGCCTTGAACCAGTACATCTACACCCAGGGAAACGGGACCCCTTCAGGTGTGTTCACGGCGAACGACGGCGTCCACGTGTACAACGAACAAGCTACGGTACACGGAGAACTGTTCTCCTTCACCAAGCGCGCGGATTATCGCAGGACCATCGCCGCCGAGGCGGTGGCAAGGGCCCGGCAGGACATCGCGGCGCGCGGACTGGTAGCGACGGTGGTGCAGAACTACTACACGCTGATCTCCGCGCAACGGCATCTCACCAACGGCGCCCGGAGCGTGGACGAGGCGCGGCACTTCCTCGAGATCACAAAAAAACAGGAGGCCGGCGGCGAGGTGGCTCGCGCCGACGTAATCAAAGCGGAACTTCAACTGCAGCAACGGCAGCGCGACTATCTGGACGCGGAGACGAACGTCGAGAAGGCGAAGATCGCGCTGGGCGTCATTCTTCTGCCCGACCTGAGCCAGCCGTTTCGGATTGAGGACGACCTGAAACCGGACTTGCCGCTACCTCCAGCGGACGAGATCCGGGCGAAGGCGTTTGCCGGCAATCCCGACATCCGGGCGGCCGAGGCGGGCGTGCAGCAGGCCGGATTTGGCATCCAATCCGCGCGCGGCGCTTACTACCCGTCGCTGGCGATCGACTATTTCTACGGGATCGATGCGAACGTGTTCGGGATTCACGGGCCGGGCGATCGCAAGAATCTCGGGTCGGCGGTGCAAGGCACGGTCAACGTCCCGGTGTGGAACTGGGGCGCGACGCGAAGCAAGGTTCGCCAGGCGGAGTTACAGAAGCAGCTGGCGGAGTTCGATCTGGGTTTTACGCGCCGGCAATTGCAGACCAACATACAGGCCTTCTACCTGGAGGGCCAGGCCGCGAAGGCGCAGTTGGAATCGCTCCACAACTCGCTGAACCTGTCCGAGGAGAGTCTTCGCCTGACCGTGCTCCGGTATCAGGCCGGCGAAGCGACAGCGCTCGAGGTAGTGGACGCCCAGAGCACTCTCGCTCTGGCGCGTAACGCCTACGACGACGGGCTCGCGCGATACCGGGTGGCGCTCGCGAACATTGAGACTCTGACGGGCAGGCCATGACGGAGGGAAGGCTTTCAAGGATGAGAACGAGTTCGATTGCGGCGGGCGCGGTTGTCCTGGCCATCGCGCTGGCCGGCTGTTCCAAGGAAAAGGAAAAAGAGGCCGAGCCGGTCGTGCCGGTGCAGCTTGCGCCGGTGACAAGCCAGGCGATACAGCGCATCATCACCGGCGAAGGCGTCTTGCGGGCACTGGACCAGTCGGCCGTTATGCCCAAGATCACGGCGCCGGTTGCGAAATTCTACGTCAACCGCGGGGATCACGTCCGCAAGGGTCAGTTGCTGGCCACGCTTGAGAATCGCGACCTCGCCGCCTCCGTGACGGATGCGAAAGGCACGTTCGAACAGGCGGGCGCGAATTACCGGAACATGGCTACCGCGCAGGTGCCGGACGAGCTGGTGAAGGCGCAGGCGGACGTTGAATCGGCGCGGCAAGCAACGGACTCGACGAAGAAGGTGCTGGACAGCCGCGAGCAGTTATTCAAGGACGGCGCGCTCGCGCGGAGGCTTGTCGACGAGGCGTCCGTAGCTTACGTGCAGGCTCGAAGCCAGTACGAAACGGCGCGGAAACATCTGGAATCGCTGCAGAACGTCGGACGGCACGAAGAAGTGAAGGGCGCGGCGGGCGGCCTGGAATCCGCCAAGGGCAAATACGAAGCGGCGCAAGCGCAGATGGCCTACTCCGAAGTGCGCAGCCCGATCTCGGGAGTAGTCGCGGACCGGGCCGTGTTTGCGGGCGAGATGGCGAATGCGGGATCGCCGCTGCTGACCGTCATGGACGTTTCCAGCGTCATCGCGCGCGTGAACGTTCCCCAGGCGCAGGCTTCGCACTTGAAGGTCGGGCAGGCGGCGACGATCGCCGCAACCGACAGCTCCGCGGAAGTGGTGGGGAGGGTGACCGTGGTCAGTCCGGCGGTGGACCCGCAGAGCACGACGGTCGAGATCTGGGTGCAGGCGCCCAATCCCGGCGAGCGCCTCCGGCCGGGCGGAACGGTCCACGTGTCGATCAAGGCGGAGACGATTCCGGACGCGGCGGTTGTGCCCGTGGCGGCGCTGCTTCCCTCTCAGGAGGGGGGCACGGTGGTGGTGGTCGTAGGGGCGGACAATGTTGCACACCAGCGCAAAGTTGAGATCGGCGTCAGGAACGCCGAAGTGGCTCAACTCCTCAGCGGAGCGAAGCCCGGCGAGCAGGTAGTGGTCGGCGGCGGTGTCGGGCTGGAGGACGGAGCGAAGGTCAAGGTCAAAAAAGAAGGGGAAGGCGAGAAATCCGGCGAGGACAAAGCGAAGAAGAAATGATCGACGGAAACCTCCCAGTAGAGACCGAGCACTGGACGGCGCGGCACGGCAAGCCAATCGTCTTCGTCATCCTGACGCTGGTCGCCGTCGGCGCTTACCTGGCCTTCAACATACCCGTGTCGGTGTTCCCATCGACAGATTTCCCTCGTATCGTGATCGGCATCGACAATGGCGTTGCTCCGATCGATCAGATGCTCGTCATGGTGACGAGGCCGATCGAAGAGGCTGTGAACAGCGTACAAGGGCTGGAGCGGGTGAAGTCGATCACCAGCCGGGGCTCGGCGGAAGTCGATCTGTACTTCGCCTGGAACATCGACATGTTCCAGACGCTCCAGCGCGTGAACGCCGAGATGGCGCGGGTGCAGCCGACTTTACCGGCGACCGCGCGCCTTACCGCGGCTCGCCTCACGTTCGCGGCATTCCCAATCCTAGGTTATTCCCTCACTTCCGACAGTGTTTCGCAGACCCGGCTATGGGAAATCGGTACCTATGACATCAAGCCGCGGTTGAACCGGCTGACTGGCGTCGCTACCGTCGTGGTGCAGGGCGGCCAGGAGCCGGAGTTCGAGATCCGGCCCGATCCCGCGAAAATGGTGCAGGCGGCAATCACGATCCCGAATATAGTCGAAGCCGTCCGGCGAAGCAATCTGATCGATTCCCCGGGGTTGATGCAGACGAATCATCAGCTCGTCCTCAGCCTCGTCAGCGGGCAGGCGAGGACCCCGGACGAGATCGCAGATATCGTAGTGAAGTCCACGACTGCGAACCTGCCAGTCAGGGTCGGCGACATCGCGACGGTCGTCAATTCCGTACGACCGGTGTACACGATCGTTACGGCGAACGGAAAGCCCGCGGTTCTACTGAACATCAAGAGGCAACCCGACAGCAACACCGTTCGAGTGGCCGACGAGGTCCACGGGGAAGTGGATGCGATTCGCCAATCGCTGCCCAAGGGTGTTCAATTCGAACCCTTCTATGACCAGTCCGAGATCGTAAACGACTCGATATCGAGCGTTCGCGACGCCATTCTCATCGGCCTCGTGCTCGCATCCATCATTCTGGTCGTGTTCCTACGCGACTGGGGGACGTCGCTGGTCGCCGGACTGGTGATACCCGCAACCATCGCGGTCACGTTCGTCGGCCTGAAGATCCTTGGGGAGAGCTTCAACCTGATGACGCTGGGAGGGCTCGCGGCCGCTGTTGGGCTGGTGATTGACGACGCGATTGTGGTGGTCGAGAACATCGTCATGCACCGCGACGCCGGGCAGAGCAGGGGGGAAGCGATCCGCAGCGCGCTCCGGGAAATCGGGAAGCCGCTGGTGGGATCGACCATTACTCCTATCGTGGTGTTCCTGCCGCTGATCTCGATCACGGGCGTGACCGGAGTGTTCTTTCGCGCCCTGGCGTTGACGGTCGGAATGGCGCTGCTGACGTCGCTGGCGCTGGCCTTAACCTGGACGCCGACGCTTAGCCATTACCTTCTTCGCAAGCGCCGCGCCGGACAGCATCCCGAGCAGGCCGGGCGTATTCTCGGGGGAGTCATTCGCGTTTACGAACGGGTGTTGCGTTTCACGCTCGCCCACGGGCTTGCATTTGCGGCGATGGTCGTTTTGCTGATCGGCGGGTCGTACGTGTGCTACCGCTCTCTCGGGTCGGATCTTCTGCCCGCCATGGACGAGGGCGGTTTCATTCTCGACTACATCATGCCGGCGGGCTCGTCCCTGGAAGACACCAACCGGGCCCTCCTGGAAGTGGAATCGATTCTGAAATCGATCCCCGAGGTGGAGAGCACGTCGCGGCGCACCGGCATGCAACTCGGGTTGGCCCAGGTGACCGAGGCGAATACGGGCGATTTCTCGGCACGGTTGAAGAAGAAGCGGGATCGCTCCGTCGACCAGGTGATTGCAGACGTGCGGGCGAAGGTGACCGAGCGCTTCCCGATGCTGCAAATGGAGTTCGTTCAGTTGCTCCAAGATATGATTGGCGATCTGACCAGCGCTCCGGAGCCGATCGAAATCAAGATGTTCGCCGCGAATCCGGGCCTGCTTCGCCAATGGGCGCCGAAGGTCGGCGATCAGATTAAGAAGATCCCTGGTGTGGTGGATGTGCTGAACGGCATTGACAATACCATCAGTGGTCCGGCCATCACGTTCAAGGTGGATCCGATGGCGGCGGCTCGCGCGGGATTCACGCCGGAGGAGATCGAACTGGACGTCAGCGCGGTGATTCAGGGCGAACCGGCTCCCACCCCGGTGGTCCTGAACGATCGCCCGTACACGATCCGCGTGCGATATCCAGAGGAGGCGCGCGCGACCGTCGACAGTATCCGGAACTCGCTACTCGTGAGTTCGGCCGGCAAGACGGCGACGCTCGGCTCACTCGCGTCAATTGAGGAATCACCCGGCCAGACTGAGATCCGGCGGGAGAACCTGCAGCGCGATGTGGCAGTGACGGCGCGGCTGGAGGGATTGAATCTGGGATCCGCCATGGTGGCGGTGAAGAAGGCGGTGGCGCAGGTCGGACTGCCGTCCGCTATCCGAGTCGAATACGGTGGAGCTTACCAGGAACAGCAGCGGTCGTTCCGCGATCTGGTGACGGTGTTGATCCTTGCGGTGGTGCTGGTGTTCACGGTGCTGCTATTCGAGTTCGGCGAGTTTGCGGCTCCGACGGCCATCATCGCCTCGGCTGTACTGTCGGCCTCGGGCGTTTTCCTGGCGCTGCTGATCACGGGAAAGACGTTCAACATCTCGTCTTTCATGGGGTTGATCATGGTGATCGGAATCGTTGCCAAGAACGGTATTTTGCTGCTCGATGCGTATCAGCGATTCCGTGCCGCGGGCGCGTCGCCGTTCGACGCGATGGTGCAGGCGGGCGAGCGGAGGCTCCGCCCGATCCTGATGACGGCGCTGGCGACCGTTGCGGGCATGATTCCGCTGGCGCTGGCGTTGGGCGCGGGATCGCAGATGCTGCAGCCGCTGGCTATCGCCGTGATCGGCGGAGTCGTCGCGTCCATGGCGCTGTCGCTGATTGTAACTCCGGCGGTGCACTACTTCTTGGGCGAATGAGGAATCACTTCGCCTGTCCGGCAGACGCGGAAGACTCAAAGACCCAATGCACACCGACAACCTCCGGACCTGTGGCGAGCCGCGTGCCATCCACCACCTGGCCGTTCGCTATCCTGCCGACGTACATCGAGTCGTTGATCCGGTACACTACCCGATCCCCGGTTACCAGCAGAACCTCCGAATCGGCTTCACCGGTGTGCAGATCCGCCCGGGCCCCCGTCTTCACATTGACCAGAAGCCACTCGCCGACATGAGCGAACCCCGACAGTTCCAGCCGGCCCTGCACGGTCATTCGGAAGCCAATGGTCTGCTCCCTTCTTTTCTCCGCGTTCCCCGGGTACTCGCCGCCGCGCGAGCGCAGTATGGTGCCATCGGGCAGCCGTACCCTGGTGCCCTCCACCGGCGTGCTGCCTTCTATGGCCAGCCAGGGCCCGTAGGCCCTAACGAAGATGCTGGCGGTTGGAACGGGCAGCATCTGCCACGCCTTCTTCGCCTTGTCATACACTGCAAACTCAAATCTGGCCGCCGGAGGACCAAACGGCGTGACCACCGCCATCACGTCGTTGCTGACGTTCAGGAAGTAGTCGCCCGGGTGCGACTCAGCGGCGCCCCCGGGGGGACGAGGCGGCGCGGGTATCTCTGTGGCGGCTACCGGAATCGGGCCGTCGTACAGGACTCCCAAAGGGTTCCCACGGATTTCCGGTGCAATTCCGAAACGTGGCAAGACGTCAAAGAAATCACCTACCGAGCCCATCGTCCGTTGCCGTGCCATAGCGCCCCGCGGCAGAGGTTCCACCCCCGTAGGATCAGGGGTTAAGCGCAGGCCAACGAACCGGCTTTCGGTCCACGCTTCGCGGCCGGAGACATACGTGTAGCCCATCCCAAGATACGGGCCGGACCCGGGAGGTTCAATTTCCATGATATGGCCCGGCAACTCCTTGTACTAGGCGTACTCCAACGCGATATCCCGGACGCGTAACGTCTTCGTATCGATCACCTTGATGGTCTTCAACGCACTCAAATGCGCCGCGCCGACGATACAAAGCACCCGCTCCGGATCGCACAAGACGAACTGCGGTTCCTCGTGCAGAGCGCGTTGCGGTACCAGTTTGGCGCGGTTTCGATCCACCCGGAACAGGGTGGTGTCCTCCACCCTGTTCTCGTTTGGCCCAGTCACGCCGATTGCGTAGAAGTCGTTAGCGAGAAGCGGTGACGCGAAGGCGAGGCCCAACAGCAACCCCGCGTGGTGTGTCAGACGCATACAGCGTTAGCTCCTATAAGCCGTTATGGCGTGGTGATGCAAACGCGCTGCACATAGTCGAAGGGAGAGTTCGTGTTACTCCAAGGGCCATAGCTCCATCCGCCAAACTCAAATTGCATATAAGCGCTCTTCGGAGCCGGGGGTCCGCCGTTGTAGGCCTTGATCGCTATGCCATCGGTGAATAGAAATTGCCCGGCCGCAGGCGCATAGCTAAACACACACGGACCTTCCTCCGTGTTGCTGGGTGGCCCAGCGAAGTTCTGAGGATTCGCCTTGTTGTAGGTATTCCAATTCGTGAGTTAGGTGTTCCAGAAGGTCGCTGCTGCGCTGAGGTCGGAGTTGTCAAGCGTTGTCCCGTCGCGGACGTTCGATATCCACATCCAGAGATCGGCTGCGGTATTCTGACATCGATTTGCATGATGCCGTATCCGTTAGGACTTCCAAAAACGGGATAGCTTGACGTGTTGAGCTGCAAGTAGCCAGGTAATTGATTAGCGGGTTGAGACGGGTCAAGACGGACCGGGCGGATCGTTGCCATCTTTGATAAGGCGATAAAAGGCTTCGGTAATGGTAGTGATGCCTTTCTTGACGGTGGTTCGGGTATCCGCACGGTGGCCGACCGCCCCCAGTCGCGCGGCAACAATAGTAGCGATAGACGATCACGCCGTGTCGGCAACTGTGTGACGTGAGCAATCGGCCGCAGCGGCGGCAATGACTCTTGCCCTTCAATAGCCAGACGTCTCCATAGCTGGTTCGCTTCGGTCCCGCAGTCCGGCGCGAGTCCAG
>JANXRE010000196.1 GCA_025353165.1 Acidobacteriota bacterium | reverse complement strand
GGCACTCATGCCGACGCCCGTTTTATCCGTCGCACAGGTGTCGAGAAGAGTCTCGACACGGCACGCAGGAGTGCGTGCGCCACGTCGCTGACATCCACGATTTGGCTTGGTTACATCGTGACAAGTCCTAACTTCGTCTCTTGCGCGCTGAGTCTTCCGCGAGGAGTTGCTCGACACGAACCCGCGAGACTCGGAAGTTGGGCGCCGCCAGCCGGTTCGGTGCCGCTGGACACCGATTCTCTCGATCTGGCCGATGAGCACCAGGTAGTGAACCGGCGACGTGACGGCGACCACAACCGTCATTTGGCGAAGTGTGCGGCAGTCTCGCTGTCCCAAATGACGTCGTCGAACTCGATTGGCATAAGCACGCCGTGCGCCTTGAGGAACCCATCCATCTCGTAACGGCTTTGGATGCCCAACATCTGACCGGCCTGGTATTCGGTAAGTTTGCCGGAACGAACGCCCTCGACAGCCAGGGCTTCGAGCTCTGCGCGAGTGACGCCGCCGGGCTAGGCCGCGAACTGAGTTGCAACGTCTTCGGGAACATCCAAGTGGACCTGCACGGTGTGCCTCTATAAGGCATTATGCTCCACAAGCATAACCACGCACCCGCAAGTAGTACGAGCGCGCGGTCCGGAATCGCATTATCATGGTCGCATGAATCGCCGATCGTTCCTCGCAGGCGCGCCTGCCGCGCTCGCCCTGGCGCAGACGTCCACCGGGAAGAGGCTGCCCATCCGAAAAGCCATGGTGTACGGCAACCTGCCCGAGAAGGGTCCCGACGGTCACACCTTATCTCCCAGAGAACGCTTTCAGATGGCCAAGGACGCCGGATTCCAGGCCATCGAGTGCCACACGACTTCCGATCCGAAGGCCGTCCAGGAGTTCATGGCGGCGTCCCGGGAGACCGGCATCAAGATCCACTCCGTGATGAACACGGACCACTGGGATTATCCGTTGTCCTCGCCGGATCCGGCCGTCGTCGCCAAGAGCATGAAGGGCATGGAAACGTCGCTCCACAATGCGAAGGCGTGGGGGGCGGAAACGGTCCTGCTGGTTCCGGCCGTCGTCAACAAGGACGTCGGCTATCGCGAAGCGTGGCAGCGCTCTCAGACGCAAATCCGAAAATTGATTCCGTTGGCGGCCGAGTTAAAGGTGGTGATCGCGATCGAAGAGGTCTGGAACCACTTCCTGCTCAGCCCGATTGAATTCGCGCGCTACTTGGACGATTTCAACAGCCCGTGGGTGAAGGCGTATTTCGACGTCGGCAACGTCGCGCTGTTTTCGTTCCCTCAGGATTGGATCCGGATTCTCGGCCCCCGCATCGTCAAAGTCCATCTGAAGGACTTCAGCTTCCGCAAGGATGTCGCAAGTTGGGACATGCTGCGGGACGGCGATCTGGACTGGAAGGCGATCTACCGCGCGTTTGCGGACATCGGCTACCACGGCACCGCGTCCATCGAGATCGACATGCGCGATGAGGCGCAGTTGCGCGAGGCCAGTCGGCGGTTCGACCTGATCGTCACGGGCGCATAAAATGAAGAAATTTCTGCTGGGAATCTTGTGTGGGCTCCTGCTCGCCGGCTTGACGGTAGTCATCCTGATTTTTGCGGCCATGCGGCTGGGAGAGAGGCGTCCGACCGTGGCGGACGGATCCACCTTGATCTGGCGCCTGCAGGGCGACGTCCCGGAGAGCCCGCAGATGGAACTGCCCTTGCCTTGGCTGGAATCGCAATCGCCGGCCACCGTACGCGAAACCTGGAGCATGCTGCGGCGCGCCGCAACCGATCCCCGCATTAAGGCTCTCGTCTTCGAGCCGGGCGGCATTTCGGCCGGGTGGGCCAAGCTCGAGGAACTGCGCGCCGGCATTCTCGCCTTCCGCAAATCCGGCAAACCGGTCTACGCGTTTCTCCGCAATGCGGGAACGCGCGAATACTACGTCGCCAGCGCCGCCGACCGGGTGTACACCGCGCCGGCAGACTTCGTAAACATCAAGGGCATGCGCATCGAGAGCATGTACTTCAAGGACACGCTCGACAAGCTGGGCGTGAAGATGGAGGTAATCCACGCGGGCAAGTATAAGGACGCGTATGACATGTTCACGCGCACTTCGATGACGCCCGAGACGCGGCAGGTGCTCGGCTCCATCCTCGACCAGTTCTACTCGAACCTGTGCGTGGTGATCGGCGAGGGCCGGAAGAAAACGCCGGAACAGGTAAGCGCCCTGATCGACCAGGGTCCGTTTCTCGCCAAGGACGCGCGGGCCAACGGGCTGATCGACAAGCTCGGATACGAAGACCAGGTCTTCAGCGATCTGAAGGTCCGCCTGAACCAGACGGCTGAAATCCGGAAAGTGTCGCACCGGACTTACATGCATTCGTTCGGTCCCGATGAGCAAGGGACTCGAATCGCGCTGGTCGTTGGCAGCGGGGTGATCACGCGCGGGTCGGGCGAAGGCGCGACCGCCGCCGGGGACGGTATAGCTTCCGGTTCGTTCGTCAAATTGCTCGATCGTGTCAGGAACGACGCCACGATCAAGGGCGTGATCGTCCGCATCGATTCGCCCGGCGGGGATGCGGTGGCTTCGGACGACCTCCTTCACGCGATGAAGGAATTGAGCAAAACGAAATCAACCGTCATCTCCATGTCGGACGTCGCGGCATCGGGCGGGTACTTCATGGCGGCTACCGGGGATCCGATCGTCGCCTATCCGAATACGATCACCGGATCCATCGGGGTCATAACGGCCCGGATTAACCTGCGCGGAATGTACGACAAGCTCGGAATCAAGAAAGAGCTGCTGAGCCGAGGCCAGTTCGCCGAACTGGATTCCGACTACGCGCCGCTGACCGACGCCGAGCGTAACAAGATTCGCGAGAGCATCGACGCTACCTACGAGGGTTTCCTGGAGCGAGTGGCCGCGGCCCGCCATCGAAAGCCGGAGGACATCGCGCCTCTGGCGCAGGGGCGCGTCTGGCTGGGAGCTCAGGCCAGGGAGAACGGCTTGGTGGATGAATTGGGCGGACTCGACCGGGCCGTCGAACTCGTTCGCCAGAGAGCCAAGATTCCCGCCAGCTCGGCGATTGCGCTAGTGCCTTATCCCCAGCGGCGCAGCTTGTTGGAGATGCTGCTGACACGCGCCGACGAAGTTAGCGCTCTCGACATGTCGGTTCAAGCGGCTCTCAAGAGCATCCCGGGTGGCCAATGGATGCAGTCGTGGATGCCGGGTGGCATGTTGAAAGTAATGCCGTACTCCATCGAGATCCGGTAAGCGCGGTTTCAGAACGCCCGGCTGGAGTGGATCCCGCTCGCGGTCAGAACAGTGGCCATCCGCGCTAGCGCCGATTTGTGAATCTGGGACACCCGGCTCTCATTGATGCCGAGCACGCCCCCGATCTCTTTCATCGTCATCTCATTGCTGTAGTACAGCGTCACCACCCTCTGGTAGCGCTTCGGCAGGACGCCGATTGCGCCGCCCAGCGCTCCCTTCATCTCCTGACGGGCGCACATCGAGTCCGGCTGCGTTTCCGGGCTGGCGGGAAATTCGGGCATCGGCAGTTCGTCATTCTCCGAATTCCGGCGGTCCGCGGAAATCAGGCCGATGTTCCGAAGGTCCAACATCATCCGCCTCCAGCGCGTCACGTCCAAGCCCAGTCGGTCCGCAACTTCCTCGTCGGTGGGCGTACGCCGAAACTCGGCGGTGAGTTCGCGTACGACGGATTCCATCTGCCTGTGCCGGCGCCGTAGATCCCGTGACGCCCAGTCGAGCTGGCGAAGGCTGTCCAGGATCGCGCCCTTGATCCGATGCTTTGCGTAGGCGGGGAACGCGACGCACTTGTCGCCGTTGTATTTCTCCGCTGCGTCGAAGAGGCCCAGAATACCGGCGTGAATGAGGTCGTCCAGGTCCACGTGAACCGGAAGGCTCTCGTGAACCCGTATCGCGATGGCCTTCACCAAGGACAAGTTGTCCAGTACCACCCGATCTCTGTTTGCCGTTGTCTGCATTCCGTTCACCTCTGCTCACCTGAAGATGCAAAGCCCGGACCAGTCCTCCCCGGACGTAACCCCCTTTGCAATCAACGGGAATTCGGCGTCCGCCCAGTGCGGGGTTCCATTCTGAAACCCAAAACGGGATAACGGGGTCCGAATAGGCTATTGACGAGCTTAAACGGGACATCGCTTGCAGCGCGCTCGATGAAAGGCCTTAGATGAGAAAGGAATGTTGCTGAAGGGCGACTGGGGAAGAACGCAGACCGCGCACTAGTCCCGAAAGTGATAGAGTATAGCGCTGACGTCGGCGGCTCCGGGAGCCGTCCCGCCATTTGTCACTTTCAGCGTTATGTGCTTGGCCGAATTCTGCTGGTGGTCCCAGAGCGACCACGAGCCGGCAACACTTTCAATTCGATGAATCTCCTGTTTCTCGCCGCCTGACGGATCGCCGTAAATCGTAACCGTTGCCGAGCCATTCTGGGGGCCCATTGTTCTTGCCAGAACCAGGATGTGACGATATTTCTCGACGTCCTGCAAGTGATTGAGAGTCAATGCTTTCTGGACAACGAGATGCAAAAGGGGAACGACCTGTTGATCCAGAACCCCAGGGATAAGAGCGTCCGGCAGGTGGTGTTCAATACACCGCCGAAGAGTCAAGCACTCTGAGGCCGCGATCTAATGGCTGAACTGGATTTGAGTAACGAAACACTCCTGAGTCTAGCGCGCCGCCGATACAGCTATCGGGGGCCGTTAGCCTCCTAGAGAAGCAGGAAGAAGCCCGCGGCGATCTTGCGCGCGGGCTGCTGTGGCTTCTCACTTTCGCGATCGGAGGCGTGCTGGCGTTCGTCGGACTCGGCCGCCTCGACGGGACGGTGATTACGAAATCGATCTTTCCATCCCTGGTTGCTTTAGCGGGTACGGCCTTGGGATTCTACTTCGGTTCGCAATCCGCAAAGCCATCGGATTCTGGATTGCCGAGCGGCCGCGCGAGTGCGGAGAGGAAGGTGGAAGCTTCCGGGACCGATGCGGGTGCGCGGAAGTAGTGCTGGCATCGCCTATTCATCGCGCCGCAGCGTCGCCAAATAGGTCTTCACCGCCAGCCCAGCCAGGACAACCCAGGTTGCCAGCCGAATGGGGCCATCCAGAGTGAACCACGACAGGATCGCGAGCGCCGCGTACCACGCCATCGCGAGGTAGAACCGTTTCGCGCTCATCAACGGCTCAAGTTATACGCGAACACAAACTGCACGCGGATCTCGCCGCCCTTGAACTCAGTGGGCAGCGGAGGAAACGGGTTGGACGCGCTGACGCCGGCCACCGCCGCCCGGTCCAGGGCATCCGCTCCCGACGGCGTGACGATCACCAGCTTCGGCACGTGCCCATCGGTCGAAATCGAGAACTGTAGCACCGTGCGGCCGCGCCTGCCCAGTCGCGCGCTTTCCGGAATAACGGCGAACCAATTTCTGCGGACCGCCGCCAGGATCCGGATCAGGTAAGGCTTGAAGTCCACGCCCATCGGATCGCTCATCAGCTCAAGACTGCTCTTGGGCTGGCCGACCGAACTCTGCGGATTCATCTGGCTGAGCGGGCTGGGCTCGTCGGTGTTGTCGCCGACGCTCGCGCCGCCCGGTCCACCGCGCAGGGCCGCGCGCACCGCTTCCTGAACCCCCGGCCTCGGCACCGGAATGCGTCCGGAACCCGCAACGGGCGTGGGAGCGCCAGGATTCTCAAACGACAGCTTGGGTTTCTCGGGCGGCGGCCCGGGCGCGGGAGGAGCCAGCGGATTATTCCCGAGGGCGGGCGGCGGCGCTTGCGCCATCTTGATGGGCGGCGGCTCGATGACGGGAGCGGGCTTCACGCTCGGAGGCGGCGGACTCGGGGGCCGGACGAACGGCTTCAGTACCGGGCGGATGTCCGGCTTCGCGGTCATGTTCTCAACCGTCAGTTCCTTGGCCACCTTGGCCCGATTCGGTTCCTTTTGAGTGAGTTGCGGAGCCACCAGGGTCACCGCCCTGCGCAAAGCCTCGACGGTCTTCCGGGGCAGAGGCTCCGGATCGGGAAGTTGGGCCAGACCGATGAGACCCAGCAGGATCAGGAGGTGTACGACGACCGAGCCAAACCCGGCGCGGAAGAAATACGGCCGCTTCTCGATCCGTTCCTGATCCAGCAGAACAAGATGCAGTTCAGGTTCGTTCCGTACTGCCGCTGGGATCTCGGCCTTCATGGGAGTGATAGAGGATACGACGCCGCGCTACTGCCGGCGGTTGCCCGCCTGCTGGATGGATTCGGCAACGATGCGGGAGTGCTCCTCAATACTATCAAGGATACCGAGCGCGACTTCCAGCGCGCGCGTGGCGTCCTCGCCCGTTACGGCGGGCCTCCTCCGCGTCGCCACCGATTCCAGAAAGGACTCCAGCTCGAGCTTCAGCGGCTCGTTTTTCACCACCGGGACCGGATCGAACCCAATCTCGCGGCCGTCGTGGATTGAAAACGCCTGCACATCCTGGCGCGCGTAATCCACCGAAACGTACTGCGTAGGCTGAAACATGCGAATCTTGCGTACGCGTTCGGTCGACACCCGGCTGGCGGTCAGGTTCGCGATACAACCGCCGGCGAATGCCAGCCGCACATTCGCAATATCGACTTTCGGCGACAAAATCGAGATGCCGGCGGCGCGGATCTCCTCTGGCATAAGGCCGGTCAGGGCCAGGACGATATCGATATCGTGAATCATTAAGTCCAGCACCACGTCGACGTCCAGACTGCGCGGGCTGAACAGGCTCAACCGGTGTATCTCGAAAAAAAGAGGCAGGCGTACGATGCGCTGCAAGGCCTGGACGGCGGGATTGAACCGCTCCAGGTGGCCCACCTGCAGAATTCGTCCGCATCGCTCCGCGGTACGGTCAAGCTGCCGCGCCGAATCCAGGTCGGCCGCAATCGGTTTCTCGACCAGCACGTCGATACCTGCTTCGAGCAGGCGGCATCCGATTTCGGCGTGGGTTGTCGTCGGCGTCGCCAGGATGACGGCGTCCACTTTCCCCGTCAACTCGGCGGCGTCGGTAAATGCCAGGCAGCCCCCTTGCGCGGCGGCGTCTTCCGCCCGCTGCGGGTCGGCGTCGACCACCGCGATCAGCTCCGACTGTTCCAGTTGCCGGCAGACGCGCACGTGATTGCGGCCGAAAGAACCGGCCCCCACCACCGCTGTTCGAATCTTCGCCAGAGGAGTCCTCCCTATTCGGCGGGCGCGTAGCCCACAATCGCAATGCCCGCCGAGTCGGCGCGGGCAAGCATCTCGTCGCGGTCCAGCAACAACGTCCGTCCCGCATCCACGGCCATCGCGGTTGTCCCGGTCTCGCACATGGCATCGATCGTCGCCGGGCCCGCTACCGGAACGTCGAACAGTAGGTGCTTCCGCCGCCGCGATACCTTCACGAGCCGCAGCGGCTTGCCATTCACGAGCGATGCGGCCCGGCGAAGCATGGCATCGGTGCCCTCCATCGCTTCCAGGGCCACGCATGCCCGGTCCGACACCGCCACGCTCTGCCCGATGTCGAAAGCCGCGAGCGCATTTGCGACGCGGCGTCCGTAGTCGATGTCCTTGCGCTCCGCCACGTCCGATTTCCGCCGGGCCAGTTCGCCTTCTCCGGCGAGCAGATTCTTCAGCAGCAGCGTCGAGTCGGTGAGCCGGATACCCTCGTCGTCCAGAATGCGAATGACGCCGCCGATGAGCGCGTCCGTGTTCTTCGCCTCCAGCGACAGCAGCAGCTTCAGCAGCCGCCAGTCCGGGACAATGGAGGAGAAGATTTTCGCGTGCTTCACCTGCCCGCACATCATCACCTGCGAAATGCCCTCCGACTTCAGAATCTCGATCAGCTTCCCGAGCTCTCCAAGCGAGATCGAATAATACCGGGAGGCCAGTCGAGCGATCTCCGGGTCCGCTTCTTCCTGGATCGCGACGACGACGATATCCAGCCCGAGTTGCCGCGCCGCTTCCAGCGCCAGCACCGGAAAACGGCCGTTGCCCGCGATCATGCCGTAGCGCATGGCTACTTGATGAACCCACGCTTGGAAGTCGCGATGAAATCCAGCAGACGCGCGATCTCCGGAGTATTCGGAACCTCGGCGCGGATTCGTTCCATCGCCTGCGACGTGTTCAATCCCGAGCGCGTCAACAGCCGGAATGCCTTCTGGATCGGTTCGATTGCCTCGGCGCTGAAACCTCTCCGCTCCAGGCCGGTGGCGTTGGCGCCGTGCACTTTTGCTTCGCGCGGCGTCACCGTCGTAGAAAACGGCAGAATGTCCTGCGTGATGACGCTGTAGCCGCCGATCATGGCATGGCAGCCCACCCGGCAAAACTGGTGGAGGCCGGTGAAAGCGCCAATCACGGCCCAGTCCTCGATCACCACATGACCGCCGAGCGTAGCTCCGTTCGACAACACGCAATGGTCGCCCAAATGGACATCGTGAGCCACGTGCACATACGCCATCAGCAGGTTATCGCTGCCGATGGACGTGAGCATGCCGCCGCCCTCGGTGCCCCGATGAATGGTGACGAACTCGCGGATGCGATTCCGGTCGCCGATGCGCGTTTCCGATCGCTCGCCGCTGTATTTCAGATCTTGCGGCGCGACGCCCACGGTCGAATACGGATAGAACGTGTTGTCGCGCCCGATCGAGATCGGGCCTTCGATGAAAACGTGCGAGAACATCCGTGTGCCGGCGCCAATCTCGACATCCGGGCCAATGATGCAGTACGGACCGATGTCGGCCCCGTCCGCAATGCGAGCGGCCGGATCGACCATCGCCGTCGGATGAATCGGCATGAACCGGGCTAGGCCTGCGGGGCCTGTTCCGTATTATCGATCAGCTTGCACATCACCTCAGCCTCGGCGACAACCAGGCCGTCCACCGTCGCCACGCCGGCCATTTTGGCCATCGTCGCTTTCTTCTTGATCACCTTCATTTCCATGCGGAGCTGATCGCCCGGGCGCACCGGCCGACGGAATTTCGCCTGCTCGATGGTGGCGAGGAGCACCAGTTTCTTGTGCCGGTCCGGGAGTTGCTTGAGCACCAGCACCCCGGCCACCTGCGCCATGGCTTCGACAATCAGCACACCGGGCATCACCGGATAGTCGGGGAAATGGCCGGTGGTCCAGGGCTCGTTCGCGGTGACGTTCTTGATGCCGACGATCCGGTCCTCTTCGAGTTCGACAATGCTATCGACCAGCAGAAAGGGAAAGCGATGCGGAAGGATCTCGCGGATCGCCATGATATCCAGCAGGGGCGGCATGTAAGTCACCAAGTATAGCAATGGGGCCGCCGCGGGTGACCCGCCCGGCAGCGCGATAGTGTCTGAAAACTGCGTTGATCTGAATCGCCCCCAATATTCAAAACTGTTCAGGTTAAGGTTCACCGGCATGAGTGCTGGCTTCGCCACTGGCGATGAAGGCACTTGAGGGGTTCGTCAAGCCTGAAGAATTTGCTGGACTCGCTTACTACCATGCGAACTGGACAAGCGAAAAGCACCACTGCCGGACCGCCTCGGCGCTGTGATCGATCACGTGAAGGCTTCTGGGCGCTGTTCGTCATGTTCCTAAACCCAGGCAACGCGACCGAGGACTGGCTTGGTTGAAGGCTCTTCAGACACTACCGACAGCTAGGATCGAAATTCATCAACCCGAGTTTGAACAGCGCGTGCGAGAACAACTTAGCCGCCGTGTTCGGCCGAAAGGAATCGTAGGCTGTTCCCGACTAGCGACGGCCTTCAGGCGACAATGCATCTATGGACCCGTTGCTCGCGTACGCGCAGTCGAAACAGAGCGGCACCATCGCGTTGCTGCGAGAATTCGTCGAATGTGAATCGCCGAGCGACGACTCGCCAGCCTTGAACCGGTTCGTCGATCTGTTCGCCGCGCGGGTCGCCTCCATCGCGAAGGTCCGGAAGTTTGGCCGCCATTTGCGGTGCGAGTTTCTGCTGCCGGGCCCGAAGCGCAAGCAGGGTCAAATTCTCGCGCTCGGACATTCCGATACCGTGTGGCCGCTGGGAACGCTCAGCGTCATGCCGTGGCGTGAATCAGCCGGGCGGCTGTGGGGGCCCGGAGTGCTGGACATGAAAGCCGGGCTGGCCTTCTTCGTCACCGCCATGCACGCGCTGCGCGAACTGGACGTGCCCGTCCGCCGCAAGGTGGTGCTGCAAATCAACGCGGACGAGGAGGTGGGCAGCGAAACGTCGCGCCCGCTCACCGAGGCCGCCGCCCGCGAGAGCGACTTCGTCCTGGTGCTCGAACCGGGCACGGGTCTCGAAGGCAAATGGAAAACCGCGCGCAAGGGAGTGGGCGATTACGTGGTAACTGTCCGGGGGAAAGCCGCGCACGCCGGCGTCGATTTCACCGCGGGCGTAAGCGCCATCGTCGAACTGTCGCGCCAGATCGGAGTCATTGCCGGCTTCACGAATCTGAATCGCGGGCTGACGGTGAGCCCCGGAGTGATCTCCGGAGGCACGCGTTCGAACGTGATCGCAGCGGAGGCCCGCGCCGAGGTCGACATCCGCGTCGCCCGGCTGAAAGACGCGGGCCCGCTCGACAAGAGATTCCGCGGCCTGAAGCCCTTCGACAAGCGTTGCACGCTGGAAATTGCCGGAGGCCTGAATCGTCCGCCGATGGAGCGAACGCCCGCGGTCGTCGCACTGTTCCGCCAGGCGCGGGCCATGGCTCGTGAGCTCGGGATCGCGTTGGAAGAATCCTCGACGGGCGGAGGCTCGGACGGGAACTTCACGGCCGCGCTCGGCATACCCACTCTGGATGGCCTCGGTGGCGTCGGCGAAGGCGCGCACGCGGCCAACGAAAGCATCCTCATCGATCGCATCGCCGATCGCACGGCGATGATCGCGAAGCTCGTCGCCCGACTGCGCTGATCCCGCAACCGGCTGTGAGAAAATAGGTTGCAGGGATGGTCATCGACGGCATTTATTACGCGCTCGGCCTCACGGCGGGCGGAGCGCTGCTCGGCTACCTGACCGCGTGGCCGTGGGGGCTGCCGTTCTACTTGCTTGGCGCGTTCTGCCTGTATTTTTTCCGCGACCCGGACCGCGAGATTCCAACCGGGCCGGTGGCCGTGTCCCCGGCCGATGGCAAGGTCGTCGCGATCCTGCCCGACGGGGCGGCCACGCGCATCAGCATCTTCTTGAATATCTTCGACGTCCACGTGAATCGCGCGCCGGTGGGCGGCGACATCACGGAGATCCAGTATCAGCCGGGCAAGTTCCTGGTGGCCAGCCGCGAGGAAGCCAGCGCGCAAAACGAGCAGAACACCATCGCCGTTCGTGATGGCGATTCCACCGTCGTGTTCATGCAAATCGCCGGCCTGATTGCCCGCCGCATCGTGTGCTATAAGAAGTTGGGCGACCGGGTGGCTACCGGCGAACGCGTCGGCCTGATCAAGTTCGGCTCGCGAGTGGATGTGCATTTCGGCCCCGAATGGACCATCGCCGTGCAGCGCGGCGACAGGGTGAAAGCCGGAGCGAGCATCCTCGCCCGGCGGTGCGATTCAAGATGATGAGTCTCAAGGACCGCCTCGTAGATCCCCGCTCTCCGGACCGCCGTCCTCGCCGCGCCGCCTACGTTCTGCCGACCCTGTTCACCGCCGGAAATCTCTTTCTGGGATTCGTGGCCATTCTGCAGGCCTTCCAGGGAGCGATGCTGGTCATCCAGACCGGCAACTTTGGGTTCAATTCGCATTTTGAGGCGGCGGCGAAGATGATCGGGATCGCCGTCTTCCTGGACGGCCTCGACGGCCGCATCGCGCGCCTGACGAATACCGTCAGCGATTTCGGCCGGGAGATGGATTCCCTGGCTGATGTCATTGCGTTCGGCATCGCTCCCGCTGTTCTGGC
Organism: Acidobacteriota bacterium; assembly: GCA_025353165.1. Lineage (GTDB taxonomy): Bacteria > Acidobacteriota > Terriglobia > Bryobacterales > Bryobacteraceae > TMP-7. The sequence goes on along the minus strand of JANXRE010000196.1, from coordinate 5,924 downwards.
GTTTGCGTGGGGGATTCAATTCATCGAGAATCCCATCCGGGGCGTGCCCATTGATAACATTCTCCGAGCGGGATATTTCCTCTGCTTCCTTTTCCTGCTGTGCGGAGCGGCACGCCTCGCCCGGTTCAACATCACCACCAACCCGATCCCCAAGAATCCGGGCCGGGCCGACCGCAAGTATTTCGCCGGCCTCCCCATTCCCGCCGCCGCCGCCATGATCGCGGCGGTCGTCTACGCCGAGGGGAGCTCGCCCCTGCGCTGGTGGATTCCGGCCGTGCTGTGGCTCGCGTTGATCGGCCTGCTGAGTTTTCTTATGGTCAGCACCTGGCGATACCCTAGCTTTAAGGGCATCAACCTGGGCCGCCCCCGCTCTCCCCTGACGATCATCGTTGTCGGGGCGCTGATTTACCTCGTCTGGATCGCATCCGAGCCGGTGCTGCTGGTGCTGTCGGTCGTTTACGTAGGCAGCGGAATCGCAATTCGAATCGGAGGCATCCTGCGCCGGCGGTTTCGCGCCGCGCGATCCTCGCACCCGGAGCGCCAAGCCGGCTAACATGCCAAAATCGAAGGCCGCCATCGTCGGCGGCGACACCCTTATCGGCCGGGAGCTGCATGAACTGCTGGGCGACTCCGGCCTGGCCGGAGAAATCCGCATGATTTCCGCCGCCCCCGGGACCGCGCGTCTGGTCGTCGAGCCGGGCGAGGATGAGGCTGCGATCATGGCGCCCCTGACGGTCGAAGCGCTCCTGGGCGCCGATGCCGTCTTCCTCGCCGGAACGCCCGAATCGAGCCGCAAGACGCTGGAACTGACCGGCGCCCACGGACCTCCCTTGATCGACCTCACGTCGGCGCTCGAGGATTCCCCGCGCGCGCGGCTGCGCGCCCCGCTGGTGGAGTCTGCCCAGGACTTCCCCATCGACGCGATCCACGTGGTCGCGCATCCGGCCGCCATCGCTTTGGCTCTGTTCTACAACCGTCTTGCGCCGCGATACGTCATCTCGCGAGCTCTGGTGGAGATCTTCGAGCCGGCCAGCGCGCGGGACCAGCGCGGGATAACCGAGTTGCAAAAGCAGGCCGTCAGCCTGCTCTCGTTCAAGCCGCTGCCGAAGAAGGTGTTCGACGCACAACTGAGCTTCAATCTGTTATCTGAGTACGGGGCCGAAGCGCCGGAGTCGCTGTCCGGTTTTGAGCAGTGCATCGAGCGGCACCTGGCGACCCTGCTGTCCAAGACGGCTGTCGCCCCCATGCCGTCGCTACGGCTGATTCAGGCCCCGGTCTTCCACGGCTACAGCATTTCCATCTGGATGGAATTCGAAACCAACCCCGGCGTGGAAGTGCTGCGCCACGAGTTGGCGGCCGACGAAGAAGCGCCGAACAACGTGGGCATCGCGGGGCAGGGCGGCATCGCGGTCGGCAACGTGCGCGCGGATCGCAACAACACGCGGGCCTGCTGGTTCTGGGTGGTCGCCGACAACTTCCGGCTCCAGGCCGAAAACGCCGTAGCGGTCGCGAAGGAATTCCTGTGAGGCGAATCGCTCTGCTGGCCCTCGCCCTGACCGGGTGCGGTTATCACGTGGCCGGCCACTCCGACCTGCTTCCCGCTTCGATTCATACCGTTTGCGTTCCGGCTTTCGCCAACATAACCGTAAAGTACTGGCTCACCGATCACCTGCCCGAAGCGATCGCGCGCGAATTCATCTCGCGCACAAAGTACCGGATCGTGGCCGAACCGGAGCAGGCGGACGCCGTGCTGACCGGTGCCGTGCTCAACTACGTGTCTTATCCGACGGTGTTCGATCCGGCTACCGGCCGCGCGAGCACGGTTCAGTTCCAGGTGACGATGCGGCTTACCTTCACGGAGCGCGCCACCGGGAAAGTGCTCTACTCCGCGCTGAACTTCAACGCGAAAAACCAGTTCGAGATCTCCACGAATCCGCGCGACTATTTCGAAGAGAGCGACACGGCATTGGACCGCCTGAGCCGCGAGGTGGCGCGGTCGGTGGTCAGCGCGATTCTCGAGAACTTCTGATGACCCCGTCCGATTTTCTGCGCGCGTTGAAGAAGCAGGGGCCCGCTTCCGTGAACCTGTTCGTCGGCGCCGAAGCGTACCAGCGTGGCCGTTGCCGGCGCGCGTTGATCGAGGCCGCGCTGCCGCTGGAGGACCGCGAAGAAGGCCTCACTATGCACGAGCTTGCCGAAGTGGGAATGACTGCGTTGTTGGACGACGCGCAATCGCTGTCGTTGTTCGCTTCGAAGAGACTGATCTGGGTGTCCGGCGCGGAATCGGTGCTGCCGCGCGGCCGCGCCGCGGCTGCCGAATCGGAGGACGAGGAAGCAACTCCCAAGAGCGACGCTGGAGCGCTCGCGCGTTACGCACAAAACCCAGCGCCCGGCGTGGTGATCGTTTTCGACTCGTCCCGCTACGAATTCGAGGGCGAGGACAAGGCGCGCATCGAACGCGTCCAGAAATTCTTCGCCGCGGTTCCGAACCAGGTCGAGTTCCGCGCGTTCCCGCCGGAGGAAGCGCGGGGACTGGCACTGGAGCTCGCGCGCGAGCGCGGACTCCAGATCGGGTCCGCCGAAATCGGTATGCTGATCGAAGCGCTGGGCGGAGACGCGGCACGCATCGCGAGCGAAATCGAGAAACTGGCCCTGTACGCGGGACCGGATCGGAAGATCACGGTGGAAGACATCGGCGCGTTGGTGCCGAACGCCCAGGAGACCACGATCTTTGCGCTGGTGGCGGCATTAGGGGCGGGGAACCGGGCGAAATCCCTGGACGCGCTGGACACGCTGGTGCGCAACGGCGAGTATTTGCCGTTGGCGCTGAGCTTCCTGGAGACGCAATTCCGGCTGGCGCTGGTGGCGCGGGAGGCGAACCTGAAATCCTCCTACGATATCCAGCAGCACTTCACGCGCATCGGCGTCCGCATCTGGCGCGACCGCGCGGAGCAAGTACGGCAAACGTTGAGCATTTTCCCCAAGGACAAACTGGAACTGGCGATCCGGAAGACATTCGCGGCCGACCGCGCGCTGCGAGACACAAGACCGGACGACCGCATCGTAATGGAAGAATTGATTTTGGCGCTGACCTCCTCTTAAAAACCAAGCGCAAGCGAGAGTCACCTGCCGCGGCGCCATCCAAACTTCCGAATCAACCGTAACCTACACCAGAAATGGGTCAGAGGCCAAACGCACAGAAGCCGATTGCACGGGCAAGTTACGCGCATAAGGCCTTATTGGCTTGCGTAATGGCTCAACGGAAACTGTCTTCGACGCGTATATGAAGCGTATCTCAGAAAGAGGATCATACCTGGGTACTGGTCCGGTAAACAGGGCTGAGCAATTCGTTCTCAGTGTCTGCCAGCGAGCATTCCTCTCACTTTGGTGTCACCGCAATCCGAAGGGGAAGGGTGGCAAGGAGCTGTGCGATATTCTCGTGATCTGCGACCCCCGCGTGATCGTCATCAGCGTAAAGGAAGTGCTACTGAAAGGAGCAGAGGACTCCACCGTTGACTAGCAGTCGGTGGGAACGAAGGGCTGTTGATGCATCCGTGAAGCAGATATATGGAGCCGAGAGATGGCTCGCGTCGGCATCTCACGTTATCCGCAATGACGGGTCTCCGGGGCTGAATCTTCCTTGCGTAGCGGACCGAAGGGTCCACCGCGCCGCGGTGGCCTTTGGGGGGCACGGAGAGGTCGCGATGAAATCTGGAGACCTAGGCAAAGGGTTTGTCCACGTGATGAGTGAGCACAGTTTCCTTGAAGTTATGAGAGAGCTCGACACAATAACAGATTTCATCGAATACTTGACTGCAAAGGAGGATTGCGTCTCTGGTGGATGCTCAATCATTATGGAGGGCTCGGAATCCAACCTTCTCGGACTGTACTTGTCCAACGGGCGGTCCTTTCCAGGCGGGTCGAACGTGATGATCGTTGACGACACCCTATGGCGAGATATTCAACAGAAAGCAGAATTCAAACGAAGAAAAGAAGCTGATCGCGAGAGCTATGCGTGGGGACAGGCTTATCGAACTCCTCGCCGACCCCACTGCAAAATCGATTGGTGAGGCAGGCACTCAACTTAACGAGGGGGAACTTGCACTGCGTGCCATGGCGCGTGAGAATCGGTTCTCTCGCCGGCTTCTGGGCCGCGGCGTCCGAGAGTTCCTTGAGCAAGCGACGACCGGAAAGTTGCGCTCGCGCATCCTGACCGCACCAAGTGGAATCATCTATGTTTTCGTATTCTTCGCTGACGACGAAGACGCTTCCTGCCGGATCGCCGAACTCGGCAACCGGTGCTTCATTGCGCGCCACAAGATCGGTGTCGGAGATATCGTCATCGGCGTAGGCATCAGCAAGTACGTACCGCACTCGGGTTCAGCCTCGGATTTGGTCTATTTGAAGCTGCCCAACTGGTCTGCCACAGATGACGAAGCGGCAATCAGAAGGAACGCTCATCAAGGCTTTTTCGAGGGGCAATCCATTCAGCACTCACGCGAGGATGAGTACCCTGAATCAGGTTGGAAATCTAAGCAATAGGGCCCGACGCGACAAATCAGCATACAGGAGTTCGGCTTACACAGTGATTTAATCGCCCTCCCGGTCATTTCGGGATGGCTCACGCGTATTTCGCAAAGCTGCCATTTTCCGGAAGCCTCATGCCGGGCCGCGAATCTCAACTGAGTCCGCGAAGCTAGCCGGAGGAGGAATATCAAGCCCTTCATCGCGCATCCCCTCCAAGTGAAATTGGATGGCTTCTTGGATCAGGCATTCCACTTCTTCCCTTGAGTCTCCAATCGTGATCACGCCGGGAAGATCCGGTACATATGCACCCCATGAGGTAGGGCCCTTTTCGTAAATCACTGTGTAGGTCATTAGTTTCGTCGCTCTCCCTCGATGCCTGCGCTTCGCAAGATGGCCTTCAGCGTCCCAACCGGCACGTCCGTCCGGGCTGCCCCGGGACGGTGACGACCAAACCCTTTTGCGGATGCCTGAACTGCCGGTGACTGCCCTTTGTGGCCTTATGCCGCCAGCCGTGGTCCTCCAGCGGCCGAATCAGATCCCGAACCTTCACCCAATGATGCTACCGCTGGGCCTGCACCTCCGGTCTCGCCCTCTCTTCAAAATTTCCATTACCCTGGTAATTTAAGGCGTGACCATCGCGCGATCCAAGCTCACGTCTCAAGGACAAACTTCAATCCCGGTCGATGTGCGCCGGGAACTCGGTGTCGGCCCAGGCTCCGTTCTCGAATGGGAGCAGGACGGCCATGAGGATGATCGTCCGCCGGTCCGGTCGATTCAGTTCCGAGGATATACACCGCGCACTGTTCGGGCCGCGAACGCCGGGAACCCACAGCGTCGATGAAATGAGGGAAGGCATCCGGCGCTACGCGCGAAGGCGTTGTGCGCGCGGTTGACACCAACGTTCTCGTGCGCCTGATTGCGCGGGACGATTCCCGCTAGGTCGCCTCCGCGGAAAGCTTTGTCGAGAAAAGGGCTCGGGTCCCAGTGCTCACGCTGGCTGAGGCAACGTTGGTGCTTGCCACGGTCTACGAGTTGAACCCAAAGGACCAGGCCAAGGCGATAGGAATGCTGCTCAACGACCGCAGCTTGGTCTTGCAGGATCCCGAGACGGTCGCGGAGGCCCTGAAACTGTTCCGCGCGAAACCAGGACTCGGCTTTTCCGATTGCCTGATGCTTCACGTGGCCCGGAAAGCCGGGCACCTGCCCCTCGGCACTTTCGACCGGAATCTGGCCAAGGCCGAGGGCGCTCAGAAGCTCTAGCCCTACATTCGCAAGAAAGGTAGACAAATCCGGGTTCTAAGGGCGTCAATCACGTACGGCAGGTCGTGTTGTCATACATGAAAGAAGTGTTGGCATCCAACGGTCCAATTCGAATGTTTTCACAGCCCGGCGCTGTG
>JANXRE010000190.1 GCA_025353165.1 Acidobacteriota bacterium | reverse complement strand
TCGAAAGAAGAACGGCGGCGGATCGTCGCGCATGTGGTCGACCCCGCGGCTTTCAAGAGTGACGCGATCGGGTTTGAGAACCATTTGAACGTGTTTCACTCAGGCAAGAGAGGCATTGACGGCGACGTCGCCCACGGCTTGGCTGTGTTCCTAAACTCGACGTCCGTGGATGATTACTTCCGCCGCTTTAGCGGGCACACTCAGGTAAACGCGACGGATCTCCGTCTTCTCCTGTACCCTGGCCGCCCGGATCTGCAAGAACTTGGCCGGTGGGCGCAAGTGCAGGGAGATATTACGCAAGAACTGATCGACCGTCAGGTAGCGGCGCTGCATGGCAAAGCGAAATAAGATCGCTGATGCCCTTCAGGTGCTGGGTGAGCTGGCGATGCCGCGTGCCCAGCAGAATGACCGTTCGGCGTTGTGCTTGCTGGCGCTGCTCAATCTGACGCAAGAGAAGCCTTGGGCTGCTGCAAAAGACCCGCTCCTGGGGATCACGCCCATGATGCAGTTTGCGCGGGATCATTTCGGCAAGCAGTACGCACCCAACACGCGCGAGACGTTTCGCCGCCAGACCATGCATTAACTGGTGGCTGCCGGGGTCGCGCTCTTCAACCCGGACAACCCCGCACGGCCGGTCAACAGCCCGAAGACGGTCTACCAGATCGGGCCGGGTACGCTGAAGCTACTGCGCACGTTCGGCACAGTTGCTTGGATCAAAAACCTGGCGGCTTTACCAGAAAAACAGGAGGACGCTAACAACGAGATACGCGAGAGCGCGAGAGATGCGGAAACTGCCGGTTAAGCTGGCGACCGGCGAGACGATGCGTCTCAGCCCTGGCGATCACAGTCAACTCATCAAAACGATCATCGAGGAATTCGCCCCCCGCTTTGTGCCCGGCGGCCTGCTCATCTATGCCGGAGACACGGGCGAGAAGTGGGGGTACTTCGACAAGAAACTGATGACGAAGCTCGGTGTGGAGGTCGATGGCCACGGCAAAATGCCGGACGTGGTTCTGTACGACCCGGGACGCGAATGGTTGTTGCTGGTTGAATCCGTGACGAGTCACGGCCCAGTGAACGGGAAGCGGCACGATGAGCTGGCGCGGCTGTTTGCGGAATCCAAGGCCGGCCTTGTCTACGTGACGGCGTTTCCATAGCGGGCTGTCATGACACGGTATCTGGGTGAGATCGCCTGGGAGACGGAGGTCTGGGTTGCCGATGCGCCGTCGCACCTGATCCATTTCAACGGGGCACGGTTTCTGGGGCCTTATGCGTAAACTTGCGGGTCAGGCGGATAGCTACCCTCAGTGCCGACGCTCCGGACCCCTAGACCCCCGGATGAGGCTACACGGCGAGAAGTCGATTTCCGCGGCGTATGGATTCCGCTAGAAGAACGGGCGGCGTGCGATGCTCCCCGGCGAGAGGCATCCCCGACGAACCGGCTCCGGCGCCCGCACACGAAGGACGGGCCGCGGAGGCTCCGCGCCCATGGAGCGAACGCGCCACTTCGCGTGACCGGTCGCCCTATTTCGGTTTTGCGAAGAGTGAATCCAAATCGTAGGTGATCCCGATGGTTCCCCGTTTCTCCTTATTGGTATTCAGTTCGGTTCGGTTGGAATACGTAAAGGAGATCGGAATCTTGATACCGGAGTTCTTCACGGAAATGGTCAGCTTGCCTTGAAGAAGGTGAACGATACCGGGCGTACCGACCGGTTTACTGTTCACCGTGACCGCCGCGCCCAGCGGCTTCTCCACCAGGTCTAACAACAGATAGGATACCGACAGGCTTGGCGTTCCGATGTTTTGGATATCCCGTAACGGGACGTCCAACTGGGTGGAGAACCGCCAGTCACGCAGGCTGCCTGTCGCAGATCCTTTGGGGAGGGACTGGAAGAAAGTCATGCCGAGATTGGCCGTGACCTCAGGGGTTTTTGGCGATCTGCCAAGCGAGTACACCCCGATGAGAGTGACGTTGGAAAGATCCGGGAGTGTCAAACCGCCTGCGCTGGTGACGGCAGCCCGGTTGGACATGTTGTTCAGCGTTTGGGCCTCGGGAAACTGCCGTGTGAAATTGTATTCCACCGCCACTACCGGGCTCTTGGCAATAGTAGTGAGCTGTTGCCGGCGTTGATCGGCATACGCGGAAAGCGCGTTGGCAGCCGTCTGGAAGGCCGGCTGCAGCGCAGGCACGCTACCGAAAGCCTGTCGAAAGGCCTCGGCCCGATTCCGGACCACGACCTCTACTTCATCGGGTGCGGCGGATGCAATTGCCGATCTGGCCGCCGCCCGCCAGGTGTCAAACGGATGGGTTCCGGTGGCCGGATCCACGTAAGCCCGGATCGCCACGATTAGGGCGTTTAACGAGTTGGCGAGTGTGCCGCCGGAACCCGCGACTAACGTGTTCCAAAAGCGGTAGTATGCCGGGTGTCTCGGGTCCCGGTGGCTGTAAATGTCGAAATGCGCCGATACGCCCGAGATCTGCCGCGTGCTTCCCATGAATACTCCCGATGACCCACCCTGGCTGGCGTCAAACGATACCGAGGCAGTCAGCCTTTGTGCGCCTTGCATTATCCAGGAGGACTTCGGGTCAATCCAGCTCTTCAGATAGTCCTGCTGGCCCATGGCCTTAATCAGGTTTGCGAGATTGCTTTGGAATGTCATCACCGTGCTGTTGGTGGACTCCACGAGTCCGCCGTGCTCCACCGCGAAACCCAAGAGTGACGGCACACTGCCCTTACTGACCGGCGACGTGCCTCCCGATGAGCCAGACGCGGTGCCCACTGCCTTATCCAGCCGCTGTTGTTCCAGGTCCGACAGCACGCTCCGGTATACTGCGCCGCTGGTCAAGTATTGTGTATAGGGAATCATGTCGCTCGTCAGAGCGTCCTGCGCATCGAGGGATGCCTGGTTTGCCTGGTCGTCTGCCGCTGCCTTCGCAGCCCCCGTGAGCGCCACGGCCTTCTTCTTTGCCGCGTCTTCTCGAACTTTCGCGGCCTTGATATTGGAGATAGCGGCTTGGAAAATCTTGGCCAACGCATCGTTATTCGCGGGCGCATCGGCAGCGCGCATCCCGGCCGGATTGAAAAGGAGCAGCGCCATCCCGACGAGGGCTGGAAAGTTTCGCTGAGAAAATCCCGGGTTCATGACGGATCCTCCACCACAAATGTGAATCCGTGGCTTGAAATCGGCGGGGGAACAATGGTCAAGGTGCGCGTCTGCCCTGTAGTGTCCCCTGTGATCTCCACGACATATTTGTCGGCTGGGTCAAAGCCCCCTTGTAAATCCGGAGCAAAGTCGAAGACCAGCGTGAAGCTGGCTTGGCTCCGCGGCGCGGCCGGCGCCTGGAAGGTCCGCACCTCCAGCTTGTCCGGTCGGGTGGCGGTAGCCCAGACGGAGCCACTCAGGTTGGAAAACGATGCGACGTACGGATGCATCGATTTGGTGACCTTAACTGTGATCATTTCGCTTGCTGCGACGCCGAGGTCCCCCGTAGCCAGTATCTTCATGTCATGTCCCTCCTCGTACTGCACACTCGCGTGAACCAGCATACAACAGCTACCCGGCCGATGATCCGCCGATCTGTCCAAGGGTGTCGAGCCTCGTTAAAAATGTCCCCATGCTTACCTCGTTAAGAATGTCCCCTTTCTGTGTATTCCTTTGGTTACCGTGCCGACCAACGGGAGGCCGCGGTGGCCCTTCGTGGTCAGACCTGCGCGGCCTTCTCTACCGGCGAATTCCAAACCTTCATCTCCTGATAGCTTTGCTTCCACGGGTGCTGCGCTGTCGGTGGTGTCCCACCGTAAGGTTTCGACTTCTTCTCCGCCCTCGTCTCCCGGCGCGGCCCTGGCTTTTCTGGCAGTTCTTCCCACTGCAACTTCTGTCCGCGATATCGAATCTCCAGGCGGCCGTCTTCCCACTCGCACACCACCACCTTCGCCTTGGCCGGGGCGTGCCGACGCCCCGACGTCTGCACCTGCAAATACCGGTTCTCATAGCGCACTACCCAGTCGTTGCCGATCACCCGTTCCGTCTCCAGACGGAAAATCTCATCCAGTTCTTTCGGTTTCGGCGCTGCACGATGGTAGTCCTGCTCGGCTGCGGCCACGTGCCTAAACCACTGGTTGTACTCCGGCAAATACTCCTTCTCCAAAAAGTCGTTGGCGGCCGCATAGGTTTTGATCTTTTTCCGCCGCAACTTCTTCACCAGTCGATCCTGGTGCGTGCCGTGATTGCGCTCTACGCGCCCTTTCGCCTGTGCCGAGTTGGCCGCGATGATTCGGGTCCCCAGCCGGGCGCACATCTGCCCAAACTGCGTCTTGGCCACTTCGCCCCGCAGCAGTTGCTGCTCGGTCGGCTCCTTGACGTAAACCGTCTTCCAGTCGGTATACAAAGCCAGGGGCACGCCGTAGTTCTCAATCCAGCGCCGCAACACTCCGACCGCCGTCCAGATCGTCTCCTCCTTGCCGACCCGCCCTAGCGTCGTGCTCGTGGCATCATCCACCATGTTCATTAAGCAGCCCTCTGGCCCCCGCTCTTCGAACCAGGCGTGGAAGCTTCCGTCCATTTGCACCAATTCTCCGAAGTGCGCTCTGCGTTCCCGCCGCTGCCGGTGTGCGCGCCGCCGCCGCGCTGGGCTCCACAGACCCTCCGCCAGCATCCAGCGGCGCAGTGTCTCGGGATGCACCACCAACTTGTCCTCGCTGGCCAGATGCTCAGCCGCCAGAGTCGGTCCGAAGCGCTCCCCTTCGGCTCCCCAATACTTTGTCCGCACCAGACGCAGTGCCCGCTCCCGCACCTTCTTCGGCTTGGCCCGATGCGAGCTGCGTCCCGCACTCCCGTGCTTCAATCCTGGGGCGCCTTCTTCCCGGTATCGCCTCCAGAGCCGCTTTGCCTGCCGATAGCTGACAAACATCATCCGCGCGGCGTCCGCCACTTTCAGCTCCCCGCTTTTCACTCGAGCCAGAATGCCCACTCGTCTCAACTCGCGCTCGCTCTTCAATGTCCTTCCCAACCTGGAACCTCCTTCGGAGGTCTTCAGGTTAGGGGACATTCTTAACGAGGGCACAAGGGGACATTATCAAAGTGGCGCGACACGTTAAATCCCAGGGGTTCGGGGACAGCGTCCCCGAGTCACTTGATGAGATCTTCCTCCTCCCGCTCATGAATGTGCCCCGGCCATGTAGACCGCCGCCGGTGTCCGGTAGCCAAGACTCTGGTGCAACCGCTCGTGATTGTAAAACCGGAAATAGCGTTCGATCCCGGCGCGCGCTTCCGTCACCGACTCGTAGTCCTTCAGGTACACTTCCTCATATTTGAGTGACCGCCACAGCCGCTCAATGAAAATGTTGTCCATACAGCGTCCTCGTCCATCCATACTGATGCCGATCTCTCTCGCCGCCAGTTCCCCGGTGAACTTTTCACTGGTGAACTGCGAACCCCGCGCT
>JANXRE010000157.1 GCA_025353165.1 Acidobacteriota bacterium | reverse complement strand
TTCAGCAGCGAGCATTGGATTTGCTCGGCGTCACTCTTCGGCCCTAATCCGAATTTGTAGGCAGTAGACCCATCCCTGAAATTGCCTAAGCCATTGATTTCCCTAAACATTCCCCACGAAGCCTAAAGAACTTCGGCTTAGCCGTCCTGCGGGAGAGGAACTTCTTCACGCTGGCGGAGCTCAATCGAGCGATTTCGGAGCTGCTCCTTGGGCTGAATGACCGGCCGTTCCGCCAGCGCCAAGGCTCCCGCCGCGGCCAGTTTGAATTGCTGGACAAACCGGCGCTGCGCGCCTTACCCGCGGAGCGCTACCAGTGCGGCAACTGGGAGACCCATCGCGTCAACATCGATTACCACGTGGCCTTCGATCATCACTGGTACAGCGTGCCTTATCAGTTCACTCCACAGGAGGTGGAAGTACGCGCCACCGCCGCGACGATAGAGATCTTCCATCGCGGTGCGCGCGTCGCCAGCCATGCACGCAGCCACGTGGCCGATCGCGCCACGACCGTTACCGAGCACCGGCCCAAGGCGCATCAACGGTATTTAGAGTGGACGCCTTCCCGGCTGGTGGACTGGGCCAAAACCGTGGGTCCCGCGACCGCTGATTTGTTTGAACGCATCATCGCCACCAAACGCCATCCGGAACAGGGCTACCGCTCCTGTCTCGGCATTCTCCGGCTCGGCAAGCAGTACTCCGCGCAACTGGAGGCTGCCGCCCGCCGGGCCATGGCTCTGGAAGCCTGCTCCTACCAGAGCGTGAAATCCATACTGCAATGCAATCTGGACAGCCAGCCTATCGAGCCGGCTGCCCAGCCAACTGCCGGTTGCCGGCTGGCACGCCCAGATCGGAGATCCGACCATCGCCGCTAGCATCCTCGACCGGCTGGTCCAAAACGCGCATCGCATCGAAATGCAGGGCGAGTCGATGCGGAAAAAACGCGACGGCGCCAACGGCAGGGGGGTATGAGCCGGCTCCGCCCACAAGGTTTCTACTGCTCTGAACGGGGCAAGATGGCTCAAACGCCGCCCCCTCGCCCCGCATCCCTGGCTCAACAGCAAAAAGATTGACGGATGCCGATCACTTTTGCACGATAAGAACAGCCCAGCGTCGCTTCGCTCCGACGGTGATCGGTTTCGTCGGAATACGCGCATTATCAAGGTCGCCATCGCGCAGCTCGCCGCAGCATATCGCACGGTGGCTGCCTTACGCGAGGACGGGACCAATCTCTTCGCCGGCCTGCCAGCAACATGGGAGAAAAGCCGGTTTGCAAAGGGGCGTTCGGTGGGGGACCGGAAGTTCGTTCACGTGTTCGATGACGTCAAAGACCACTTCGCCGACCGTCGCGCCGACCTCACCTACATGATGGCATCTGAGGACAGTATTGGCCTCGACCACTGGCTGGACGAGCTTGGCCAAATGATCCGCACTTACGCGGCTCTGAACAACGTATCCGTGCCCGACCTTGCGCCGGGACACTGAAGTCGCGGTGCCAGGTTGCCCGGCCCGATTGACAACTTCGCGAACCCATTGTATCGTGGTTGAAACCTGGGAGAAACGCTTCCAGAGGGAACTTCCGCACTTACGTGTAATTCGCAAGATAGTCCTGAAGGGAGGAAGAGTTTAATGCCGTCAGGCAAGCATTTCGTCCGGCGCACTTTGCGCGTTTTCCTGTTCGCATGCGTGATTTTAGCTTTCACGGCGGCCGCATGGAGCCAAGTCACAGGTACCATTTCCGGCTTCTTGCGCGACTCCAGTGGTGCCGCCGTCGTCGGCGCTTCGATCGCCGCGACCATGACCGAGCAGAAGACCGAGCGCAAGGCGACCACGAACGAAGACGGGTTTTACAATTTCATCGGATTGCTGCCGGGGCACTACGATCTTTCGATCGAGGCCCAGGGCTTTGACCGCCAAGTGCGGTCGGGATTGGAACTGACCGTCAGTCAGAACCTGCGCATAGATAGCACCCTCGCGGTCGGAGCGGTCCAGACACAGGTGGATGTTGGCGCGGCCGCGCCGCTGGTGGATACTACGTCTTCTACGCTCTCCGGCCTCATTGACGACCGGCGGGTGCAGGACCTTCCTTTGAACGGCCGGAACATAATGGGTTTGGCGGTGATCCTGCCGGGCGTATCCAATGTCACTGCGCCGCAGCAAATGGGCGACGCGCGCGGCGGTCCGGAGATGGACGTGAACGGGGGCCGGCCTAACATGAACCTGTTCACGTTCGATGGCGGCTACTTTAACAATCCATCGCGCAACACGGGAATTAACTATCCGCCGCCCGACGCGATTCAGGAAGTTCGCATCCTGACGCACAACTTCACCGCCGAGTACGGCCATAATCCCGGGTCGCAGGTGGAAGTGCTGTCCAAGTCGGGCACCAATTCTCTCCACGGAGCCGTTTGGGACTTCTTACGGAATGACGCCCTCAACGCCCGCGACTTCTTCGCGCCGCGCGTTTCGAAACAGAAGCAGAACCAGTTTGGCGGGGCTGCTGGCGGTCCGGTGATCAAGAACAAGGTGTTCATTTTTGGGGCGTATCAGGGATTGACCAACCGGCGTGAGGCGCAGAGCGTTCAGGCTCTCATTCCGACGGATGCGCAGCGGGCCGGCGACTTCACGGGCTCCGGTGTGACGTTGATGAACCCGACGAATTTGCTCACCGGAAAGCCGCTCGTGGATGCAGGTGGAAATCCGTGCGTCGCCGGCAATCAGATCGCTGCAGGCTGTATCAGTCCCGTCGCGCAGAACCTGCTTAAGTACGTTCCGCAGTCGCCGTCCGGAACCGTTGTCTCACTCGCCGCAAGTCCCATTCGCGAGGACCTCGGCATTCTTCGTGCCGACTGGAACGTAAGCGACAAAAACCACGCATACGGCCACTATTACGAAAACCGCAACAGCCGCTCGAACCCGTTTGCTGGGGGAGGAAACATACCCGGCTACATAGGCGAGAGTGTCGCAGTTGCCAGTAGGCAAGGCACAATCAACGACACGCACGCATTCTCGCCCTCACTGATCAACCAGGCGACCTTCTCGGTCCTGAACAGCGCGTCAAATCAGCTCCAGAGCAAGACCATCGATCCCACAACTCTCGGCATCACCATGCCCCAGTACGTACCGACCGGCGCGGTGTCGGTGAACGTGGGGAACAATTTCACGCTCGGCAGCGGCTTCACGACACGCTTCTCCGGTACCAATTATCAAATCCGCGACAGCCTGAACTGGGTCAAGGGCCGGCACAATTTCAAATTCGGCTTTGAATCGCTGCTGCTGAGCTTTCGGCAAGTGTTCATCGGGTCGCCAGGTTTCACGTTCAGCGGTGTGCGGTCGGGTGATCCCGTTGCAGACTTCATGCTCGGCGCATTCGACAGTCTAAGCCTCGATTTCGGCATTCGCGACAACCAGGCCTACACTACGTACAATTCCTTCTTCGTCCAGGATGAGTTCAAGGTGACTCCCAGATTTACCCTGACTTATGGAGTCCGCTACGAGCCGTTCCTGCCTTGGAAGGACCGGAAAGACCGCATTGACACCGTCGTTCCGGGAGCCCAATCGAAGGTGGTTCCTGACGCGCCACCGGGCATCCTGTTCCCGGGAGACCTATCCAAAGGTCTGGCCCCCGCCGACCTGAACAACTTTGCCCCGCGACTCGGCTTCGCGTGGGACGTCTTCGGCAATGGCAAAACAAGCGTCCGCGGGGGTTACGGGATTTTCTACGAGAGCATCAATGCCGATTCGGTGGCGCAGGAGAATCCGCCATTCGCCGGTTTCGGCAACGCGTTCCGAGGGAACATTTCCGATCCGTTCGGCTCCACTGGCCAGACAGCGCCGCCTGCGGTAACCAGTGGAAAGTTCGGGTGCGTGAAGATTTCGACCTACCCGGGGTATAGTTGCCCGCTTTTCCCACTCCCTGCGGGAGGAGTTTTCACCGAAAAAAATCTGCGTTCACCCTACATACAGGAATTCAATTTGTCGATCCAGCGTCAGATCACGCCCAGCGTGCTGGTGGAAGCTGCTTACGCGGGCAAGATAGGCATCAAGATCGAGGCCCTGCGGACCTACAATCCGGCGCGATTCATCAATTCGCCGGTGGACGGATCGCCGCCATCGACAGCGAACTACAACGACCGCGTGATTTTTGAGCCTGGCATTCTCAGCCCGCAGGGTTTCCTGCTGGGAAATGACTTCCGGAGCTGGTACCACAGCTTCCAGACGCAGGTAACCAAGCGGTACAGCAACGGCTTGTCCGTGCTCGGATCTTATACTTTGTCGAAATCTATCGATACGAGCTCCACGGACAACCTGGGCGGTACGGTGGCCGATCCCTTCGACCTCCATCAGGAAAAAGGCCGCTCGGATTGGGACCGGCGGCACATCTTCGTGGCGTCCTGGCTCTACACACCACCCATTCACTTCAAGAACAAGCTCGAGACCAGCCTGTTCGGCGGGTGGACCTTCACCGCCATTCACAGTTTTCAAAGTGGTCTTCCAATCACGTTCTGGATGGGGCAAGACGTCGCTCTCGACGGAACCTTCGGAAACCAGCATGCGGAGTTGGCGCCTAGCGCGACCGTGAGTACAATCCAGGTCAACCACCCAAGCCGCGCCGTCGAGGTCTCGCGGTTCTTCAGCACGACGGCGTTCGTGAATCCAAACAATGTTCCGCTGGGGACCTACGGTAACTCGGGGCGGGGATTGATTAGCGGGCCGGCCTTCGCGAACACCGATTTCTCAGCTATCAAAGAATTCGCGATTAGGGAGCCGTTGCGATTCCAGTTTCGGACCGAGTTCTTCAACATCTTCAACCAGGTTAGCTTCGCTAACCCAGACTCATTCGCGAACTCCGGAACCTTTGGTCAGATCTTGAGCACGGCCACACAGCAGGGCCGTGTCGTCCAATTCGCGGCCAAGGTGATTTGGTGAGAGTTGGTCTGCTGGTGGCTCTCGGGGCTCTGACGTCGTCCGCATTTGCGGCCGGACCCTTAATCTGGGTGGCATCGGACTCGTTGCGGATCAATCCGCTTTCGGGAAAAGCGTTCGAGGAGAACAAAATGGTTTTCCCGGACGCTCTTACCAGCAACTACCGGCAGTCGAGCCTTGTCTGGGACGGCGCGGCAAACCGGGTTCACGTCCGCGCGGCTCGCAACGAGATTGTCGCGTTTCAGTTGATCATTGAGCGAAGTGGCGACGCGCCCCTGGCGGATGTTGCCGTCACTATGGGCGAGGTGGCGGGTCCGGGCGGCAAGCGGATTCCGGCCGGGAACGTCGATCTGTTCAAGGTGTGGTACGTCAACGTCCGGAAGCGGTCCGCGCAGGACTACTCGCTTGGCACCGGATGGTATCCGGACGCGCTGATCCCCTTTCGGGGCCGGGGCAAGCTGTTTCCGCGATCGTTCATTACCTCGTTCGACATTCCCGATCAGTTGAACAACATCGGTCCGCAGCAGCGGAACCAGGCTGTGTGGATCGATATATACGTTCCTCGCCTTCGCGAGCTGGCGCCTCCGGGACGCTACACGTCCATGGTTCACGTGAAATCGAGCGCTGGAGAATCGACCGCCGAGGTGCAACTGGACGTGTGGGATTTCGCCTTGCCCGACGAAAACCACCTTGGCGGTGACATCCACACCGACACCGAGCTGCACACCTTCGATCCCGAACTGGAGCTTCGATACTACCAACTACTCCGACGGCATCGGACCGTTGTTGGTGAGATCGGCTATGCGCCCGAACTCGAGATCTCGGGCACCGAAGTGAAGATCGACTGGACGAACTATGACCAGAGGCTCTCGCGCTATCTGGACGGACGTGCGTTCACCAGCACCTTCGGGTACGACGGGCCGGGCTATGGTGTACCGCTCGAACTACTGGTGCTTCCCTTCGACGTGTACCCGACCAACGTGTACTACACATCGCGCAACATCGGTTTTGCCTATGGCAAAGAATGGAAGTTCTACCGTCCGTGGCCGGTTGAACTTCCCCGTGCCGGCGTCACGCGCGAATACACTGCGATCTGGCGAAACACATTCCGCGCTTTCGAAGATCATTTCGCCAGCCACCCGCAGTGGAGCCACACCAAGCCCATTGTGTTTCTGCTCAGCCTTGACGAATCCTACGATGAACCTTCGATCCGACAGTTTCTCTACTATGGAGGGCTAATGAAAGAAGCCGGGGCAAAGCATTTGAAGTTTCGGATCGACGGTTCGTACCCGATGGACACGATGGACCGCCTTGCAAAGGTTGTCGACATCTCGATTCTCGGCGTCCGCAGCTACGTCCCTGAACGGGTGCGGCAACTGCGCGACAAGGGCGTCGAGGACTGGTTCTATACCGGGATGGGCAACCAGGACGGCGACCCGCTCGGCTGCCGGGCCTTGGCCTGGGTGTCCTGGAAATACGGAGCGCGCTCCTGGGCCATTTGGGAAATGGATTTCAACTCGCTCCGAGCCTGGATGTACCCTGAGACATACACGGAGCGCGACGGCGAGGTCCAGAACGGCCAGGGTTTCCTGATTTATCGCGGTGAAACAATGGGACTGGAAGAGCCGGTCGCAAGCATCCGACTGAAGTTGATGCGGCGGGGAGCTCAGGACTATGAATACTTCTGGCTGCTATCACAGCAGAAGAATGGAAAGACTCAAGCGGACGAGATCGCGAATTCGGTCATCTATGAAGCACTCGGCAACGACGGCGCTTGGGGGTCGCCGTCGATGTGGAATCACAACTCGGAGAACTGGGATCGTGGCCGGATCAAGATGGGCGAGCTTATTGGGAATGCTGCGCGGTGACTCTGCCGCGGTAATCTGCTTCGCTTCCATATCTGTTTTCGCCGTCGCAGCCCAAATCTCGCAGAACTTGTCTCCCGCGGATCTCGATAGCCTCATCAAGGAGGCCCAAAGGCAGCCCGGGAACGCGACGGCCTGCGAACGGGTCGGCATCGCGTACGCTCGCCGCGAAGACTTCCAGCACGCTGCTCAATGGTTCGAAAAAACCCTAGCTATCGAGCCGAACCGGCTTTCCGCTCGCAAGAACCTTGGGACGGTCCTGTGGTTTTCGGGCCGGCGCGACAATGCGGAGAAAACCTTCAAGGATGTCCTCAAACGCGTTCCAGCAGATCCGGTCTCACATCTCTACCTGGGCTTGATGGCGCATCACCGCGGCCAGTTCGCGCTGGCTGCGGACCAGTTTAAAGCTGCGGGCCAATTGGCTTCGTCGAATCCGGAAGTGCGGTCCACGGCGGCCGATGCTTACTTGCAAGCCGGCAGGTATTTCGAAGCAGCCACGCTGCTTGAGGAAATCATCGCGGACGGCCCCACAACCGCGTCTAGCTACGCAATGCTGGCCGAGGCCTACGATCGACAGAACCAGCCGCAGAAGGCTTATGATACCTACAAGAAAGCCGTGGATCTGGACCGCGGCGAAGAAAGCGTGCTGGCGTTCGCGCGCTTCTCCGTCAGCCACGGAAACACTGCTTATGCGCGCGAACTTCTGACATCTGGGATCTCCTTGAAATTATCGTCGGCGAAGCTCCTGTTCGAAATGGGAGTGGCGTGGGCACTCGACGGCAACTTCGATGAGGCACTGAAAGAGTTCGTCAAGGCGGAGCGGAAGTCTCCCCAGTGGCCGCTGCCACCGCTGGCGCACGGGATAACGCTTTTGCAGCAGGGGAAACCGGACGAAGCAGCCGGTTTGTTCCGCCGCGCGGCGGACATCGCTCCCCAAGAGGAGCGGGCTCATTTGCTGCTGGCGATGGCTCTCTTGCGTGGAGGTGCCAAGGACGACGTGGCAAAGCGTACTGAAGCGACGGTCGCGGTGAGACGGGCCATCCGGTTGACGCCCAACTCCGGCCGCGCCCACGCCGTGCTCGCCGAGATTTACCAGGCGACTAATGAACAGGAGGCGGCCATACGGGAGCTGGAAGCCGCAAGCCGTCTGGAACCCGGCAACGCCTCTACTCTCTATAAATTGAGTCAGGCTTATCGGCGCCAAGGTAGGGCGGGTGAGGCCAATCGGACGCTGATAGCGTTTGAACAAGCCAAAGGAAAAGCCGAGGTCGAGGAGAATGAACTCATTCAAATTTTGAAGAAGGCGCAGTGATGCGGAAGGGATGGGTGCGGACGGGATTGCTGCTGACTGTCTTCGCGGCGTTTGTTCTGGCTCAGACAACGAGACAACATGCGGCCGCGCTTGAGGAGCGCGCCGGACAGCTGTTTGAGGAGCAGCGCTGGGCGGACGCCGCCAATGCGGCGCAGGGTGCCCTGCAGGCGGACTCTAATAGCGTCAATGCGCGTTTGATCCTCGGCTTCATCGCCACTCGCGAAGGTAAGCACACAGACGCCGGCCGGCAGTTCGAGAAGGCAGCCGCCCTGCACCCAAAAGATCTGCGCATCACGACTTACCTGGCTTCCGCCTACTTGCAGGATGGCCGACTACGGGAGGCCGAACCGCTCTTCCGGCGCGTGTTGGCCGTCGATCCTGCCAACCGGGCCGCGCACTTCAATCTGGGACTGCTGCTGTTGCAACGGGGAGCAGCTAGCGAGGCGGAAGCGCAGTTTCAGTTTGTGGCCAGCGTCGACGCTTCCGACATCGGAGCGGCCGCCGGTATTCTCGAGTGCCGCTTGATTCAGAAAAACTCAGCGGGTGCGTCGGCATCTGCGCATGAGATCAACCAACTGCTGGGGCCCTCCGATCCGGAGCGGCTCCGGATTGCATCTCTCCTAACGAAGTACAAATCGTGGGACCTCATCGTCACAATACTGGAGCCGGTACCAGTCGAAACGTCTCAGGGCCTTGAGGCGCGCTACGATTTGGCGCTCGCGCATTTCAGAGCCGGCCGGTCCGAAGCGGCGGCGAACGTTCTTGCGGAGTCGCCGAAGCTTTTCGAGCAAGCCGATGCTCAGCACCTCCTCGGAGACATCGAGGAGAAGCTGGGCCGCTTGGAAGAAGCCCGGCAGGCGTTGGACCGTGGGGCGGCGCTGGATCCCATGAGCGAGGATATCCGGTTCGACCAAGCGGTTTTTCAGCTTGAGCACGACACGCCAGCGTCGGCTGTCTCGTCATTCCAAGCTGGTTCGGAGGCCTTCCCGGATTCCTGGCGCATGCGGCTTGGACTCGGGGCTGCTGAATACCTCGCCGGTAACGCGGATCAGGCCGCCGCAACACTGCTCGCGCTTGTCCGGAAACAGCCTGAAGTTCGTCTCGCGTACTCGCTGCTCGGCTCTCTCTATGACCAGTCCCCTGCCGGGCAGGACGGGATCTACGAAGCGCTCAACTCGTACGTGAAGTCCAATCCTGGCGACGCGCGGAATTCCACCGCTCTTGCAAAAATTCTGAACCGGCGGGCATCGCCGACGCGGGCGGTCATGTTGCTCCAGCGCGCGTTGGCCCTCGATCCGAGCCTTACCGACGCGTACCTGGAACTTGCGGCGATCGAATACGATCGCGGGCAATTGCAGGAAAGCCGCAAGTTGCTCGAAAAGGCCGCTAGCCTCTCGCCTGCGGTGCCGGAGCCACACTACCGGCTGGCGCGGCTGTACCAAAAGCTCGGCATGGACCAGAAGGCCGCGGTCGAGAGCGAAACCTTCCGGGAACTGAAGCAAAAGGCCGCCAGCGCGCAGGTCACGGTGGCGGACGGCTTAAAGGAACAACAGCCGTAGCTGTCCGTAGACGAAAACCCTCCCGATCGGCTTCAAGATGTTTGAGCGGTATCTCGCCCGGGCGACCTGTTTTCCGCTTGCTACTCAATCGGTGGTGTCCATGGAGGACCGGAGCGTTTCCGGACCGCGAGAACGGGAGCCACTCCCTTCGTAAGGGTCGCGCCTCACACCAATACCGGCCCACGAACTGAAGGAGCCAGACGGAAAGCTTAGCGCCCAGTTTTCCCAACTATCATCGGCGTCATCCGGCGCGCGCCCCAATACGAGGCGCGCTGCGACTTCATCGTGGAACGTCATGGTGGTCTTGCCGTCCGGCGCCTGCTCAGGCTTCACTCGCGTTACGGCCTGCAGGATCGCAGCCCGCCCAACGGCGGACTCTTTGAAAAGCAAGTGCTCAGCTAAACGCGCGGCGAAGCAAAATGAGCAGTTTGGAACGGCGCACGGTCGTTGTGTGCGCCGTAAATGCGCCACATCCTCGGGTGCAGTGCCCTATTCGAGACAGTGCGCCAGGTTCGAGCGCCGAACCCTTGGTTGGAGTGTAATCCAGGCAAAGCAGTCCCAGAGTCTGGCTATGCAAATGCAATAACCGCGTCGTTCGAAAGGAGATCAAGAGCTTGAAAACGTTAACTATCTGCGGATTCCGGGGGATGGCGATCAGCGTTCCGAAGTGATGGCGATCACGAATCCGAAGTGATGGCGATCAGCATTCCGAACTGAAAACGATCGGTATTACGGTGGTAGTTCGGAAGGCTGATCGGCATGGGATTGGAAC
>JANXRE010000105.1 GCA_025353165.1 Acidobacteriota bacterium | reverse complement strand
CTTCACAGCTCGCTGCGCTTCAATTTGGTATGGTTTCTTCATAGCGACTCTCCTTTTTCTCGGCAAAAGAAATTGCTCTCAGCCTATCAAAGGCTACGAGCGGGGGAGTCGCTACTTTCTACGATCTACCGGGCATTCTCCCACCTTAGGCCAAGGCGTTACTTCCAGGCGCACAGGAGAAGACGGGGATGATCCCCAATTCGGCGCAGTTCGCAAATAAAGGGGTCGGCCGTCGGCAGGATTGAGAATGCGTTGAGCGGATGCGCCTGGTTTGCCAGATGATTGGCGACCGTTTTGTTCAAGAGGCACCGCAGCCGCACTGTTTTCGCCAAATAATCCAACGACTTAGCCCCACCCTATTTCGGAGTCCAACTCGCCCCGAGTACGAAACGAACCCACGGAGGACATAACCCAAATCGTTTCAATAACCAAGCGTCACGAGCCACCGTTCAAAACCGGGACCTCGCCCTTCGCATGCTTATGAAGCTCGTCAATCCTCACCCCGGTGATGATCAGCGCGATGGAGCCGACCACCAGTAGAGGGATCGTGATCACCGCCCACATGATCACCGAGAATCGCTTGGCGTCGCCGTGCCCGTAGTTCAGGAAAATCAGCATTTTCGCCAGCGACGCCTGGAAAGTGCCGACATTCCCCGGCGCTTGCGGCAATGCCGCGGACAGGCGCAACACCACCATCAACATCGCCGAGATCCCCAGCGTCCCGTCCACAAAACTGTACGCGTGCATCATCGCCCAGATGGGAATAATCTGCAGCCCGAGGTACAGCACGCTGACCGCCAGCGAGTAGTACAGGTAACGCGAGTGGCCGATCAGGTACAGGTCCTCGATCAGGACGAGAAAATGCCTCTGCCAGCCCTTGCCGGTCAACATCGCATGCATCCGATGCTTGTGGAACATCGCCAACGCCAGCAGTCCGCCGAGCACAACTACCGCGACCCCGAGTCCTACGCCGAGGTCAATGACCCAAGGGGGAAGACCCGGTACCAGCATCACCGTTACGCCAAACGCGATCATCAGCCAAAAACCGTCGAACACCCGCTCGGCCACGAATGAGGCAAACGTCACCGAGAAGGGAATGCTGCTCCACTTCGCCTGGAGATAGCAGCGAATCAGCTCTCCGGCCCGAAACGGAAGGATCTCATTCGCGAACAGCCCGACGTACACCGCGCGTACGGATCGCATCACCGGGATCTTCTCCACCGGCCTCAGCAGCAGGCTCCAGCGCCAGCCTTGGACGGCATACACGAGGATGTCCGAGATCACCGCCAGGCCAACCCAGCCCCAGTGCATGGTCCTCAGGTCGGCCCAGAATTCAGCCCATTTCTGGTCGTAAAGCACCCACCAGAGACAGGCCAGCGACACAACGTTCGTCAGGACGAACAGAAGCGTTTTGTTCCGGCTTCGCTTCACTTCACGCGGTCTTCGGTTTGGAAGTGATGAAGTTGATCCGCACCGGCGCGGCCGGCGGCTGCACCTTCATCACCTTGCAGGTGAGCTGCGCGGAATCGATGCGAGTTATGAATCGCGTCACATTTTTTTCCGTGTCTATGCCGATCAGCACCGCCACCTGCGGCGAAGGCACGTAGAATTCGAGGACCCGCAGCATCTCGAAGCCGGTATGCGCCAGGACAACCAGTTCGCTGTCCTCCTTCAGCGCATTCTGCATGGCCCTCAGTTCAGCCAGGATGGTTGCGCCGACGCTCTCCACGGACGCATGCTCCGCCAGCTGCGGCGAGTCCAGTTTCGGAACCTCCGACGGCCGCAAGGAATCCAGAACGCTCTTCGCGGAATTGCCGAGAGCCTGCTTCGCAAACTGCTTGGTAATGTCGCCAAAGGCCACGCGTTGATGCTAACACCAATTTGCATTCCATCGCCGGAGAGCCCATCGTAGTAAGCATGTACCGCTACGTTATTCTGGGCCTGGCCTTCGCGGCGCTGTCCTTTGCCGCATCCACAGTTCACGATTTCACGCTGAAATCCATCGATGGCGAACCCGCCCCTCTTTCGGCCTACAAGGGGAAAGCGGTTCTGCTGGTCAACGTCGCGTCGCAGTGCGGTTTCACGCCGCAATATACCGCGCTCGAGGCCCTCTACGCGAAGTATAAAGACAAGGGACTGGTCGTCGTCGGCGTTCCGGCCAACAACTTTGGCGGGCAGGAACCGGGAACGGACGCCGAGATCAAGACCTTCTGTAGCCGGAAGTACAACGTGACTTTCCCGATGATGAGCAAGGTCTCCGTGAAGGGAGCCGACGAAACGCCGCTCTATCGATTCCTGACGGCGACGGGCGGCGATATCAAGTGGAATTTCACGAAGTTTCTGGTCGGCAAGGACGGTCGCGTCCGCGCCCGCTTCGAGCCGGCGGTCAAGCCGGATTCGGCCGAGGTCGGCAAGGCCATCGAAAAGGCGCTGGCCGAGTAATCTTCCAGGTTGTGACATTCGCACCGGAAATGCATCATGCTGTATAGGGAGGCCTTCACTTGCCTAGCTGGCTGATTGTCCTGATCTGCCTCGGCGCGTACTTCGTGCTAGTCCGTTGGGTTTTCCCGCGCCTCGGCGTACCCACTTGAAGAGTGAATTCCTGCGATGCCGGGTCCCGGCGTCCCGAAGAACCGCGGCGAAATCCCTAAATGCGGCGCGCACTCCGCGCGATTGTCGCCGCGCTGATACTCCTGCTGGCCCTCTGTTTCCCCTTTGGCCCGCTCTTTCCGTGGTCGCCCTGGAAGCCGGGCTACACCAGTCTGCATCTGGAGCGATCCGACATCTACTACGCCGCTGACGGGCGGCTCCCCGGCGCGTTCCTGGACATCGACAGCTTCATCCGGCAATCCGAGGAGTTCCACCGGCTGAAGGCGCCGCAACGTATTCGGGTGATCCTGTGCCGGAATTGGAGCGACTTTCACCGGTTCATGCCAACCCTCGGGCAGGTAGGCGCGGCGACGCTCGAAACCGGTACGACTATCTACATAACGCCGAGAATTGCTGAGCGCGGACTGGACTACGGCGAGTTTCTCCGGCATGAGATTTCCCACGCGACTCCGTACCAGAACCAGAGCCTGCTCGAGGCGCGCGCCGACAGCAAGGCACCCTGGTTCTTCGAAGGGCTGGCCGTGTCGTTCGGCCGCCAGAAAGCCTATGTCACGCCCCGCGAGTTCACGGCCTTTGCCATGGCGCGGGATCTCGTGCCGGTCGTCGATCCCGCGAAACACCGGCCCGACCTGCCCTCCGACATCCGCTACGACTACCAGGTCTGGCGCTATTTTCTGGAGCACCTGATCGACACGCAAGGCCGCGACCGATTCCAGCAATTGCTGGACGGAATGATCCGCGATCCGGGCGGATCCGAGCGCGTGTTCCAGTCCGTGTACGGCATCTCGCTGCCGGACGGCATCCGCAAATTCCGCGCCGATGTCGTCACCGGCAAATGGTCGGTACACTAATTTTATGGCTCCGCGCGTTTCCTTGTTCGTCACGTGTGTCGTGGACCAGCTTTTTCCGAAGGTCGGAATTGCGATGGCGGACGTGCTCGAGCGCGCCGGATGCATCGTCGATTTTCCCGAGGGCCAGACCTGCTGCGGGCAGCCGGCCTTCAACAGCGGATATCGCGACGAAGCCCGCGGCATGGCGCTGCATTTCCTCGACGTGTTCCGCGACTGCGAGTACATCGTTTCGCCGTCCGGCTCCTGCACCGCGATGGCATCGCATCATTACGCGGAGTTGTTTCACAAAGATCCGGCGCGGATGGACGAGGTGCGGCGGATGGCAAGCAAGGTGTGGGAGTTCTCGCGTTTCCTGACCGATGTAGTGGGCGTGGAGGACGTGGGAGCGCGCTTCGAGCACAGGGTGACGTACCACGACAGTTGCCACGCCCTGCGCGAACTCGGCATCAAAACCCCGCCCAGGAAACTTCTGGCGCGCGTTGACGGATTGACTCTGGCCGAGCACGACGCGACGGAAGAATGCTGCGGTTTCGGAGGGACTTTTTCCGTCAAGTTCCCGACCGTGTCCGGCGGGATGGTCCGGACGAAGATCGACTCTATCGCGAGGTCCGGCGCGGACACGGTGGTGTCCATCGACTCGAGTTGCCTGATGCAGATTCAGGGCGCGCTGTCCCGCGCGGGCCTGCCCATCCGGACCATGCATCTGGCGGAAGTCCTGGCTTCGAGATAGCGCCATGCCCATCGAGCAACCGGCCAAGATCGACCAGACGCTGCAGGACGCGAATCTCCAACTGGCCATTTACTCGGCTACCGGACGTCTCATGGCCAAGCGGAAAGATGCCATATCGCCCGACGTGTGCCCCGACTATCAGGACCTCCGCACGCAGGCCAATCTCGTCAAGAAGCATACGATCGAAAACCTCGACTATTACCTGGAAATAGTCGAGAAAGCGGTCGCGGCTCGCGGCGGCAAAGTGGTGTATTGCCGCGACGCTACCGAGGTGGCGGACTTCGTTTTAAAGCTCGCGAAGGAGCGCGATGCGCGCCTCCTGGTCAAATCGAAATCGATGACCACCGAGGAGATCGATCTGAACGAGCGCCTCGAACACCATCATCTGGAGGCGGTGGAAACGGACCTCGGCGAGTACATACTCCAGCTCGCGCATCACAAGCCGTACCACATCGTCGCTCCGGCGCTGCATCTCACTCGCTACGATGTCGCGGATATCTTCGCCGAGCACCTGTCGGCGGAGCGCGAGACTATCCCGGAGAAGCAGACGCTAATGGCGCGCGTGGCTCTGCGGGAGAAATTCCTGGCGGCCGATATCGGTATCACCGGCGCCAACTTCGTCGTGGCGGATTCCGGTGCGGTGGTGGTGGTGGAGAACGAGGGGAACGCCCGCCTCACTTCCTCCGCGCCACCTATTCACATCGCCATCGCCGGCATCGAGAAACTGATCCCGCGCGCTCAGGACCTCGCGGTGTTCCTCCGCCTGCTCGCCCGCAGCGCAACCGGCCAGCCGATGACCGTCTACACATCGTTTCTTTCGGGTCCGCGCCGCGGCGGGGAGACGGATGGGCCGGACGAGTTCTATTTGGTGCTGCTGGACAACGGCCGGTCGAAACTTCTGGCCGACAAGGGCAAGCGCGAATCGCTTTACTGCATCCGCTGCGGCGCGTGTCTGAATCACTGCCCGGTGTACCGCAAGATCGGCGGCCACAGCTATCCGTGGGTGTACTCGGGACCGATCGGCGCGATCCTTTCGCCGCAGTTCATGGGCGTGACGCACGACCCGTGGCTGCCGTTCGCCTCCACCCTGTGCGGCGCGTGCGCCGAGGTCTGTCCGGTGAAGATCGAAATCCCGCGCATCCTCCTCGAACTCCGCGGAGAAGTCGTCGCGGCGAAGACCCGGGAGAAAAGCAATCGCTGGGAGAGGCTGGCGTTCCGCCTCTACGCGTGGGCAGCGCGACACCCTTCCGTCTGGTCGGCAATGGGGTTAGCGGCATCGGCGGTTGCGCCCGACGTACCGGCAATGCTCAACCGGGGTCCGATCGCCGACTGGCTGAGCCAGCGGGATTTGCCGCCGCTCCCTCCAAAAACATTCCGCCAACTCTGGCGCGAGCGGGAAGGAACAGGAGTCCGCTGATGGAGCGCGACACCATCCTTCACCGTGTCCGCACGGCGCTGGGCCGGACCGCGAACGAAGCGCCGGCGGAACCGCCGCCGGTGTACCTGCGGGTACCGGATTGGAGCCTCGAAGAGCGGATCCGCCGCTTCACTGAGGCGCTCGAGGCGTTGGGAGGACGGGTGTACCGGGCCGGCGGGACGGCAGCAGTCCAGGAAATCGTTTGGGAAATACTGGCCGGTCGCAGCGCCATCGTCTCCGCGGACGGCTTATCGGGAATTCCCGGAGTCGAGGGCCCGTACCACGACGCGGCGCGGATCCGCGAGGCGGCATCGCGCGTCGACGCCGGCATCACTGGCGCGGAGTACGCTCTCGCCGAGACCGGCACGCTGGTGCTGCTTGCCGGCCCGGCGGAACCGCGATTAATCTCGCTGCTGCCCCCCATTCACATCGCGGTGGTCCCGGTCGCCCGCCTGTTGGCGAATCTGGATGAACTGCTGACGAAGGTGCCCGATCCCGCCGCGCAAACCAGCGCGATGGTTCTGATTACCGGACCAAGCCGCACCGCCGACATCGAGCAGATCCTCATCCGTGGCGTTCACGGACCCGGCGAGGTCCACGTGGTGCTCGTGGATTCGGAAACCGGATAGACTGGTGTCGCATCCCATATGGTGTCCATGCGAAAACTATTACCGTTCGCCTTTCTACTGATGACCCCGGCTTTCGGGCAGGGATTCGAGGCCTGGGTGGGAGGCGGTGTTTCGAAGCTGTCGAGCCGTAATATTGGAAGCCTCGACGGCGCCAACTTTATCAATCTTCAGGATGGGTATAGGCTCAATTTCGTCCTGGGCCTGAATAACTGGCGGTATTTCGGGCACGAAATCGGGTACTCGTACAACCGGACCAATTGGAATGTCGCAGGAGCCAATACGGGCTCGGCGGTTCATGAAGGCGGGTACAATTTTCTCGCGTACGCCATTCCGGAAGGGAAAGCGCGCTTCCGCCCGTTCGCGACAGCCGGAGGCGAGTTCGCCAACTTCGCGTTCCCCGGATACTCCGCTACCTCGGGCGGAGGCAGCACGAAATTCGGGTTTAATTACGGTGGGGGTTTGAAGGTGCGGGTGACGGAGATTTTCGGGATCCGCGTCGATTTCAAACAACACAGTCTCGGGAAGCCGTTCAACTTCCCGGGCCAGACCGGCCGCCTCAAGCAGAACGAAATCTCGATCGGCGTGGGAGTAATGCTGTAGGGCGTCAGAGAACGCGGAACGCCAGAACCGCGTTCAATCCGCCGAACGCGAAGGAATTCGATATCGCGCATTCGATCTGGGCCGGACGCCCGCTATTCGGAACTACATCCAGGTCGCAGGCCGGATCCGGCGTGCAGTAATTGGCCGTCGGCGGCACGAATCCGTTCACCATTGCGAGAATGGTGGCCGCGGCTTCGATGGCGCCCGCCGCTCCGAGCGTGTGGCCGTGCATGGACTTGGTGGATGTGACTGCGAGCTTGTCGGCGTGCGCGCCGAAAACGGACCGGATGGCCGTGGTTTCCGTCGAATCATTGGCGGGCGTTCCGGTGCCGTGGGCGTTAATGTACTGCACCTGTTCCGGCGCGAGCTCGCCGTCGCGCAAGGCGGCTCGCATGGCGCGCGCGCCTCCTTCCGACAGAGGCTGCGTGATGTGGTGGGCGTCGGCGGACATCCCGAACCCGACGATCTCGGCGTAGATGCGCGCACCGCGGGCCTTCGCCGCTTCGAGAGGCTCGAGCACCAGCATCGCGCCGCCGTCGCCCAGGATCAATCCCTTTCGCTCTTTGCTGAACGGCCGGCAGGTGTCGGTCGCGACCACGCGCATGGCCTCCCACGCGTGCAGTATGCCGACCGAGAATACGGCCTCGCTTCCGCCCGCGATCGCCACGTCCGCCGCACCGTTGCGGACCATCCAGAAAGCATGTCCGATGGCGTGATTCGAAGAGGAGCAGGCGGTGGCCATCGTATACGCCGGTCCGGTGATTCCGAGTTCCTGCGACAAACGGCTGGCGACTGCGTTGGCCATCGCGCGGGGGATGGTCAGCGGATTGAAGCGCGTGCTCTTGAGCGCGTAGTATTGCCTGTACCCTTCGTCTTCGGTGGACTTACCGCCCAGAGCCGATCCGGTGACGATGGCGGCGTTCTCGCCCAGCCCCTGTTTCCACTCCAGCCCCGAGTCGGCGACGGCTTCCCGTCCCGCGACCACGCCATATTGCGCGAACGGATCCAGAAAGCCGGCTTCCTTCAGGTCGAAGTAGCGGCTCGAGTCGAATTCCGGGATCTCCGCGGCGTTGCTGAATCGTAACTCGCCCGGAGGCACGGACTGCATCGGGCGGATTCCGCAGCGCCCTTCCCTCAGCGAAGCCCAAAACGATTCCCGGTCGAGCCCGATGGCGGACACAACTCCGATGCCGGTTACGGCGACCCGTCGCACCATCTACGCGCTCGCCGGAGAGCCGGTCTGCTTGGCTTCGACGAGCTTCCGGACCCCATCCACCATCTCGCGCACTCCGCGGATCTCGCGCGCCGCTTCGTCGGGGATGTTGACGTCGAATTCGTTTTCAAGCGCAAACAGAATCTGCATACCGTCCAACGAGTCGATGTTCAGGTCCTGGAAGGAACTGTCGATGGTAATCTTCTCTACCGGCAGATGCTGGGTATCGGCGATGACCTTGATCACCCTCTGGCTCAATTCGTCGGACATAGAATTTGGCTCACGGTTTCAAACTGCACACCTCGCTCCAGCCACTGCGGAAGGACAAGGCGTAATGCTTCGAGAGTAACAGAAATGTCGGGGTTCGGGAGGAGTTCGCGCCCGTCGTGAAGGCACACGATGGCTCCGGAGCGGGTGAGCCGAATCAGTCTGCGGGCTATTTGTTGGGGTGTTCGCTTCCAGTCCAGCCCGAGAACAGACCACATTACGCCGGTCAGGCCAAACTCCTTCTGGACTCCGGAGAGCCCGAACCATCGCACGCCGAACGGGGCGCGAAAAAGCGTGGGCGCCGTGCCGGACGCGCAGTCAATCTCGCGCTGCGCGGCCCGGATCTCGGCTCGAATGAACGCTGCGCGGTGAAGGTGTAAATATGGATGTGTGTCGGTATGGTTACCGATCTCGTGTCCGGCGGCCGTAACCTGACGCGTCACGTCCGGCAGACGGCGGACATTGGACCCGCACTGGAAGAAGGTTGCTTTGACGCCAAACCGGTCGAGAACGTCGAGCACGCGCGGGGTAGCTTCGCTCGGACCGTCATCGAATGTTAACGCGATGCTCCCACGGTCCGGGACGCCTTTCCATACAGAAGGACAGACGAGCGAGGATCGAGGCGCACGCACGCCGTAGGCCAGAGCACCCGCCGCGGTTGCGATCGCCCCTGCTGTAACCTCGATCACCATCACTCCATTGTTAGAATGAGATCGGGCATGACGCAAGCGCTTGTAGGCATGGATGTTAGCGATTTACGCACGGCTCTGGGACCGGAAGAGCCGGTTTTCCGGGCGCGCCAGATCTACGAAGCCATCTACCGCCAGCGTACCCCCGGCCTGGACCGCGTGACCACCCTTCCCAAGGCTCTCCGCTTACGAATCGAAGCCAATTTCGAGTACGGGCTGCCGGAGCAGGCCGCCCGCTATGATTCGACGGACGGCACCTTGCGGTATCTGCTGAAGCTGGCCGACGAGCGGACCGTCGAGACGGTTTTGATGCCCGAAAGCGATCGGAATACGATCTGCATCTCCAGCCAGATCGGATGCCCGGTGAACTGCCGGTTCTGCCTCACCGCCCTGATGGGGCTCGAGCGTAATCTGACGGCCGGCGAAATCGTCGGGCAGGTGCTGTTCGTCCTGGAACAGAACAATCTCCGGACGGACGTGCACCGGTTGAACATCGTCATGATGGGCCAGGGAGAACCGCTCCTGAATCTCGACAATGTCCTGAAAGCGACGCGGATCCTCACGGACGAAGCCGGCGTCGGATTCTCGCCGCGGCGAATCACGGTTTCGACCTCGGGCATCATCCCCAAGATGGAGGAGATGGGGCGCGCGGCGGTGCGCCCGAGGCTGGCGATTTCGCTGAACGGTTCCACCGAGGAACAGCGGCGCGAGCTGATGCCGATCACAGCGAAGTATCATTTGCGAGACTTGATGGAAGCGTGCAAGCGGTACCCGCTGCGGCCTTGGGAAAAACTGACCTTCGAACACGTGCTGCTCGCCGGGGTCAACGATACCGACGCCGATGCGCGCCGGGTGGCGAAGTTGCTGGCCAATATTAACTGCAAGGTGAATCTGATCGCGTTGAACCCCGGGCCCGGCATCCCCTATGCAACGCCATCCGATGAGCGGGTGTCGTCGTTCCAGGCCATCGTACGCCGATCCGTCCCATGTTTCATTCGCAAGCCGCGCGGCCGGGACGTCTACGCGGCGTGCGGGCAATTGAAGCGCATGGAATCCGGCCTCGTCGAACTGTGCCCGTAGTCATCCTTAGCCCGAATCCGGCCAGTTTCCGAGTGTTCCGTCATACAGGCGCTAGTGCATTAAGGTGCGCAGCCTGACGGAGTGCTAGACTGGCGTGAGCCAGTCTGGACTAATGGAAAACCTGGAGGATGCAATTGAACTTATCGGTACCCACCAGCAACTTGGTAGCAGAAGACGTTCTAGCCGTTCAACGCGAGCGCTCAGCCGCCTTACTTGCGGGCGATATGCAAGCAGCCGAGCATGTTCATGCTGATGACTTTCAGCTCGTTACTCCCCTGGGAGCGGTTTTCTCGAAGGCCCAGTACCTCGGTGCAGTCGAGGCTGGGATCAGCAGGTATGCCGTCATGGAACTCGATTCCCCGGTGGACGTTCGCGTCCATGGTGACGTGGCGCTGACAAGATATAGGGTGCAGATCGAAGTTGAGGTCCAGGGGCAGAGATATGCCCGCGCCGCATACTGGTTTACCGACGCATATGAGAAGCGTGAAGGGCGCTGGCAAATCGTCTGGTCTCAGGGCACTGGAATCACCGAATAGCTCCTGGTTGGTCGGGCACTCGGAACTTGGCCAGAAACGGCGATACGGGAAGCGCCGCGATGCCACTACTCTTTCAGGGAACCGTATGGCCCATAGCCCCGCGGTTGCCCGCCGCCCGAGACAGCGATACAGTACTGGTTTCAGGCCCCACGCCAATGAGTTACGAAACGGAAACCCGGCAATTCGAACAGGATGGGTTCGTTCTCATCCCTGGCCTCCTGACCTCCGACGAGACCACTCTGGTGCTCGAGACGGCGAAGGCCGATCACAACCTGCTGTCCCACGCCTTCGGTGTCATGGATACCACCGGGCGCAAGAGCAAACTCTCCCTCTGGAACCACCCCGGCGACGACCTCTTCGGCATGGTCTCGCGCTCTCAGCGGATCGTGGACCGCATGGAGGCGTTTCTGGGCGGCGAGGTGTACCACTACCACTCCAAGATGATGCTGAAGGAACCGCGCGTGGGCGGCGCTTGGGAGTGGCATCAGGACTACGGGTATTGGTATCAGAACGGCTGCCTCTTTCCCTACATGGCGAGCTGCCTGATCGCCCTGGATCGCGCAAACCGCGACAACGGATGCCTGCAAGTGCTCAAGGGCTCGCACCTCCTGGGCCGCATCGAGCACGGCCGGTTCGGTGAGCAGACCGGCGCCGACCCGGAGCGCGTGAACGCAGCCCTGGAACGGCTGGAGCTGATCTATTGCGAGATGGAACCCGGAACGGGACTGTTCTTCCATTCGAATCTGCTGCACGCGTCTTCGGCGAACACCAGCGAGCGGTCGCGGTGGTCGCTCATCTGCTGCTACAACGCGGCGCGAAACAATCCATACAAGGACTCGCACCACCCGCGCTACACGCCGTTGAGCAAGGCCGGCGACGAGGCGATCCTCGCGGCCGGAGGGAAGCCGACGGCGGCCAGTCTATCCTTCCTCGACCCGGATAAGGACCAGACGACGGGCGCCACCAGCGAATCCACCGGAACGGACTGACATGCGCCTGAACCTCATCGCCTGCGAGGTTCTGTGCCGTGAGCTTTGTGCCGCGCTGTCGCGATCGAAGAATCAGATCGATCTCAAGTTCCTGCCCAAGGGGCTGCACGATCTCGGCAGCGAAGCGATGCGCGCGGAGTTGCAGAAGACGATCGACGAGACCGATACCACCAAGTACGAAGCAGTGCTCATGGGCTACGCGCTGTGTGGAATGGGTACGGTCGGACTCCGCGCGCGCCGGCTGCCGCTGGTGGTGCCGCGCGCGCACGATTGCATCACGCTCCTCATGGGCAGCGGCGAGAAATACCTGCAATACTTCGACGAGCACAAGGGAGTTTATTTTCGCTCCACGGGATGGCTGGAACGCGGCGAGAACAGCGATCAGCTCACCATCGAGCAGACCAGGCGCAAGATGGGGGTCGGCGCGAACATCGAGGAGCTGATCGCGAAATTCGGCGAGGACAACGGCCGATACGTATACGAGCAACTGCATGCTTACGAGAGCAGCTATCGCCAGTTGACGTTCATTCGCACCGGCCTCGAACCGGATGAGAGCTTCGAGACGAAAGCCCGCGAAGAAGCGGAGATGCGGGGCTGGGAATTCGATGTCGTGCAGGGCGAGTTGGGGATGCTTGAGCGGCTGGTAAATGGCGACTGGGATCCGCGCGAGTTTCTCGTAGTGCAGCCCGGCGAACACATCGAGGCGCGCTATGACGGTACCATTTTCAGCGCGCTCCCAGAGGATCCCGCCGCGTGAAAGTTGCAGTCGAACT
Organism: Acidobacteriota bacterium; assembly: GCA_025353165.1. Lineage (GTDB taxonomy): Bacteria > Acidobacteriota > Terriglobia > Bryobacterales > Bryobacteraceae > TMP-7. The sequence continues at coordinate 7,125 of JANXRE010000105.1, read as the reverse complement.
GGTTCCGCTCGGACGAAAGCTGGAACTCGAGTCCGGCTCCTCCTTGCAGGACGTTCTGTTCGACCATGGCGTCGAGTTTCCCTGCGGCGGGCGAGGCCGCTGCCGCGGGTGCCGCATCCGCGTGTTGAGTGGCGATGTCGCGGTTACTCCCGAGATGCGCCTGGCCCTCAGCGCCAAGGAAATCGAAACCGGGTGGAGACTCGGGTGCCATGCCCGGGTGGATGGCCCGCTGATGCTCGAAGTCGCGCAGTGGGAAATGGATGTGCTTGCGGACACCGCTCTGCTGTCCGGAGGAATGCGGGACGGAGCCGGCATCGCCGTGGACATCGGCACCACCACGCTGGTCGCGCAGGCGCTGGATCTTCGCACCGGGCAGGTGCTGGGCGTGAGGACCGGTTTGAATCCGCAATGCGAGCACGGAGCCGACGTGATGAGCCGCGTGCAGTTCGCGCTTCACAGTGCGGAGTTGACAGCGCTGATCCGGCAATCCGTGGGACGCATGGCCGCGGAAGTCTCGGCAGGGCGGGAAGATGTCCGGGACGTCGTGCTGGTTGGAAACACCGTGATGCACCACCTGTTCTCAGGCGTTTCCGTCGAGCCGTTATCGGCTGTTCCGTTTCGCTCCTCTTCGCTGGCCGAAACGACATTCACGCCCCGGGAACTCGGCTGGGACCTGCCGCCCCATTGCACCGTGCGATTTTTGCGGTGTCTCGGCGGCTTCGTCGGGAGCGACATCCTGGCGGGAATCGCGGCGACCCGCATCCATCGCGCCGAACGGCTCACGGCGCTCATCGATCTCGGAACCAACGGCGAGATCGTGGTGGGAGACCGGGGGCGCCTGGAATGCGCCTCCACGGCCGCGGGACCGGCGTTCGAGGCCGCCTGCATCTCGGTGGGAATGCGCGCGGCGACGGGAGCCATCGCGGAGGTTCGGACGAGCGGCGGCGGATTCGCCTGCCACGTCATCGGCGGCGGCCCGGCGCGAGGGATCTGCGGCAGCGGATTGGTGGACGCCGCGGCAGCCGCGCTGGATCTCGGTACGCTGCTGCCAAACGGCCGTCTCGCCGGCGGCGCGCGCGAGCTCAGATTGTGCGGCACGGTCGTGCTGAGCCAGCGCGACCTGCGCGAACTGCAACTGGCCAAAGCGGCGATCGCGGCCGGGCTGCGGATTCTGTGCGAACGGCGCGGGGCGCGTGTTCAGGATCTGGAGCGCGTCTACCTGGCCGGCGCTTTCGGGAACTACGTGCGGATCGCGAGTGCCGCCAGAATCGGGCTGCTCGAGATGGAGCAGGAACGCGTCGAACCCGCGGGCAACACGGCTTTGCGCGGGTCCAAGATGTCCCTGCTGCACGGTGCTGCCACCGCTGGAATCGTGGTGGAACATGTCGAGCTGGCGGCCGTCGGCAGCTTTCAAGACACGTTCGTGGATTGCCTGTCTTTCCCGGAGATTGAATGCACCGTAGAGATTTAATTCTGGAGGCCTCATGAATATGATGGATCTGCACAAGCTTTATGACGCAGTGTTGAACGGCGACGCGAAGACGGCGTCGGCATTCACCCAGGAGGCGCTCAAGGAAGGCGCCGCTCCCTTGGATCTCGTGACGAACTACATGGTGCCGGCCATGGACGAGGTGGGAAGACGCTTCGAGTGCGAAGATTACTTCGTTCCGGAGCTGCTGTTAGCGGCGCGCGCGATGAAAGCGGCGCTGGAACATATCCGTCCGTTGCTGCTGGCAAGCGGCGCTCAACCGGTGGGCCGGGTCGCAATCGGCACGGTGAAGGGCGATCTCCACGACATCGGCAAGAACCTGGTCGCATCGTTGCTGGAGGGCGGCGGGTTTGAGGTCATCGATCTCGGGGCGGATGTCTCACCGGAGAAATTCGTCGAGGCGATCAAGACCCGGGACGTAAACCTCGTCTGTCTCTCGGCGCTCCTCACGGTCACGATGGGGGCGATGAAAACGACCATCCAGGCATTGGAGGACACGGGCGTGCGGGACCAGGTGAAGGTTCTGATCGGCGGAGCGCCCGTAACCGAACAGTTCGCCAGCGAGATCGGAGCCGACGGATACGGCGAGAGCGCCACCGCCGCCGTCGCTCTGGCGAGGAAATTCAGCCATGCCTAGCTGGAGCGGCAGGAACCGCGTCGCCGACGCGCTGGCGCATCGCGAACCCGACCGCGTGCCCGTGGATTTTGGCGCGACGCCAGTCACGGGAATACACGTCAGCGTTGTCGCCGCGCTGCGCGAGCGCTTCGGATTGGACCGCCACCCGGTGAAGGTCACCGAGCCTTACCAGATGCTCGGCGAAGTGGAGGAGGATCTGAAGCGGGCGCTGGGTTGCGACGTCGAGCCGGTGCCAAGCCGCAAAACGATTTTCGGTTTCACGAACGAGGGCTGGAAGCCGTGGCGCACCTATCAAGGGCAGGAAGTCCTGGTGCCGCGCGACTTCAATTTTGCGATCGACGCGAAGGGCGATACCCTGGTCTACCCCGAAGGCGACGTGACGGTAGCCCCGAGTGCGCGCATGCCGAAAGACGGTTACTTCTTCGACGCGATCGTCCGCCAGGAGCCGCTCGACGAGGACACGCTCAACGTCGAGGACAACCTGGAGGAATTCGATTACGTTACCGCCGAGGACATCGCGTATTTCCAGCGTGAGTGCGCGCGGGCCCGCGCGACCGGCCGCTTCGTCATCGCGAATTTCGGCGGCACGGCGCTGGGCGACATCGCGCTTGTTCCCGCGCCGTTCCTCAAGCACCCGAAAGGCATCCGCGACATCGCCGAGTGGTATATGTCCACCAGCAGCCGCCGCGAATATGTGTACCGCATCTTCGCGCGCCAGGTGGAGATCGCGGTTGCGAATCTGGAGAGCCTGGCCTCGCGCGTTCGCGACAACGTGGACGCCGTGTTCCTCTGCGGCACCGATTTCGGTACTCAGACCGGCACGTTCTGCTCCGCATCGACGTTCAGCGACCTGTGGCTGCCGCACTATAAGGACATGATCGACTGGATCCACGGGCACACGCCCTGGAAGGTTTTCAAGCACTCCTGCGGGTCCGTTGACCGGTTCATCCCGTTGATGATCGAAGCCGGCTTCGACATTCTGAACCCGGTGCAATGCTCCGCCGCGAACATGAGTCCGGAGCACCTGAAGGCCGCGTACGGCGAAAAGATCGCCTTCTGGGGCGGCGGGGTGGACACCCAGAAAACGTTGCCGTTCGGAACGCCGGCAGAAGTCCGCGAGGAAGTGCTGCGCCGCTGTGGAGTGTTCGCTCCGGGCGGAGGTTTTGTCTTCAATACCATCCACAATGTTCAAGCCAGGACGCCGGTCGACAACCTGATCGCGATGCTCGATGCGGTGGCGGAATTCAACCGCGGCCGGATCGCCGCATGACAACGCGGCGGGGGTTTCTGGCGTCGGCGCTCGCCGCTCCCCTGCTCGCGTCTGAAGCGGGCGAGAAGCCGCGCCTGATTGCGCAAGTGTACGTGTTCACGCAGGAGCTTTCGCGCCGCAAGGTCTCGCTGCCCGCCGGACTGGAAGAGATCTTCGCCACCACGCGGGAGGCCGGGTTCCATGGCATGGAACTCATGTCGCAGATGTTCACGCCGGAACTCCGCGGCCGAACCGTCGAATTCGCGCGCAAGCACGGCATCGATGTGCCGCTCGCGTATTGCGGCGGCCGCATGCACGCGCCGGAGGACGCGGCGAGGGCCATCTCAAACGCATTGAGCTTGGCCGAAGTCTCCGCTCCCGCGGGGACGGTCGCGATCGATATGAATCCCGACCCGATCGGCCGCGCCAAAACGGACGCGGAGCTTTCCGTTCAGGCGGACAACCTGAACCGGCTCGGCGAGGCGCTCCGCAAGCGCGGGCAGCGCCTGTTCGTCCACCATCACACGCCGGAGATGTCCGGCAACGCCCGCGAGTGGCATCACATCCTGACACACACCGACCCGGCGCTGGTGTGGTTGACGGTGGATACGCATTGGGCATTTCGCGGCGGGCAGGACTGGATGGCGATCGTACGCGAGGCCGGGAAGCGCGTCGCGAGTTTTCACCTTCGCAATTCGGTGGACGGCGTATGGACGGAGTCGTTCGGCGAAGGCGAAGTCGACTACACGAAACTGGCGGAATATCTTCGCGAGACAAAGCTGCGCCCGTATCTTGAGGTTGAACTCGCGTACGAAGCGAAGACTCCACACACCCGTTCGCTGATGGAGAATTTGCGGATGGGCCGGGAGTACGCCGAGCGCGTTTTCGACGTCCGCGCCTAATTTAGCGGAAAACCCTCCCCCTTCAGGCTCATCCTGCGTTAGAAAAGGCTGACTGGTTTTCCATCTCCATAACAGTGGGATAATCAAGGAAACGGTACAAGAGCTTGATCGAACAGTCCCTCGCATTACTCCGCCTCCTGCGGCGCGCCAGGCGGCGGTTCGTCGGCCACATCGTATCCAAACAGGCTGCCCTCGCTTTTAGCGTCGCGATAGCCGCTTTCATCCTGCTCCTGCTGGTTGGCACCCAAGTCCTGGACTGGTACTGGATCGCGCTCCTGCTCGCCGGGGCCCTTATATTCGGCGCCTATCGCACTTGGCGCGGAATCCCATCGCTGTACCGCCTCGCCCAACTAGTGGACAACCGGCTGAGTCTCCACGACACCCTGTCGACCGCCTACCACTTCCGGGTAGGGAAAGTCCGCTCGGAGCAGGTTCGCGCCGCGCAGTTGGAGAGCGCCTCGTCGATCCTGCCGACCCTCGATCTCCGGGCGGCGCTGCCTCATCCGGGGCTGCGTTCGCTGTACGCCATGACCGGCCTGGCGGCGGTCGCCTGCGGTCTGTTTGCTGTCCGGTACGGGGTCACGCAATCCCTCGATCTCCGCCCGTCGCTGCTGCGCCTGGCGCTCGACCGCTTCCTGCCCGAAGAAACGGCTGCCGCGGCGGCGCACAAACCGGTTCCCTTGAAGAAGCGACTGGAGGACCAACTCGAGAAACTCGGCATCAAGGTCAGCAGCACCGACGGCGATCTCACCCGGTACGAGGCGTCGCCCGACAGCAACTCCGAAACCGTGACCGGCCCATCCGCCGATTCCAAAGACGCCACCCATAGCCAGACCGCGCAGGTGGACCCGAACAACCCGGCCGAGCAGGGCGACCCGTCGGCCCAATCGGAGAAGGGCGCGGCGGCGAGCGATCGGGCCGGCAACGAGCAGTCCAAGGATCCGAGCGGCCCGAAGAAGGGCAATCAGGGAACCGAACAAAACCCCAGCCTCATGGACCGCATGCGCGACGCGATGGCGAGCCTCATGAACAAGCTCAAGACCGAAGCGAAGGGCACGCAATCCGAGCAGGCATCCTCCAAGCCATCGCCGGACGGCCGCCAGACGCCGGGCCAGGGGCAAAAGGGTTCCCCGGCGCCCGGCAAACCGCAGGGCAACAGCCAGTCTCAGGGAGATCAGCAAGGCCAGCAGCAAGGCGAGGGCGATCGTAGCCAGATGGCCCAGGGCAAGAGCGGCGAAAAATCCGCCAACAGCCAGCCGTCGAACGATTCCAAGAGCGGCGTCGGCCGGGAAGACGGCGACAAGAGCGCGCGCGAGGCGGAGCAGTTGGCCGCCATGGGCAAGATCAGCGAGATCATCGGCAAGCGCGCACAAAACCTGACCGGCGAGATCATGGTCGAAGTGCGGTCGAACAAAGAGCAGCAGCTAAAGACCGCCTACACGGGCCGCCAGGGTCAGCACGCCGAAGCCGGCGGAGAGATCAGCCGCGACGAGATCCCGCTGGTTTATCAGCAGTACGTCCAGCAATACTTCGAGCAGATCCGCAAGGCCGCCGTGCCGAAACAAAAGGGCGCTCACGCTGGCAACTGAGTGCTGAGTAGAGCCAGCCACCCCACCAGCGCCGCGGATTTCTCGTCCTGCCGCCAGGGCGGTCCGAGCGTGCGCCCCATGTCGTTGACGCGGCATCGAAGTTCCTCGGTCACGCGGTCATGCACAATCCACGCGAGGGCCGTCGCTACTACGGAAGCGAGGAGTGCAGGTAGCACATAACGAAGCGCGAGCATGCCGCGCATCACCTCCAGCGCGAAGAGGGCGCCGCCCAAAGAAACTCCATAGGCCGCTGCCATACCTGCTCCTGCCCCACAGGCCACGAGGAGTCGGCGCTGCTCATCCGACAATCGCCAGCCGCCAGCAAAAAAATTTGCGAAGACAACTCCGGCCTGCTTTGGCGCGCCGTTCCCGAACCCCGCCACATTAGGCGCTGCACAGCTTCAAGCAACCGTGTCAATGCTGCCGCTCCGATCCCGGTGGCAGCACCAGTAAACAACACGGCAAACCAGAATCCTGCGGCCCCTTGATGCCGCAACGTGGAAGGAATTGTGTCGGACGTGTCCGGTGTGATTGGAGAGATTCACATCGAAACGTTCAACCCAGATTCGAAGGGGACCACCGGTCGGGTGCGTTCGAGGGGCGAATCCACGCTCTGCACCGACCGCAATGCGAGATGAGAAGGCTGCCCATGACGAGCGCGAGTATGCCGCGCACCGTCTCCCTCATGTTTCTTATGCTGCGATAACCGTGTCGGACCTTCCTCGCTTTGCGGCGCGATCACACGTCGTAGTACCTACCGTTCACTTCTTCACCGATAATTGCAAAGTCGGACTTCGATGTATCGAGAGGATCGGACTTCCACGAAAACCCTTTCGAAGGAACGGCGACTTCTGCCTCCATTTGGCACGTCGCGCGGAACCCTGTGAACCGAAAATGCTTGGCTGCATCTTCATACTTCACCGCCTCTCCAATTGATTTCCACACCACCTTGAACCTCATCCGCGCGGGTTTGCCTATCGAATCCAGCGCTGGCCAGCGTGGCTGATCCACTACCGCGTCGGTCCGCATTTCAAGGGTTACCGTGTTCCCGTCATCACTGACTGTCAAACCGTGCTCCGGAACTCGAACGACCCAGTACAGACCGGAGGGCGCCCTCCGTGCCAACATTGATGAGACAGTTCTCCCGGTCGTAATTACTGAGCAGGGCGAGAACAGGAATCGATGTGAAGAACAGCGGAATATCTTCGACTTCTCCCACGGTTTTGCCTACCGCTGTACGCAGGGCAGACGAGCGAAGC
>JANXRE010000079.1 GCA_025353165.1 Acidobacteriota bacterium | reverse complement strand
CTGGGGCGGGCCCCACGTCGGACTGGCACGGTTATTTCACGATCGGTCCTATAAGATGCACAAACGGCTAATCTGCTGCGCAGTTCTGGCGGCGGTCGCCACATGCGCCGCCGTCACGACGCCTGAACTGGCGGAAGAGGTCTCCCGGACGGCCCGCGCCGCTCTCGAAAACAAGCAGTACGGCCAGGCCGAATCCTTAGCGCAGCGCGCCTACCAGCTCAGCCAGGAACTGCTGAAGACCCAATCCGTCGATAGCAACCATCACCTCGCACTGGCGCTCGGCGCCGCTATCGAAGTTCGCGCCCAAGTCATGGCCGCGCAAGGCGGCCGCGACCAGTCAGTGCTTTACCTCCGCGGAGAACTAAAGCGGTACTACGCGACCTCCATTCGCACCCGCATTCAGAAAAACCTGAACCTGCTGTCGCTGGAGGGAAAGCTGGCCCCGGCCCTCGACGGCGCGCCGCTCGCGTCCCTGCGAGGCAAACCGGTGCTCATGTTCTTCTGGGCGCACTGGTGTGGCGACTGCAAGGCCGAGATCCCGGTCCTCGCGCAGGTGAAATCGGAATACGGCAATCGCATCGCGATGATCGCGCCCACCCAGTTGTACGGCTACGCCGCGCACGGCGAGGACGCGACGCCCGCGGCGGAGCTGAAATACATCGGCGAGGTCCGCGCGAAGTATTATGGCCCGCTCGCGGACGTCCCGGCCCCCGTCAGCTCGGAGAACTTCAAGAAGTACGGTGCCAGCACCACCCCGACGCTGGTCCTGATCGATCGCATGGGCATCGTCCGCCTGTACCACCCCGGTAACATGACCTTCGAGGAAATGAAGCCTTACCTGGACCGGGCCGCTCTTCCGCCCAGTCACCCCTGATCCGGAATTCGAGGAAGCCCGATGCGGCGCAATAGGTCCTGAAGATCACCGCTGGAGTGTCGCCGGCGAACGCCTGCCGGCCCGTGGCCATTTCTTAGAGCACCGCGCCGAAGCTGAACAGGTCCGTACGCGCATCCCGCGCGGTCACGGTGGGCAAAGCGCCGGCTGGGTCCCAAGGCGCTGCAAACAGCTTCGCGATTCCGCAATCGAGCATCTTGGCCTGTCCCCGGTTGGTCAAACAGACGTTCGCCGGCTTCATATCGCGATGAATGATGCCTGCCGCGTGCGCCGCATCCGGCGCATCCATGGATCGTGCAGATATTCGGATGGTCGAGAGCGCTGCGATCCTGCGCCATCTTGGCCGACAGGAACTTTAGGGCGACACAGCGGCGGAGCCTGGTGTCTTCGGCCTTGTACACCACTCCCATCCCACCGCCGCCCAGTTCCTCCGGAATGCGGCAATGGGAAATCGTCTGCCCGATATGACTTGCATCGCCAGCCGGGCGAGCCTCAGTGGAATCCTATCTCACCGCCTGGGCATCGTATTCCGGCCGGTGTCAAATGCTGTATGACGGCGGCCGAATGCCCGAGTTCTAAGCGCACGCGGATGCGGTATGATCGCGGCATTGTGAAGCTACTTCTTTCACTCTTTCTCAGCGCGGCGCTGCTTGTCTCCGGCGCGGACAAACGCGCGCCCTCCACCGCGGGTCCCGCGCTCGCGCGGCCCGAATCGGTGGGCTTCTCCTCCGAGCGGCTGAAGCGTCTGGAAGACATGATGCAGCAGTACGTCGACTCCAAGGAGCTGCCCGGCGCGGTGACCATGCTGGCGCGGCACGGCAAGCTGGTGGAGTACAAGACATACGGCAAGAAGGATCTGGCGAGCGGCGCGCCGGTGGAGAAGGATTCGATCTTCCGCGTCTTCTCGATGACCAAGCCGATCACCGGCGTGGCCATGATGATGCTTTACGAGGAAGGCAAGTGGCGTCCCGAGGATCCGCTGACGCGTTTCATTCCCGAATTCAAGAACCTGAAGGTCTTCAAGGGAACGGATGCCGATGGGAAGTTGATTCTCGAAGAACCGGCGCATCCTCCGACAGTCGGCGAGCTGCTTAGTCACACCGCCGGGTTCACCTACGGGCTGTTCGGCACCACGCCGGTGGACAAGATGTATGTGCAAAAGGGACTGTTCAATTCGCGCAATCTGCAGGAGATGATCGAGAAGCTGTCTACCATACCGCTGCTTTACCAGCCTGGTTCCGAGTGGGTCTACAGCGTGTCGGTGGATATTCAGGGTTACCTGGTGGAGAAACTCTCCGGCCAGCCGTTGGGCGATTTCCTTGAGCAGCGGATCTTCGGCCCGCTGGGCATGAAGGACACCGGATTCTGGGTACCCGCGGACAAGACGAATCGGTTTGTCACGGCATACAACGCGAACGCTAAGAACGAGCTGACGCCGACGACCACGCTGAACTACTCGAGGCCGCCAACCATGCCTATGGGCGGTGGGGGCCTGGTCTCCACCGCGCTGGATTACATGACCTTCGCGCAGATGCTGCTCAACAAGGGCGCTTTCAATGGAAAACACCTGCTCTCTCCTTCCAGCGTGGCGTTGATGAGCGCGAATCACCTGCCGGACAAGCTGCTCACGGGGCAGTTCGGCATCGGGCGCCACTTTATGCGGCCCGGCTTCGGGTTCGGCTGGGACTTCGCGGTGTTTTTCGATCCGCTTGTGGCCGGAAGCGCCGTGGGCAAGGGAACCTACTTCTGGGAAGGCGCCGCGGGCACCTGGTTCTGGGTGGATCCCGCGAACGACATCGTGTTCGTGGGCATGATTCAGCGCATGCTGGAGCCGCGCTCGCCGGACGTGAACTTCCTGAGCCGGGTCGCGGTGTATCAGGCGCTCGTCGAGCCGTAGGAATTGTCATGCAGCTTTGGTTCCTTCTGACCGCCTGCGCGGTCGCGCTAACCGCCCAACCCGTCTTCAACGTGAAGGACTACGGCGCAACGGGCCGCAAGCAGGATAATCAGCGAGCGGCGCTGCAGAAAGCCATCGACGCGCGCGGGCGGGCCGGAGGCGGCACGGTCTACGTTCCCCCCGGCGAATACACCTCCGGCCAACTGCGCCTGCGCTCCGGCGTGCGGCTGTATCTGGAGGGCGGCGCAACGCTGTTCGCCTCGCTCGACGGCCGCGAATTCGATCCCGCTCCGAAGTCCGCGCTGCTGTACGGCGCGGATTTGCACGACATCGCTATCGAGGGCCGTGGCACGGTCGACGGGCAGGCCTCCTACGATTGGCGGCCGAACGATATGACGGATTTCTACATCCGCCCCAATCAGCTTCTGATGGAGGCCACCGGGAAACCGCTCCTGCGATCGTTCCCCGCCGGGTACCCCAAGGAAACGGTTTATCCGCGCCTCGTCCTGTTGCTGCGCTGCGAGGATGTCCGCATCCGCGGCCTCAAGTTCCTGCGGTCGCGCAGTTGGACCATCAATCCGTATGCATGCAAGCGCCTGCTGATCGATGGGGTCTACATCTCCTCCAGCCAGAAGGCCGGCGTGTGGGCCGATGGCATCGATCCGGATGGATGCCAGGACGTGCGCATCTCCAACTCCACCATCGAGACCGGCGACGATGTGCTGGTCTTCTATTCGTCCGACATCTGGGGACCGGCCCTGCCCACCGAGAACGTGACCGTGACGAATTGCCGCCTGTCTTCGTCCTCGAGCGCCATCAAGTTCTGCGATGGCAACTCCAACGCCATCCGCCGCGTGGTCATCGACAACATTGTCATCACCAACTCCAATCGCGGCCTGGCGTTCATGGTGTTCGACGGCGGCGTGGTGGAAGACGTCGTGATTTCCAACGTCACCATCCAGACCTCGCGCTTCGATTGGTTCTGGTGGGGCGACGGCGATCCCATTCACTTCAACATCTAGCGCCGCAGTGAGGTGGATGGAACGAAGCGCGATAAGGAGCCGCCCGCCGGTGTCATCCGCAACATCTCCATCCGCAACGTCATCGCGCATGGCACGGGGACCTCGACGATCAACGGCCATCCCGACAGTTGGCTGGATGGCATCCGGTTCGATAACGTTCGCCTGTTCGTCTCGCACGACCCGCAAGCGCCGTATGAGAATACGCAGTCGGCGCTGAATCTGCGTTACGCCCGCAACGTCACGATGAAGGACGTCGAGATTCGTTGGGAGAAACCGGAGTCGCCCACCTGGAAAACCGGGCTGCAAGTGGACCAACGTCGCGGACTTGCTCCTGGACGGCGTGGACGTCCCCACGCGGATGACGTTGACGAACGTCGACGGCGCGACGGCGCGCCACTCCCGCGCGCCCGCGATTGAGGTCTCGGGAATTCATTCGCGCAAGATCCGCTTGCTCGACACGGAAGCGAAGGTGACGACCGCTCCCGAAGTCGCCGGTGCCCGAATTCAGCGCGTCGAAGAGGGCCTTCGCCCCGCTGTTGCGATCGCCGGTCAGCCCCAACAGAAATGGAAGATCGCCGAGCGCCTGAAGTTCTACAAGGTGCCCGGAGTCAGCGTCGCCGTCATTGCGGACGGCAAAGTGGAGTGGGCGCGCGGCTACGGCGTGGTCGCCGAAAACGGCAGGCCCGTGGACGCCGCTCTTCCAGGCTGCTTCCATCAGCAAGCCCGTGGTTTCCATGGTGGCTCTCCACCTGGTCGACGAAGGCAAGCTCTCGCTCGATGAAGACGTCAACCTCAAGCTCCGTTCCTGGAAGGTCCCGGAAAACGAATTTACGGCTAAGGAGAAAGTGACGCTGCGCCGCCTGCTCAACCACAGCGCCGGCCTCACCGTGCACGGCTTCGCCGGCTATGCGGCGGACGAGCCCGTGCCATCGCTCCTCGATCTCCTCGACGGAAAGAAGCCGGCCAACTCCGCGCCCATCCGCGTCGACATCCTCCCCGGAACCCAGCACCGCTATTCCGGCGGCGGCTACGAAGTCATGCAGCAACTGGTCATGGACGTAACCGGCAAGTCGTTCCCCGAACTGGCGCAGGAATTCGTCCTCGGTCCGCTGGGCATGACTCGCAGCACCTACCGGCAGCCTCTGCCCTCGGACCTCGAAGCCAATGCCGCCGCCGGACATCGCGGCGATGGCGCGATGCTCAAAGGGCGCTGGCACACTTACCCCGAGATGGCCGCGGCCGGTCTCTGGACCACGCCATCCGGCCTGGCGCGCGTCGTGCTCGAAATTCAGAAGGGCGGCGGCCGCGTGTTAAAGCCCGCCACGCAGCGCGAGATGCTGACCCAAGTGCTCGGCGACTACGGGCTGGGTTTCTGCTTAGCGGAAACAGAAGGCCACAAATCGTTCGCGCACGGCGGCTCCAACGAAGGCTTCCAGTGCATGTTGATTCGTGGCTGCCCGCCAGCGAGGCAGTCACCGCATTATGCAAAAGCGCTTCGAAGGAACGACGATCACGGTCCCCGTACCTCTTGACGATCCTGTCCAAGTCGGCACTTTTTCCAGCATCGTCCGGTAGTCCGGACTTCCAAAGTATTTGTTCGAAGCCAAGTGAACCACTACCCGCGCCCTCGAACCCCCAAGCCCAACTTCTCCCGGGCGTAAACCACGCTCCGCTCCAGATCCTTCCGCTGCTGCTCTCTCAACGCCGCGACGTACTCCGCCAACGGATTCTCCATCGAGTCCGTCATCACCATGAACCCCTCAAACGGATGCCCGCGTTTCGCCAACGCGATGAATTGCGCCAGGTCCGCCGCCGCCATGTCCGGAAATATCTTCCAGAAGTCCGCATCCAGGTACGGCAGCATCTGCGGCTTGCGGCCGGTGATGATCTCGAGTTGAAGCGGTATGCCCGGACAGAACCGCCGGAAGCCGTCCAGGATACGAGGCCAGTCCATCGTCCCGTCGCCCAGCGCCACCCACTGGAACGCCGCGCCGCCCGCATGTTCGTAAAGAACTGAATCCCGAACGTGCGACGTCAGAGCATACGGTCCGAGAATCTCAACGGTCTCCGCCGGATCTTCCAGCACCCACATCGGGTTCCCCGTATCGAGGCAGCTTCCGGCGAAATCCTTCCCCGCGGCTTCAATCAGCGCGCGCATCTCGCGAGAGGTCAGGTCGCCATGATTCTCCACCGCGATCCGAAGCCCGAGATCGAGCGCTTGCCGCCGCGCCGCCCGCAGCACCTGGACGGTGGACTCGATGAATCGCTGCACGGGCACGGGCCCTCGCCGCTCGGCCGGGCTCGAGATGAAACATCGCATCACCTTCGCCCCAAGCTGGCTCGCCGTCGTCAGGCTGTCGTTCAAATACTGCACCGGATCTTTGGTCTTCGGCTGGAACGCCGACGAGACGGGACAGATGCAGCCGGTGGCGACGTCCAGATAGATCCCTCGCTCGGCGGCGTGATCCCGGACAGCGCGCAGATGCCCGGCATCCTGGCTGGCCAGGTCGCCGATATCGAGTTGCATCGCATCCACTCCGAGCGATGCGGCGTAGTCGATCAACTGAATGTCCTTCCAGTGGAAGGCGCGAAGCGAATAGGCGTCGATGCCGAGACGAAGTGGGTCAGCCATTGCGAGACAATAATATCAACCGCATGGGATCGGACACGATAGCGAGCCTCCTTCGCGGAGAGATCGCCAGAGACGGACCCATCCCGTTTGAGCGGTTCATGGAGGCCGCGCTCTATACGCCGGGCAGCGGTTACTACCGCCGCGAGCGCGACCCCTTCGGCAAGCACGGCGATTTCTTCACGGCGGAACAGATCCAGCCGGTCTTCGGCCTCCTCGTCGCGCAAGCTCTGCGGGACTTACGGAAGTCGATGGGCGATCCGGCGGCGTTCCGCGTCGTCGAACTCGGCGCCGGCCGCCGCGAGATGGCGGAGCAACTGAGCGAGTTCGATTATACCGGCGTCGAAATCGGCGGCGGGCTGCCTTCCTCGATCACCGGCGTCGCGTTTGCCAACGAATTCTTCGACGCCCTGCCCGTGCACGCGGCGGTTCGCAGAGGCGGCGCGTTCCGCCAGATGGTGGTCGGGGCGGAAGACGGCCGGTTCGTCTTCGCGGAAGGCAAACCTGTCGAAGGCGATGTTGACGTTTACTTGCGGCGGTATCACGCGCATGCGCCCGAGGGCTCCATCGTCGAAGTGAACCTGCGCGCGCTCGACTGGATTCGTCGCCTCGCGTCCGCCGTACACCGCGGATACGTCATCGTCGTCGACTACGGCTACACCGCGCGCGAATGGATTCGCCACCAGCAGGGCACGCTGATGGGCTACAGCCGCCATCGTGCTTCCGCGGATGTCCTCGCCGCGCCGGGAGACCGCGACATCACCGCGCACGTCGCCTGGACTCCGCTCGAGGAAGCGGCAGTCGCGGCAGGCTGGACTCTCGAGCGTTTCGAAACCCTCGCCGCGTTTCTCCTGCGCGCCGCGGAAGCGGACCGCTTCGAATCGGCGCTCGCCGCCGCCGATGAGCGCGAGGCCATGCGGCGCAGGCTGCAGCTGAAGACTCTGCTGTTCGGAATGGGAGAGACGTTCCGCGTGATGCTGCTGAGGAAGGATGCCTGAAAAAAAAACGGCCCCGATTTCTCGGGGCCTTTGTGAACTTTGCTTTGCTGCACCCCTTAGGGGCGCTCGACGTTACTTGCCCTTTTTCTTCGGGGCAGCTTTCTTCTTCGCCGGAGCCTTTGCAGCCTTCTTCGTTGCGGTCTTCATCGATTGATTCTCCCTAAACATCAAAATTTGCGATCTCTTGCGAGACCGCAGTGTGATTCATATATAAATTGATCTGAAGATAAAGTCAAGGAAAAAATGAAGTGCGGCGCCGGCGACGGACCGCCGCGTGCTCGTCACAAGCTTTAAAACATCTTCGTTAGAATTGTTCTGAGCTCAAAAATGCGCCGCGCCACGGGAGTCGCCTTCGCAATCGCTTTGATCGCCGCCGCCGGCTGCGCGAAAAAGCGAAAGAGCGTCGTGCTGCCCGCCGCTCGGCCCACGCCGGCGGCGGTCGGCTCCATCGAAACCGGAATCGCCAGTTGGTACGGATATCCGTATCACGGCCGCCGCGCCGCCAACGGCGAGATCTATGACATGGAAAAGCTGACCGCGGCGCATCGCACGCTGGCCTTCGAGACTTGGGTCGAGGTGGAGAACATCGAAAACGGAAAGACCGTGACCGTGCGCATCACCGATCGCGGGCCCTTTGTGGACGGCCGCATCGTCGATCTTTCGAAAGCCGGCGCGCGCGCCATCGATCTGATCGGCCCCGGCGTCGCGAAGGTTCGTTTGAAAATCGTCTCCGCTCCGGCGAGCGCCGCCGCCGCGCTCTTCGCTGTTCAGGTGGGCGCATTCCAGGACCCCGAGCGGGCCGGGCGCGTGAAGGAGCAGTTCGATCAAAAGTTCGGCGTGGCCCGCGTCGTCCAGCGTTCCGGCAATCCGGTACTGTGGCGCGTGCTCGTCGGCAGCGAGCGGACCGAGGACGGCGCGGACGCACTGGCCGCCCGGATCCGCGCTCCCGGGCAGCCCGCCTTCGTGGTCCGGATCGACGACTGAGATTTCCCCGCCTCCACCTTCACTACTAACATTGACCTCGCATTTGCCTGAGTTGTCGGACGTGGCGCACGCACTCTTGCGTGCCGCGTCGGCACTCATGCCGGCGCCAGGCGTCGAGACGAGTCTCGATGCGGCACGCACGAGTGCGTGGGCCACGGTCTCGGAAGGATAGGGATGGCAGTAGCCGAAGCGCCGCACGGACTCGTAGGCCAGTCGGCCCGCATCCGCCACATCCAAAAACTGATCGACAAGCTCGGCCGCACGAAGTGGCCCGCCCTCCTGCTGGGCGAAACCGGAACCGGCAAAGAGATTGTCGCGCGCGCTATCCATAATGTAAGTCCCGCGGGCCCGTTCGTCACCATCGATTGCTCCGCCATGGTGGGGCCGTTGATGGAAAGCGAATTGTTCGGCCATGTGAAGGGCTCGTTCACCGGCGCGGTCGCGTCCAAGCCCGGCTTGATCGAACTCGCCAACGGAGGAACGGCGTTCTTCGACGAAATCGGGGAGCTGCCTCTCGACCTTCAGGCCAAGCTGCTCCGGCTTCTGCAGGAGAAAGAGTTTCGCGCCGTCGGATCGCTCCAGACCCGGCACTCGGATTTCCGGATCCTCGCCGCCACCAATCGCGACCTGGCGAAGGAAGTGGATCGCGGAATGTTTCGCCGCGACCTCTATTACCGCCTGAACGTCGTAACCGTGCGCCTGGCTCCTCTTCGCGAGCGCCGCGACGACATCCCCGGACTGGTCGAGTTCTTCCTGGAGAAATACGGCCGCGGCCACGTGGTGGACCACGCGATTCTGGATCTGATGCTGTCCTACGACTGGCCGGGCAACGTGCGGGAGCTCGAGAACGCCGTTCAGCAGATGATCGCCCTTCATTCCGGTCCGGCGCTCGGCACGGTGAATCTGCCCTCCGCGCTCCAGAACTTCCGCATCTCCACGCAGCCGTTCGGGCAGGAGCCGGTTCCCTCGCGCCCGAACGCACCGCACACCGCCTCCCCGATTCTTCCCCTGGCGGAAGTCGAGCGGCGGGCGATCCTGGCGGCCCTCGATTACACGCGCGGCGATCGCGCGGTCGCGGCGCAGTTGCTGGGGATCGGACGGACCACGCTGTACCGGAAGCTGAAGGAATACGAGGTCGCTGTCTGATGGGCAGAGCAAGAGTGTTGACGATTGAGAGGGAACTGGATGATGCCCGATTCCTGGACGAGGCTTTGGCCGAGGCGCAGGAGACGCGCGAAACGTCGCTGTGTCTGGATGGTTTGCATTTGGAAGACGTCGGCGACGCGATCGCGGTGCTCGGAAGTGAGCCCGTCGATGTTGTCCTGCTTGGCGTCCATGACGGCGGGCGGGAAGCGCTCGAAGTATTTCTCTCCATCCGAAACTCCGCGCCTCAGGTTCCCGTGATCGCCGTCGTCGACGCGGGGGATCGGGAATTTGCCCGGACGCTCTTGCGCCAGGGCGCGCAAGACTACCTGGTGCGCGGCGAATTCGATTACATGCCGCTGGCGCGCGCGATCGAGAACGCTATCGAGCGCCATCGCGTCCTGTGGGCGGCGCAAAACGCGTCCATGTTCGATGCGTCGACTGGTCTCTTGAACGAGCGCGGCTTCGCCATCGCCGCGAATCATCGCTCGCGCGAAAGTGCGGTCATTGTCCTTTGTGAGCTGGACTTCGGAGACGCCGCACCCGACGCTCGCGATCTGATGTTCGTGCAAGGAACCGGGATCGTCCGGGAAGCGGCGCCAGACGATGCCTTGGTCGCGCGCCTAGGACCCGCGCGGTTCTCCATCCTCGCCCCGCTGAACGATCCGGAACCGATCCGCTCGTCGATTGAGGGGCTGGCGGCGTGCGAATCCGCCGAATTCGGTCTGCGCTTCGGCTCCGCTCCGTTGAGCTCCGGCGGCTCGCTCGAATCCGCCTTGGCCGTCGCCGAAAAACGCCTGTGCGAGAATAGGCTCGCATACATAGGCCACTCACTATAGGGATCGACGCCACCTACGGCGTCGGGCGTAACCTGTCCGGTGTCGGAGTGTATTCGCGCGAGATGCTGCGCGGCTTGTCGCTCCGTCACCCGGAGCAGCAGTTTCTCTTCTGCTATCGCGCCCATCGGCTGTGGCCATCGCTTCCCGAGGTGCTGCCCGGTAACGCTCGCCGCGCGATTCTGCGAACCGGCGGCATCGCGCCGTGGCGCTGTGGGATCTTCCACGCTTTGAATCAGCGCGTGGACTTCCGATTCGCTCCGACCGTGGCGACCTTTCACGATCTGTTCGTCATCAGCGGCGAGTACTCGACTCCCGAGTTCCGCGCCCGCTTCACCGAGCAGGCGCGGGACGCCGCCGCGCGGGCGGACCTCATGATCGCGGTCTCCGAATTCACGGCCGGGCAGCTCTCGGATCTGCTGGGCCTGCATCGCGGGCGCATACGCGTGGTGCGTCACGGAGTCCGGCTGCCGTCCTCCGCGCCGCCCGACGACTCGGAACGCGAGAACCTGATCCTGCACGTGGGCGCAATTCAGAAACGGAAGAATATCGGCCGGTTGGTCGAAGCCTTCGAGGGCTTGCCCGAGGGATGGCGTTTGGCACTGGCCGGAGCGACGGACGGCTACGGAGCCACCGAAATACTGGCCGGCATCGAGCGCAGCCCGCGGCGCGCCGCCATCGATTTGCTGGGCTATACAACGGACACGGACCTGGAGTCGCTCTACCGCCGCGCGCGGGTGGTCGCGTTCCCTTCGCTCGACGAGGGATTCGGCATGCCGGTTTTGGATGCGATGGCCCGAGGGGTTCCGGTTCTCACTTCGAATCGGTCCGCGCTCCCCGAGATTGCCGGGAACGCGGCCTTGCTCGTCGACCCGCTGGATTCCGATGAGATAGCACATGGCCTGCTGGGGTTGATCAACAGCTTCGCGCTTCGGCGGGAACTGCGGAACAGAGGGCTGGCAAGAGCGGCGGAGTTCAGTTGGGAGCGGTCGGTCGATTCAACCTGGGAAGTGTACCGGGAGTTGGCCGGTTAGCGGGACTCTTCGTCGATCGCGATTTTCAGAGCCCTCAGGAACTTCTGGTCCTGTGACGTCAGCTTGATTTTTCCGGCGGACTCGAAATGTGTCTTCTCGGTCTCGCCCTCTTCGGATTCGTCGTCCGCCGATTCGTCCCGCTTGTTGAATCCGATGGTGGCTTCCAGCACGAGGAAGACGTCGTAGCCGGAGCGCTTGATCTCACCAATTGCGGCCGCAATACGGTCGGACTCCGACAACGATTCGTTGATGGCGTTGCCCAGCTCCTGCATGAGTTCCTTGAGTCGATCGTCCAAGGTTGGCACCTTTCCTTCCGGCCAGTTTCAGAATATCACCCGCATCTATTGGATGGCGCCACCGGTCGGGCGCTTCACCCAACAACAAGCACGAATATACTAAGCACGAACCGTGCCAATAGTACTATCGGCGGAACACGGCGCCGATTGTAGTCCTTGCTACCATGAAGTTGCATGATCAAGAAGTTTCTCTATCATGTTGTGCCGAAGGTCATCCGTCCCCTGCACTCGCTTTGGAATCAGGTCATCGGCTTCCTGTTTATCTGCCTGGCCCTATTGGCCGTGCCGTCCGTAGTCCGCTTCTGGCGCGCGACGGATTTCCCGCGCATGGGAGTAACCCTTGCTTTTGTTGTGCTTATGGGCTGTTACGGCATCTACTCGTTTCTGCGCGCGCGCAAGATCTCCCGCTCCTAAAGTTATTGGGGCCTTCACCCGATATACGGGTGTGAGGCCTCTTCTGGTTTTACTTGCCGGTACAATCGCTGTCGCGGCTCAGCAGACTCCCGACGCGATACGCGCCGCCATGGAACCCTCGCTCGAGCGGCAGCGGGAATCCCTCCGGGGCCAGATGCACGGGAAGGCAGGGCAGTTCTTCACGGTCGATTGGGTGCAGCCGTCTCCGGAAGCGCACACTACCGCGAATTGTGAGCCGCTGCCGGAGCCTCTGGTAAACAGCCTCATCGAGGAAACGGCCGCGGAGCAGGGCGTGGATCCCGACCTGGTCCGGGAGGTGGCGCGGCGGGAATCGGATTTCCGGCCTTGCGCCGTTTCGGCGAAGGGCGCTGCCGGGCTGATGCAGTTGATGCCCGAGACAGCGAAGGAGTTTGAGGTGCGGAACCCGTTCGATCCGCGGGAGAGCCTCACCGCGGGCAGCCGCTTCCTCAAGTACTTGCTGGAGCGCTATGACGGCGACATCGCGTCCGCGTTGGGAGCCTACAATGCCGGCCCCGCTCGCGTCGACAAAGCCGGCGGCGTACCACCGATCAAAGAGACGCGCCGCTATGTAAGCGACATCATGGGACGGCTGACGCCCAACTAAGCATGCGACGATGGAAGGGTACGCATGCATTCAGGCAATCCCACCACCCGCAATATCGCTATTATTGCGCACGTAGATCACGGCAAGACGACCCTCGTGGACGCGATGCTCAGACAAAGCGGCATTTTCCGCGCAAACGAGGAAGTCGCGGACCGGGTCATGGACTCCAACGACCTGGAGCGTGAGCGCGGTATCACGATTCTCGCCAAGAACACCGGCGTCCGCTATCACGGCACGAAGATCAACATCGTCGATACTCCCGGCCACAGCGACTTCGGCGGCGAAGTAGAGCGCGCCCTGAAGATCGTGGACGGCGTGATGCTCCTCGTGGACGCGAGCGAAGGTCCGCTGCCGCAGACCCGTTACGTGTTGAGCAAAGCGCTGGAAGCGAAGCTGCCGCCGATCGTCATCATCAACAAGATCGACCGGCCCGACGCCCGCGTGCAGGAAGTGCTGAACGAGATCTACGATCTGTTCATCGACCTGGATGCCACCGAAGATCAGCTTGATTTCCCGGTGCTGTACACGAATGCGAGAACCGGCGTCGCGAAGAAGAGTCTGGATGACGACGCTACCGACCTGCGGGCGCTCTTTGAGCTGATCCTGGAGCGGATCCCGCCGCCCTCCGGCGATCCCGACGGCATTCTGCAGGCGCTGGTCGCGAACCTGGACTACAGCGACTACCTCGGCCGGCTCGCCATCGGACGCGTGTTCGAAGGCACGCTGCGGCTGGGCGACGAGGTCGCGATTGCCAAGCTCGACGGAACCTTC
Source organism: Acidobacteriota bacterium (assembly GCA_025353165.1). Lineage (GTDB taxonomy): Bacteria > Acidobacteriota > Terriglobia > Bryobacterales > Bryobacteraceae > TMP-7. Next base: position 29,039 of record JANXRE010000079.1, on the reverse strand, counting down.
CACAAGACGAAGATCACGAAGCTGTACTCGTTCGAAGGCCTGAAGCGGGTGGATGAAACCATTGCCCGGCCCGGGGATGTCCTGGCGGTCGCGGGCGTCGAAGGCATCACCATCGGCGAAACGATCACCAACGCGGAAGATCCCCGGCCGCTGCCCCATATTCCCATCGACGAGCCAACCATCGCGATGACGTTCACCATCAATACCTCGCCCTTCTGCGGACGCGAGGGAACGTTCGTGACATCGCGCAACCTGCGCGAACGGCTCGACAAGGAACTGCTGACGAACGTCTCCCTCCAGGTGGAGGAGGCGGGCGGGCCCGACGTTTTCAAGGTGATGGGCCGCGGAGAATTGCAGCTCGCGATCCTGATCGAGATGATGCGGCGCGAGGGCTTCGAGTTGATGGTCGGCAAGCCCGAGATCCTCACCCGCGAGATAAAAGGGAAGCTGCACGAACCTCAGGAGTTGCTGGTGATCGATGTACAGGACACCTACATCGGCACCGTGATCGAGAAACTCGGCCGCCGCAAGGGCAAGATGCTCAAGATGGTGAATCACGGCTCGGGCCGCGCGCGGCTGGAGTTCCACGTTCCTTCGCGGGGCCTGATCGGACTGCGCAGTGAGATGCTGACCGACACCAAGGGGACGGCCATCATGAACTCGCTGTTCCACGGCTACATCGAGTGGCAGGGCGACATTCCGTCACGGCCCACCGGATCGCTGGTTGCCGACCGCGCCGGCCGGTCCACGGGTTACGCGATCTTTAACTTGCAGGAGCGCGGCGAGATCTTCGTAACGCCGGGCACCGAGACCTACGAGGGAATGATCGTCGGCGAGAACTCGCGCGATGCGGACTTGAACGTCAACATCGTCAAGGAGAAGAAGCTCACGAACATGCGCGCCTCCTCCGCCGACGAGGCGATCCGGCTGGTGCCGCCGCGGCTTCTGAATCTCGAGCAGGCGATCGAATTCATCCGCGACGATGAATTCGTCGAAGTGACGCCGCACTCGATCCGGCTACGGAAGAGAGTCCTGAAGGCGAACCAGCGATAGTTACGGAAGACGCTTCAGCACCTCCTTTGCGAGTGTCGCATTGGGTTCGCCGGCGACTCCGGCGATGCGGCTTCCTTTGCGGAAGGCGATGAGGTGGCCGAGGTATTTGTCGTTCACCTCAAAGCTTTCCTCTCCGAGGGCCGCGGGCTGGGCCTCCGGGAAGCGAGCTTGCAGTTTCGCGAAAATGGCGTGCGAGGCTTCGGTGACTACGAACGCCTTTGACGGTCCGTACAGCGCGACGTAGCCGCGCTTCAGCAACCCGATGCCGAGCACGCTCTGCGGTACGAGCCGCACCGAATCCGCCGGCGGGAACCACTCGATCGCGGCTGGCTTGTAGGCCTCGCCGGGAATGGAAGCGGCGAGCGCCCGCGCGAGCCCGTCGAGCGTCGCAGTGTGGTCCTTGTCCGGCTCGGCGGCGATCTCCGCGTAATACTTGCCTTTAGCGAAGATGAGCTTGCGCGGCACGATCTGCCCCCCGCTCCCGATCGCCGCGGTGGGGGCGGTCACGTCGCGGTTCGCCGTGAACATCCCGTAGGCCATTTCGGGATCGGCCATCTCGGAAACATCCACGAGGATCTTGTCTTCGCCGCGCACGCAGGTGACTCCGTTCATCTTCACGAAGCCGTACGCATAGTAGCCCTCCGAGTTGCCGTCCATGTACTCGAAGAGGCTCTCGCCTTGGTAGTTTCGCGCGGGGCCTTCCTGCTGCCATCCGGGGAAGAGCGTACACGCGAGCGCCAACGCGAGATTCAAGCGAAGTACTCCTGGGCCAGCGATACGCGCTGGGAGACGCGGACGCCGCGCGGGCATTTCACGGTGCACTCGGGGCAGTCGCCGCAGCGCACCGCCGCGTGTTCGGCGGGCAGGAGCCGGAAATTCTCGCGGCCCAGCGCGAACTCGCCGTAGTTCTCGGCGTACATGACGAAGCGGAGGACGTCGGCCACGGGCAGTCCCTTGGCGCAGGTGCCGTCGCAGCTACCGCACATGTTGCAGTAGTACGGACGAATCTCTTGGAGGCGCGCTTGCAGCGCCTTGTCGTCGCCGAACGAGAAGGGCGCCGCCATGGCCTTCAGGTTTTTCTCGAGCTGGTCGTTGTCGGTGATGCTCGGGATGGTGGTGGAGACGTTCTTGTTGCGGAGCACCCACTTCAGGGCCGCGAGCGAAGCGCCTTCACGCTTCAGAATGCCGCGGGTCTTCTCGTCCTTCGAACGCTGTCCGCTGGCCATGACTTTCATCGCGACGACGCCGATGTTGGCATCCTTCAGCGTCTTGACGAGCCCCTCCATGTAGGGCTCCGTCGCGAAGTTGTAGGTGGTGAGAACGACGTCGAAGTGGTTCAGCTTGGCGACATGCGGGATCACCCCCTGATGGCCGCTGTGCAGGCTGACTCCGGCGAAGCGGATCTTGCCGGCCTTCTTGGCTTCGTTCTGCGCCTGCATGAGCTCTTCGGTGATCTGGTCCGGCTTGCTCTTGCCGTGCAGATACCAGATGTCGACGTAATCCATGCCGAGTTCCTTGAGGCTGGTGTCGAGGTCCTTGAGCAGTCCGTCCCGGGACGGAGCGCCGGACTTGGTGGAGACGATCAGGTTCTTACGGCGCGTTTTCAGGGCCGCGCCGACCATGCGCTCGCAGTTTCCGTTCTGGTAGCCGCGGGCGGTATCGAAGTAGTTGACGCCAATATCGGCGGCTCGTTCGATGACGGCGCCGTCGGAGGTGATCATGCAGCCGAAACCCATGGTGGTGACCTTGAGCCCGGTCTTGCCGAGGACGCGGTAATCGAGTTTCGGTTCGGCGCGGAACGGCAGCGGTTCCGCCGGCTTCAGGAATGCCGGACCGGCGATGCCGGCCGCGGCCAGGAAGGATCTACGTGAGGAAGAATTCGGCATAAGGTGTATCCGATCTGAATATACTATAAGTATGACTCGCCGCGACCTCTTTACCGCCGGCGCTGCCGGATTCGCACTGTCCTTTGCCGCGCGCCGTGCGGTCGCTCAAGCGCCGGCGCCGATGCCCGCTCCCATCCTTCCGGTCAACTCCCGATCGCTGGTCGGCTTAATGAAGGGCGAAGACCGCCGTAAGAATGTCTTCGAAGCCCTGATGGCGATCGACCAGGAGATCGCTCCGGTTTTGAAGACCAAGAAATACGTGGTCATCAAGCCGAACAACGTTTCTACCGTGAACCAGCTCGCGACGACGCATGCCGACGCGATGCGCGGCGAGCTCGACTACCTGGAGCGCCGGTTTAAAGGCCAGGTGATCATCGCCGAATCTTCGGCCGGCAATACCATGGACGGCTTCGAGAACTTCCGATACACGCGGCTGCCCGGCGAGTACAAGTCGCTGGACATCCGGCTGGTGGACCTCAACGAGGAGGCGAAGTACGAAGTGCTGCCGGTGCTGGATGCCGACCTGCATTTACAGCCGGTCCGGTTGGCGGCGCGGCTGCTGGATCCCGACGCTTTCGTTCTCTGCTCGGCCGCGCTGAAGACGCACAACGTGGTGGTCGCCACGCTGTCGGTGAAAAACATGACGCTCGGCGCGCCGCTGCACCAAGCTCCGAAAGAGACCAAGCACTGGAACGACAAGCGCGCGTATCACGGCGGCGTGCGGCAAACGCATTACGACATGATGCTGACCGCCCAGAAGATGAAGCCTTTCTGGGGTGCTACCGTGATCGACGGGTTCGAGGGGATGCAGGGCAACGGCCCGGCATCCGGGACGCCGGTGCCGTCGCGGATTGCGATCGCGTCGCGGGACTACCTCGCGGCGGACCGGGTCGGGGTCGAGGCGATGGGGGTGAACCCCGGCTGGCCCGGGTATCTGTTGTACTGCTGGCAGATGGGGCTGGGCCAATACGATCTGAATAAGATCGATATCGTGGGCGAGAAGCTTGCCTCGGTGACGAGGAAGTATCAACTGCATGGCGACATCGAGCGGGAGCTGCAATGGCTCGGGCCGATGGTGGATGTGCCGGCGAAGTTGGGGTAAGGCGCTACTTCGCGGCGGGGGCAGCGGGGGCGGCGGGGCTTGCGGAGCCTCCGGCTAGCTCGGGGCTGTTGGCGGTGGCGGGCTCCTGGCCCCAGTTGTGGCGCGTGACCCCGGATTGATCCGAGTAGAAGGTGCGCCGGCCGCTGGAGCCGAACTGCTCGGGGTTGGCGTTCACGGTGTAGCCGCTCGGGGTTCCGATCACCGTGAAGAGGTAGCCGGTGCCCCTGCCATCCGCAAGGCTTTTCGGGATCAGATCGGAAGCCTGGGGTCCGGCCGAGCCGCTGGCTGGGGGCCCAAGTTCGGCGAGGGTGATCGCGTAGCGGCCGAACTGGCCATAATACTGGATCTGGGCCTGATGGACAGTCTTGATCTGTTGAATGGCAGCCATTTCCTGCGCGTTCATGCGCTGGTTGCTGAGTTTGGGGACGGCGATCGCGGCAATGATGAGAATGATGGCGATCACGATCATGAGTTCGATGAGCGTGAATCCGCGCTCAGCGGCGCGGCGGCGCATGGATGTCGTGGACATAGGCTCCTATCAATATTATGACGTTGGAGACCCGGGGGACGTGCAGGGTTGCCTCACCGGGACGCCGTCACGGGTGCCCGCCGAGTGGGAAGCGGCCGGCGGCGGGATTTCGGGGCGGCTGCTTGTGATTGAAATGACAGGGGTTAGGTCCTTCTTGGGTTCGTTTGGCATTTTTTCTCTTTGGAGATCGCGGAGGAGTTCCAGGGCCCTCCCTATTCATACTGTGTTCCGGAAGAACCAGAAGTCAGACTTAACGCCGACAGAGCGGAAAGCTCTGAGGGCCGCCGTCGGCAAGGTCGTCGAGCAATTCTTAGGCGCGAGGAGATAACGATGCAGGCAAAGAAGCGTGTTTCAGCGAAAAGGGAACGTCCTGTTGAGATCATGATGCGCGGCTTGCGCGAAGCGGCCGATTGGGCGAAAGGCGCCGACGTTCCGGTTCATGTTACCGAAGTCCGGGCGATTGACGTTCGCAAAATCCGCACGCGCATGGAATTGAGCCAGTCAGAATTCGCGCGCAAGTTTGGATTCTCGATCGACGCCGTCCAGAACTGGGAGCAAGGCAGGCGTGTGCCGGAACGATCGGCGAGGATACTGCTGACCATTGTCGATCGCAATCCCGAAGTGGTTCAGGCCGTGTTGGAGGCTGTCGGCTGAGAAGGCGTTTCGCTGTTTGACAGCGCTACCGCACCTCAGGCCGGTCGTCTGCGATCATGGGCTTTCAGCTGTGCCGCGGAAGAGGAGGACCCGTTATGATCGAGGGCCGGATGACCGTGCGCAGCACAGAAGCCGAGTTGGTTCGCGATGTGCGGGCCGCACGATCCGTGAGTGCATCGCGCTCGCCAAAGCCTACGAAGAGAAGCTCGGCTGCGCGCCCGTGCCCGACGCCGACTTCGCCAGGACGTTCAGGAAGGCGTCGACGCCCACCGGGGGCCCATCCGAAACGTCTGGGACGAGTAGGGAAATGGGCTTGGTCCTGGATTCCAGCGTGCTCCTCGCCGCCGAGCGTCAGGAACTGCCCGTCAGCACTCTGCTCGACATGCTCCAGGAGCGGCTGGGGCACGGCGTCTATCGGGCTCAGTCGCCGCAACGGCCGCCAGAAGCCGGAGCTATCGTGACACGGTCTTTGTGGCCATCCCCGCCGAACCGTTTGCGCGCGTGATCGGTCGGGTCATCGCGCAGATCGACGCCGAGGCCGGGAAGAAGGGGATGGTGATCCCGTTCGCGGATCTGCTCATCGGTGGCACCGCGCTTTATTCAGGCTACGGACTGGTGACGCGCAACGAACCCCATTTCCGCATGATTCCCAAACTGAACGTGCTTCCTTTTAAGGAACGTCCGGTTCAGAGCATATGCGCGGCCGCCGGCGTTCCGGTTCACGTTACCAAAGTCCAGCCGATTGACGTTCGCAAAATCCGCACGCGCATGGAATTGAGCCAGTCAGAATTCGCGCGCAAGTTTGGATTCTCGATCGACGCCCGTCCAGAACTGGGAGCAAGGCAGGCGTGTGCCGGAACGATCGGCGAGGATATTGGACAGACCGCCTTGTCCGCCCCGGGTTCGGGCGCAGAATTAAGCAGGTTACATCTTCGGAAAAGGTGTCTGTCCTTTTTAAGGGGTATACTGCCTCCATGAAGGATCCCGTAACCTGGCTCTACCCGCCGATTGAACCCTACAACACCGGGCGGCTCCCGGTTTCCGCGGTTCATGAGATCTATTTCGAGGAAAGCGGAAATCCCAGCGGTAAGCCGGTTGTCTTTCTGCACGGCGGTCCCGGCGGCGGCTCGGAACCCAAGCAGCGCCGCTTCTTCGATCAGCGGAAGTACCGCATCGTGAACTTCGACCAGCGCGGCTGCGGCAAGAGTACGCCCTACGCGTCTCTTGAAGCCAATACCACCTGGGACCTCGTCGCCGATATCGAGAAAATCCGCGAGCACCTCGGCATTGAGCGCTGGCAGGTGTTCGGCGGATCCTGGGGCTCCACTCTCGCCCTCGCCTATTCCCAAAGGCATCCCGATCGCGTCACCGAACTCGTCCTCCGCGGCATCTTCCTGCTCCGCAAGCAGGAAATCGATTGGTTCTACCAGCGCGGCGCTTCGGTCCTCTACCCGGACGCCTGGGAGCCGTACCTCGCTCACATCCCCGAGGCCGAGCGCGCGGATCTGCTGTCCGCCTACCATCGACGCCTTACGAGCGACGATCCGGCCGTGCGGCTCGCGGCGGCGAAGATCTGGAGCGGATGGGAAGGAGTCACGTCCAAGCTCCTGCCCGATGCCGCCTTCGCCGGCCACTACGAAGAGGACGAGTTTGCTCTCGCCTTTGCGCGCGTCGAGGTCCACTATTTCGTCAACCGGGGGTTCTTCGAATACGACGACCAGTTACTGCGCAACACCTCGCGGATTCGTCACATTCCCGGGGTGATCGTGCAGGGCCGCTACGACGTCGTCTGCCCCATGGAAAGCGCCTGGGCGCTCCACCGCGCGTGGCCCGAAGCCGATCTCATCATCACACCGGATAGCGGCCACAGCGCTTTCGACGCGCCGAACAGCCGCGCGCTGGTGGCGGCGACGGACAGATTCGCGGGTTGAGGCGTGCCAGGGTAGGAGAATGAAGGCAGGCGATTTTTGCTACACTAGTTTGGTATGGCAATCCCTAACGTGAAGCGGTTCCGGCCCTTTTGCCCGGACTGCAAAGATAACTTCACGCTGATGGCAGTGCTGCCCAAGGGCTCCGACATCGATGCGTATCTGACAGATGCCGTTGCACGGCATGACCACAAGGCGTATCAGGAAGCCAAGCAGCTGCACTTCAAAGTCCGCGTGGGTCAGCAGAAACAGAAGAAGGCGAAGTAACACCTCCCTCGCCTACAACCTCGCTTTTAAGTTCCTCAGCGCTCGCAGCGCTTCGGCGGAGACGTCTCCATCGGTGTCGGCTGCGAGCGGCTCCAATATCCCTACCGTCTCCCGGTCGCCGCTGTGCGCGAGGATGCGCGCGAGGCCCATCCGCTCCTCCTTGGTTCCGGTTTTCAGCACGGGGTAGAGGGTGCGCCGCACTCCCAGCTCGCGGCTCAGCTCAACCAGGAGGGGTTCCGCCACGCCGCGGTAGGTTTTCGAATTCAGGGTGTTCACCAGGTACTGGAGCGCGCTGAATTCGCCGAGGCCGTTGTCTCCGAGGGCGACGGCGGCGAAGGCCAGCGAGAGGCGGGGATTCATTTTCCTTTCGGACTCAAACAGTTTCTTGATCTCGGGCAGGTCGGCCGGGTTCTTCAGGCGGGCGTAGCCTTCGGCGGCGGCGGCGCGCAGCGCGTCATCCTTGTCGTTCAGGTAGGCGGCGTATAGTTTCCGGTTCTCCTCCACCGGCAGCATGGCCAGGGCGGACAGGGCGGCGCGGCGGACTTTTGGCGAAGAGGGGCGCTCGACGACATCGCGCACGTTGGGCGCGGCGGCGGTGTTCATGAACAGGCCGGTGGTCTCCAGGGCGGCGATCTGCACCTTTTCGGCGGGATCGCGCAGCAGGAAGACGATGCGGGGGGCGACTTCGGGATCGTGGATCTTCTGCAGGGCGACGAGCGACTGGTACATCAGCTCATCCTCTCTGGAACGGAGGGCGGTGATGAGGTTCTCCTGGGCCGCACGGCCCCGCAGGATGCCGAGGGCGTGGGCGGCGTTGGCCCGCGAATCGGCGGTCGCACCGGCGCGCACGAGCTTTCCGAGCGCTTCGATTATCTCCGGGCGAACCTGGACGTAGGGATCGATCGCGAGGTCGTTGGTGTCGGTGAACTTGCCTCGGAGCGCGGTGCCGACGCGCTTGAGGGAGCCGCTGAGGCCGCTCTTGAGGTATCCGGGGGAATAGAAATTGACCAGGCCGTCGACGGCGCGGATTTGCACCTCGGCGTCGGTGTCGCGCGTGGCTTGGATCAGGGGCTCCAGGCTGCGGGGGCCGCCGACTTCGTCAATAGCCTTGACCGCCTCGATGCGGACTTCGGTGCCGGGATCGGTCAGGTAGATCTGGATGCGCGCGATCGATTCCGGGCCCTGCTTGGCGAATTCCTTGATGGTTTTGAGTTTGGATTTCGAATCCTCCGGGGCGGCCGGCGCCTGCGCGAAGGCGGCGGAGAGCGCCAGGAAGGCCGTAAGCAAGCGAACGAAAAATGGGGGACAGACAGCCTTTTTCGCCGGAGTTCGAAGGCAAAATGGGCAGGTTACAGCGGCGGAAAAGGTGTCGGTTCCCATTTTTCTACCGTACATATTCCACTTGGACGCGGTTGGGGATCAGGCCTGCTTCGAAACCCAGGTCCAGTAATTTTTGCGCGGCCTGGGGAACGATCTCGCCGGCGTCCACGGTGTAGTGGTTGACGTACATGCCGACAAACTTCTCGGCCAGCCGCTGTTCCAAGTCGCGGGCGAACTGGAGGGAATAGTTGAGCGCGGCCTCGTGATTATCGAGCGCATATTGGATGCTCTCGCGCATCAGGCGGCAGCATTCCGATTGGACTTCCGGGGCTAGGCCGCGGCGGAGCGCGTTGGCGCCGAGGGGCAGCGGCAGGTCGTATTTTTTCTTCCACCAGCGGCCCATGTCGACGATGTTGTGGAAGCCGCTCTTGCCGTAGGTGAGCTGGGCCTCGTGGATGACCAGGCCGGCGTCGGCACGGCCTTCATCCACTGCCTGGAGGATCTGGTCGAAGGGGACCACTACGGGCTCGAAATCGGGCTCGAAGAGGCGCAGCGCGAGATACGCGGTGGTCATCATGCCGGGTATGGCGATGCGCTTGCCTTTCACTTCCTGGGGGGCCATGGGGTGCTTACCGACCAGCATGGGGCCGTAGCCGTCGCCGACGCTGGAGCCGGCGGCCATCAGCAGGTACTTGTCGCACACGTAGGGATAGGCGTGATAGGAAATGGCGGTCAGGTCATAGGTCCCCGCCATGGCCTTTCGATTCAGGCTTTCGATGTCTTCGAGGACATGGCGAAAGGAAACGGTCCGGGAGCGGATTTTTTTGGTGGCGAGGCCGTAAAACATGAAGGCGTCGTCAGAATCCGGACTGTGGGCGCAGACGATCTCGGTGGGGAGTGAGGGAGTCATACCGGGGGCAAAACTCAATTTTACCCCACAACCGCTCCCTGACGGTCGCGGCTCGGAAGAACCCACATGCCGATGACGCCAAGCAATTCGGGAGTGAGGGCCTCCATGGCGCGTTCCAGGTGGATCAGATCCGCGGCGGCGTTGGAGAGATCGCGGTTGCGGCCGGCGGTTTCGAGCGCGAGGCCGGCTTCCACGGCAGACTGCGCGCCGAAGGTGGCCACGCAACCTTTCAGCCCGTGGGCGGCGCCGGCGAGCGCCGATGGGTCTCGCCGGCGGAACGCGTCCACGATTTCGCTCATCATCCTGGGACTTTCCTCGAGGAACAAAGATGCGACCTCGCGCAGGAGATCCAGATCTCCGCCAACCAGATCCAGGGCCTGGGCCAGATCGAGTCCCTTCCAATTCGTCTCCATCCAAGTGGCATATCGGCAGGTTTTCGTCGGAAGATTACAGCATGCCCCTTCCCGATCGCATTTCGTACCGCGTTCCGGCCGAATTCCGGTATCTTTTGGCTACGCCCGAGGAGATGAAGCCGAATCCGGTGGCGCTGATCGCGCTGCACGGCTACGGATCGAATCCGGAAACGATGCTGCGCCTGATGGCGGCGGCGGTGGGCGCCGAGCACCCGATCGCGGCGATGGAGGGGCCGAACCAGTTCTACCTGCGCGCGCCGGGAGGGGACGATGGATACAACTGGGGGGTCAGCGGGCATCACGCCTCCAACGTGGAGATGCATCACCGGATGGTGCTGGAGGTTACGGGCGAGATGCAGGCCCGGCTGGGGATTCCGGCGGAGCGGTGCGTGCTGGTAGCGTTTTCGCAGGCATGCGGGTTGAACTACCGCTTTCTGGGAACGCATCCGGGGCGCGTGGGAGGGGCGATCGCGCTGTGCGGCGGGGTTCCGCACGATTGGGAAACGGGCGCGTTCGCCGATATTGTGGCCGCGCCGGCGCTGCACATTTCGCGGGACGCCGACGAGTTCTATCCGTTGGAGAAGGTGCTGGGGTTTGAAGGGCGGCTGCGGCGGCGGATTGCGGATGTGGAATTTCATCTGCTGCCCGGAGGACATCGTTTTCCGTCGAAGGGGGGGCCGGTGATGCGGGAGTGGCTGGCGGGGCGTTTCGGGGTTTAGTTAGTTAGCCGGCGCTATGTCTCGAGAGCGCTATGCGGGAGGCCTGGTCTTGATCGTGGAGTTGCCCCACGATATTGCTCGCGCATTGACCGACCATAGCGATCGGGACATCACGCGCCGGGCACTCGAAGCCCAGGCGGTCGATTGGATACCGGGAACAGCGTTTGACGCAGAAGCAGGTTGGCACGGCCATGCCGTCGCGGAAGGCGGTCGCTTTCTCGGGGCAATCGCGGGCCGCTTCGCCGCGCAGGCGCTCCACCCAGGCTCCGAGGACGGGGCGCGTGGCGGCGAAGAACCGGGCTGCGTGCAGGATCTCGTCGGAGTAGGCGCTGCCGATGCCGTTGACCGGGCGCGGGTCGGTGAGGGCGCGCTTCAGGGTGTGGTTTTCGGCGGTGAGCGCCGTTCGGAAGGAAAGCAAGTCGGCCGCAAGGACTTCGATGCCGCCGGGATCCTAAGGAGCGCAGGCCCTGGTTGCCTTCCACGATGTGCAGCGATGCGCGGCGGGCGCCAGTCACCGTCCGGCGATCATGAGGTGGAGTATTAGATTAGCCAGGGGTAGCCCTCCACTCCGATCGCGATGCGCTTTCCGACGCGGCGCAGCTCGCGGACTTGGCGGCCCTCGACGGCAGCGAGCGGAGGCTGCGTGGTGCGGAGCAGGGAAGGGCTGGCCAGGCTGGTTTGGAGCGCGCCGATGTAGGGATTGTAGACATGGTCGACATTGTAGACCTTCTTGTTGACTAGCACTTGGAAGCTGTGATAACTCTGGAAAATGCGTCTGGTGATGGAGCCCCTCATGAACAGACTGTTTGCGGTTCTTCTGCTCGGGATAACCGGATCCGCGATCACCCTTCTGAACGCTCAAGTCGACACAGCCACGATCGTCGGCACCGTGCAAGACTCCAGCGGGGCAGTCGTCCCCGGTGTGTCGGTCACCGCCAAGGAGTTGGATACCAACATCAGCACCTCGACCCAGGCCGACTCCTCCGGCAACTTTGTGATCACGCCGCTCAAGATCGGGCAGTACTCGATAACCGCGAAAGCCACGGGCTTCAAGCAGGAGACTCGTTCCGGCATCGTCTTGCAGATCCAAGACCGCGTGAGAGTCAATTTCACTCTGGAAGTGGGGGCCATTACCGAAACGGTAAACGTTCAGGAGGAAACGCCGGTACTGCAGACGGAAACCTCATCCCTCGGAAACGTCATCAGCAGCAGACAAATCACGGATCTCCCCTTGAACGGCCGGGATTACACGCAATTGGCCACCTTGACCGCCGGCGTTGCGAAGATCACTGAGAACGGGGGCGGCATAAACGGCTCCACCACGGCCACCAATGGCAATGCCGGGGGCAGTTTCGCGGTTAACGGCAATCGAGGCAACCTCAACAACTTCATGCTGGACGGAATCGATAACAATTCCAATGACAATGCCGGTAACGTTTTGAGAACGAGCGTTGACGCGATTGCGGAATTCAAGGTGCAGACCAGTAACTACTCTGCTGAGTTTGGGCGCAGCGGGGGCGCGGTGATTAACGCGACCATAAAATCCGGAACGAACGAGTTCCATGGCACCGCCTTCGAGTTTCTGCGGAACTCCGCTTTCGACGCGCGTGGTTTCTTTGAGCCGGCGGACCAGCCGAAGGCGCCTTTCAAACAAAACCAGTTTGGCGGCACGCTGGGCGGCCCGATTCTAAAGAACAGGACGTTCTTCTTCGGCGATTACCAGGGCTCGCAGGTTCGCGCGGCCCAGACCCTGATCTCCACAGTACCGACCACCGGCGAGGCTAGCGGGGATTTCAGCGGCATCCTGGGAGCGCAGGTGGGCGTGGATGCTCTCAACCGGCCCGTTGAGAGCAACGAGATTTTCGACCCGGCCACCACGCGAACGGTGAACGGCTCCGTCGTGCGAGACGGGTTCGGATTTGATTCAGTGACGGGCTTGCCTATTCCCGGCCAGGCCAACATTATCCCAGTAGGCCGGCTCGATCGTGTCAGCAAAGCGGTTGCATCGCTCTACCCGGCTCCCAATGTTGCCGGCGCAGGGGCGAATAACTATATTGTGAATGCGCCCGGGAGCGACAAGATCAACCAGATGGACGTCCGCATCGATCACATCCTATCCGCAACACAGCAGGTGTTTGGGCGGTTCTCCCTGAGCCAGCGCACACGTTTTCAGGCTCCCCCTCTACCAGGGCTGGCCGACGGCGGCAATTACGGCAGCGGAAACTACTTCGAAGGGACACGCGGCCTCGCGCTCGCGCATACCTACACCATTAATCCCAGAATGGTGAACGAAATCCGGTTGGGCTGGAGCCGCAATCACTATCGCGATAACATTCCCGTGTACGGACAGCATTATCCTCCGGGCGATCTGTCCGTCCCAGGCGTACCGGATAATCCCACCGTGAATGGTCTCACTCTGTTTCAACCGAATGCGTACAGCAGGTTGGGAGAACCAGGGTACACACCAACTATCAGCACAAGCCAGGAGTTCCAGCAATCAGATACTCTGAGCATCAGCCTGGGCAAGCAGACGATCAAAATGGGCGCGCAGTTCCGCCAGAGTCAGTTCAATCTCTTCCAGGTGGGCCAGCCGCGCGGCCGGTTCGGCTTCACGGGGGAGTTCACAGCGAATTCTCCTTCGTCCGGCGACGGCATCGGGAATGGCTTGGCAGACATGCTGTTGGGTTTACCGACAACCTCTGTCATTTCCACCCTGACCTATTTCGGCAACCGGCAGAAGATTTACGGCGGCTTTATACAGGATGATGTCAAACTGACTCAGACCCTTACGCTAAATCTGGGCCTTCGTTACGACTACACCAGCCCGATTGCAGAAGTGCACAATCGCCAGAGCAATTTCAATTTCAGTACAGGGCAGATTATCGTAGCTGCTCACAATGGCGCTTCCGAAGGTTTAACGTCGACAGACAAGAATGACTTCTCACCGCGCGTCGGTCTGGCATGGAGCCCCTTTCGACAGGGAAAGACTGTGTTCCGGGCTGCCTACGGGCGCTTCTTCAGTTACCAGGAAATTCGCACCGGCGACCCACTGCAGCTCGCATACAACCTTCCTTTCTTCTTTGAGCCGAGTTTTGTGAGCGATGGCGTGACCCCGGTGCTAACCGTCAGCGGAGGCTTTCCGTCGCTCGATCCTAACAACGCAAAATTCGCCAGCGTAACCAGCATTGATTCTCGCCTCCACGCGCCGGTGGCCGATCAATGGAATGTTAGTACCCAGAATCAACTACCGGCGAATATTTTGTTTGAAGTCGCGTATGTCGGCTCGAAGTCTACTCATTTGCAGGTTCTAGTGGATCACAACCAGGATCCAATACCGGGTCCGGGAGATATTCAGTTCCGCCGGCCCTATCGCCAATACGGACCATTCACTTCCATCGAGAACCACGGTAACTCGACCTATCAGTCGGTGCAGTTGAAGGCGGAGAGGCGGCTGTCCAACGGACTGATGTTTTTGAGCGCGTTCACTTACAGTAAGTCCATTAACGATCAACCAGAAATTTGTTGTAATTCTCCATGGCCACAAAACTCCTACGACCTGAAGGCGGAGAAGGGACTTTCCGATTTCGATAACCGCTTAAGGTGGGTTTCGAGCGTTGATTATGAGCTGCCGGTCGGCAAGGGAAGGCGTTTTCTGAATGCAAACCGGGGGGCCGATCTGGCACTCGGCGGGTGGCATGTCGGAAGTATTTTCACTATCAGGAGCGGTTTTCCGTTTTCACCGCTAATGGGCTACGACCCGTCGAATACCGGTTCCAATGGATCGGCTCGTACCGATCGGATTGCGAGCGGGAATCTGCCTTCCGGGCAGCGCTCTCCGAACCGTTGGTTTGATATCAGCGCCTTTCCTCTTCCCGCGCCCTACACGTTCGGCAATGCCGGCAAGAACATACTGGAAGGCCCGGGGGGAGTGACCACAGATCTGTCGATTCGCAAGGTCTTCGGCCTCACGGAGCGCTACAAGTTCGAGTTCCGCGCGGAAGCGTTTAACGTGTTGAATCATGCCGTCTTCGCGCAACCGGACAACTACATCACGGACGGTCCTGGCGCGGCTGGAGTGATCACGTCGACAGTCATACCGCAGCGGCAGTTGCAGTTTGCCCTGAAGTTTCACTTCTGACTTGAGCGGGGCGCAATGCCCGCGCCGCGAACGCTCTGGTCGGCTCGCCCAGCATGCATGAGCCCAGAGGTCTGCATGCTGCGGCGGCGAAGCGCTACTCGTAGTGGCTCCCTCTGTCGGCTCTTTCAAGGAAGACCGAATCGCCGAACTCGTGCGTGCGGAGCGCTCACCCCATCGTCCTCCGCCCGGTGTTGCCGGAGCCGGAATCTTGCCGGACATAAACGAAGAAAACGCCTGGAGTGTATTGGCGGAACGGCACGAAACGCCCCTGGTGAATTTATGGCTTGTGCTGGATGCCGGTTATGCCGCGGACCAGTCCGCTCTGCCGGGAACAGCCCAAGCCACCGCGGCCCTGCAGATCAGCGATGAGCAGGCATTGCTGGGCGCGCAGTTGAACGCATTCTCGGACCTCGATGTTTCCGTGGTCCGCCTTTCCGCTCTCAAGGCGAAACTGGACCCCTCCCTGGCGCTATATGCGGATGTGATCCTCAACCCCGTTTTCCCGCGGGAGGACTTCGCGCGGCAACAGAAACAGCAACTCGCCGCGATTCAGCGGGAGAAAGTCACCGGGAGATCCATGCTTCTGCGCGTGTTCCCGGCGCTGCTGTACGGAAAGGGCCGCTCCTATGGGAATCCCTTGACCGGTTCCGGCACCGAAGAGTCGGTAGCCAAGCTCACCCGCGAGGACCTGGTGAAATTTCACCAGACCTGGTTCCGCCCCAACAACGGTACGCTGGTCGTGGTCGGGGACACAACCCTGGCCGAGATCGCGCCGAAACTCGAAAAGCTATTTGCCGGTTGGCCGAAACGGGATGTGCCGGCCAAGAACATCGGCCGCGTCCAGTTGCCGGCCAAATCCGAGGTGTACATCATCGACCGGCCCGGCGCGCTTCAGTCGGACATAGCGGTTTGCCAGCTCGCGCCGCCGCGAAACAACCCGGATCAGATCGCCATCGAGACGATGAACTCGATCTTCGGAGGCGACTTCGGCGCGCGCGTCAACATGAACTTGCGCGAGGACAAACACTGGTCCTTACGGCGCGGAGACTTTCTTGTGGGGCGCGCGGGGACAGCAGCCCTTCGTTGCATTCGCTCCGGTGCAGTCGGACAAGACCAAGGAGTCTCTCGACGAGCTGAACAAAAAGTTCCACGGTATCGTGAGCGATCGCCCGCCGACGGCCGCGGAGTTGCAGCGCGCGCAGAACACCATGACGCTGAAGCTCCCCGGGTCGCGCGCGACCATCGACGAAGTCGGGAATTCGATTCTAGAACAGGTGCAGTTCGGGTTGCCGGACGACTACTACGACACCTTCGCGCGGAAGGTCCGGTCACTGGCCGTACCGGCGGTAACCGATGCGGCGAAGTCGACGATTCACCCGGACAATCTGGTGTGGATCGTGGTTGGCGACCGCGCCAGGATCGAGGCGCCGATCCGCCAGCTGGGACTGGGCGAAGTGAGGTTCCTCGACGCCGACGGAAATCCGTTATAGGACGCGCCACACCACTTCGGCGTAGAGCTGCTCGACGCGATCCTCGGAGCGCGCTTCGGCGGCGAGGCGTAGCAGCGGCTCGGTGTTGGACGCTCGCGCATGGATCCAGGCGTCGTCGAGGATGAGCTTCAGGCCGTCGGAACGGTCGAGCTTCGCGTTCGGGAATTGCTCTTCCAGCGATTGCATCAGCGGCCCGAGCTTGCCGTGCTCGAATGCCACTTTGCCCAATTTGCGGTAGTAGCGTGGGAGGCGCGCCGCGAGTTCGCCAATGGTGCAGCCCGTCACCCCATGCCTGGAGCAGGAACGCCATCCCGGGTGATGCTCGATCAGATGTTCGGAGAAAACGATTTTCAAAGCGCGATCATTTGTCAGCGGCCGCTCTTCAAAGGGGCTGGCTTTCACTGGTTTCTCAAACAACCACGACACGATTGTTTATTATGGAGGAGGCGACCAACACGTCAGCGTGCCGGGGCTTTCCGTTCAATCTTACCCCTTGCTGAGGCATAATCCTACAGGCCCTGCGAGAGGCTTCTGCACGGCTTACTCTCCGAAAGCCATTCAGACGCTCCGAGTAGCGGGGCAATGCAATTTTCGTTCAATTCCAGGCGTTCAATCAAGTTGAGCCACTACCGCTGCCGGCAAGGGGGTTGACGACAATAAGACCTCGTGGTAGCCTTTCCCCGGAGGATTATTCAAATGAGGGCGATGGCTTCCGTATTTCTTCGTAGTAGTGGGCTAATGGGCCTGTTTCTTCTCGGCTCAACTCTTACACAGACTGTGAACGCGACAGATGCTTGCCGTACTTTTCAGTGCCCCGCAGGTAACGTGTGCGGCTGCATTGATTGTTCCGTGTGCAATTCGGGGAGTTTCGCACTCGCCTGTATGTGCCATCCGGTGCAGGGACAAGTCACTTGCACGGTTATATCGGGCGATTGTCCGAGTCAGTGTGCAAGCTGTAAGTCGGTAAGCACTTCGCAAACGTGTACATCCTACTCTGGGTGTCCCGGTATGACTTGTGGCATTGGAGGATGTACAGGGCCAGCCGGGGCCCCCGTCGCAGCTTCACCACTCGTCCAGGTCACATCCTGCGTCAATTGCTTCACCACCGCGATACCGGACAGCACCAGCACTACAATCGTGCATTTTCAAATCCCGGCCGACATGCCGATCGCGGTATCGGAAGTCGCGGCCGGCTGGGAGAATGGTGTTTTTTCCTTTCACTCCTACCATATTACAAACACAGCGCGCGCTGGCCTCATCACGCTGGTAGTGGTTTGGAATTTCGAGAATCTCAAGGGGCAACACGTAGTGGCAACCACTGTTACCGACTCCTGGGATTTGGATGCCGCTTTCGTTTCGTCCCGAACGGATGCGGATGTGTTGGCCGCGTTGGCCATCCGCGGTGGTTCCGTGTCGCAGGCCGTTGCTACCGTAGTCTATGCGGAATTCGATGACGGTAGCAGGATCGGACCTCTCAAAGACCATTTCCACGGTTTGCTAGAGTGCCAACGCAAGGATCTGCTCGCAAAACACCAGTCTCTACTGGCTTATTTTGCATCGGGTGCGAGCATATCGGATGTCAAGAAGCGTCTTGTTACAACACCGGGGCTTGATCGGCTTAGGATGGTTCACGCGACCAGCGGAATGGATGCGGTATTGTTGGAGCTTCAGAAGACCCGGAAGTTGAATCCGTAAACAAGACGTTTGTCTGCGTGGCATTCAAGCGGGAGTCGAGTCGGTGGGACTTGGTGTTCGCAGTCCATCGTTGGCTACGGGCAACGGTCGCGAACTGATCGGCGTGCGGTTATCGCGTTTGGAGAGGAAGACTCTAGTCAAGTTACTGAAGTTAACTAGTCAAGGCTGTTAACCCTGTGTCACGGTAATATCCTCGAGGCGCGTGTGGAGGGTGGAGGGTAGCAATCCCCGTTACCCAACCGGATCCAACTTGAGGTCGGCATTCGAGGGCGCGGTGCACGTCCGAATAGAACTGCTCGACTCCCCGCAGACCGACGTGCGAGATGCACAGGGATTTTTGGGCTCACTGCGTCTACGATAGCGCGGAAGTTCGGCGGTGAGGCGGGAAGGAGCGCGCGCACATTCGTCTAGGCAGTCATCTGAGTAGTTCCAGTCAAGGAGAAAGTGACTTTGGCATAAAGGCAAGGTTCCGCTTTTTATGGCACGACGGGGTTGTCGAGGAGAGCTATCAGCGGTGAACCACGGCGGCGGAGACTCTGGACATAGCGGGCGTCGTCGTAGAGAACGCCGTCTTTCCAGCAACGAAAGGCGATGCGGATCCATTTGAAAGCCAGTGCCCGGACGGCGGCGTGATGGTCTTTTCCGCGGTCCCGCTGGAGACGGTAGTAAGCGCTGGCCCAGTCGCAGAAGGCGACCCAGTGAGCGGCCCATTTGTGAAAGGTCTGACGGAGAAAGCGCGGGCAGGCCCAGCGAACGGGAACCCATTCAAACTTGCCGCTGCGCTGGGTAACGGGAGCAATTCCGGAGAACGTCTGCAGGTCCGCGGCGCTCTGGTAGCGGCCTCTTTGCGCGCCGAAGGCAGCCAGCAAGCGCGGAGCCAGCGCCGGACCGGCGCTTGCCTCTACCGCGCTGAGCGGGGCAAGGGGTCTCAAACGCCGACCCATTGCCCCGCACCCCCATCCCCGCTCGGCTCCAGATCCCCAAACATCGAGAAGTTCGACTCACTCAGCATCTTTGGCCTCCGGAGTCACTATCTATAAGCCCGTGGCACAAGTGGCGGGTCCGGAATAATGGGGACTGGCTTGAATTTCCGCCGGCCACGTTCTGGCTGGGGTTGCCGAAGCTGGGGTGGCTGAAGAGGTTGTACGCGCTCGCGCCGATACGGAACTCGGAAAGTCCGGCCACTGACCGTACCGGCGGTAACCGATGCGGCCAAATCGACGATTCGCCCGGACCATCTGGTGTGGGTCGTAGTCGGCGATCGCAGCAAGATCGAGGCGCCGATCCGCCAGCTCGGATTGGGAGAGGTGAAGTTCCTCGACGCCGACGGGAATGCATTACAACAGCCGACCTAGGATTCGAGGGCGCGGTGGACGTCCCCGTAGAGTTGCTCGACGCGATCCTCGGAGCGCGCTTCGGCGGCGAGACGCAATAGCGGCTCGGTGTTGGACGCCCGCACGTGGATCCATGCGTCGTCCAGGATGAGCTTTAAGCCGTCGGATCGATCGAGCTTCGCGTTTGGGAAGTGCTCTTCGAGCGATTGCATCAGCGGGCCCAGTTTGCCGTGCTCGAACGCCACTTTGCCTAATTTGCGGTAGTAGCGCGGGAGGCGCGCGGCGAGTTCGCCGATGGTGCAGCCGGTCGCGGCCATGCGCTCCAGCAGAAACGCCATCCCTGTGTAGCTGTCGCGGCAGAGATGCACCGGCGGGAAGATGATCCCGCCGTTCGAGCCTTCGCCGCCGATCACGGCTTTCACCGCCTGCATGGTTTCCACGACGTTCGCTTCCCCGACCGGCGTGCGAAACACGCGGCGGCCGTGCAAGCGCGCGATGTCGTCGACCACGGAGGAGGTCGTGAGGTTCACGACCACGTCGCCGGCGTGGCGTTCCAGCGCCGCGTCCACCACCAGCGCGAGAACATCGTCGTTGTCGAGGACGTTTCCGTTCTCGTCGGCCACCGCGAGCCGGTCGCCGTCGGGATCCTGGCCGAAACCGATGTCGCACCGCCGGTCGCGGACCAGTTGCGCGAGGTCGCCGAGAGTGTCCGGGCGAGGCTCGGCAACGCGCGGGAAGATTTTCGTGGGGTCGATCGAGATGGCGTGCAGCTCGCAGCCGAGCGTGTCCGTGAGAAAGCCCGGCGTCATGACGGAACCCGCTCCGTTCACCGCATCGAGACCTACGCGGAAGCCGCGCGCGCGGATCCGTTCGGCATCGACGTGCTGGAGTACACACTCGACGTGCATGCGGCGGGGAACCTCATAGTCGTGAGAGACCCGGCGGATCTCGTCGTTCTCGGCCTGATGGAAATCGCTCTGGTGGTAGATGTCGAGGAGCTCGGTGCGCTCGTAGGTGTTGAAGAACAGGCCGTGCGAGTTGAAGAGCTTGAGCGCGTTGTACTCCGGCGGATTGTGGGAGGCCGTGATGGCGAGGCCACCGCGGGCGCGTGTCGCGCCGGTGTAGATCTGGATGGTGGGGGTCGGGAGCACGCCGACGTCGACAACTTCGCACCCGGCCGCGAGGAGCCCGCACTGCACGGCGTGCTGGAGCATGGGGCCACTGGTGCGAGTGTCGCGCCCGACCACCACGCGGCCCGGGCCCACGTAGGATCCGAACGCCTGGGCGAAAGCGAGGGCCAGCGATGGCGTCAGGAACTCTCCGACCACGCCGCGGATTCCGGAGACGCCGATCTTCAGCAGGTGTTCACGCGGCATAGGACCTCACGGTGTCCATCAGGGTTTCGTAGAGAGCGGTGGGCGGCGACCCGCGCTGCTCGCAGATGACGCGGACCACCGGCTCGGTGTTGCTGACGCGGACGTGGAACCAACGATCGGGCCATTCGACGCGCAGGCCGTCGATCATGCTGACCGTTCCGCCGGAGTAGCGCTGCTGAAGATCCACGAGCAACGCGGGGACCTCCTGGGTGACCAGCGGAACCTCGCCTTTCAGGATGCAGTAGCGCGGGTAGCTGTCGACGATTTCCGAGAGCTTGCGGCCCGTGCCGCTCATCATCGAGAGCACGGCGAGCATGGACGCGATGCCGTCGTAGACAAAGCGGAACTGCGGCATCATGACCGCGCCGGTGCCCTCGCCGGCGACGGCGATTTGTTCCGGGCGGTACGCCGCGAGCGCGTCGATGGCGGCCTGGCGGCCGACGGGCACGCGCACGACACGGCCTCCGCGGTTACGCGCGACCTCATCGAGCAGGGCTGTCGTGGACAGATTGGTGACGATCAGCTTGCCGGGGCCGCGCGGGAGAAGGTAGTCGGAGAGAATCGGCAGAACCAGTTCCTCGGAGACGGGGCGGCCTTCGTCGGTGGCGAGCGCGACGCGGTCGGAATCGACGTCGAAGAGGAATCCCGCATCGGCCCCCACCGCCTTGATGAGCGGGGCAAGCTGAAGAGCGACCGTCTTGGCGGTGGTGGACGGCTCATGCGCGAAGGCCACGCCCTCGATCTGCTCATTAATAAGGATGAAGCCGAAGCCGAACTGCTCGTTCAGCCGCTTGAGGATGAGGGACGAGGTTCCGTTGCAGCAGTCGACCAGGACTTTGAAGCGCTGGAGGGCGTCGAAGTCAAAGGCGCGGGAGAGTTCTTCGAGGTAGCGGTCGATTGCGCCGCTTTCGGCGCGAAGCGAGCCGATGCGGTCCCAATCGGCGAAGTTGAATTTTCGGAGGTGGTAGATATCGAGCAGCTCGCCGGCCTGGGCGGTGGAGAGGTACGTGCCGCCGGGGCCAAAGAATTTCAGCGCGTTCCATTCCGCGGCGTTATGGCTGGCGCCGATGGAGATTGCGCCCGAAGCGTTCAGGCGGTTGACCGAATGCTGAATGACGGGGGTGGAGACGACGCCGAGATCGACGACATCGTGGCCGCAGGCCAGTAGGCCGGCGACGATTCCTTCGCGGATCATGATTCCGGAAGCCCGGGGATCGCGGCCGATGACCACAGGTCCGCCGCTTTCGAGGAAGGTGCCGAAGGCGGCGGCGAAATCGAGGACGTGTGCCGCAGTCATGCCGCTGCCGACAACGCCTCGCAGGCCGACGTGCGAGATGCGGAGGGATTTTTGGACTCTCACTGTTTCTACGATAACCGGGCGGAGGCGATTTGGGTGTGTACTTCCGGCAAGCTGGGGAGGAAATTCGATGACAACACCGATTTGCATCCGCTTTGCCCGATTCGCCGTGGCGGCTCTCACTTTCGCGGCAATTCTTTCTTCGGCGCTGCTGGCTCAACCGGCGGTGACCGTGAGCCCGACAAGCGGGCACCCCATAGCGAACACCACGGTCGGCGGGACGGGATTCGGCGCCAGCGAGCCTGTGGATATTTACTTCGACACGACTGACTTAGCTCTGGCCATGACAGACCCTGGGGGTTCCTTCACCGGCCTCCAGCTAATCGTTCCCGCGTCGGCAGTCCCGGGCACGCACACGATCACAGGGGTCGGGCGAAACAGCGGGCTTACCGCCCAGACCAGTTTTCTCGTACGGACGAATTGGACCCAGTTTCGCCGCGGACAACGCTGCTCTAACTCGGCTTTCAATGCGGCCCAGGTGACGCCATGGCGGCGATCTTGATCGAGCGAATCAAGGCGGCGATCAAGTTCGGACTGCTGCGCTTGGCTCAACGGAAGGTGATGCTGTTCCAGACTGTCCCAAAGCTGGGCAATCAGGGCAAGGCGCTCTGGCGGCGATAGCAGGGCAATCTCGTCGCTGTTAAGCAACTCCATGCCTTGAGAGTACGCAAAAAAGCCCGCTAAGGCAACGCCCCTCCGTGTTGCGCCGCGGGTGTATAGGAGTGACCATCCGTTTGTCGATTGGGTGTATGCTTTTTGCAACCTGGGTCGGCAAGACTGGGCTCCGCCTACACAAGCTCTACGCCTTCAGTGCGGCAACCGGACAACCGCTTTGGAGCGCGGCTACCGGCGGCAGTATCGAGTCCTCGCCGGCGGTGGCGAATGGAGTGGTCTATGTGGGGTCGGACGATGGCAGTCTGCACGCCTTCGACCTGCCGTCTGCTCTGGCCCCGGCGCCACCTGCCCGTCCGGACCCGGCCACGCTCAAACCGAGCGTGGCCGTCTTACCGCGGCAGCAGTAGCGCTAGAAGTTAAACCGCGCGTTCAGCACCAGCAAGCGCTCACCGGCGGCCACCGAGGAGCCTTGAAAGGTTCCGTAGGGGCCGGTCGGCTGACTTTGGGTTCCGGCGATCAGGCCGAAGCCTCCGCCCGCCACGTTCTGGCTGGGGTTGCCGAAGCTGGGGTGGTTAAAGATGTTCAGCGCGGTCGCCCCGATGCGGAATTTGTACCGTTCGAACACCGTGAAGTCCTTGTACAGGGACGTGTCCATGTCAAAGAAGTGGGGTCCGTAGAAAGAGTTCCGCGCCACGTTGCCGAAGGTTGTTTCGGTTCCCGACGCGATAAAAGACGAGCTTTTGAAGCAAGGCGTGTCCACGTTGGCGGCGCTGCAAAAGCGACTCACGTTGCCGGTTCCAGCGTAGCTGGCGAGGAGCGGCGCGGCGAGCGCCGGATCGACGGTCGAAGCGAGGCTGCCGTCGGTGATGCTGAAAGGCAAGCCCGTCCGGTAGAGGAGCTTTCCGGCCACGGTCCAGCCGCCGGCGACCATTTGCACCACCGGTTTGGAGAACTTCCAGGGGGAATCCCAGGTGAAGTCGGCGACCAGGTTGTGACGGATGTCGTAATCGGAGTTGCCATAGTTCGCCGCGAAGGACGGGTTGCTGGTGGTGGTCAGCCCGGCGCCGGGCTGGAACGAGAACGGCTCGCCCGCGCCACCGTTGGAGATGGTGTCGAGTCCATGGGCCCAGGTGTAGCCGATCTGGCCCTGGAAACCATACGAGAAGGAGCGGCGGAAGGCGATGGAGAGGCCGTTGTATCTGGCTATTCCGTGGTTGGTGATGGAGGTGACCGAGCCGAAGGCGGGATCCTTCGCCGTCGCGGGGAGGCCGCCGAAGCCATTTGCGTTGAAGGCGTTCGGGAAGGCCGTCTGGGCAAGCAGGTTGTAACCGCGGTTGCCGGCGTAGGTGGCGACGACCACGTTTTTGTTCCCGATGGGCTGCTGAATCTCGAGGCTGTATTCCATGTAGCGGGGCGTCGAGAGGTGATTAGGAATCGAGAAGAAGTTCGGCGAACTGAAGTTCGGCACGGCGTTTGACAACTGGGCAAAGGTCGCTCCGCTGGTAAAACCGCTGTGGAAGGCGTTGTAGGAGCTGAGCGCCCCGGCGCCCGCGCTTGTCGGATCGCCGACCGTATTCACGGCTTCGCCGCTGAACAGGACGGTCTGGAACGGAGAAGGCGCGTTGCTAAAGATGCTGGCGACAAGGGTGCCGGGGGCGAGATCGGAGAAGATTCCGAAGCCGCCGCGGACAACCGTTTTCCCATTTCCGCGCGGGCTCCAGACGACGCCTACGCGGGGATCGAAGACGGCCTTATCCACGGCTTGGTAGGCGTGCTTGCCGGACTTGATGATCTGGTTGTAAGGCGTGTCCGCGGTGCCGGGGAAGTTGGAGTCCAGAAATGGCTGCGTGAGATTGGAGAAGCACGTATCGACGCAAGTGGGATTGCCGGTACGGTCCATGCGGACTCCGAACGTCACCTTGATATTCGGCCTGGCGGCCCACTCATCCTGCGCGTACAGTCCCAGGTTGTAGAAGAGAATGTGCGCCACATCGATGGTGGGGAAGCTTTGGAAGTAGATACTCCCGTTGGCGATGGTTCCATTCACGAAATCCGTCAAGGGGGTGAAGAGATACGAGCCGATAGTCGCCGCGCTCAAGCCGTGATCGGAGACCCGGTTCTTGCGATAGTTCCCGCCCACCTTGATCGTGTGGTTGCCCTTGTTCATCGAGAGGTCGTCGACCAACTGAAGCTGTCCCACGTTGCGGCCTTGCGGGAAGGCATCCCACTGAACGCCCATCGAGGTAAAGGCTCCCGAGTTGGTGCCGCCCTCGCTGAACTGAAAATACGTCGGGAACACGGCTTGGGACGCCGCCACGTCCGCCGGACCGAAGATCGCGCTGTACCACAGCACCGAGCCGACGAAATTGTTCACGATGGTAGGAGAAACGATGTAGGTGTGATTGATCTGGCCCTCGTACTGCGGCTGAATGCTCTGATTGTTGAGGGCCGGATTGAGAAGGCTGGTGCTGGTGGGTTGGAAGCCGCCGTCGTGCTTGAAGCGGAAGTTGACCTTCTGCTTGTCGCTGACGTTCCAATCGGCGCGGGTGGTCATGAGCCACTCTCGATTCTGGTTCGCGCCGCTGGTTGCGAAGGCAACGCCGCAGGGCACATCCGTGCCGAACATTCCGCCTCCGGGCGCCGCGGTGTTGGTTCCGGCGAAGGAGGGACCGCATCCCAGCGTGCCGCTGGAGTCCTGGGTGCCGGCGCTCCCGGTGGTGATCGGCTGAGCGCGCGACGCTCCGGGTGCGCCGCCCCAGATTGAAAATGCCTTCTGATACAGCGGCTGCTGCGCCGGCGTGATCGTCGAAAGGATGTACTGCTGCAACTGGGGCGACGGGTAGGACACCACGCCGCTGGCGGCGAGCGTGTAGTACAACCCTTCGCTGTCGGCGTAGAAGAAGAGCTTGTTCTTGATGACCCTGCCGCCGATCGACGCGCCCCACTGGTTGGAGGTCACAGCGGGTCTCGCCACGCCGTTCCGGTTGTTGAAGAAGCTGTTGGCGTTCAGCGCGGTGCCGTTCCAATTCCACAGCAGGTTCCCGTGAAGGTCGTTGGTGCCGGACTTGGTGGTGTAGTTCACCTGCGCGCCGGCTTGCCGGCCGTACTGCACGCTGTAGGCGTTCTGCACCACGGCCGCCTCCTGAATCTCGTTTTGCCCGAGCAGGTTGTTGCTGGCGCCGGAGTTGTTGAGGTTCAGATAAGGATCGTTGTAGTCGGTTCCATTGATAGTGAAAAGATTGGATGTGGCGGGAAGGCCGTTCGAGGTGAAGTTCCCATACCCACCGCCGGTGGTCATCACCACGCCGGGCACGGTGAACGCGATGGTGGTGAGGTCGCCGCCGGCCGACGGGAGGTCCGCCACCTGCCTGGACGAGAAGGTCGAGCTCAGGTTGGCGTTTTCGGTATTGACCGCCCCGGCCTGAGCGCTGACTTCGATTACTTCCTGGGTCGCCTGGACCTTGGCGACGAGTTCAAGCTGCGCTACCTGGCCCACCTGGACGGCGACTTTGGTAATGTCGGTTTTCAGTCCCGAAGCCTGGGCCGTGACTATGTAATTTCCAGGCCTCAAAAATGTAAATCGAAAGCCACCCGACTCATTGCTGGACGCCGTGCGAGTGTCGCCCGTGTCAACGTTCCTGAGCGTGACCGTTGCACCGGCGACGACGGCATCGGTCGTGTCCTTGACGACGCCCGCGACATCGCCAGTAGTTCCCGTTTGGGCAAAAGCCGTTGAAATCAATAGCCCCAGAAGCAGAAGCAGCGAACCGAAACGAGTAAGTTTTATTGTGTTCATGAGAGTTTCTCTCCCCATTTGGCTCGCCGGAGGCAAGCGTTGTGCCAGGATGCTTGTTGTTTACCAGAACTTCCGTTGAGACCCAGTTTTCGCCAGTATACACCCAACTACCTGGATTTGAACCTTTTTTTCACTTCCTGTCAAGCCTCGTTAGAAATGTCCCCTTCGTTTGACCACTGGGACCGGACCGGCCGGCGTCGGAGTGAAGCCCGCGAGGCCGTAGGCCGAGCGTTAAGGGCGAAGCGGAGACGACGGCTGGTCCAGTCCGCGCGCCTGCCGCCGCCAGCGGACGCCAGGCACTCATGTCCTGATAGCTCTGCTTCCACGGGTGGCTGGTCGTCGGCGGTGTCCCGCCGTAGGGCCGCGTCTTCTTCTTCTCAGCCGTCGGGGGTTGCGGCTTGCCCGCCAGTTCTTCCCAAGCCACCTTCTGTCCGCGCGGTACCGGATCTCCAGTCGCCCGTCCTCCCACTCGCACACCATCTCCAAACGGAACACTTCATTCATCTCCACCCGGCTCGGCTACAATGCCGCAAGCTTTTGGACGTTGAGTAACATTACACTCCTTTACGACGGGGGAGGATTGCGGTTTGGGCCAGACCGCCCGAGGATAAGGCCGGACGTCTTCGGGTGCGTTTCGGTAAACGTGCTTGTCCGGGATAACAACCGCTGATACAGGGAGAGCGCGCCAGGACTCCATGCCGGTTGGTCTGGGAGGCACTCCGCCAGCAACTCCTGGAGTTGGATTGCCCTTGATCAAGAACAGCCAGAAGAAAGAAGGACCCGGGCCCTCAGCAGCTTTGCCTGCCAAGTGTCGAAACTCCAGCGCCCGCGCGTTTGGAGGCGGCTTCCGCTCCGCCCTGGTGAGAAACTTTCACTCCGCCCTTGACAAGAGGTTCGACACGCTGTTGCGAGCCCATGACCGTACCTCTGCCTGTAAAGTTCCATCGCAAGGTATTGAACAGCGCGTTCGGCTCGGTGTAGTGATAAAGAATGAAGCGGCCATCCGCCTCCCTGGCCGATGGCGAACAAAGTCGACGCCATTCAACTCACCTGTTTTATAGGCCAACGAAGAAAGTGGGAACGGCCGCACGGTTAAAACGAGCAGGCCCCCTGACACGGGGGGGACGGCCTCGATGCCGACGCCGCCCAACACTCTACTTAGGTTGCTTAACCACATTCATCTGCAATGTAGCCGCGGTCTGTGCGTACAATCTGCCGTTGATGGATGCGCCAGTCTGCATGGCGATCAAAGTCTTGCATAGTACGATTCCTTCAACGTGTGAGGTCGTTCCAAAGAGCGATAGTCCAGAGACCTGCCAGAATATGTTCTTGGCCTGCGCTCCTCCACTTAAGTGAACCTTCATGCCGTTAGCCACTATGAGATTTTTTGCAATCTGGAAGATCCAGACATCATTGGGGCCGCCGGAAATGGTGACGTCCGAGTGTACCTTTACAGCGGTGCCCCATTTGTAGAGACCAGGGACGAGTGTCAGTCCACCAATTTCTCCTGCTCCCAGTTCTGTGAAATTAGGGTTCGGAC
The DNA here is from genome assembly GCA_025353165.1 of Acidobacteriota bacterium. Lineage (GTDB taxonomy): Bacteria > Acidobacteriota > Terriglobia > Bryobacterales > Bryobacteraceae > TMP-7. Next base: position 917 of record JANXRE010000079.1, on the reverse strand, counting down.
GACCAGCGGCGTCGGTAAATGCGGTTTGCATGTCGTGTACAGCCAGGGTAAGCCTACCGGGATCCATTATGCTACACGGCTTGGGTCCGGCAGCATCGACCGAATAAACACCTCCAGTCACTTCGGTGCACTTTAAAAGATCAGCGGCGCCAGTGATCGGACTCACACCGATATCGCCGGTAACCGATGACTTCGGAACATCTGTAATTCCTGTTTTTGTTAAAATCGTGAAAGTGCCTGCTGTCCCGAGAGATACCGTCATGGGGCCGGCTCCCGACGCGTACGCACTCCCCGCGAATGCCAAAAGCGCGCTGGCGACAACACCTAGATTGAAAGTTCTTATCATCATATTAAAGATAATAACTCCTGGCGCCAACCATGTACATCAGCCCCGGCTGATTACTTCGTTAGGATGCGGGCCAAAAGATTTGTCGGTGTTTCCCTTACAGGTAGGAAGGTTGAAGGCTGGAGAAGAGGTTGCCGCTGGACGGGATGCCGGACTCACGGGTACGCGATCGCGAAATCCAGCGAAAGTTTGAGAATCCAACAGCCCTCTGATCGGACACGGCCGGCCAGCTTGCTGGTGTTCACCACACCTCGCCGGTCTGGAAATGGGAACACGACGTAGGAACGTTGGGGAAGGGAACGGCGAAGTCAAGTTTGAGACGGGGAATAGCTCGATCACGCAGCCGGCGGCCACCGAAGAGGGTGCTCGTCGAATTGCGAATTCAGCTCAGGCTGCTTTATAGGCCAACAAAGATCCAACCGGCGAAGGTAGGAAAGGCGGCATGTTTAAGAACGAGGGCTCTTAGGGACTGTAAATAAATAAACTTTACAGATACCATCGGATGTGTTATCACATTGGGCATGGACACCGATGCCCAACTCACCCAGTACTTTGCTGGCATGTGGCCGCA
>JANXRE010000061.1 GCA_025353165.1 Acidobacteriota bacterium | reverse complement strand
GCGAGGAAAAGTGGAAATCCAAAAGCAGGATTCCCACTTTCCCATCGCTCATTCTGTCCTCTTACAAAACTTAGAAAGGAGATTCCCCTGAACGCCGGGTTCCCCGTCGTTCAGGCTCATCGTTCGATTGGAATATGCTCTTTTTTTGGACTTTCTCATTGCACCTAACGCCTTTTCGTACAGTGGGTTGCGCTCCTGGTGGTCCGTGGTATGTTTCGGTTCGTCATGCCGGCGGGGGGGAGAGTCGGCAAACCGAAGAAACGTGGCAACCCGCGCGCTGGAACCGCGTAGCTTTCGTGGAAAGGGATAGCCGTGGATCGCTTGCCCAAAGAAGGGTCGGTGAGGTAACATTCTTAATATCAACGAGTTGTGAGCGGATCGGCAGCCTGGTCCGGTGCCGTGGATAGCGGAGAGGGGCGTCTGGGTGTGGTGCCAACCGTCCCCCGCTCGGCGTCGTGCTCGGATTGAGCCCCACCCCGAAGCATCAGAATTGGTCTGGCCAATAAACCTGGCATCTCGCTTACCTCCTGAAGTAATGTCGATTTCAACTTGCCCGTCATTGAGGTAAACAATTCGACGGCCGAAACCGGACATCCTTCCCGGGGCGCGCGCAGCCTCGGGCTCTTTTTTCAGCCGAGGCCACAGGTTTCACGCCTCCATTCCGGGCGGCTGCACTGAGAATGGAAGCCATGCGGCGAACCCGTCAACGCTGCTCTGTGCAGTCGCAGGCGGGGGGCTGCTCATGGGCCACCCGGCGCGGATGCGGAGATTTGTGCAGGTTCCCCTACCCGCCGATTGGATGGTACGGGAAACCTCCGTTTCCCCGTGATAATTACCGATCATGGAAGCCCCCTCCAGTGTGCTATGTTCACGGACAGCAGCCATGTTTGCTTACAATGACGATCAGGACCTCCAGCAGGCCGTACGCCGGCTCGAATACACCAGCCTTGCCATGCGCCTGGCCGCCGCAATCGGCAAACCGATCGAATACGGCATGAAGAGGCTGCCGGCCGGGGGGCGCGAGATGATTCAGCGCGCGGCCCGGGTGGCGATCGAGAAGTGCCTCGATGTAGCGGTAAAGACGCTGGGAAAGAAGACGGCGCCGTCACCGGCGTTTCACAAGGCGGCGGCCGGGGTCGCCGGCGCGGTGGGAGGGTTCTTCGGATTCTTCGCGCTCGCGGCGGAGCTTCCGGTTTCCACCGCCATTATGCTCCGGTCCATCGCCGAGATCGCGCGCTCCGAAGGCGAGAACCTCGCCGACCCGCTGGCGCGCCTGGCCTGCATCGAGGTGTTCGCGTTCGGCGGAAGCTCCAGCGGCGGCGACATCGGCGACACCGAATACTACGCCGTCCGCGCGGCGCTGGCGCGCGCGCTTCAGGAAGCTGCGGCCCACATTTCCGAGCGCGGACTCGCCGAGAGCGGCGCTCCCGCGGTGGTGCGCTTCGTCACCCAAGTCGCGTCCCGCTTTGGCGTGGCGATTTCTGAGAAGGCCGCCGCGCAGTCCGTCCCCGTGATTGGCGCGCTGGCCGGCGGCGCCATCAATGTAGTCTTCACCGACCGCTTCCAGCAGGCTGCCCGGGGCCACTTCGCCGTCCGCCGGCTCGAGCGCAAGTACGGAGGGGCCGTAGTCCGCGCGGAGTATGAGCGGGTTAAAGTTACACTAAAAAAATGAAGCGGTTCTCGCGCCTGGCTGGCGTGTGTCTCATCGCCGCCGCGCTCGGGCGCGCCGATACCTTCCTGATCCTTCCATTTTCCAATAACTCCGGTAATCCGAATCTGAATTGGGTGGGAGAGAGCATTGCCGAAACAATCCGGGAAGCGCTGGCCACCCAGGGACTGATGGCCCACGAGCGGGAGGAGCGGCAGGAAGTCTTCCGGCGCCTGGGCGTGCGGCCCTACGCGCAGCTTACCCGCGCCACGGTGATCAAGATCGGCCAGACGCTCGACGCCGAGCGCGTCATCTACGGCGAATTCGAGCTGAAGCCGCCCGCCGAAGCCGGCGCTTCCCGAGGCTCCCTTCGCATCGCCGCGCACATCCTAAATCTCAGGGGAATGAAGCAGGGGCCGGACTTCACCGAGGTGGGAGCGCTGGAGGATCTGGCCGCGCAGCAGCGTCACCTGGCCTGGCAGACTCTGCAATTCTTCGCTCCCAAGAACACGCCGTCCGAGGCGGAGTTCCCGACCGCGGCGCGCAGCATCCGCGTGGATGCGCTGGAGAATTACATCCGCGGATTGCTAGCCGGCGCCGAGGAACAGAAGAGCAAGTTGTTCATGCAGGCGATACGCCTGCAGCCGGAGTACTCGCAAGCGGAGTTTCAGCTCGGGATGCTGTATTTCAGAAAGAAGGATTACCGCGCCGCCGCCGACTGGTTGTCCAAGGTAGCCGCCGCCGACGTGAACTACCGCCACGCCACCTTCTACCTCGGCGCGTCCCGGTATCATGTGGGCGACTTCGCCGGAGCGCAAGCGGCCTTCGAGCAGGTAGCGAAAACCGTGCCCTTGAACGAAGTGCTGAACAACCTCGGCGCCGCGCAATCCCGCAGGAACCGGCCGGAGGCATTGGAGAGTTTCGCGAAAGCCCTGGAGGGAGACTCGTCGGACCCGGTGTATCATTTCAACACCGGCTACGCTTTGTGGAAGCAAGGCAAGTTCGAAGCCGGCGCGGAACGGTTCCGGGCAGTTCTGGACCGTGACCCAAACGATAGCGCGGCAACCCTGATGCTGGGCCGTTGCATTAAGAAAACGCCCTTCCGGGCCACCGATTCACGAGAGAGTTTCGAGCGATTAAAGACTAATTACGAGGAAAGCGCCTGGTGGCAATTGAAAGCCGTTCTCGAACCGGAGCGGCCGTGAGAATTTCGGCGCCGCCGTTTTCCGGAGAAACGGGTATAATCGAAAAGCCCATGCTGGAAGCTCTCGGCATCTCGGACCCCGGCTGTGTCCGCGCCAACAACGAAGATTACTATCTGCTCGCGCCAACACTCGGTCTTTACGTTCTGGCCGACGGCATGGGAGGGGCGCAGGCCGGCGAACATGCGTCGAAGCTCGCCGTCGAGACCGTGTGCGAAGTGGTCCAGAAAGCGGGCGAGGCGACCCCGGAAACCCTGGTCAACGCCTTTGAAGAAGCGAACCGGCGCGTGATCGACGCCGCCGCGGCGGATGTGCATTTCGAAGGGATGGGGACGACGCTGGTGGCCGCCCTCGAGTGCGGCGGCCAGTTGCTGATTGCGAGCGTGGGCGACAGCCGGGCTTATCTCTACGAAGACGGCCACCTGGTGGCCCTCACCGAAGACCAGACCTGGGTTCAGGAAGTCGGGCGGCGGTTGGGGATCGACGAGGAGAGCCTGAAGAATCATCCCATGCGCCATGTCCTGACCATGGCGATCGGCGTCTCCAGCCATCTGCGCATCCACACCAGTTCCGTAAAGCCGGAGCCCGGCACGCAAGTCCTGATCTGCAGCGACGGCCTGCACGGAGTGGTGGACGAAGAAATCATCACCGAGAGTCTGGCGTCGAAGGACGACTTGAAGAGTAAGCTCGATCGCCTGGTAGCCGCGGCAAAATCCGCGGGTGGTCCGGACAACATTACCGCCGTACTGATTGCCGCCCGGAACGTGAACGGGAATTCGAAGCTCTAGTATCCCCCTTTTTCTCTGAGACTATTCCCCCGTTAGTAGCCACTACTTCTTCGTGAAGTACTTGGCTTTCCTGATCGCAGCGTGCGTCGCCGCGCGCGCAGACGACATCGCCCTGTTGAATCTCCGCGTCGTCGAAGGCGAAGGCTCCGTTTACGGCGCCGGGGCCAGGGCCACGCGCGGCCTCACGGTCGAGATCACCGACGAACTCGCGCGGCCGGTGGCGGGCGCCAGCGTGAGCTTCATGCTGCCCGAGTCCGGCGCGTCCGGCGTCTTCACAGGCGGGTCGCGGACCGAGGTCGCCATCACCAACGCGGAGGGCAAAGCTTCGGTGTGGGGCATGCAATGGAGCCAAACGCCGGGAACCGTGGAGATCCGGATCACGGCCCTGAAGGGCGCGGTCCGGGCGGGCACCATCAGCACCCAGTACATCACCGATAAACTGCCGGCCGCCTCGATGGTTTCGTCCGGCCACAAACGCCGATACCTTCTAATTGCCGCGGCGGTCGCGGGCGCGGCCGGAGCGGGAGTTGTCCTGGGAAGCGTTCGCACGTCCTCCGCCGCCGCGCCGGCTGCCATTGTCGCGCCGCCCGCGGTCGGCGCTCCAACCATCACCATCGGGAGGCCCTGATATGCGTCTCTATACTTTTCTTCTTCTGGCTGCGACAGCCTCGGCGCAGATCCGGGCTCCTCAGGTCGGACTCGCGCGATTCGGCGACGGGTCCGTCCGGCGGGTTGCCGGCGTGACGGGCAGCATGGTGTCGAGCCAGCCGCTGATGGATGGCGTGGTCCGATTCGCCGCGTCGGACCGGCTTTCCGTGGCGAAGACTCCCGAGTCCGTTCGTGTGTTCGACGCACGGGGAAGCCTGCTGTTCGAAAGCGACGCGCCCAGCGGACCGGCCGCCATCGGATTCTCTCGCGACGGGATGCAAGCGCTGGTTTACTTCGCCAACGGCCCCGCGCTGGCCCGCTGTTCGCGATTCGAATGCGAGGCGCTGGACGTCGTGCCTCCAAAAGACGTGCGGGCCGTGTCGCTCGCTTCGCGCGGGGTGGCGATCCTGGCCACGGGCTCGGAACTGATCCGGCTGCGTCTGAACGACGGCGCGACCCTCGGACGCCTGAAGCTGGATTCCGCGCCGGCGTTAGTCGATCCGTCCGGCAATCTCACGGTCCTCCCCGAGGGGGCAGACGCGGATTGGATGGCCCCCGGTTGGGTGTGTGTGCACCACGCCGACGGCCATTCGTCCGCGATGCGCTCCTCGACGCGCGAGATGACGGCCTTGAGCGCCGATCCGGAAATCGAGCTATTTCTCTTCGATGGAAAGACCGAACAGCCGGTTGGGCCGGTGCTCGACCTCGGCTCCTATCCGGCCGGCGACGCGCAGCAGTTTCGCTTTCGCATTCGGAATCACAACGCGGGCGCGGTCACGGTTCGATCGATCCAGCTTGCGGGCGCGGAGGCGTTTTCGATTTCGTCGTCTCCACCGCTGCCTTACATACTCGCGCAGCAGAACTTCGTGGAGCTGCGGCTGAGTTTCGCCGGGAATGACTTGGCCACGTACTCGACTACTCTGGCGGTGAACTCGGCGGACGTGTTGTTAAGGGCGACCATCGACGCCGCGCCGGTTGTGATCGCTCCGGGCGGTGTTCTGTCCGGCGGCGGCAGCCTCGACTTCGGCCGTATTCTGCGAAGAACTTCCGCCACGCGCCAGTTGATCGTATCCAACAGCGGGTCCGGCCCCTTGACCATTTCGAGCATCGTGGTGTCGGGCGATCCGTTCACTATACCGAATCCTCCGTCCCTGCCGAAAATCCTGACCGCCGGCGGTGCGGTGAGCGTGGATGTCGTTTTCCAACCAACCCAATCCGGCGACTATACCGGCTCGCTGACCATCGACGGGCGAATGTTCTCGCTGACCGCCTTGGCCTTCGATCCTCCCCTCCCCCATCCGGTTATCGATGCGGGTGGAACGTCGCTCGCGAGCGCGAAGCAGCAGGCGCTGGTCGTCCGGCTCGATAGCGCATCGGGCGTCTCCGGGACCGGAACCCTGAAGATGGATTTTCAGCCGGCCTCGAGCTCTGCCACCGGCGATGCCGCCGTGCGGTTCCTGAGCGGGGGAGCGCGGATTCAGTCCTTCCAGGTTGCCGAGGGCGATACCACCGTCTCGTTTGGCGCCGGCAAGCAGGTCCTGTTCCAGACCGGGACGACGGCGGGAACCATCGTGTTCACCGTGGATCTCGGCAGCTACTCCGAGCCGGCGCAGGTTCAGATCGCGCCGGCGGCGGTCGCTTTCGATTCGGTGACCGCCGGGCAGACGCCCGGACAGATTACGGTCAGCATCTCGGGCTTCGACAACTCGCGCACGGCTGGCTCGCTCTCGTTCCAGTTCTACAACAAAGCGGGAGGCGCGGTCGGCGGCTTGCTCAGCGCCGACGTGGTGCCGGATTTCAAGCAGTTTTTCACCGCCGCGCCCGACGCGGGAGGCGCTTTCCTGCTGCGCGCGTCTTTCCCGGTGACCGGCGCCGCTACCGCAATCGGCAGCGTCGATGTTCGAATGGCGAACGGAATCGGCGTGACGCATCTGGACCGCGTGGCTGTGAATTAGTCATGCTGTAAGCGTGACTCTCGCAATCGCCCTCACGATCGCCGGTTCCGACCCTAGCGGCGGCGCAGGCATTCAGGCGGACCTCAAAACATTTCACCAGTTCGGCGTTTATGGCGAAGCCGTCGTCACCCTGCTCACCGTTCAGAACACTCGGCGCGTGTCGCGCGTCGAGGTGATGGCGGCAGAGCTGGTCATCGAGCAACTCGACGCTGTGCTGGAAGATATCCCGCCGAGCGCGGCAAAGACGGGCGCGCTCGGTTCGGCGGCCGTGGTCCGGGCCGTTGCGCGCGCGGCCGAACGCTTCGCTTTTCCGCTGGTGGTCGATCCGGTGATGATCTCCAAGCACGGCGCTTCCCTGATGCCCGAGGACGCGCGCCGCGCGCTGCTGGAGGATTTGATGCCGCGCGCGTATCTCATCACGCCGAATCTTCATGAGGCGGCCGCGCTGAGCGGCTTCGACGACATGCGCAAGGCCGCGGAACGGCTGCATCGAATGGGCGCGCGGCATGTGCTGGTGAAGGGCGGTCACGCGGCCGGAGATGCGACCGACGTTCTGTTCTCGGGCGCTGGATTTGTGGAATTCAAAGCGGAGCGAATCGACACGGCGCACACGCATGGGACTGGGTGCACGTATTCGGCCGCGATCACCGCCGAGCTGGCAAAAGGCTTACCGCTTGAAGATGCGATCGCGCACGCGAAGCGGTTCATCACCGACGCGATCCGTACCAATCCGGGACTCGGCGGCGGCTCCGGGCCGGTGAATCACTTCAGTACTTGGGAACCGTAGGATCGATCTTATCACTCCAGGCGAGAATGCCGCCCGCCATGTTGCGGGAGTTGGCAAAGCCGGCGGATTTCAGGAAGTCCACAGCCTTGCCGCTGCGAACGCCGCTCTTGCAGTGCACGACGATCTCGTCCGCGGGATCGAGCTCGTTCACGCGCCTCGGCAGATCTCCGAGCGGGATGAGGCGCGTGCCGGCGATCTTGCAGATCCGGTATTCGTGCGGCTCGCGGACGTCGATGAAGGTGAACCGGTCGCCGCGATCCAGTTTCGCCTTCACCTCGGTGACATCCATATCGCCGCTGGTCGAAACCGGTTTCGGCACGCCGCAGAACTGCTGGTAGTCGATCAGCTTCGTCACCGTCGGGTGGTCGCCGCAGACCGGGCACTCCGGGTTGCGGCGCAGCTTCAATTCGCGGAAGCGCATCGCCAACGCGTCGTACAGCAGAAGCCGCCCGACCAGCGGCTCGCCGATGCCGAGGATCAGCTTGACCGCTTCGGTCGCCTGGATGAGGCCGACGGTGCCGGGCAGAATCCCGAGCACTCCGCCTTCGGCGCAGCTCGGGACCAGACCGGGAGGCGGCGGTTCGGGATAGAGGCATCGATAGCAGGGACCGCCCTGGTAGGCGAACACTGTCGCCTGTCCTTCGAAGCGGAAGATGGACCCGTACACGTTGGGCTTTCCGAGCAACACGCAGGCGTCATTGACGAGGTAGCGCGTCGGAAAGTTGTCGGTGCCGTCGATGACCAAATCGTAGTCCTTCAGAATGTCGAGCGCGTTTTCGCTGGTGAGCGCGACTTCGAACTTGTCGATCCGGATGTGCGGGTTGATGTCGAGCATCGTGTCGGCGGCGGAGTCGAGCTTCTTGCGGCCGACATCCTTCGTTCCGTGGATGACCTGCCTTTGCAGGTTGGTGAAATCGACGACATCGAAATCGACCAGGCCGATGCGGCCAATGCCGGCCGCCGCGAGATACATGCCGAGCGGGGCGCCGAGCCCGCCGGTGCCGACCAGCAAGACCTTCGCCTGCTTGAGCTTGAGCTGACCCTCCATGCCGACCTCGGGCATGATCAGGTGGCGCGAGTAGCGCAGGATCTCGTCCTTGTTCAGAGCCTCGGTTTCCAGGGGTGCGGCAACACCAGCGCTGCCGCCCGCAATGGACGGCACGATCGTGATGGTGTCGCCGTCCTTCACCGGGGTTGCGTCCTTGCTTAAATATCGAATGTCCTCGTCGTTGACGTAGACGTTGACGAAACTGCGCAGCCGGCCTTCCTCGTTATAGAGGTGGTGCTTGAGCTCGGCGTACTGAGACGTGAGCGCGCCGAGCACTTCGCCGACAGTGCCGCCGGAGAGTTCGACGGAATCGCGCTTATCGACGTACTGACGCAGCGGCGTCGGAATAAGAATCTTGGGCATAGTTGTGTACCAGGTCGTCCGGGTGGGACTCGGTTTGATCGAAGTTGGCGAGGAACGCCTTGGCGTGGACCACGCAGCCTGCCTGCACGGATACGACGATGTTGGAGTACCACGGGCAGGAGTATTTCAGATCGGTGCTCGAGAAGTAGGCGTCGCAATCGGGATGCGAGTGAAAGATGGCGACGACGCTAAGCCCGAGTTCGCGGGCGCGGCGTTCGGCCGCGAGTTGCTCCTCCGGATCGAGTTGGAAACGGTCCTGCTGCTCGCCTTCGTAGGCATTCCGGCAGGGGATGGCCACCAGCGCATCGCGATTGCCGCCGTCGTCGGTTCCCAGAAGAATGCCGCAGCCTTCCTTCGGGTACGCGCGTTCGAGATGCCGCTCGATCACGGACCAGGCGTCCGGGGAGACACGGATCATATTCCGTCGCCTTCGCCCCAAAACTCCTCCGACAGGTACTTCGCCGCGCCGTCGCAGAGCACGGTCACGATGACGCCGGACCGGCCCTCCTGAACCAGGCGGCGGGCGACCTTGCAGGCCGCCACCAGGTTCGCGCCCGACGAGATTCCGACCAGGATGCCTTCGTCCCGGCCCAGGCGGCGGGTCATGGAGTAGGCGTCCTCGGTGTCGATCCAGAGATTGCCGTCGGCCAGGTTGGGGTCGTAAATGCCGGGCACGATGTTGGTCGGCATGTGCTTCAGGCCTTCCAGGCCGTGGAAGCCTGAGGACGGCTGGGCAGAGATGCACTCGACGCCCGGGATGTCGCGCTTCAGGCGACGGGATACACCCGTGAAGGTGCCGCTGGTGCCCATGGCGGAGACGAAGTGCGTGACCCGGCCGGCGGTCTGCTCGACGATTTCGGGGCCGGTAGTGTCGAAGTGAGCGCGCCAGTTGGCGGGGTTGTTGTACTGGTCGGGATAGAAGTACCGATCGGGGTCGGCCAGGTAGACTTCCTGGCAGAGGCGGATGGCGCCGTCGGAACCCTCTTGCGGGTCGGACCAAACTGTTTCCGCGCCGTACGCCCGCAGGGTCTGCTTGCGCTCGGGCGAGACGTTCGAGGGGAGAACCAACTTGATCTTGTATCCGCGGGCGGCTCCGATCATGGCGTAGGCGATGCCGGTGTTGCCGCTGGTCGCATCCAGAACGATGCGTTCTGGCGTGAGCCGGCCCGTTCGCTCGCCGTCTAGAATCATGCTCAGCGCCGGGCGGTCCTTGATGGAACCGCCGGGATTGAAGAACTCGGCCTTGGCGTAGATCTCGATCCCGGGGTATCCGGCGTCGATGTTTTGCAGACGCAGGAGGGGCGTGTTGCCGATCTGGTCCAGGATTCCGAAGGCTTGTGGAATCGGGCTAAGCTTTAGAAGTGGAAGCACTTGCGCCATCGCTTACAAAATTGTAGGGAATCTGCACTATCTCTGTCAACTTAAGGGCCATTGGCAGATCGCCATCTTTTATTAGAGCACCGAGACCGGCCGGCGGTCGCAGGAATCAGTTGATCGTGGTCGGGTTCTTTGCGGTCGCCGGGGCCGAACCGCCGCCGGTCGCCGTCGCCGTGTTGGTTACCTTGGCCGGGGCGTTGGACGCCACGTTTACCGTCACTGTGATGGCGGGGTAACTGGAGCCCGACGCCAGCGCATCGCTCCGGTTGCAACTGTTCGCGGCGCAGGTCCAGCCGGTTCCGGCCATCGAGACCAGGGTGAGGCCGCTCGGAATCGTGTCCATCACTGTCACCTTACCGGTGGTAGGCTGCGAGGTCACCTGGTTGCTGACGGTCACGGTGTAGGTAGCGCCGGTCTGGCCTTTTGTGAAGTTGCCGGTGTGGGTCTTGGCAATTTGAAGCTGGGCTTCGGCGGCCAGGGAGGCATTGACGATGTACTGCGATTCGAAGCCATTCTCGCAGATGTTGTCGTAGTTGCCGACGAACACGTCCTGGCCGCCGGCGCTCGCCAGATCGCCCGCGTTCAGGTGCATGGTGATCTTCGTCGAACTGACGAAGATGACCGAGCGGAAAGAACTGTTCCAGTAGGCCAATGTGGTGGAAGTGAATCCCGTGCCGGCGATGGTCAGATTTTGCGCGGCGGCGGTGGCCACCAGGGAAACCGGGCTGTAGCTGGTGATGGCGATCGGCTTGGTGGTGGCGTTGAAGTTGGCGACCGGGATGAACTGGTTGTGAATGGTGGTGCTCTGGGGGTTCACCGATCCGGTCAGATCGCCCGTCCAGCCGGCGAACAGGATAGGGGGGACCGCGGAGTTTGGCGTGGCTGTGATCGTCAGCACCGTTCCATCCGCGTAGAAGCCGTCCCCGGTGGGAGAGATGGGCGAGAACGATACGGAGCCGGCGCAACTGTTGTACGGGAGGGGATAGGTGCGGTACACGGGCGTGAAGGATGCAGTGACGTTCTGCGCGCCGGTGGAAGGCTGCGTGATGGTGTGGCTCTGGGCCAAGCCATCGCTCCAATTGTTCCAGGTGTAGCGAACATTGGTGGTGATGGGCGACTCGGGATTGTCGACGTTGACCGTGTGCTGGGTGCCCACGCCCCACTGGAACGACTGCGGAAGATACCAGAACGCCGAGTCGATGTATGCGTACATCCCGGGGAAAAGCGAAGTGTTCGGACCGGTGATGGACGCTCCGACGATGGTGAGCGGCTGGGCCGTGAAGGCGGCCTGGGTTGAGGTGAGGGGGGCCTGGACCTGGAATGGCCGCGGGTTGGCGCTTGCCGGGTAGGGAAGGCCGGACCAGAGCAGGAGATTCCAGCCGGAGTTCGGGGTGGCGGTCAGCGTGATCAACTGGCGGTCGGTGAAGAATGTTCCGCCGAATTCGGAGACGGCGGCGGGGGTCGCGGCCGCAGTTCCTGTGCCGGTGGGCGTCACGGACAGCGTGAACGGCCAGAGCCGGATGTAACTGGCCTGATACACGGTTATGGCGGGCGAGGCGGCAGGCGAGGTGAGGGTTCCAACGCCGCCGTACACGGTGATGGTATGGGATTTCGCGCCGGCGTCGTTCCAGGCTCCGAACTTGTAGGTTGCGCCGTCGTTGGGGTTGGTGAACTGGGGGTCCGCCGGCAGGTTGAGCGTGTGGGTGGAGTTCAGCGCCCAGTTGAACGTCTGCGGCGCGGTATAGGTAACGTTGTCCACCTTGATGGAGAGGCCCGGCGGGTTGGTGGTGATGGTGACCAGGGAGGGCGCGAAGCCGTACAGCCGGAGGACCTGGTCCCTGTCGCCGGCCGTGTAGCCGTTGTTGTTGCCGAGGGGGATTCCGGCGGGGACGGACTCGAGCGTGGGAAGACCGTTCTTGCTGAAGCCGTACGCGCCGTAGTGCATCAGCGACTGGTGATCGTAGAGGCCGATGGCCTGATCGTTGAACGGGACAGAAGTGAAATTCCCGGCGACCAGCGGCTCGTCGGCATTCGCATTGGTGAACTTGACCCAGGTGGCGGCGTCCGGGCGCTGGTGCTCGTGGAGCAGGCCGACGGTGTGGCCCATTTCGTGGAGGAAGGTGGCTACGGCGCACGTGGGGGAGCAATTCAGGAACTGCTGGAGGCCCTGCATGCCGACGCTGGACTGGCCTTCGCCGTTGGGCAGGTTCGGATCGATCACGATCGTTACGTAGTTGGCCTGGCTGGCCAGCGGCACGAACTGGATAGACCCCGTGAAGGTGCTGTTGAACGTGTTGATCGCCGTGGTGAGGTTGGCTGACGTTCCCTGGATCGTATAGGGGACCTGGACGACGCCGGCGACGGAAGGCCAGAGGTTTTTCGTATAGCTGTCGGTGAATCCTTCGGTGTGCATGCCGTGGGTTCGCTGAGACCGCTTCCGGGTGCCGGCGAGGATGTCGCCTTCGACAACGGCTCCTCCGGGAGTCAGCATGGATTCGCCGGTGCGGTGAACCATGACGTGTACCATGCCGGCCTGGTTTTCGATGTCGATGACCGAGATGGTGATCTGGTTGGGCCCAGTGTGGACGGGGACGGCTTCGGCGGTCCAGCGGAAAGCGTGCGGGCGACCTTCGAGTGGGGTCCAGCGGGCTGCACCGCCGTGCCCTAACTGGTCGGACCAGAGGACGTTGACGACGTCCCGCTCGGCGATGGCGACTCCTTCCAGGGATACGGTTGCGGCGGCGGTTTGGACCGACGGCGCGCCGTTGTTCAGCAGGCGGACGACGGGCGCGGAAGCGGCAAAGCCGGCCTGCGCGGCAAAGACGACGGTGCCGGTCACGCCTAGGATCCCAGAAAAGAGACGCATAACTGAGGTTAGCCGCATTTTCGGTTGGGGTCCAGCGGAGGTTTGAGCTCCAGGAGGTCCCCGGAATTGCAGGACGGGCGGATCAGCGAGGGCTCCTGTTTCGCCGGAAGGGCCGGCGGGACCAGTGTGGGGCGCGGAGGTGGTTGATTCGGCGCGGGTTGCCGGCGCTACGGTTCGTTTAGCGGATTTGTTTTCGAGGCGTTCGCGCTGGGTTTCCTGGAGCTTATTGAGGGCCTGGTACCATTCGCGGTGGTGCCGGGCGGCGTAACGGTTGAGCAGGCCGAGGGCAGCGGACTGGCTGGCATGTTTCCACGAAGGCGAGGGCGGTTCGAGCGCAGATGTCGAGTTCGCGGAACTAAGCGGCGATTTCGGGGTGCATGCGATCCATGGTGATATCGGCATGGCCCTCCGTGCCAACATTAATGAGATAGTGTCACCTGGCGTGGGGAGCGGCAGGGCGGCATTCTCAAGGGCTTGACCCCGCACAACATTGAGCAGGAATGAGTTAGACCGTACTGTTGTACAAAAAATGTACAATGTGCGACGTAAGTCGCTGAAGAAAAATGGCGGTGAGGGTGGGATTCGAACCCACGGAACCCGCAAAGGTTCAACGGTTTTCGAGACCGCCCGATTCAACCACTCTCGCACCTCTCCGTTGGAAACTCATTAATGTACCGAAAAATCAATAAAAATACCAATGGAAAATGAAAGAGGGAAACGATATGCGGGAGGTAGTGCGAGGAGGTGAAAACGTTGACGTACGGAGGATCAGGAATTAATGATGATCTCCTGGCCTACGTGAATCAGATTATTGTGAAGGTTGTTCCACTGCCGAAGACGCTTGATGCTGACGCCAAAACTCGACGCGATACTGTGAAGCGTGTCTCCTTTCTTCACCTTGTAGGAGATCGCTTTTGTTGCACCCTCGGAGCTATCTTTTGAACTCTCAGCAGGGACAGCCGCTCCTTTTGTGCTCCCTTTCAG
>JANXRE010000043.1 GCA_025353165.1 Acidobacteriota bacterium | reverse complement strand
CGGACCCACCAGAAAAACGTTCTGGTGGCGCCGAACCCAGTCCGAATCCTGGGTCAGCGAACGAACCACCGCCTTGTCCAGACCCCGCGCCGCGCGGTAATCGATATCTTCCACGCAGGCCGTACCCTGCAGACGGGCGTCGCCCGCCCGTCTTCACCAACCTCTGTTGCAAGCTGGTCAGCGACCAGTGATCGATCCTTTTGGGCAGCACCAGCCGCCGCCACAGGTTCCCCAGGTTGTAGGCGATCACACTCAACCATAGCCGCACCTCGTTGGATCGGAAGCGAGGGCAGCTCAGCGGCGTCATCTTCACCGCCTGCTTGCCTTCTTTGATCCACTGTTCGGCTGTCCCACGCTTGTTGTAGAACCGCACGACCGCTTGGCTGGGCAGGCTCAGGTTCGTGACGATGAAACCCACTCGCGGGAACAGCTCGCCCTGGTGATGCTCCACTTTGGCCCCACGCGGCGGGCCTTCTTCCAACTCGCTGCCTGGTAGAGAAAGCTCTTGTACTCGACCAACGGCCTGATACTGGGCCTTCCCACCGGACGCGGCAGCAGCTCGGCGATGTCCCGTTCCAGGTTCTCGTTGGCCGGAATGCGGATGGCGTAGTTCACACCCCGCTCTTCCAGCGCCTCGTAGATCTCGGGTTTGGCAAAGGCTGCCTCCGCCCGCACGACCACTTCTTTCCCGTGCTTCTGCTGCCGCGCGATCTCGGGCAACAATAGCTCTTCCCAGTCGTCGGCGCTGTGCACGTTGCCGGGCCGGAGTTTGGCTGCCATACAGTCGCCTTCACGATTGAACAGCAGCAGCGGGTGAAAGCAGGTGGACTCGAAATGTCCGTTGTAGGCGCTCAGCTCCTGGTTGCCATAGACCGGGATCTCAGTGCTGTCGATGTCCAGCACGACCCGTTGCGGTGAATCGACCGCTTCGGCCTTCGCGATCAGCTCCCGGTTGATCGCCCCCAGACCCAAGAGGTTGTTTTCTTCGGCGAGCAACTCCGTCTCGAACGATTGCAATCTCGAAGTCAAGGCCGCCCCACGGTCCCAGGTCCTCTCCGAACCGATCAGGCGGAAGGTCGGATCTTGAGAAAGACGCTCGGCATCGTTCACGTCCTCATAACCCGCCAACCGGCTGTACACCGACTGCCACAGTAGATCGGCCAAGGGCAGCCGGCTGTTCGTGCCCCGTGCGTCGGTCAAGTGCTGTGCGATGAGTTGGTTCATTCCCAAGTGTTCGTCCAACTCCCGGACCAGAATCAAACCCCCATCAGAAGTCACCCGTGACCCTTGGAAATCCACTTTCAGAAACCCGTTGAAACATAGCTGAAACGACCTGTTTTGTTTTTCACCCACTGGGTGTCTACCCTCCGTGGCGTGTTCCTCGCGTCGGAACCCGCATAGATAAAGGCGTCGGAGAGCATCGGAAGGTTAGGGCTGGCGCATTCAAAACGGAAATCCGGGCCTCAATGAATTCACCGCGCTCCGCTGCCGCGATTCCTTTTTCGACGGCGGCACGGAACCGGGCTTTTTCGTCGAGATAGCGGACAACGCTCGGGATTTGTCCCGGCGTTGGTGGCGATTTGCGCAAGCTGAGCCTGTTGCGCAGGAGTGAAACGAACTTTCATCGCCTTCAGAGTATGGGAAAGTCCGCCCCAAAGCACGACGGACTAACGGCCGGCAGCCGCTACATGATGCAGAAGATACGTCGGAAACGCCCCCGCGCTCCACTTTTCCTGCCCGCTTCCCCGGCTGTTCCGTACGCTGGTCGACAACTCCCGGGTGAGCGCTCCCAGCAGATCGCGAGTCTCTTCCATCCACGAGCTGCCGCGCCCGCCATGCTCCAGGGCCGCGCGCGCGTGCCGCAGATCCGATTCCAAGCGGTCCAGATTCCCGATCTCGGCCGAGCGGGCCAGAACCGCCGCCACGGTGGCCGGCGCGACTGGCATTGTGATGGTTTGCACCTTGTTCCTCTTTGGGCTTATCGGCGGCCGGACCGCGATCTTGAATCCTTGAAACAATTGGTTTTGCGGCCGATATGAAGAACAGGCCGCCCATGATCCGCCTGACACGAATAAACGACTCGTCCCTGGTGCTCAACTCCGATCTGATTGAGCACATCGAGACCACGCCCGACACGGTGATTACCCTCACTACCGGGCAGAAGATTTTGGTCCGCGAAGACGTGGACGAGGTGGTGAAGAGGGTCGTCGAGTACCGGCGGCAGATTCGCGAGCGGTACCACCCGGAAGACAATAGCCTCGGTTGATTCGCCTGACTCATGGCGCAAGATAAGCCCAGTTCGAACGGGGGACGAGCCAAGCCCGACGTGGCGACTCTGGCGGGCGTCGCCATCGCTCTCGGCGGAATTCTCGGCGGTCTCGTTCTCGAACAAGGCAAGCTGGGCGACATTGCCCAGTTCTCGGCGTTCCTGATCGTGTTCGGCGGCACGCTGGGCGCCACCCTGGTCAGCACTCCCCTACCTCTATTCCGCAGGGCGTTGAAGCGGCTCAAAACCATTTTCTTCGAGTCGCATGAGAACCCCGCCGACTTGATCGACGAAATGATCGGGTACGCCGCCCAGGCCAGGAAACGCGGCTTGCTGTCGCTCGAAGCCAAAACGGACGCGATCTCGAACCCGTTCTTTCGCAAAGGGCTGACGCTGGCAGTGGACGGCACGGATGCACAGGAGATTCGGAACATGCTCGACCTCGAAATCGCGCTCCACGAACAACGGGCCGAAGCCGAGGCCAGAGTCTTCGAAGCGGCCGGAGGGTACTCGCCGACCATCGGCATCATCGGCGCCGTTCTGGGCTTGATCCAGGTGATGAGGCATATCCAGAACATCGACGAAGTGGGCAACGGCATCGCCATCGCCTTCGTCGCCACCATCTACGGGGTCGGCCTGGCGAACCTGCTGCTGCTCCCGGCGGCCGCCAAGATCAAGATCTGGGCCCAACAGGAGGCCCAGATCCGGGAACTCATCATCGAAGGCGTGGTGGCCATCGCCGAAGGCATGAATCCGAAAATGATCCGGCTGAAGCTGGAAGCTTTTGGAACGGCCGCTCCTCCCAAGCCCTCGCCCCGGGCCCGGACCGCCGGGCTGTCCCCGGCCGGAGAAATGGAATGATTCGGAGAAGGAAGCCCGCCGATCACGTCAGTCACGACCGCTGGCTGGTCTCCTACGCGGACTTCATCACGCTGCTTTTCGCATTGTTCGTAGTCATGTACGCGGCGTCGCAGACGGACAAGTCCAGAGCCAGCCAGGTGTCCGCTTCCGTGCAAGCCGCACTCGAAAGGGGGAGGTTCTCCAGCGCAGTCAAGTTCATACTCGGCGGAACAGTGGATGACAAGGGCATGGGCAACGCCCAGCTCAAGGGCCCCGGGGGCGTGCACAAGATCGTGCTGGAAAGGCAGAAGGAAGTGAAAACCGTGGACCTGGCGGCTTCGCTCAACACCCTCAGCGCGGAGTTGAAGAAGGAAATCGAAGCGGGCAAGATCCACATCTCGATGCAGCCGCGTGGGCTGGCGATCAGCTTCAATCAGGCCGCCGTATTCCCCTCCGGAGAAGACACCGTAGTGCCCGAGGCGTACGAGTCTCTCGCACGGGTCGCGTCAGCGCTGCTCAAGATTCCCAACCCTGTCCGGCTGGAGGGCCACACCGATTCGGTTCCCATCCACAGCGCGAGATTTCGCAGCAATTGGGAACTCTCGGCGTCGCGCAGCATCGCCCTGCTGGATTTGTTCTCCACCCGCTACGGCGTTCCCCGCGGCCGGATGTCGATTGCCGGATATGCCGAAACTGCGCCGGTGGACAGCAACGAAACGGACGAGGGCCGGGCACGGAACCGGCGCGTCGACCTGGTGATCCTGAACGAGGCCGGTATCGTAGCCGAGCCCGGCTTCAAGCCTTAAGCTGTGAGCTGTCCAGCCGCCGCAGAATCGCCTGGGCGGCCTGCTGCCCGGCAGATTTCTTCGTCAACCCCTCGCCTCTCTCCGCCCAGCCGTCTCCGATCCGCGCCTCGATGGTGAAAATCTTGGCGTGCTCCGGTCCGCTCTCGGCCACCGTTACGTACCTGGGCGCCGACAGATCCAACTCCTGCGCGCGTTGCTGCAGCGCGCCCTTGAAATCGGCGAGTGTCAGATCCGAGGTCACGTTCTCCACGCCGGCATCCGCCACCACCCGTTCCTCGATAAAGCGCCAGGCCGCGCCCGCTCCGCCGTCCAAGTGCAGGGCCGCGATCAACGCTTCCACGGCATCCGCCAGCAGAGCCTTCTTATTGCGTCCCCCGCTCATCTCTTCGCCGCGGCCCAGAATCAAGTGATCGCCGAGCAGGAGCGACCGCGCGACTTCGTACAACCGGGCCTCACTGACCAGATGCGCCTTGCGCTTGGAAAGCCTGCCCTCAGAGTCCAGGGGAAAACGGCGGAAGAGAATCTCGCTCACCACGCACCCCAGAATCGCGTCGCCGAAAAACTCGAGCTGCTGGTTGCTGACGACGCTTTCCCCGGGGCGCGCGTCTTCATGGCTGCGCGACTTATGGGTGAGCGCGCGGACCAGAAGCTCCCGGTCTCGAAATGCATGACCGAGCGCGGCTTCGAGAACCTCCAGGTCCGCGCGCATGGCTGGTGAGGGGACTTACGGCTTCTCGGCAACCGCGGCCGGCTTGGCCGGTGCGGCGGGAGGAGTTCCCGCGGCCTTGTTCTTCGCCGCCGTGGCCTTGGCCTTCACCTGCAGCGCCACCTGCTTCACCTGCGGATGAGCATCGGCCTGCCCAATCACCCTCTCGGCCGTCGAGATCGCCAGGTCGTACTTTCCGGCCTCGTGGTACGCATTGGCAAGCCGGGCTATCGTGGCCGGCTCCGGCGTGGCCGCCGAATCCACCGCGATCTTGAACTCCGCGATCGCCGCGTCGTATTTCTTGCGCACCATGAGCGCATTCGCCAGGGCCTCGTGCGCCTGCGAATTGAGATCCTTCTTGGTGGCGACCCACTGCTCGTCCGTCACTTGCGGGTTCGGCTTCTCCGCCGTCTTGAGAACCTCCATCGCCTTGTTCGCGTAGCCGTCGGACTTCGCCAGCTTCTCTTCCTTGTCGAGATCGAACTCCCGGGTCCGCAAAGCGTATCCGCCCGCAAGCATGAGCATCGCGTAATAATTGTTCGGATCGGCCTCCAGCGTGCGCTCGCCGTAGATGACCATCTTCTCGAAGTCGTTTTTCTGCTGCGCCGACTGCGTCGCAATGAGCAGCGCCATCGCTTTGAACTGGGTGTCGGCGAAGTTCACCAGCAGCTTGTCCACCGCCTCGATCTTCGCGTCCGGAGTCGTGGCGTTCTGAATCGCCATCAGCGCCTCGACCTCCTTTTGCGACTTCGGTTGCGGCTGCTTGGCCTGCCCCATAAGTGCCGCGGTCCCCAGTAGGCCGGCCATCAGCGCGGCGTAAATCTTCTTCATCGGATCGCTCCTTAAGACCATTTCTATTTTCCCTTGAAAGATTCCTTCAAACCCTTTTCCGCGGCGTCGCGAGCCTTATCGGAAGCCCCCTGAACGCTCAGCGCCGCCTGGTAGTTCTCCGTCGCCTGCTCGCGATGCCCCTGAGCATCCGAAAGCCGGGCGAGGTAAATGAAGCTCCACGAGCGCGTCTCCGCGTCCGGTCCCGACTCCAGCGCCTTCCGGAACAACTGCTCCGCCATTTCGGGATCGCGCTGCAGCGCGGCGATCCTTGCGAGACCATAATATGCCTGCGCGTGCAGCGATTTCTCCCCCGTGTTCTTCAACACGCCGAGATACGCTTCCCGCGCCTGATCCAGCTTCTTCTCCTGGTAGTAGAGTTGCGCCTGGTCCAGCGTCTTTTCGCCCGGCGTCGGTTCCACCTTCACCGGGGCGGGAGCCTTTACCAACTTCGTCATCCGCTCCTTCGCGAACTCCACTTTGTCCAGGCGGCGGGCCTCCTTCTTCAGGTCGATCGCTTCCATCATCTCGGGGTAGTACAGCCGCATCGCCTTTTCCTGTTTCTGGAAGCCCGCCAGAATTTCGTACAGAGCGGGCGCGCCGACGTATCCTTCCCGGAGCGCCTGATCCACCACCGCCTGCTGCTTCGCCGGACCGCCCCGCGTCAGCCGCGCCTCGATCGCCTTGATCAACGACTCCGTCATCATCAGGGAAATATCGTCCTTGTACCCCTGGTCCAGGGCGGGGGCTGCTTGCACATAGTCGATCAATCCGCGGTTGCGGAATACTGAGCCCGCATACTTGAACGACAGCGGGTCGAGCAGATAATGCAGGTACGCGTGACGGATCTCCTCGATCTTCGGCTCGGCCGAAGGAGTCAGCACCACGAAGTAATCGTCGCGATAGCTGCGCGTGTGAATCTGGTTCGGCGCGCCGAGCAGATCCAGGTAGATCTGGAAGCGCCGTCCGAGATAGCCGCTGGTGGGATTCCGCAGAAACGCGTTCGCCTCGAGCACCGCCTGTGTTACCGGCGCCTGGTACGCGGCGATCGCCTGATCGTACGCGGGCTGCACCTTGGTCCACAACGACTCGATCTCGGCTTCGCGGTAGAACTTCGCCATCAATTCCTCAAACCCGGCCAGGGCCCGGACATCCGGCGGAATCTCGTTGGCCTGGAACCGGTAGTTGAAATCCGGCGGACCTTCCACCGAAAGCGCGAAGGAAACATACTGGCTGAGTTCGGCGCTCGGGTCGCCCTGGGCGTGCGCCTTGAAGAACCGCTTTAGTTCTGCCAGGCACGCGATGTGCTTCTGCGCCAGATGCTGCCGGATCTGCTGCCGGAGCGGGTTATTGGCTGCCGACTCCAGGCCCGCATCGTAACCGGCCGCATTGATCGCCGCCATCACCGCGAACAGGGACGGGCTGCCGTCCAGTTGGCCCGTATCAGCCTGGGAGGAGGTTGCGAACAGCAGTAGAAAGGGTGCAGCCAGAACGGCGGCAAAGCGGGTGGGAATCAAAAAATAGCCTCAGCCTGAACTTCCATTCTAACAGGCGGCTACGCGCCTCCGCCCTTGACGATGGTGTCGCTCTTGATCTTCTGCAATTCCCGGCGCGCCACCGCTGCCCACGAGCTACCCGGGTCCAGCTTCAGGTACTCCCGCCAGTGGCGGACGGCTTTCATCGGCTGGCCGCTGTTCTGATACAGGAGCGCCAGGTTGTAGTGCGCGTCGGCATAGGCAGGGTTGCTCCGCAGCGCCTGCGTGTAATGTTCGAGCGCCCGCGGGCGGTCGCCGCGCTCGTCGTACAGATTCCCCAGGTTGAAGTGGGCCAGCGCGTAGTCGGCGTCCACCGCGACGGCTTGCCTGTAGTGGCGCTCCGCATCGCCGTACTGCCGGGCGTTGAAGAACAACGTGCCGAGATTTACCAGCGCTCCGGTCGACTTCGGATCCAGCTGGATGGCCCGCTCATAGGCGGCGATCATATTTTCCAGCGGCGCGCCCGACTGCTCCATGTGCAGGGCCTGCTCGAACAACGCCTCCGCTTCGAATTCCCTCTTCTGCCTGCTGGCGGCCGCCGCGCCGCCGGCGCCCGCGCGCGGGAACGCGAGCAGCGTCTTGATCGTTTCGGCGTCGAAATCGAGCAGCAACTGGCCCGAGACCGGCTCCATCGTCCCGCCGTCGATGTCCACCCGAATCTGGGAGCCCTGGGCGTAAATGCGGAGTTCCTTCAGCGGATCGCGAACGTGACGGATCTTCCGCCGCAGAGCCAGCACCGCCCTGCGGATCTTGAGTGGAGAAACGCGGTTGCGCCGCAATTCGGCCAGCGTCTTCAGCGCGAGAAGATCGGAGAAGTGGAAATCCTTCACCGCGGAAACGAGTTCCTGGCGCTCCCAGCTCGCCAGTTGGCGCTCGCTGATCTGGAGATACCGGAGAGCTTCGTCGCGCGAGAAGACTTCCTTAGCCGGAGAGGCGGGCACTGAATGATTTTATCAACCGCGCGGGCTGAAACGGTGAACGTCTGGCCATCGGAATTTTCCGGCATATCCGAGCGGACGCATTCACGAGCGCGCGGGGGCGTCGTTTCTTCGAGCCTCCGGACTGGGGCCGGCTGGCGGGGACATTTGGGCTCCTCCCTTGTGATTGAAACAACTGGAGTTAGGTCCTTCCCGGGTTCGTTTCGTATTTTTTCATTTTGGAGCTCGCGGAGGAGTTAGCCGCAAGCTTGTTTGAATCCCAAGTCCGAATAGCTGTCAACGATGATCTTTCTGCCGCCGGTAAACTTGCCGGCGTATCTTGGCGCTAGTGGTCGGTGTTGCAGCGCCAACGGACAACTCCCGGACGGTCGTGGCTCGGACAAGGGTTGTTACTTTCCGATCGACGATGTCTCGCTGGGTCAGACCGTTCTTCGTCGCACCCTGCGTCGGGGCGGAACCTTAATGGCGGCCCTTAGGGACGAGCCTGACCGGGCAGGATCGCTACCAAGTTCTCGTAGAGGCATTGGGCCACGCCCAGAGCCTCCTGCGGCTCCCCTTCCTCAATTTCCCGGGGGCCACCGGGGTAGCGGAAGATCCAGGTATATTGCGTGAGTCCAAAGGCCGCTCGCACGCTGGCCGGAAGGTCTGGCTTCAATTCCAGACAGGCTTCCCCGAGTTCCTGGATATTGTGGGTCTTCCGGAACGGCTCTCGGTGAAACGTCAGAAATGCCTTCAGAGATTTCTCCGCGGCCTGCTGGCAGTGATAGACGGCCACTTCTCCGAGTCCCTCACGGGCCGCGATCTCCGCGGCCCGGAGGTCGTCGCGAGCCTTGGCCATTTACCGCCGCGTCTCATCTAGCAGAAACTCGTTGGGCGTCATATAGAAGCCTTCCCTCCCGGATCACCGTTGCCGGCAAAGAGGCTCGAACGTACGCGGCACGGCCCTCAAAATCGGTCTGCCGCCACGGTATGATGTCGGCCGCGTGACCTATCCCGTGCAGGAGCGAGGGGACGACCGACCCGCGGAGTTTTTCTTTCAAAGTATCGTCCGGCACCACAACGCAAAAATCCAGATCGCTGTCCGGCCCGTCGTCGCCGCGCGCCGCCGATCCGAACAGGTAGATCCGTTCCGGGTGGAAATAGTCCACCAGGCGGCGCGTGATTTCCTGGATGGCTTCCCGTTTGGTGAATTGTGCCGCCACGACTCAATCCTTCCCTGCTTTCCGAGGTGACCGCAATTCGACGCCCTCCGACACGCGGGTGGGCTCCGCTACCACGAGGACGAGGCTGTTGAAGTAGGCGTCGTCCGCCCCACGGAGCAGAGGAGCTACTCGACGTCGGCGACCTTTACTTCCTTGGTTTGTCCGATGGCGGCCCATTTCAGGAACCCGATCAGGTCGGCCAGCTCCTGCGAAGTGTATTCCGTCGAGGCTGGCGGGTGCTTCCATTTCTCCGTGCGGTTCATCGACACCACGTTTTTCGCCGCGAGCTTGCGCAGGACCGGCGGGGTCTGGCTGAGGTCCCATATCTCGACGTCGTCGCCTTGCTTCGATTTCTGCAGGCCGGCAAAGGTCTCGGTGGCCGTCTTCACTTCCTGTACTCGTTCCGTCATCGTCATCTGGATGGCGGCCACCAGTCCGCGCGGCGGCACGACGGACGCCAGTGTGCGCAGGTCCGGCCCGACCTCCGTTCCGGCGCCGGCCATGGTGTGGCAGGTCCCGCAGGCGGTCCCCTTGGGCGATTTCAGGAAGAGTTCCTTCCCCCGTTCCGCCTGTTTTGTCATAGCTTTGTTTTGAGCCGCGGCCGGAATCAACATCGCGGCCAGGGCTGCCCCGAGATAGAACGCTTGTCGCACAACGGTCTCCTTGTCCGCTCTCATAATATCCGTATCGCGGCGGCGGCACAAAGACCCTTGAATCTTTCTTCAAAGTGTTCTATTTATCGGAAGAGGACAGAACCAATGGGGAACATTACCTCAGCAATCCGGCCCGAGGCACTGAGCACCGCGCCGCCATCCTGGCCCGTACCTCAGTCCGCCGCCGCGCGTAAGGTGACAGAGATCATGGCCCTGGCCGGCATTCGCGTCAACGGAGATCGCCCGTGGGACCTCCGCGTCCGAGACGACCGATTTTATCAGCGCCTCCTGTCGTACGGCACCCTGGGGGTCGGGGAAGCGTTCATGGACGGCTGGTGGGATGCCGAGGCGCTGGACCAATTCTGCGAGCGGGTGGTGGCCGCGGATCTTCCCTCGAAGGTCGGCCGGTGGACAATGCTGTGGCTGGCCTTAAAGGGTCGAGTGTTGAATTTGCAATCGGCGTCGCGCGCGAAGAAGGTCGCGCAAGTGCATTACGACATTGGTAACGACGTCTATGAGGCGATGCTCGACCGGCGCATGCAGTACACCTGCGGCTACTGGAAGGGCGCGGAAAACCTCCACCAGGCGCAGGAGAATAAGCTGGACCTGATCTGCCGCAAGCTCGGAGTCTCTCCGGGCATGTCGGTATTGGAACTCGGCGGCGGTTTCGGCGGGCTGGCGCGTTTCCTGGCGGAGGAATATGGCTGCCAGGTAGTCAGCTATAACATCTCCCACGAACAAGTTCAATACGCTAGAGCCTGGTGCGAGGGGCTTGCCGTCCGGGTGGAGGAGAAGGATTACCGGGAGGCGGCGCGTGAAACGGCGCGGTTCGACCGCGTGGTGTCCATCGGGCTGTGCGAGCATATCGGGTACAAAAACTATCGCGCCTTTATGGGGCTGGCCCACGGGCTGCTGAAGCCGGGCGGACTGTTTCTGCTGCACACCATCGGCGGGAACGCGTCCTACACGAGCACCGATGCCTGGATCGACAAGTACATCTTTCCGAACGGCGTGGTGCCCTCCGTGACTCAACTCGGCGAGGCGATGGAGCACCGGTGGGTGGTCGAGGACTGGCATAATTTCGGACCCGACTACGAACCGACGCTGCTCGCTTGGTGGCATAACTTCGATCGGGCCTGGCCGAACCTGCGGGATAAATATGGCAGCCGCTTTTACCGGATGTGGAAGTTCTATCTGATGACTTCGGCGGCTTCGTTCCGCGCGCGCAGGTTGCAACTGTGGCAGATTGTTCTTTCGAAGGGCGACATCCCGGGCTACACTCCGGTGCGTTGACGCATGGATGTTTATGGTGAGCACGAGCGGAAGCGCGAGGCGCTAGTTGCGGAATTGGCGGCCGCGCGAAACGGCGGCAGCCCGGTCGCGCTTTCCAAGAAGACCTCGAATCTGTTCCGCAGCCGCGACCAGGCGGGCGCACGGAAGATAAACGCGCGTGGCTTGGACCGCGTGCTGCACGTCGATCCCGATCGCAGGATTGCCGACGTCGAGGGCATGACCACGTATGACGCGTTCGTGGCGGCAACGCTCCGGCACGGGCTATTGCCGGCCGTCGTGCCGCAATTGAAAACGATCACCATCGGCGGCGCGGTGAGCGGGGTCGGGATCGAATCCTCTTCGTTTCGCTACGGGCTGGTCCACGAGACGGTGGAAGAGATGGAGATTCTGTTGGGGGATGGCCGCATAGTGCGGTGTTCGAGCACTGTGAACCCGGATCTCTTCCACGGATTTGCAAATTCGTATGGGACGCTGGGCTACGTCTTGCGAATGAACGTGCGACTGGTAGCCGCCCGGCCGTTTGTGCATCTTACGCATGAGCGGTTTGGCGAGCCCGGAGCGTTTTTCGCGCGCATTGCGGAGTTGTGCGTCGAGCGGCGGCCGGACTTCCTGGACGGCGTGGTGTTCAGCGGGCGCGAGATGTACCTGACGCTGGGCGAGTTTTACGACCGTGCGCCGGGAGTGAGCGACTACACGTACCTGGGGATCTACTACCGTTCGATCCAGCGGAAGGCCGAGGATTGGCTCTCGGCGAAGGACTACATCTGGCGTTGGGATACGGATTGGTTCTGGTGTTCCAAGCAGTTCCACGCACAGCATCCGATCGTGCGGATGCTCGCCGGGCGGCGCTTCCTGAATTCCCGGACCTACCAGCGCATAATGCGTTTCGCCGCGCGGGTTCAGTCCAATTCGGGGGCGACCGAATCGGTGATACAGGACGTGGATATCCCGATCGGGAATGGGGCGGCGTTTCTGGATTTTCTGCTGCGCGAGATTCGCATTACTCCGATCTGGATCTGCCCGTTTCAGAGCTTCGATCCGACTGTCAAGTTTCCGCTGTATGCGTTGGACCCGAACCAGGTGCATGTCAACTTCGGTTTCTGGGATGTAATTCGGGCCGGTCCCGAGCCAGGGTATATCAATCGCGCGGTGGAACGGCGGGCGCTTGAACTGGGCGGCAAGAAAGGGCTCTATTCGACGTCGTACTACGATGAGGAGACTTTCTGGGCGATTTATGACAAGGATTGCTACGACGCGCTGAAGAAGAAGTACGATCCCGGCGGCGCGTTCCTGAACCTGTACGAAAAATGCGTCGGCCGCAAATGAGATTCAGCGGCGAAGCAGCTGGAAAGCGAAATCGCGCCCCATGCCGTGAAACACGGCGGGGGAAGTCCAGAGCAGAGCGAACGGCTCCAGCGTTCGCGCCTGGGTCAGCAGCCCCGCGTCGACAGCTTCGAAGCCCAATTCGTCCGCAAGGTTTTTGACGAAGGTTTTCGCGGCGGTATCGTCGCCGCAATAGAAGAGGACCGGCCGGTCGGCTGCGAACGCCGCGTTGGCCATGACGTTGAAGCCGATGGTGTGGAACGCCTTCACGACGTTTGCGCCGCGCGCCCATTGAGCCACCTGTCCGGCCCCCGAGCTGGTCATCCCACCCTCGATGCCGGACAGGTCCGGCTTGTGCGGATTGGTCGCATCGATGATGATTTCGCCGAAGATTGCTGAAGGATGAAGATCAGCGCTTGTGTTGCTGCTCGAGAGCCGCTGCCTCGAGCATTTCCGCGGCGAGGTCCGCATCAACCTCCGCTTGATTCGCGTGGTAGTAGGCGAGGGCCGCGTGAACCTGCGCCAGCGACAGATGGCCAAGCTTCCGCAGGATCTCCTCTGGAATCAGGCCCATGTTGTGCCACTGCGCTATGCGGCGAACCGAGACACCCGTGCCGGCGATGCATGGCCTTCCGCCCCGGATGTCGGGATGCCGGACCTACAAGTGTAGCGCCCAGTGCCGGCGGGTTATACTGGCGAAATATGCGAGGAATTGCGGTCGGTGTTGTTTTGGGTTTGGTTCTTCTGACGGGTTGCGCAAAGAAGGAACCGGCTGCGGCCGGGCAGCCGCAAGCGACTGTGGCGCTGCGCGACGGAACCACCGTCACCGGCGCAGTGGTCGAGAGTTCCGCGTCCGAGATCAAGCTGGCGGGAAGCGACAATGTGACCCAGACCATCGCCATGAATAAGGTGAAGTCGATCGATTATGGCGGCGACAGCCAGGCGGCTCCTCCGCCGGAACCGCGGCACGAGCCTCATCACCGGCCGGCGCAGGCGCAAATCACCACGCGAACCCATGAGGTTCCGGCGGGCACGCAGATCCCGGTGCGTATCGAGGAGTCGATCGACTCCGGCAAGGCGGTCGAGGGCCAGACCTTCGCGGCCGAGGTCACCAAGGATGTTGCCGACGCGGCGGGCGGCGTAGTCATACCGCGCGGCGCGAACGCACAGGTGGTGATCAAGTCGGCGTCCAAGGGCGGCCGCTTCCGCGGGTCTTCGGATCTGATTCTGGATATGAAGGCCGTCTCCGTCGAGGGGAGAATGTACCAGGTCAGCACCACCGACATGGTGAAGAAGGGGCAGGCGGGAGTGGGCCTCAACAAGCGGACGGGTGAGTACTCGGGCGGCGGCGCAGCGCTGGGAGCGATCATCGGAGCGATCGCGGGCGGCGGAAAAGGCGCCGCGATCGGCGCGGGATCAGGAGCCGGCGCTGGAGCACTGACGGAAGTCCTCACGAAGGGCCGCGCGGTCCGGATACCCGCGGAGACCGTGCTCACCTTCCAACTGGACCAGGCGCTGCGCATCGTCGAGGCCCGTTAACCGGGCGCGAATGCGGAAGCCGTACCTGCTGCTGTACGGGATCCTTTCGCTGATCGCCGCCGGCTTGGTAGCCTATTCGCAAACGTGGGCGTTCTCCTGGGACGAAGGCTTTCACCTGCTGGCCGCGCAATTGGTGAAAGGCGGGAAGCAACCGTATGTTGATTTCCTCTTCGCGCAGGCGCCCCTCAACGTATACCTGAACGCGCTTTGGATGCGCCTGTTCGGCGAGACCTGGCAAGTTCCGCACGCGGCCAGCGCCCTGTTCTCCGCCGGCGCGATGTTTCTGACCGCCGACTATGTTTGGCGCAGGTTTTCCCCGGCGGGTTGGCGGTTCGCGGCCGCGGTTACCGCCGGACTGTCCGTGGGCTTGAATGTCGCGGTAGTGCAGTTCGGCACCGTTGGCCAGGCTTATGGCGCGGCGCTCCTTTTGCTGGTCGCGGGTTTCCGGATGGTGGTACGCCGGGGCGGTTGGTGGACGGCATTCGGCGCGGGCCTGTTCTCCGGCGGGGCCGCCGCGTGCACCCTGTTGACAGCGCCGGCCGCGCCCATTCTGCTGATTTGGATCGTGGGGCCGCAACGGGCTTGGAAGAAGGCCGCGCCTTTCCTGGCCGGCGTTTTGCTGGCGTTTGTTCCGCTGATCCGGCTGTTCGTGGAAGCGCCCC
This sequence comes from Acidobacteriota bacterium, assembly GCA_025353165.1. GTDB lineage: Bacteria > Acidobacteriota > Terriglobia > Bryobacterales > Bryobacteraceae > TMP-7. The sequence continues at coordinate 15,538 of JANXRE010000043.1, read as the reverse complement.
GGCAGACATTGTTCAATGTTGTCCAATACCATATGATCTATCGCGCCGTGAATTGGTACAGCGCCACCGCCCATAACATCGGCGTTCTGACTGCGTGGCTCAATTCGGCCCAAGCTCTCCTGCTGATTCTGCTGGCGGCCTACGGACTGACAAGACAGTGGGACGCGGAGCGGCGGGCCGACCTCCGGCTGTGCGCGTGGCTGGCCGGAATCCTGGCCCTCCATCTGTCCACGGCGCGACCCACGTTCGAGCAGTATTTCCTGCTGACGGTTCCCTTCCTAAGCATCCTGGCCGCGGCCGCAATCCACACCGCGGGTCCGAGACTGGCGTTGACGTATGCGGTACTGATCTCGTTGGGACTGGCGAAAGTTCTGTATGACGGCCGGGACGACTTCCGGTGGAGCGATTTTGAACCGGTAGCCCGCAAGGTCGCCGCGGTGGCCCCGCCGGGCAGCCCGATCCTGGCCGACGAGCACGTGTATTTTCTGATGAAGCGGCAGCCGCCGTCGGGAATGGAGTGCGACGACTCCCACAAATTGACGTTCCCCGCCCGGGAATCCGCGCTCTTTCACGTGGTCCCCCGCGCCGAGGTGAACCAGGGAATCAAGTCGGGCGCCTTCAGCGCCGTGGAGATGTGCGATAGCGACGACACCATCGAGGAACTCGGGATGCGCCAAGTTTACGCCCACAACGCCGTATTTGGCGATTGCGAGGTTTTTTGGAGGCCGGCGAGCCCTACCGCTGGATCCTGGCCGATCCGCCGTTAGCAAGTCCCTGTATAATGATTCCCACCTGGGAAAATGGACATCGAACCGGATCTAACGGGGCTGATTTCGCGCTGGCAGGCTGGAGATTCCGACGCGAAAGGTGAGCTATTCGACGCGATTTATGCTCGATTGCACGGCATTGCGGCATATCTGCTGCGCACCGAGCGGTCGAGCGCAACGCTCAGCCCGACAGGCCTGGTGCACGACGCCTATCTCAGGCTGATTCGCGCCGAATCGATTCAGATCAACAACAGCAGGCACCTCGAATTGCTGTTTGCGCAGGTGATGCGGAACTTCTTGGTCGACCGGGCGAAGGCCCGGCTGGCGGCCAAACGGAACTGGGGCGAGCGAGTCGAGGATGGCGCCGAACTCATTATCCAGAACGAAGCCGATGCCGACGAGATTTTGCGCGTGCACGAAGCCCTGACCCGGCTGGAGGAGAAACGTCCCAGCCGGCTCACGAAGCTGGTGCAGTTGAAGTACTTTGCGGAGCACTCCTGGCAGGAGTGCGCAGACATTCTCGGAGTTTCCGAGCGCACGGTCCACCGGGATTGGGACGAAGCCAAGCTGCGTCTGCGCGACGCCCTCGATGGAATCGGATAGCTCCAGCGCCGGCTTTGTCACGCGGGTTCTGAGGGAGGCCCTCGGCCTGCCCGCCGCCGAACGCTACCCGTTCGTGGAAGAGCGATGCGCGGGAAACGAGCTGGCGCGCGGTGAGGTGCTGCGCCTGCTCCGCCACGCGGAAACGATCAGCAGTTTCATGGAGAAACCGGCGTGGTCGATGGCAGGCGTTCCTCCGCGGCTGGCGGAGGGGATGGATCTCGATGGCCGGTTCCGGATTGAAAAACTCGTGGGGCGCGGAGGAATGGGAGAAGTATATCGCGCCACCGATCTCGCCGGCGGCACGGTCGCCGTCAAATTGATTCGCGCCGAGTGGAGCCGCGACCCCGCGATGGTAGCGCTTTTCCAAAGTGAAATCCGGCTGTCGCGGAAGGTCTCGCACCCAAACGTCTGCCGTGTTCACGACCCCCACACGGCGGTTGTCGATGGCGCCCCTTTGCTGTTTTACGCCATGGAGTTTCTCGAGGGCCTCACGCTGAGCGAACGGATCGCGGAACGGCGCCCGCCGGATGCGGCAGTAATTCTGGACCTGGCCCGCCAGGCAGGGGCGGGGCTCGATGCGGTGCACCAGGCTGGGGTCCTCCACTGCGACTTGAAGCCCGGCAACATTTTCCTCGCCGAAACCGGACGCATCGTGATTACCGACTTCGGCATCGCCCGGGCGTCTGTTCCGGGCGTGGCGTTTGGAGGCATTGGATCCGCCGACTACATGGCTCCGGAGCAATTCCTGGACGGTGCGCTCACGCCCGCCACCGACGTCTACGCGCTGGCGCTGACGATCTTCGAGTATGCGGCAGGTGCCAAGCCCTGGCCCTCGCGGGACGCTTCCGACGCTATGTCACGGCGCCTGGGGGAACCTCTTCCCTCGCTTGTCCGGCTGCGCCCGGATCTGCCTGTGTCCTGGTATCGAGTGCTGCGTCGAGCCATGGCTGTGAACCCGAGAGAACGGTACCAAAGCACGGCCGAGCTAGCGACGGCCCTCGGCGATGCCGCGCGCAGAAGAACGGTTACCCGCCGCGCCTGGATCGGGGCTGCCGGGATTGTGGTTGGAGCCGGGATGGCCTGGTTCGCCTGGCCTAAGAGCGTCAAGCCCGCGCTATCGATTCTGTTGCCGGTATCCGGACCGGCCGGGAAAGTCAGCGCTAACGCCCTCGACCTGTACCTGAGAGGGCAGATGCGTCTGTCGCGCCAGTTGCGTCTGCTTTCGCCGGCGCGAATCCGCGCGGCGTGGCTGCGCATGGCGAAGGGCGATGAGCCCGAAAACCTTACGCTGCGGCAAGCACGCGAGATCGCGTGGCGCGAAGGCGCGCCTCTGGTGATCGCTCCCTTGTTCGTGCGCGGCGCCGGCGGCAAGTCGGCGCTCACCGTCGAGATTCAGTTGATTGGCGCGGACCCGGAAAGCGAAAAACGCGGGTGGTCCAAGACGTTCGATCCCGAACTTCCGGCCGACGACCTGGCGGTGGCCGCCGCCGAGTGGATTCGCCGGACGGTGGGTGAAACCGAGGCAGACCTCGACCGCGAGCGCAAACGCCCTCAGGAGGTGACAACTTCGGAGCCGCGCGCGCTCGCGAAATACATGGAAGCCGAAGAGGCATGGGCGAAAGACAACGGCGCGCCCAGCCCGGCGAACCGGGTCGCAGAGATGTCGCCGGCCGCGGCTGCCGCGGTGCTGTTCGAGAGCGCTCTGGCCATCGACCCGGGATTTGCCTCGGCCGCGGCTCGCCTGGGCGACATTCTGATCGCGTCCGGCGAGCGGGACCACGGCTACGCGTACTACGAGTGTGCGCTGGCGAAGCCTCTGCGCCGGTTGACGCACGCCGAACGGTTTCGCCTGATGGGCCTGTTCGCGTTCGATACCGGCGACACGCAAAGGGCGGAGCAGATCTTCTTCGAATGGGCGCTGCAATTTCCCGAGGATCCTCTGCCGCTGTTCTACCGTGCGTCGGCGCTGCTGCGCCAGGGGAAGACGGAGCAGTCCGTGGAGCTTTACGGGGAGGCCATCGAGCGGGACAAACTTTTCTTCCCGTTCTGGAACGGGCGCTCCGTGGCGTGGCTCGCCACGAACCGTCTGGACGAGGCTTCGCGCGACATCGAAGAAGGCGCGCGGCTGCAGGACCGGAACTGGACCGCCCAGACTCGCGTGGCGCTGGCGTTCGCGCGGCGCGACGCGGCGGGAGTGGATCGCTGGATTTCCGAGCTGCGCAAGAGTGAATCGAAGCCGTTCGCGGGTAAGAGCTACGCGATCGAAGCCTGCTGGCGCGCCGAGCAGGGCAGACTCGCCGAAGCGCTACGCGTTCTCGATGAGGGAATGGCGTTCGACGCCCGGTACGGCCAGCAGGACGGCGTGGTGTGGAAGAATCTGCTGGCGGCGCGCATCGAAGTGGATCGGCACAGTCCGGACGACGCGGCGCGCCGCTGTTCGCGCCTCCTGGCGGAGCCTTTAGCCGACGACCTGCGGCTGCTGGCGGCTTGCGTACTGGCGCAGGCGGGTCAACCGCACGCGGCGGCGCGCCACTTGGATGCGTGGAACGAACGTGGCTGTCCGGATGGCGTCTGTTGCGCGGCGTCCGCGAAGACCACGTCGCCCGCCCGGGCGCAGTGGCCGGTATACCGCGCGCTCGTCTCGCGGTTGCGGGGCGAGATTGCGCTGGCGCGGGGCCAGCCCGACCAGGCGGTGGAACACATGCGCAGCGCAGGCGATCCGTTGCGCGAATCGTGGGACGAGGCGGTGCTGAGGGCGGAAATTGCGGTGGGGCATGTCACGGTTTCGTCCGGGTTTGCGCTTACATTGTTGAAGGCGCCTGGGAAGTTCTGGCTGGAGCCGTACCGGACTGTCGCGCCGGGATTCGTCCGGCGGGCGGTGCATGCGGCCGCGGCCGGAGACGGCGAGGCGCGGGTGTTGGCGGAGCAGTATAAGAAGTTTCTGGACTCGTAGGAACAAGGGAGAACGAAACATGCTAGCTACATTGACCAAAGGCAAAGCAATGGCGATCGCGCTGGGGATGCTCATGAACGAGGATGACATCCGGTGCAAGTTGTACCGCAAGACAACGGCTCAGCAGCTTGAGAGCTTCATCGCAACGATGTTCGGGTTGAGCCGACAAGAGGCGGCGTCCTTGGACGGGTCGCAACTAATCACTGCCGGCGGCTGCGTCACCTTGGGCCCCAGGGACATACAGGCCTTTATGACGTCGGCCCTCTCCGGGTACTCCGGCGGTGCGTGCCCGAGCGTGGGCGAGTTGTTCGATCTGGCGAGCTATATCGCCAACCACCAGTTTCCGCCGCCGCCGCCGAAGAAGTAGGCGAAGAAGAAGGCGAAGAAGAGGCCATGAGACGGCGCGACTTCCTGGCGGCGATGGCGGTGGGCTCGGGCACGCTGGCTCCCGCCGGCATTGAAGTGATCGAGAGGCCGCCAATCGGCAGCCTCTCGAACAAGGAGCTGGACCGGCTGAGAAATGGCTATCGGAAGTGGCGGAGCGCCGCGGCCGCCGACGATCAAAGCTGGGAGAAGCAGCGAGTCCGGCACAGGCAGGCGTGCGCCCAGGGGAAGATCCACGATCACTGGCTGTTTCTTCCCTGGCACCGGGCGTTCATCTACTATCACGAACGCATTCTGTCGAGCTACCTGGGCAGCCCGCCCTTCCGCCTTCCGGTTTGGGATTGGGAGATAGACCCCTGCGTACCCGAAGCGTTTGTCGAGCCATGGCCGTCCAATCCCCTCGGGCCCCAGCACAGGCAGCGCGCCCATGGAAAGACCGTCAGCGGCGCCGACGGCGACTCGATCCGAGCGTGGCTAAGCAGCGCGGCCTGGGGCACCTTTAACGGTGCCGCTGACGGTCCACCACCGAACTCGTCCGCAGGGCGTCCTCACAACGATGTTCATGAGACCGCAAGCGGGGATATGCCGAACTCAGACTATGCTGCCGGTGAGCCACTGTTTTTCTTGCACCACGCCAACATCGACCGGTACTGGATCTGGTGGCAGAATAACTACAAGTTCCCTCTGCCGGATAAATGGCTTGATTGTCCGCTAGGTGAGTTCGTCGATGAGACCGGCAAACTCGTCTGCCCGACAGTGCGTTCCGTAGTCAACCCGGTGGACCTCGGTTACAGCTACCCTGATTTGCACGTACCTCCCCGGCCCATCCCTAAGGTTCAAGGGGTGCCGCCTGGGCCGTCGCTTCACCCGGAAAGGGTCGTCATTCCCGACGCGGTCTTCGCCCGAATCCTCATTTTCGGCTGGGATCACGATCGCTCATTCGTTTCTATCTCTGGCTCCGTGGTGGCTCCGCACGTGGTGCCTGGCAAGAGGTACATTCTCGCAGCAAGGATCGGCCATGAGGACCCCACCGAGTTGGGAGGGTTTGGCCAGTTCTCGGCCGGACACTCCCACCCGGCCAGCCAGATCGCCATGGCGTTTCCGCCTGAGATCGTGAACCGCTTGCACCAAATCCAACGCGATTCGGTGGGTTTGGTCTACCGGCGTGACCGGCCCGGCAAACCCTGGCACCAGGTCAAGAGTTCCGACTTGAAGTTCCTCGTGCCCGTCTGATCCCATCAAACCCTAGCGTTATCACCGGGTGGTCTTCGTCGGCCCCGAAGTCACCACCCGTCCCCTCGCCCGCGCCCGCTGCTTCCAGCCAAGATAACCGGCCGGCCATGTCCCTTTTTCGCCTTGGGTCTCGCTATCCCCAGTGAGGCGGCTATGACGCCCGCTTACTTAGAGGAGAGAAGATGAATCGAAACAAACTACTCGGCCTGTGGTGTGTCGCTGCGATCGCCGCGGCGTCGCTCATGGCCGAAACGAAGCTAACAAACGGAACCTGCGACCCGGAAGTCACCAAGGTTGTCCGCTACAACATCGGCGCGAACGGAACCGGCAGCTTTGTCTCCGTTCCCCGCGACGTCACGCCGCTGGACGATGTATATCTGGAGATCACCAACGCGAACCCGCTCCTGTACGTGCCGGTGATCAAAGCTTGGACGGCTGACACTGCGTCACAGGACCTACTGAACGTTTCTGGAACCTCGCCCGCGAAGATCGACCCTTGGGCGGCGAGCGCCACGAATTCCGCGGCCAACGCCGCGCAACAAACCAACAGCGCCAAACCGTCCGCCCTGGCTCAGCAATCAAGCGCCGCCGCCAGCCCCCAACGTATGGTGTTGATGAATGCTGAAGTTGCCAATCACCAAGCGGACAATCACGTCCCCGAAATGGACAGGTCGCTTCAGCAGGCAGACGCGGACCTCACGAGTTTTAACACCCTATTTGAGGATTTCGCCGCGGACCATAAGGCGACGGATTCCGCCGCCGCGTTCGGGTTGGCCGTGCGCGCGGCTAAGGACGGCCTAGTCGCTGCCCAGCAGACGTCGCTGCCAGCTGACACGTCCGGCCTGAAGGCGCTTGGCGACCCGTTGGAAAGCAAGGCTGCCGATGCGCGCATGACGATCCAGAACCAGATTGGGCGAATCGCCCAGTTGAAGGCCGCCGCGAATTATCTGACCGTCCATCACAAGGCGGTACTCGTCGCCTATGGCGATCGTGGCAGCAAGGAACAGCAGGGCCTGAAAACACTGCTCGTGTCGCAGATCGACAGCGCGGCCGCCATCGCTTCCGGCCTCGACTCCAACCAGAGTTCCTTGCAGACCGCCCGCGACAATGTCGACTCGGCGATGGAATCCCTCACGAAGGCCCTGGGCGTTGCCGTTCGCGCCATGGCCGAGAAGGTATTCTGCCGGCTGATCCCACGCGTCGCCGGAGGCACGGACTTGATCGTGCAAATCACCGTAAACACGATAAGCGACTTCTCGTTCACGACCGCCCCTCAGCCGAAGGCGGCCGCGGCGGCGGCCGGCAAAGCGGGCGCCGGGGCCGACAAGCCCGCGGACACGAGCGGACTCACCGAACTCTCGCTCGACAAGCAGCGCTACAGCGTGCTCAGCCCGACGCACGTTACCGTCACCGTCGGCGCCGCCGTCAGCAGTCTGGCCAACCCGACCATCGACTTTCGCGTTACTCCATCCGACAAAACCCAGATCGTCGTCTACCGCAAGAGCGACGCGCACATACAGGTCCGGCCGGTCGCCTTTCTCGGGCTCTATTTCCGTCCCCGGTACCAGTTCGCCGACGCGGGCGCCTCCTATCGCGATTCCAAGACGGGATGCCTGAAGCGCGATTGGACTCCGTACCCGACTATCGGTTTCTCCCTCACCGATTCGACCAGCAACTACTTCACGGGCGCCGGATGGGATATCTACCGCGGTATCTCCGTCAACGCCGGCCTTCACATCGGGCACGTCAAGCGGCTGGTCTCCGGGTATGCCGAAGACGCGCCCTTTGTGAAACCCGACAACTTCAAGGTGGACGACATCCTCGAAACCCGCTGGCGGACCGGTTGGTACGCCTCGATCTCGGTCGATGCAAAGACCATCTCGAAGGCGCTCTCCGGCCTCGGAGGGAGCGGCAAGTGAGGACCCGTGCGGCCCTTTTCCCCGTCCTCGCCGCGGGCGCGCTAGCTCTGGCGATCGTGCTCGCGGATTCCTCCTGCGGCTCCAAGAAGCCGCGGGAGGCGAGCCGCCTCGAGCCGCTGGAGGGATTCCCGCGCGAGATTGTCGCCCGGCGCGCGGCCCGGGACACATTCCTGCGGTCCCTCCCGGCCGCGCATGGAATGCAGCCGTTCTTCGTCGTCAACACCCAGCGGCGGTGGGCCTCCGGACAGGTGGTCCGGGTCGCCTTCCGAGGCGGCGATCTGCAACTCCGCCACGATATCGAGAACGCCGCCGCTGGATGGACACTTTCCGGCAACATCGGCCTCGACTTCGGCTATCAGTCGAGCACCGGCAATTACCGCGAGTGGTCGCCGGGCGATAGTGCGCCTGCCGCTGAGATCCGGGTCGGCTTCGATCTCAACGGTTACTGGTCTTGCGTCGGCACCGAGAGCCTCGACACCGCGTGCGCTCCCACCAGCCAGCAGTCCCTGAACCTCGGCGGTTTCGAGCAGTGGCGCCCGCCGGACTGGCGCGCGGTGATCACCCACGAATTCGGTCATGCCCTCGGGTTCGAGCACGAACACCAGAGCCCGCAGGGCGGTTGCGAGGCCGAGTTTCGATGGGACAAAGAACCGGGCTACGTCTCAACGACGGACTCATACGGCCAGTTCGTTCCGGATAACTCGGGGAGAAAACCGGGGATTTACACGGTGCTCGGCGGCCCTCCGAATCGGTGGGAGCGACCGACAGTGGATGCCAATCTCCGCCGGTTGCCGCCGTCCTCCGCATTTGAGACGAGTGCTTTCGATCCAAAGTCGGTCATGAAGTATTCGTTCCCGGATTGGATGTTCCTGAATCCTTTGACGAGCCAGTGCCGTGGTCCGGAAAACCTGGATATTTCGTCGCTCGACCGCGAGGGCGTAGCACGGCTATACCCGAGGAATCCCGCCGATATGGTAGCGCTCGCCGGAAGACAGACGCACGCTCTGAGCGCCGCCGCCAAAACAGAAACGATCCCGGATCCACAGCAATTTGTGATCCGCCATCAGCTCGATGCGGTGCGCGCGCTGGTCAAGTGACCAACTTCGAGCGGCGCCCGTCAGCGCTGGATCCTGGCCGATCCGCCCTTCGCAAACGCCCGCACCTGCTCCACGGTAGCCATGGTGGTGTCGCCCGGGAACGTCGTGAGCAACGCGCCGTGGGCCCATCCCAGCTTGACCGCTTCCCCGGGTTCCTCGCCGGTCAGTAATCCGTAGATCATGCCGGACGCGAAGCCATCGCCTCCGCCGACACGGTCGCGGACATCCAGGTCACAAGCCGGCGCGACATAAGTCTGGCCGTCCATCCAGGCCACCGCGCTCCAGCCGTGGCGGTTGGTCGACTGCACATCCCGCAGCGTTGTGGCGACAACCTTCACCTGCGGGTGCTTTTCGACGACCTGGTCGATCATGCCGAAAAACGCGCTTGGATCGAGTTTCGATTTCGCGGCGAACGCCGGCCCGGGAATGCCCAGCCCCATTTGCAGGTCCTCTTCGTTGCCGACCAGGACGTCCACGTTCTCCACGATGCGGCGCAGGACGCCAACGGCATGCTCATGCCCGCCGCGAAAAGCCCAGAGCTTGGCGCGATAGTTCAAGTCGAAAGAAACGACAGCGCCGGCGGCTTTCGCCGCCTTCATTCCTTCGAGGATCAGCTCGGGAGTCGTGTCCGACAGAGCGGCGAAAATACCTCCGCTGTGGAACCAGCGCACGCCACCGGAAAAGATCGCGTTCCAATCGAAGTCGCCCGGCTTCAGAAGAGCGCCGGCCTCGTTGGACCGGTTGTAGAACACGACCGGTGCACGGACGCCATGCCCCCGGTCGCTATAGACCGTCGCCATGTTCGGACCGGTCACGCCGTCGTGTTCGAATCGCTTGTAGAACGCGCGGACGCCCATGGCCCGGACGCGCTCGGCGATCAGGTCGCCCACGGGGTAGTCGACCATAGCCGACGCGATCCCGGTTCTCATGCGGAAGCAATCCGAGAGATTGGCGGCGACGTTGAATTCGCCTCCGCTCACGTGGATTTGGCACTGCGCCGCTTTTCGGAATGGGAGGATGCCCGTGTCCAGGCGGTGCACCAGCGCGCCTACCGACACGAAGTCGAGTTCGCCTTGCGGCGGGATATTGAGCCCGTATTTCATCAAGCGTTGTAAGTCCCGGAAGATACCCTGCCGCCGCGTCCGGTCCAATTGGTGTGGGAGAACTCGCCGCGAGGCTTGTCCACGCGCTCGTAGGTGTGAGCGCCGAAGAAGTCGCGCTGCGCTTGCAGGAGGTTGGCGGGAAGGCGGGCTGTTCGATAGCCGTCGTAGAACGCCAGCGCGGTGGAGAACGCGGGCGTGGGAACACCGTACTCGATGGCTTGCACGATGGCGCGCCGCCACGAAGCCTGGTAGTCGATCAACGTCCGGCTGAAGAAGGCGTCGACCAGGAGGTTGGTCAAGCCCGGGTTCTTGTCGTATGCCTCCTTGATTTTTGCCAGGAAGCGGCTCCGGATGATGCAGCCTCCGCGCCACATGAGAGCGATGCCGCCGAAGTTCAACTTCCAGCCCTCCTCTTTCGCGGCCTCGCGCAGTAGCATATAGCCCTGGGCGTACGAGATCATCTTGGAGCAATAGAGGGCGCGACGGACTTCCTCTATAAACGCTTCGCGGGCGGCTGGAGCGGCGGGCCGGGCGGGGCCGGCGAGAATCGCCGAAGCGGCGACGCGTTCGTCCTTCATGGCAGATAGGCAGCGGGCAAAGACGGCTTCTCCGATGAGGGTCACCGGGGTGCCCATGTCGAGCGCGCTGATGCCGGTCCACTTGCCGGTGCCTTTCTGGCCGGCGGTGTCGAGGATCTTATCCACCATCGGCGCTCCGTCGTCGTCTTTCTTGGCGAAGATTTGCGCGGTGATGTCGATCAGGTAGCTGTCGAGTTCGCCCTTGTTCCACTCGGCGAAGACGTCGTGCAACTGGTCCGCGGAGAGGCCGAGGCCGTCCTTCAGCAACTGGTAGGCCTCGCAGATGAGCTGCATGTCGCCGTACTCGATGCCGTTGTGGACCATCTTGACGTAATGGCCGGCGCCGTTTTCACCGACCCAGTCGCAGCAGGGCGTTCCGTCTTCCACTTTGGCGGCGATGGCCTGGAAGATTTCTTTCACATGCGGCCAGGCGGCCGGGTTTCCGCCCGGCATGATCGACGGGCCGAAACGCGCGCCCTCTTCGCCGCCGGAGACTCCGGTGCCGATGAACAGTATTCCTTTTTCGGCGAGCGCGGCCGTCCGGCGGTTGGTATCGGGGTAGTGCGAATTGCCTCCGTCGATTATGATGTCGCCGGGTTCCAGGTGCGGGAGCAGCGCTTCGATCATGTGATCAATCGTGTCGCCGGCCTTGATCATGAGCATCACCCGGCGGGGCCTTTTCAGCGCAGCCGCGAGTTCTTCGATCGAATGCGCGCCCACCACCTGCGTACCCTTCGCTTCGTTGTTGAGGAAATCGTCTACTTTGGAAACCGTCCGGTTGAAGACGGCTACCCGGTAGCCGTGGTCGTTCATGTTCAGGACGAGGTTCTGGCCCATTACCGCTAGGCCTATTAAGCCGATATCGCAATTCTGCATGAAATCTCCTGGAGGAAACGGACCCGTGCGTCGCCAGGAGTGGCGACGCGGCACGCACGCGTGCGTGCGCCACGCGAATCCCTTTCGGCATCGTATCAGATTCAACGGGGTGGGGGATTCAGCCGTTTCAGGGTTTCCTGCTCCCTTTCAGACACATGACGGAACGCGTCCATCGCTTGCTCGGCTTTGGCGCTATCGCCCTGGATGCGGTACAGCCGCGCCAGAAGATAATACGGTGGCGAATAGCCGGGCTGAAGTCCGATTGCCAGGCGGTACTGCTCGATCGCACCGTCAATACGGTTGGTGTCCTGGAGCACGAGCCCAAGCTTGTAATGAGCCGGGGCGAGCGGCGCGCACCGAAGGGACGCCCGCAGGTTGGCCTCGGCCTCCTTTAGCTCATTGCGCTCCTGCTGGAGCGCCCCGAAGTTCAGGTACAGCCAGGCCGGACAGGCGTGGAGTTTTTCGTCTCGTTTCACGCCCTGCTGGTAAATGGCCACGGCAGCGTCCTTCTCGCCTTCCTGTTCCAATGCCATTCCGAGAGACTCATAGGCGCGCAGATAGTCGGGACTTTGGGCGATCATCTTACGGAATACGGCGACCGCGCCGTGGGGATTTCTGGCATCCATCTCCGTCCGGCCGATCCAGTACGGGTATTCGGGATTACCCGGCTCCTTTGCCACGAGCTTTTGGAGCTCGGCGATGGCCAGTTGAGGTTGATGGTTCGCCTTGTAGGCGAACGCTAGCAACTCCCGGTCCTTGGCGGACAGGGGCTGCAGCTCGCCGGCTTTCAGAAGCTGCCTCACCGCGCCTGCGGGCTTCCTGTTGAAATACTCCAACCTCCCCAGCAGGATGCGGGCATCGCGCGCATCGGGGGTTTTGGCGATGATGTCGGCCAGGAGTTTTTCGGCGTCGTCGTTCTTGCCTGCCAGCATCAGGACGCGGACGGCCTGCTTTTGGTCAACCGGGAGCGCGAGCTCGCGAATGCCGAGGGCTTCCAGCGGGTCGGGCGGCGGCTGGGCCGGGGCGGGAAGCAGGATTGCGCCGAGCGCCAGTAATCGGCAAAGAAAGGGCATGGGGCTGCTCCGTTATTATATCGAGTTGAAAAATAGGGACAGACAGCCTTTTCCGCCAGAGCTGAAAGGAGAATCAACGGGTTACTGCGGAGAAAAAGGTGTCTGTCCTCATTTTTCACCGCCGCACGCGCGGGACACGCCGAGGGCCAGGCCTGTTGCAACCGTTGCCGGGCCAGCTCCTCGGCGGGGCGGACGGTAATTCCGCGATGGTACATGAGCGCCCCGTTATAGCAACTCGGCCCGTAATGGCCCTGGCAGGCCTTCTCGAAGCTTTCGAGCGCTTTCTCGGGATCGGCGGGTGTTCCTTCCCCGTTCACATAGCTCTCGCCGAGGCGGCCGCACCCGCGCGCCCAACCGCTGGCGCAGGATTGCCGGAACAGGGCGATGGCGCGGCTGGGTAGTGGGCTACTTTGAAAATCCAGAACCTTGAACCGCTCAAGCAGCCGTGCCATGCTGGAAGCATGGCAACTAAGCGCAAACCATCGGCACCGAAGAAAAGACCTACCGACGTAAACCAACTGGCACACTTCCTAGGAGAAAAGTCCACTTCTGAACCAGAGCAGGAAGTATCCGATGTTGAACTCAAGAGGGTTATGTCCATGCTTGGCAAGAAAGGGGGGAAGTTGGGAGGCCCAGCAAGGGCGGCAAAGCTCAGCTCTGAACGTCGGACTGAAATCGCATTAGGGGCGGCAAATAAGCGGTGGGCAAATAAATCCGGGCACCCCGCTACTGGGCAGTAGGCGCTAAGAGGCAATACGGGAAGCAATCCGCGCAGCCCATTGCGAGGTCCGCTTGATGCCCTCCAATACTTCCCGTCCGCGCTACAGTCCCGCCACTTGCATCGGCTGCAATAAGAAATCCGTCATCGGCAAGCCCGACCCGGACCACATCAGCACCAGCTATGTGGAGCGGCAGAATTTGAGTATGCGCATGGGGAACCGGCGCTACACTCGATTGACGAACGCCTTCAGCCGCAAGATCGAGAACCATGCCGCTGCTGTCGCCCTGTATTATTTCGCGTACAATTTCGTGAGGATTCACCGCACGCTGCGCGTAACGCCTGCCATGGCCGCTGGCGTATCGGATCGGCTGTGGAAGTCAGCGACCTCGTGGCATTGCTGGAAGCCTCGGAACGGAGGCTAGAAAGAGCGGCCTGAGGGGTGATAATTGATGGGCGCAAAAACAACATTTAAATTTATACTTGTTTTAATGGAGGAAGGTGCGCTATGCTTTTCAACCGCGAGAAATTCAAGTCGCTGGTTCACTACATTTGCTGGAAACGTAACGCCGACCCCTCAAAACTGGGAGCGGTTAAGTTAAACAAAATATTGTGGCTTTCAGATTTCCGATCATACTATGAGACCGGAAGTCCAATCAGCGGTGCGCGCTATGTTAAGCGGCAATTTGGACCAGTGCCCAGTAGTATCCTTCCGGTCTTGGCAGAACTGGAGTCCGAGGGGGAAATGTCCGTTACGCCGGCCCCGCTACATTCCTACATTCAAACACAGTATCGCGTTAACCAGAAGCCCGCCGTTGACCAGTTAACCCCGGCGGAACTTGCGCTGACTAACGAAATCATCGACCTTGTTTGCGATGGTTATACGGCCAAGTCGATTAGCGACTTCTCCCACGATCACATTTGGAAGACGGCGAGCGACGGAGAGGAAATCCCTTACTTCACGATTTTTGCTAATCCCGTTCCCGCCAGTCCGATGGTGCGCGAATGGGCGCTTCCGGAACTAGGAGAAATGCAGGCCTGAAATGACGAGGCTGCGCACGGTCATCGAGGAGTCAAAGGTAAGCGACAAGATCGATGCGGAAGGCTCCATTTATCCGAGGCTGGAAGAAGCGTACGACGCGCTGAAATGGTGGCTGGCGCATGAGCCAAATTCCGGCGAGCCAATCTGTGATTACTGGTGGGTGGCCGAATAAAAAGGAGACAGAACTGCGAATATCCCGACGCTCGGAGTTCTCTATTCCTTTGACGAAAATGAGGTCCAGATAGCATCTGTGCTTGTTCGCCTTCCCGAGTTATGAGAACCGAAAAGTAGCCCTCGCCAGCCCCGGCCCCAGAAACGTCAGCGCGGAGTTTGGGGCGACATTATTCCAAAGTAGCCCACTACCCGTGGTTGTCGTCCCTCTCGACGCTATGGCCGGTATGGTACTAGGATCCCAGGACGAAGCAATCCACCCCGTTGCCTTTTACGCAACCCTGCGCGGGCACGTCCTTTCCGCCCGCGCGGACGAACTCGACCAGACCCTAGCAGCCGCCGGGTACCCCAAGTCGCAGGCGCGCCGCCAGAACTCGGGATCCTTTGATTCCGGCTCAGGAAGCCGCCATAGGTGACGGAGGCAAACAGCGCGACCCAGACCGCCATGAAGGCGAAGTTCGCGAGGCGAGGGCTCCATGGGCACGACAAAGGTGAAGATCAGCAGTGCCAAGGACGCCGCGAGGAGGGACTCGAGGACCCGCGGCAGCCAGCAGAAGCAGACCAGCGCCAGGCTGAGGAACAGCGGCAGGAGCAGGGGAGAAGAGCGGCTCGGGGAGGGGAACTGCTTCGGTGGGGTAAGCCTAAAGGGGTTTGCCACATTCCTTTCAGATGTTCAAGCATGCCGAAATAGTTAACTGCATTACTATCAATATCATCTAGTACTTTTACGTTAGAAAAGACTGGACAGTACCCGTGATCTCCTACATAATTAGCCGGGGGCTTCACGCCTCAAGGAGGGCAGAAATGGTCAAAGTCGTCGTCGCGTTTTTAGCGTTGACATTGACAGTTTGGGTTCAAGCCGCGTCGATCGGAGGAAAGTGGTCGGGGAATGCGGCGGAACAGCTAGCGTACGGCAAGGTGCAGCACGGACTGGTGCTGCAGTTGACAACGAATGGTACGGCGGTTTCGGGCACGCTAACCATCAACACCAAGACGTACACAATCGAGAACGGACAGTTCA
>JANXRE010000001.1 GCA_025353165.1 Acidobacteriota bacterium | reverse complement strand
CCTGGCCTGACGACAAAATCCGCTCGCGATACAAAAACGCCGACTTTGGGAAAGGTTCTATTTATGAAAAGTGCTGTTGAACTGGTGCATGAGTTCCCCTTTTTCGCCGGACTTGATGAACAAAGTTATGCCGATATCCTGGCATTAGGGAAAATACGGAATTATTCTCGCGATGAGATACTTTTTTTACAGGATGAACCGAGCAAGGGTCTTTTTCTCATTCAATCTGGCGTAGTGAAGATTTTCAAACTCTCAGAAAGTGGCCGCGAACAGGTTATTGCCGTGCAGCACCCCGGCGATGCAGTGGCGGACGGCCGAATCGATGTCGAGCCACTGCCATTCCGGCTGCTTTCCGGCGACGATCAAATTGATGTAATTGCGGCTGCGCAAACAGTGATCCGCAACCGACAGCAGACAGTTCGCGTCCGGCGGCAGATAGATTCGCACCACACCGGCCTTCTTGTTCGCGACATGATCGATAAAGCCCGGATCCTGATGGGAAAAGCCGTTGTGGTCCTGTCGCCACACATGCGACGTCAGCAGGTAGTTCAGCGATGCGATGGGACGCCGCCACGGGATCTGGCGCGTCACCTTCAGCCACTTGGCGTGCTGATTGAACATCGAATCGATGATGTGGATGAAGGCTTCGTAGCAGGAAAAGAAGCCGTGCCGGCCGGTCAGCAGGTATCCTTCCAGCCATCCCTGGCACATGTGCTCGCTTAGGACCTCCATGACACGCCCGTTGGGCGACACATTCTCGTCGTTCGGAAGGATCTCGGCAACGGATTCCCGGTTCGTGTATTCGAAAACCGCATTCAGGCGGTTCGACGCCGTCTCGTCCGGACCAAAAACCCGGAAGTTCGCGGCATCGGCATTCAGCTTCATCGCATCCCGCAAGAAACGTCCGAGCACGCGGGTTGCTTCTCCCTTCACGCCGCCCGGCTTCAGAACGTCGACCGCGTAATCGCGAAAATCCGGCAGCCGGAGGTCACGCAGCAGCACGCCGCCGTTCGCATGCAGATTCGCGCCCATGCGTTTGGCGCCATGGGGGGCAAGTTCCGCCAGTTCCGCCTTGAACTTGCCGTTTTCATCGAACAGCTCCTCCGGCCGGTAGCTTCGCATCCACTCTTCCAGGACCTGAATGTGCTCCGGTTTCTTGCGGAAGTCGTCGATCGGCACTTGGTGGGAACGGAAGGTGCCCTCGGTCTGCTTGCCGTCGACGTACTTTGGTCCGGTCCATCCCTTCGGGGAGCGCATCACGATCATCGGCCAGGCCGGGCGTTCCGTGAACCCTTGCTCGCGCGCCAGTCTTTGGATGGACCGGATGCGCTCAATCGCTTGGTCCATCGCCCGGGCCATCAACTCATGCATGACCATAGGATCGTCGCCGCTGACGAAACACGGGTCATAGCCGAAGCCGCTCAATAGATCTGCCAGTTCCGACTCGGGAATGCGGGCGAGCACGGTCGGCCCGGCGATCTTGTATCCGTTCAGGTGCAAGATGGGAAGCACCGCGCCGTCGCGAACCGGGTTCAAAAACTTGTTCGAATGCCAGCTTGCGGCCAGAGCGCCGGTTTCAGCTTCGCCATCTCCGACCACGCAGCAGACGATCAGGTCCGGGTTATCGAACGCGGCGCCGTAAGCGTGCGCCAACGAATATCCCAATTCGCCGCCCTCATGAATGGAGCCGGGCGTCTCGGGAGCAACGTGGCTGGGGATTCCACCCGGAAACGAGAATTGCTTGAAAAGCTGCTTCATCCCTACGGCATCCTGGGACACGCTGGGGTAATACTCGCTGTAAGTGCCTTCGAGGTACGTGTTTGCGACCAGTCCCGGCCCGCCATGCCCGGGGCCCGTAACGTAGATCATGTCGAGGTCGTATTTCTTGATGACGCGGTTGCAATGAACGTAGACGAAATTCAGGCCCGGGGTCGTGCCCCAGTGGCCGAGCAGCCGGGGCTTAATGTGCTCGAGCTTGAGAGGCTCGCGCAACAGTGGATTATCATACAGATAGATCTGGCCAACGGAGAGGTAATTGGCGGCCCTCCAGCAGGCATCGATTTTGCGCAGCTCGACGGATTCCATACTTCTGTTGTACCGAAAAGGGGACCGGCGCATTTTCCGGTAAAATAAAAGGAGCGACCACAAATGATTGACGCCGTACTCGCCAAAATCTTCGGGACACGCAATGAACGTGAGATCAAGGCGCTGCAACCCACTATCGCCGCCATCAACGGACTCGAGCCTGAGTTGCAGGAACTCTCGGACGCCGCACTGGCCGCCCGTACCAACGAGTTCAAAGAGCAGCTCGCGAACGGCTCTACCCTAGACGACATTTTGATACCCGCCTTCGCCACCGTCCGCGAGGCCGGGCGCCGCATGCTGAACATGCGCCACTTCGACGTTCAGCTCGTCGGCGGAATCGTTCTTCACCACGGCAAGATCGCCGAGATGAAAACCGGCGAAGGAAAAACGCTCGTCGCAACCCTCCCGGTGTATCTGAACGCGCTGGCAGGTAAAGGCGTCCACGTCATCACGGTCAACGACTACCTGGCCAAACGCGACTCCGAATGGATGGGCCGCATCTACACGTTCCTCGGGCTATCGGTAGGAGTCATCGTCCACGACCTCGACGATCGGGAGCGGAAGGAGGCCTACGGCTCGGACATCACCTACGGCACGAACAACGAATTCGGCTTCGACTACCTCCGCGACAACATGAAGTTCCGCGTGCTCGATCAGGTACAGCGCGGCCATCACTTCGGCATCGTCGACGAAGTGGACTCCATCCTCATCGACGAGTCCCGCACGCCGCTCATCATCTCCGGGCCGAGCGAGGAATCCACCGACAAGTATTACCGCGTCAACCGCATGATCCCCAAGCTGGTTCGCGGCGAAATGATCGAAGGCAAGGAGCCGGGCGAAAAGTACTACACCGGCGACTACACGGTCGAGGAGAAGCACCGCAACGTCGCGCTCACCGAGGAGGGCTTCGACAAGTGCGCCCGTCTGCTGGGGCTTCCCAGCCTTTGGGACATGGCGCACATGGAATGGAAGCATCACGTGGAGCAGGCGCTCAAGGCCCACGTGCTGTTCCATCGCGATAAGGACTACATCGTCAAGGACGACGAAGTCATCATCGTGGACGAGTTCACCGGGCGCTTGATGCCGGGACGCCGCTGGTCGGATGGTCTCCACCAGTCGGTGGAAGCCAAGGAGGGCGTCAAGATCCAGCGCGAGAATCAGACGCTCGCCACCGTCACGTTTCAGAACTACTTCCGCATGTATAAAAAGCTCGCGGGCATGACGGGCACCGCCGAGACCGAAGCCGCCGAGTTCGAGAAAACCTACAAGCTGGAAGTTACCGTCATTCCGACCAACCGCTACTTGAAGCGCCTGGAATATCCGGACATCGTGTACCGGACCGAGGAAGAGAAGTTCCGCAACGCCGCCAGGGAAATCAAGGAGCGGCACGACACAGGCCAGCCCGTCCTGGTCGGCACGGTCTCGGTGGAGAAGTCCGAAAAGCTCTCTTCCATCCTCAAAAAAATGGGCGTCAAACACGAAGTGTTGAACGCCAAGAATCACGAGCGCGAGGCATTCATCGTCGCGCAGGCCGGCCGCAAGAGCGCGGTCACCGTGTCCACCAACATGGCCGGCCGCGGTACCGATATTCTGCTCGGGGGCAACCCCGAATTCATGACGAAGGAGCACCTTCGCAAGCAGAACAAGGATCCCGACGCGTATCAGATCGCGGCGGTCGGCGCACCGGAGCGCGCGGAATGGGACCAGCTCTTCACCCGGTTCAAAACGGAAACGCAGTCCGAGCACGACGAGGTGGTGAACCTCGGCGGCCTGCACATCGCCGGTACCGAGCGCCACGAATCCCGGCGCATCGACAACCAGTTGCGCGGACGGTCCGGCCGCCAGGGCGATCCCGGCAGCGCCAAGTTCTGTCTATCCCTGCAGGACGACCTGCTGCGCATCTTCGGCGGCGAGCGCATGCAAAACCTGATGCTGCGCCTGGGGATGGAGGAAGACGTCCCGATCGAGTCGAAGATGATCACCAAGCGCATCGCGGCCGCGCAGAAGGCCGTCGAGGCGCAGAACTTCGCCGCTCGAAAGCACCTGCTGGAATACGACGACGTCATGGACAAGCAGCGCAAGGCCATCTACGGCTTGCGCAACGCGCTCCTGGAAG